>DUBH01000031.1 GCA_012960415.1 Henriciella sp. | reverse complement strand
CATGCCGCCCCGGATCTGCACGTCCCCGCACTCTCTCGCCGCGCCCGCTGTCGCCACGCTCTTCTGGCTGCTCGTGCCCGCGCTGCCTGTCTTCCCGATACCCGTGGCTGCCCAGACCCACCAGGAGTTGACGGAACTCTTCGACGAATGGCGAGCATTCGAGAGACCGGTCTTCGTGGATGGCGTTCCCGACTATTCCCGCGAGGCCATGTCTCGCCAGCACGAGCAGCTCGAGGGCTGGCAGAACCGGCTGCGTGAGTTGGATCCGAGCCGCTGGAGCGTAGAGCGACAGATCGACTGGCATTTGGTGCGCGCGGAGATGAACGGGCTCGACTTCGACCACCGCGTGCGGCGGCCGTGGGCCAGGGATCCCGCGTTCTACGTCACGATCTATTCAGCCGAAAGCGACGTGCCCGCCCACGAGGGCTCCGTGATCCATGGCTGGGTCGATCTGTGGATGTACGAATACCCACTCTCCACCGCCGATGCCGCTGAACTGGCCGAGCGCGTCGCGGCGATACCCGCGCTTCTGGAACAAGCGCGTGACAACCTCGCGGACGCGAATGCGGCAGACCTGTGGATGGCCGGGGACCGCTCCTTCCGCGGGCAGGTTGCGAACCTGACCGCGCTCGCGCAGCGGGTCTCGGGAACGAGCTCGGCCCTCGACCGGGCGATCGCTGATGCGCGTGATGCGTCTGAGCAGTTCCGCCTATGGCTGGCGGGCGAGGCCGCGTCCAAGACCGGCCCATCGGGTATCGGCAAGGACAACTACACGTGGTACCTGCAGAACGTCCACCTCGTCCCGTACTCGTGGGAGCAGCAGGTCACGCTCATGCGACGGGAGTTGGCGCGCGCGCACGCCTCCCTCAGGCTGGAGGAAAATCGAAACCGCCATCTGCCAGAGCTCGAGCGCATCGGCTCTCCCGAGCAGTTCGACCGTCGATTGAACGCGTCGGTGACCGCATACATGAGGTTTCTGAGGGACGAGGAGGTGCAGACGATCGAACCGTGGATGGATCCCGCTTTGCGCGCCGTGAACGGGGCTTTTGCGCCGGCTGAACCAGACGAGGTGCGCAACTTCTTCTCCGAAGTGAACTACCGGGATCCCGATGCCTTCCGCCCTCACATGCACCACTGGATCGAGTTGGCGCGCATGAGGGAGAATCCGCACGCCAGCCCGATCCGAGCCACGCCTTCGCTCTACAACATCTTCGACGCCCGTTCGGAGGGCCTGGCAACGGGCGTCGAGGAGATGTTCATGCACCTCGGCCTCCTAGAGGGCTCGCCGCGCTCCCGAGAGCTCACATGGATCATGCTGGCTCAGCGGGCGGCGCGCGCCCTGAGCGGCCTCATGTTGCATGGGAACGAATTCGAAATGGAGGAGGCCGTCGCCCACGCCATGGAGTGGACGCCCCGGGGCTGGCTTACCGAAGGGGCGTTGGTGCGGAACGAGCAACACCTCTATCTGAGACAGCCAGGTTATGGAACGAGCTATGTGACCGGGAAGATTCAGATCGAGGAACTACTCGGGGAGTATGCGATTCAGGAAGCCGATGACTTCACCGTCGGGCGCTTCTTCGACGCGTTTTACGACGCCGGCATCATCCCCATCGTGCTGACGCGCTGGCAGATGACCGGGGAGAAACACTCGATTCTGGAGAGAGGGGCTCGCTGATCACCTTCATGAACCCCGACGCCCGACGCCGCCTCTCCCGCACCCACCGTCGTCTGGGCATGGCGGCCACGATCCCGATCGTCGGCTGGATCGTCTCCTCCGCCGTCCTTCACGGTGTCGGGCTCGCACTTCACCAATGGACTGCAAGGCGTGTACGAGCTGGAGCCGTACCACGCCGAGCACGTCCGGCTCGAGGCTCAAGAGCTTCTAGCACCGTCCGCGATCCTCCAGAACGCAAGTGCAGAAGGGCTAGATCGCGTGTACTGGCTTCGTCTGGAAGCGCTGGCCGGTCGGCCGGTCTACATCGTGAAGCCCGGGCCCTTCGAGGTCGAGCGCGTATATGATGCCGCCACGGGCGATCACCTAGACCCTCTCCCGACCGAGATGGTGCGAGCCATCGCGGAGGGCGAACTCGCCGGCACACACGTGGGCCGAGTGCACGAAGAGGCCGAGTTCAACCGCTACTACACGCGCGACCGCATCCCCGTCGTTTCCTTCGAGATGGAAGGCGCGCAGCCCTCGGAGTTGGTGCTCACGCGCGCCTCGGGGCGGACCATGCGCCGGACGGATCCAGGCGCTGCATGGTTCGAGAAGGCCTACAAGAGCGTTCACGTTTGGCAGTGGGGCGACAGCCTCAGACTGTTCACAACGCTCCTGTACAGCCTCATGGGCATGGGGCTCGTGCTCGTTTCGCTGGGCTACGTCCTGTGGTGGGATCGGCGGGAGGCTCGTCGGCGTTGGACCGAGCACGTGGGGACCTCACGGCGCATCCATGCGCGTCTGGCTCCACTCGCTGGCTTTCTGCTCGCGACGCAGATGCTCGTGGGCGCGTACCTCTGGTTCAATCTTGGGCTCATCGAGCCACGCTTCCGGGGCCAAGGCTCGTTCAACACGGAGTGGACCGGCGGGATCGCGGTGAACGAAACGCCTGCACCTGCGGCAGAAATCGCCCTCCACCTTCCGTCGGAGCTCGGGGACGCACCTCAACCGATTCAGCGCTACGAGTGGCGCGCGATCGGCAACCGACGGTTCTGGCTCGCGTTCGAGTCTCGGAACGCGGATGGAGCTCTGTTCGACGCGGAGAGCGGCGACCGCCTGGAGCGCCTCACCGCGGATCTCGCGAGGGTCGCTGGAGAGTCCGTGGTGCAGGGAGAGACGGTGGGACCGGCTGCGGAGTCCACGGAGTACTGGATGGATTTCAACGCCAGGATTCCTACGTATCGCTTCCGTTTCTCGGACCCCGACGATTCCGACGTGCACATCAGCGCGGGCCCGCCGAAACGCACTGCCTGAAATGCGGCCAGAACCTCGAAGCAACCCACCAATTCTGCCCGCTCTGCGGCACGCCACGACCGCTGGACGTCGCCTGCACAGGATGCGGCGCTGCTACGCGGCTCCCTCAGCACATGCTGGGGAAAGGATGGCGGCGGAAGACGGTGCATTGCTCGGGCTGCGGCGACCCTCTTCCGCCTCTACACGAAGGAGCGGGCAGAGCCCTGATCACAAGAAGGAGTCGATTTCGGTCGCCGCCTACAGGTGGGCAGCGCTTCTGCCAGGGCTGCTTCTTGGTGTATTGCCCTTCTTGGGCGCCCTCGTCTCGTCTTCCGCGTGGTTGGCTGCGTGGGGATCTTCTTTACGCTCGCGGCGTCGGGCGACCTGTTGGTGGTTTGGCTCGTGCGGGACGTTCCGAGCGACGCCCTGGTGATCGACCATTCTTCTCGGTGTGGGTGCGAGGTCGTGACGTAGTCCCTCCCGCGATCCGCGATTCCAACCGATCTTCAAGTCGCCGAACGCGTCTATTCCCGTAGCTATGCCCACTCCTCACCTCGAAGCCGAGACATCCGACCAGTCCTCCGTTTCGGAGATGGGGCGCCGTCGGTTCGTGAAGCTCGCGCTGGGAGGCGCCGGCCTTGCCGCCGGGGTGACCGGCACCGGCACGCTCGTGGCCTCTGTCCGCGGCGCTCGCACACTGGAAGTCACTCGTCATCGAGTGCCCAACCCAATAGACACGACGCGAGACATCGAGGGTCGCCTGCGGCTGGTGCAGCTCTCTGACCTTCACCTACGAACCGTCTCAGGCCACCAGGAACGAGTTGCCGAAGCCACGCATCGGGAAGGACCCGACCTGATCCTGCTCACCGGGGATACGCTACACGCTGGCACGCCCATCTCGGTGATGGAGTCGTTCTTGGGACTCCTCCCCGCGAGCGCGACGAAGCTCGCGATCATGGGGAACTGGGAGCACCGGGGAACGTTCATGCCGTCCGACTTTCGGGACTCCTTCGCTCGCGCCGGAGTCCAGCTGCTCCTCAACGAGTCGGTGTCGCTGGAGCGTCCGCGAGGGCCTCGCCTGACCGTGTCGGGGATCGATGACTACCTGCGCGGACTCCCTTCTTGGCGGGAGACGTTTCGCGACGTGCCGTCGCAGGGGCCGCACCTCCTGCTCGCGCACTGTCCCGCGCATCGGGACGCGCTCACCCGCGACTCCGCCACCCAAGGCATCGTCCCGGAATTGGTCCTGTCCGGCCACACCCACGGAGGACAAGTGAAGGTCCTGGGACGGGCCTGGGCACTCCCCGGCGGGAGCGGACCCTATGTGGAAGGGTGGTACGAGGACGATGGAGCGCCGGGCGATCAACGCAACGCGCCTCTCTATGTGTCCCGCGGAATAGGTACGACGTTTCTCCCGATACGCCGGGGGAGTACCCCGGAGATTGCGGTGTTCGATTGGGTGGGACAGGGCGGCTAGTTCCGGCGGACGGCGTTCGCGCCAGCACAAGTCATGGTTGCGCACCATAGGGGGCCCGTTCAATGTCCGTGGACAACCCACGCGATTCCGCGTACCCAGTCGTCTTCGAAATCCCGGAAGGTGCCCCATGAACACCCGCAAGGTTTCCGCAGTTTGTCTTGCCATCCTCGTGGCCGCTTGCGCCGGCGACACCGAGGAGGCAGCCGAAGCGCCCGCAATGCCCGAGATGTCGGCAGACGAGATGGCGCTGGAGCAGCTCCGTGAGGATTGGGTCACTCATTACAACATGGGGCATGCGTCGGTCGTCGGCGGAAACTATGCCGACGACGCTTTATCACTTGGTGCCAACCAGAGCAACTTCGCCGGCCGAGACGCCATTGTCGCCGACATGGCTGCCACGATGGAGGCGGCCTCGCCCCAAATCGAACTTTCCCACCACGAGACCATGACGTTCGGCGATCGAGCGGTCGGGTGGGGCACATACGCTACTGAGGCAACGACACCGGACGGCTCAGTTGCTTCGTCGGGCACATACATGACCGCTTTCACGAAGGTGGAAGGTGACTGGAAGATCCAGGTAGTGATCACAAACTTCGACGCGGCACCACCCGAGGGCTTTGCGTACGGAGAAGCTGGCGAGCCACCCGAGAACGAGGGAACGATGGGCGACCTCATCGGTGCCTACCAGACGCACTACAACCTCGGTCACCCGTCGATGGTCGCGGACTTCTATGCCGACGACGCAATGGCCTCGTTCGCGAACCTGCCCCCCACCGAAGGCGGTGAGGCCATTAGCACGCTGATGGCGGAGCGAATGGCTGCGAACCCGGCTGACGTGACCATCAACGATGTCGGCACAATCGATCTGGGTGACGGTTGGGCGCTCGATGGAGGTTGGTACCAGATGAACGCGAAGGACGGCGGCGACGCCCTCCAGGTGGGCACCTACATGCTGCTCGTGAACCAGACGAGCGACGGCTGGCGCATCAAGTGGGGCGTCACGAATGGGGGGCCCGCGCCCGCGATGTAGCTGGTAACCCACCAGGCGGGGCGCTGAAGGTCAACAGGACGACCGGCGCCCCGCCTGGTATGGGCACGCCCGCGAATCAATGTCATGAGGCATCTGCTACCCGTTCTCACGCTGCTCGCATGCGGCGCGTCTCTCGCCGCCGCGCAGGACGCCACGGACCGCGAAGACCTTGCCACACAACTCTCAGACCTGGTCGAGGCCTTGAAACCCTGGCTGCTGGAAGGCGCACCTCAGCATTACAGCGAGGCTGGTCTGGTGCTCTACCGGGACACCGCAACGGGCCGGTACTGGCTGCAGGAAGAAGCGAAACCAGCCAATCCGTACAGCGCAGATGGAGCCGAACGGATTGACTGGCCCAGGCCGATGGCCGGCATGTCGATGACGACCAATGACGGCGAGACTGGCGCTGACCAGGCCCCTGGGCATTCGGGGGACAGTCATGACTGAACGAAACGACAGAAACCTCGCGGGGCAAGACCCCTCCAAATCATGGGTGGCAAAGCTGATCTCCTGGTCGGTTTCCAACCAGCTCATCGTCCTCATGCTCGCCGCTGCACTGGCTGTGACCGGGTGGATGGCGATCCAGCGCACGCCGCTCGATGCAGTGCCGGACCTGACAGATACCCAGGTCATCATTCGCACCGATTTTCCGGGCCAGAGCCCGCAGATTGTCGAGGACCTCGTCACCTATCCACTATCGACGAACCTTCTCGGTCTGCCGAAGACCAAGGACGTGCGCGGCTCCTCAATGTTCGGCACCAGTTTTGTGTATGTCATATTTGACGATGATGTTGACCTCTACTGGGCCCGCTCGCGCGTTCTCGAAGCCTTGTCCCGGCTGGGATCCGAACTCCCGGAAGGCGCCGTACCCCAGATCGGACCGGATGCAACCGGCGTTGGCTGGGTCTATCAGTATGCCTTGGTCGACAAGACCGGCAAGACCGATCTCGCCGAGCTGCGTTCACTGCAGGACTGGTTCCTGAAACTTGAACTCGCCGGAGTGGAAGGGGTCTCTGAAGTCGCTTCGGTCGGCGGTTTTGTCCGGGAATACCAGGTGCTACTCGATCCCAATCGCCTGAGAAGTTACGACCTGTCGATCACCCGTATCCGTGACGCGGTCCGCGCCGCCTCGAGCGAGGTCGGTGGCCGCGTGCTCGAACAGGGCGAAACGGAATATGTCATCCGCTCATCAGGCTATGTCGATGAGAAACTTGATCTCGAACAGGTCGTGGTCAAGGCAGAGGATGGCACCCCCGTCCAGCTGAGCCATGTCGCCCGGATTGTCGAAGGCCCGGCCCTCCGGCGCGGCATTGTCGAACTCAATGGCGAAGGCGAAACTGTGTCCGGCATCGTGGTGATGCGCGATGGCGAGAATGCGCTGTCGGTGATCGAACGTGTGAAGGAGAAACTTCATAGTCTCCAGCGCGGGCTGCCAGAAGGCGTCGAGATTGTCACTGTGTATGACCGCGCGCCTCTCATCGAGGGTTCGGTCGATTATCTGAAAGACAAGCTGATCGAGGAAGGCTTCGCGGTTGCTCTCGTCATTCTGATCTTCCTCCTCCATGTACGGTCGTCTCTGGTTGCCATCATCACCTTGCCGCTGGGAGTGCTCGGCGCGTTCCTGATCATGTCCTGGCAAGGTGTCACAGCGAACATCATGTCACTTGGCGGGATCGCCATCGCGATCGGCGCCATGGTCGACGCCTCGATTGTGCTTGTCGAGAATGCCAGCCGGAAACTGGCGGATCTGGGACCGAAACCCGATCCGAGCGTGCGCCGCCAAGCGCTGGTCGAGTCGGCTCAGGAAGTCGGCCCCGGCATATTCTTTTCACTCCTCATCATCACGGTCTCCTTCCTGCCGGTCTTTGCCCTGACCGGTCAGAGCTTCAGGCTCTTCAGTCCTCTCGCCTATACCAAGACCTATGCGATGGCCTTCGCGGCCATTCTGTCGGTGACACTTGTCCCGGTTCTGATGCTGTACCTGATGCGGGGTCGGTTCCGGCGCGAGGAAGCCAATCCCCTGAACGCCTTCTTCGTCTGGGCCTACAAACCGCTGCTCCATCTAGCCCTGAGGTTCAAATGGATCACGGTCGCCCTTGCGCTCGCGCTGACGGCCACCGTCATCGTGCCGGTCCAGAGGATCGGCTCGGAATTCATGCCGGCCCTTTATGAAGGCGAGCTCCTCTACATGCCGACCACCCTGCCCGGCGTGTCATCCACCAAGATGCGGGAGATTCTTGGCCAGACAAACCGCGTCATCAAGACCGTGCCAGAAGTCGATCGTGTCTTCGGCAAGGCCGGGCGCGCCGATACCGCAACCGATCCATGATCGAGACCTGGATCAAGCTGAAACCGAAGGAGGATTGGCGGCCAGGTGTGACGGTCGAGGACATCACCGATGAGCTCGATGCCAAGCTGCAAATGCCCGGCCTCGTGAATTCATGGGGCTATCCGATCAAGATTCGCATGGACATGGTTTCAACAGGTGTGCGCACGCCCATTGGCATCAAGGTTACGGGCGATGATCTGACAGAGATTGAGACCATTGCCCGGGACATAGAAGCGGCCATTTCGGACGTACCCGGAACGCGCTCGGCCTTCGCCGACAGGGTCATGGGCGGAAAATATCTCGAGATCACGCCGGATAGGGGCGAACTCGCCCGGCGGAATATCGACATGGCAGCCTTCCAGTCCGTGATCCAAACCGCCCTGGGCGGCATGACACTCTCCCAGTCTGTCGAGGGCCGGGAACGCTATGACATCATCCTGCGCTATGATCGGCCATTTCGTGAGAGTGCGACAGACCTGGAAGAGATACTCGTGCCCGCCCCGTCCGGCGCCCATATCCCTCTCAGCGAACTGGCGGACATTTCCTATGCGGAAGGCCCGCCAATGATCCGATCGGAAAATGCCAGGCTGACTGGCTGGGTTTTCGTCGATATCGCGGACCGGGACATGGGCAGCTATGTTGCAGACGCCGGACAGGTGATTGCCAACGCCGTCGACCTGCCTGCGGGATATGCGGTGGAGTTCTCCGGACAGTATGAACAGATGCAGGAAGCGAATGCGCGGCTGAAGATCGCCATTCCAGCTGCGATTGCACTGATCTTCCTGCTGCTGATGCTACATTTCGGTCGGCTCGACCGGACCCTGATCATCATGGCCAGCCTGCCATTCGGCCTGGTCGGCGGAATGTGGGCCGTCTGGTTGGCAGGCTACAATCTGTCAGTAGCCGTCGCGGTCGGTTTCATCGCCCTGGGCGGCATCGCGGTCGAGACAGCCGTCGTGATGCTGCTCTATATCGACGCGGAAGTGCGAAAGGAAAATCCCGTCGACGATGCGGGCTTGTTCGCCGCCGTCAGCAAAGGCGCGGCCATGCGCGTCAGGCCCAAGCTGATGACTGTCACGACCATCTTTGCGGGTCTTGCCCCGATCTTCCTGACCGACGGTCTCGGGTCGGACGTCATGCGCCGGATTGCCCTGCCCATGCTTGGCGGCATGGCCTCAACCCTCATCCTCTCCCTGATTGTGATCCCGGCCATCTACTACATCCGAGTGGGGTTGCAGATGCCATCAGATTTACCCCGGGCCGAACCGGATAACCGGACCGGCTCATTCACCCCCGAAGGAGAAAAACCATGACGAGACACCTGTTGAAAATTCCGCTTTTGTTTCCACTGCTTCTGAGTAGCGCCATGCTGCCGGCGGCCGCGCAGGATCGCTCATCAGGCAGAATGATGATCGACGGCGGCATGATGGGTGGCGGCCTGTTCGGCACGGTGTTCATGCTGCTTGCTGTGCTCCTCCTCCTGCTCGGGATCGCTGCCCTCATCAAATATCTGAGGTCGAAATAATAGTCCCGTGTCCATCCACCCTATTCCCCCGTCCCGGCGCGCATCGGGGGCCTCTGTTGAAAGCCGCGCCTGACAATCAAAAAGGAAGAAAACGATGAAAACCCTCGTCAGAAAGACAGCAGTCACAGGCGCAATCCTCGGACTGGCCCTGATTGGTCCGGCGCTCGCCCAGGAGGCCGGCATGAAAATGGACAGCATGAAAGACATGGACATGGCCGGCATGAGCTGCTGCGGCGACATGGCGCCCGGCTTTGGCGTCATTAACGGCGTCGATCTGGATGCCCGAACCGTCAATATTTCACACGATCCGATCAAGAAGATCGGCTGGGGTGAAATGACAATGGACTTCGAGGTCGGCGGAATGGTTGCGCTCGACAAATTCGAGAATGGCGACAACGTCCATTTCATGCTCAAGCAGGACGACAGCGACAATTATGATATCGCCATGATGATGCCGATCGGCGGCGATCCGGATGCTTTCAAACTATCCATGATGTCGATGATGAAAGGCAAAGGCATGATGGACTGCAACATGGGCGGACACGGATCCATGTCCGGCATGTCAGGCAAGGATCATGACGACACCGATCACTAGCCGGTCCTCTGTTTCAAGCAAAAAATTCGTAAATCAGGTTCCGGCCGCGTTCCGCGGCCGGAATGCCTGCGTCTCCCGATTAGTTCACCAGGAAATCCCAATGACTCAAAGAATTCTGATTACCGCCTTCCTGTTAGGTTCCGCTTCCCTGACAGCCTGCAGTGACCCCGAAAGCCGAACGCCGCCAGCATCCGGCCCTGCAGACCAGACCAGGCCTGAACCGTTCGAACAGGCAGATGAAGCTATGCCCGGCGATACTGGACGGGCCACGGGCAGGATCACATCCCTTGATCGCGACGACGGCCGGGTCACCATCGACCATGGCCCCTTCGAAGGCATCGCCATGGGCGCGATGACCATGAGTTTCGCTTTAATGGGCGATCTTGAGCTGACTGACCTCTCTGAAGGCGATGACGTGATCTTCCAGGTCAAACGGGGCCGGGACGGTTCTCATCGCATCATGGAAATTTGCAGCATTCCCGCGAATGGCCGCGACTGCCCGGACCAAGAAACAGTCTATCCGCACAACCCTCCAGATCAGTAAGGCGGCATACTCCGGCACTGTCCCCGATCGAGCTAAAGGGAAGACGATAAAGACCCGTTTCGCCATAGCGTCAAACTGGCATGCGCGGACCAAAAAGAATAACCGCAGCCCCGATCAGACAGGTTACAACCCCTATCAGATCCCAGCGGTCGGGACGAATCCCCTCAATGGTCCATAGCCAGATGAGCGAGGAAGTTATGTAAACCCCACCATAGGCGGCATAGGCGCGCCCGGCTGCAGACGCTTCCACCAGTGTCAGCAGCCAAGCGAATACAACAAGGGATATCATCCCCGGAACCAGCCAGAAAGCGGACTTTCCAAGCCGCAGCCAGGCCCAGAATGCAAAACAACCGGCAATTTCGGCGGTTGCCGCGCCAGCATAGATCAACAACGTCGCGCGAATATCCATGGCTGGGACGTTTCCTGATCTGGCTGGACTGGCGAGGCCCCGTTGCGGTTAAAATTGGTTTCAGCCTGCGCAGCATGAAAGCTTCGCCACGTCCTTGTCGAACGTCTGTGCCGCCAATTTTAACCCTTCAACAGTTGTCAGGTATGGAAAAATTGTCTCGCCAAGCGCCTTGCTCGTCATGCCGAACTTCAACGCCATAGCCAGCGTCTGAATCGCATCAGACCCTTCGGGCGCCGCGATCTGTCCGCCCAGGAGGCGGTCGGTCTTCGCATCCGCGACCAGCTTGATGACGCCGCGGGTATCGCGGGCGGCGGCGGCGCGTGCCACGTGGTCCAGCGTCAGCACGCTGGTCTTGACGTCATGACCGGCTGCCTTCGCCTGCACCTCGGAAAGGCCGACGCCGGCGACCTGCGGATCGGTGAACACGACCCAGGGCATGGCCGCATTGTCATAGCGCAAATCCAGAAGCCCGAGCGCATTGTTGGCCGCCACCTTGGCCCCATAAGCGGCCATGTAGACGAACTGGTCGCGATCGGTGACATCACCCGCTCCCCAGACGCCAGGCCGCGTTGTGGCCATGTCGGCTCCGACCTTGATCGATCCACGCGCATCGGTCTCGATGCCGAACTCGCGCAAGCCGAGGTCTTCGGAATTGGCCACCCGGCCTGTGGTGGCCACAAGCCGCTGCGCGGAGAGGGTCACAGGCTTTCCACTCCGTTCGATTGTCAGCGTGACGCCGCCGTCACTCCGTCTCACCGATCGGTAGGACAGGCCGGTCTCGACCGCGACACCCTCAGCCTTCAACGCGTCGGTCAACGCCTTGGCCACTTCCGGTTCCACGCCGGGCAGAAGGCGCGAACGCGTGACCAGTGTAACCTTGACGCCCAGCCGCGACGCCATCTGCGCCAGTTCACAGCCAATATAGCCGCCGCCCAGGACCAGGATGCTTTCGGGCTGATCGGGCAGGCTGAGAAGGTCCCAGGAATCGAGCGCCTCCACGGTCTCGATCCCGTCAATTTCCGGCAAGAAAGGGCGCGAGCCGGTGGCGATCAGAACCTTCGGTGCAGCGATGATCCGCCCGCCGACCTCAATCCCGCCTTCGATCAGGCGTGCGGCACCTTCCTCGATATAGGTGACATTCTCATAGGAAGGCAGCAGGTCGATGTATTTTTTCTGGCGCATCTCGTCGACCAGATCGGCCGTGCCCTTGACGACCGCCGACCAGTCCACGCTCTGCGCACAGGGCTCAATGCCCGGAAACCGTGCCGCCGCTGTACCAGCATGCACCGCTTCACCGGCCCGTATCATCGCCTTGGACGGCACGCAGCCGACATTGACGCAGGTGCCGCCGATGGTGCCATGCCCAACCATGGCCACGCGCCTGCCGGCCTCGGCCGCGCTAATCGAAGCCGAAAACCCGGCCGAGCCAGCACCTATGACGATGAGGTCATAGCTGTCGTCGCCGTTTTTATTGACGGAGCAGCAATCGCCTGTCTTTACGGTTTGATTCATTATTTCTTCCTTGGCTTGTGACCAGGCATGGCGACGCGGCCTCGATCAAGTATTCAAAATCACACCATCGACCCGATGTCGGAGGCGTGGCCGGGATCAGGTTGAGGCCGCTGTCGCCGCATTCGCCTGCGGCGAAGACCGCGGGATCGCTCGTACGCATCGATGTGTTCACCTGGATGCCCCGCCGAGTGCACTCGGCGCAGGCAGCTTCAAGGTTCAGCCTGTCCATTTTTGGTACCCGGCCGGGGCTGAGGCACATGCTCATTGATGCAAAACAAGAAGGTGTCGCAATGACGGTACCGGCCAGACCCGTTATCAGCAGTTTTCGGTCAGTCCATTTTGACATCAAAGTGAAAGCCTTGTGTGAAAATCTGACGATGTATGCGAACATCGACTGGCAGGTGCCTCATCAGGATATTCCAGATGCTGCGTGTTCAACCGTCCGTAACGCTTGCCGGGTATCCTACATCGGTTGAAGCCGCAGCGATCAGCACAGGCGTTGTCGCCGCCGTATCGTAAACCACTTCTGCGGTCCTGGCCGCATAATCGATATCGACAGATTTAACGCCCTCGACACGCATCATCGCTTTCCTGACAGCAATCGGACATGTCGCGCAGGTCATGTTTCCGATCGTAAAACGGGCTGTCGCCTGTTCGACCTCCACCGAGGCATCCGGAGCATTCTGCGCGCCGGCGACTGCGAGCCCCCCCGCGAGTGCCAGACCTGCCAGTCCGGCGATCATCCATGTGCGTTTCATACTTGTCTCCCTGGCTAGTAAAATAACGGTGCCCATACATCGATGGTCAAGGCCGCCAGCACGACAAGCGCGCCGCTCCACAGGGCGACCTGCTTGACGACTGACGACTGCAAACGGGCGCAATAGCTACCATCCTCGCAGACACTGGTTTTTCGAAAATAGACATCCCAGAACCCAGCCGCGAGAAATCCGATCGCGACCAGAAGAAAAAGGGGCTTGTAGGGTTCCAGCGCCGTCAACTGGCCAATCCACGCTCCGGAAACACCGAGACTGATCAGCACAAGCGGCACGATGCAGCAGGATGATGCAAGGAATGCCCCCAGCATGCCACCGGCAACAAGCCACCTTGAGCGACGCTCATTTGCTGGGCTGTTTTCCGTACCTGCCATGACCAGCTGTTCCCATTGCTTTATTGATCATGATCACGTTACGCTCTGTAGTTGGTACAGACACAAGTGGGTATTTCATCATGGCCATCACATCGCCGCGAGCAGCACTCAAACGGGCTGAACTGGCCGGGCGGCTCGGCTGCAATCTTGAAACGATCCGCTATTATGAAAAGATCGAATTGCTGCCCGAACCAGCCCGCACGGCAAGTGGCCACCGGCTGTATTCGAATGAAGATCAGGTACGACTGCGTTTCATATTGCGAGCCCGCAGCCTCGGCTTCTCCGTGGAAGATGTACGCTCGCTACTTGGCATCAATGATGGCAGGCCGAGCTGCGCGGAGGTCAGGGCGCTGGCAGAAGCACATCGGGGCGATATCCGTAAACGCATCGCCGATCTGAAGCAGATGGATCGACGGCTCGGCGAGATCATGGCTGGTTGCACCGGCGCTGAAACACCCGATTGCGCACTCACCGACAAACTGTTCGAAGATAGCTGACAAAAGGGGCTCCTGCATCTGCCGGAGATGCAAATGATGGACATCCACGACACCATCACCGCTCCGCATCGCCTCAATGACGGTACCGATGTCAATGTCCGGCGGACTGCCTAGCCACAACATGTGGATCGGCCCGCCGATTTCGCGGAACGACAGGCAGAGAATGTTACCGCGATACCGATCGTCACGAACGGATCGAACAGTATTCAGTCATAGATGAGGATGAGCGCGTCGCCCGCAACCACGGCTACAGATGCGAGTGCGTCGGACAGATTGTGAAGGAGGAGCGCCCGGATATTCACGCTCCCATTCTGCACCGAATAGATCAGGAGGGCTGTAAGCTCTGCAATGACCAGCGCAACACCGCCAAGAATAACGATCGTCCAGCCACCAACGGCGGGCGGATCAGTGATCCGTATGACAGTCTTATTGACCAGATGGCAATGGAGACCCGACGATCATCGCTCGCGGGATCAAGATCGTCATGATCATGTGCGTGGCTCAGGATCGGCCTCCTCTTCCAGCACCTTGCGCTTGCACTCGAGATACGCGCGTCGCCGCGCGTGTACCGCGTTTTTTACGCGGCTCTTTGGTGGTATCAGGCCGCATTCCTCCTGCACCTTGGCCGACTGCTCACTTGAAAGGGCCCCCATCACGTTGTCGAGACTCTCGCAGCCGGCCAGGGCTGCGAGAGAAACGGACATGACCGCGAAGCGAAGTTCACGATGGATGAACATGCTCGGCCTCCAACAAGGAATGGTGCGCGTCGGGCTTTGGTGCGAACCAGCGGTGAAGGGCGGGTAGCACCAGCAAAGTTAGCACGGTCGAGGAGACCAGCCCGCCCATGACCACCGTGGCCAGTGGCCGCTGCACTTCAGCACCGACACCACTTGCGAAGAGCAGCGGCGCAAGGCCGAGCGCCGTCGTAAGGGCGGTCATCAGCACAGGACGTGCCCGCAAGCCTGCCGCCTCGACGGCAAGTTCATCGCGACCACGGCCCTCCCTGGCAAAATCATCCATGAAACTGACCAGCACCATGCCATTGCCGAGCGCGATACCGAACAGGGCAATAAAGCCGACCGTCGCAGGCACCGAGATCGGCAGGCCTGCAATCCAGAGCGCCATCGCCCCGCCGGTCAGCGCCAGCGGAATGTTGAGCAGGATCAGGATGGCCGATTTCATGCGCCCGAACGTCAATAGCAGGATCAGGAATACGATACCGAGCGTGATCGGGATCACGACCGCGAACCGCGCATTCGCTTCCTGCTGGAGTTCGAACTGTCCGCCCCATTCGACGCGATAACCAGCCGGCAGGTCGAGCTGGCTGGCGACCGATTGCTGCGCATCAGCGACATAGCTGCCAATATCGCGTCCTCTCACATTGAGCTGAACGGTGATGAATCGCTCACCATTCTCGCGCGTGATCTGACGTGGACCGACAATCTCCCTGATGTTTGCCACGCTTTCGAGTGGAACCCGTGCGCCGCTGGACGATTCCAGAATAATCCGTCCGATGGCCGCGGGCGTGTTGCGGTCCTCTTCGGCATAGCGCACGATGACGGGAAACTGGCGCACTCCCTCAAAAACGGCACCAGCCTCTGCCCCGCCGACGCCGGAACGCAAGGCATCGAGCGCCTCCTCCACGCTCAGTCCATACCGGCCGAGCGCAGGACGGTTGAGCGAGACCACAAGCTGCGGCGCGCCGGTGATCTGATCGGCCTGGACGTCGGTCGCCCCAGGAATTTCCTGAAGAATGGACTGCAAGTCCTGCGAGCCTTCGAGCAGGACCTCCGTATCCGGACCGAAGATCTTGACCGCCAGCTGCGCCTTTGTGCCGGTCAGGAGCTCATCAACCGACATGGCGATTGGCTGGCCGACATTAACCCTGACGCCTGGAAAGCCGCCGAGATTCTCGGAGATCGACGCCCGGAGTTCATCCGGGCTGATGCCATTGCGCCATTCGCTTCGGGGTTTGAGCGCCACGAAGGCCTCGATACTGTTCACCGGGTCGGCATGCGCGCCGACTTCCCCACGGCCGATCCGGCTGACAATGGAACTGATCTCGGGGAAGGCTTCAAGCAGTCTTGTCTCGATGCGGGTCGACGTTTCCTTTGCTTCGGTTAGCGAGATGGATGGCGCCATCGTCACACGCAACAGGACATCGCCTTCCTCCAGCGCAGGCGTGAACTCCGAGCCAAGGCGTGTCGCTGAGAGGCCCCCAACCAGAAGCAGGACGCCTGCTAGCCCGACCGCCGCGAGACGTCGCCGGACGAAGAAGGCCGCAAGCGGCTTGATCAGCGAAACAAGCCGGCTGTCGCTCTCCTGGCTATTGCTCTTGGGCGGACGCATGAGGCCGAGCGCCATCGCCGGAGCGATGAGCGCGGCATAGATCAGCGACCCTGTCATGGCGAGCGCGGCAGAAGCGGCGAGCGGCCGAAACGTCTTGCCTTCAGTGCCCTGTAGCGAAAAGAGCGGCAGGAAGACGATGATCACCACGGCGACGGCAGCAATTAGCGGCGCGATCACTTCGGCGCTCGCTCGCGCGACCGTCGTGCGGCTATCTTCACCCTCGCGTCGTTCGCGCAAGCCGCGATCCACGTTCTCGGCGATGACGATGGCGCCGTCGACCATCATCCCGATGGCGATCGCTACCCCGCCCAGCGTCATCAGATTGGCCCCGATGCCGAGGGCCTTCATCGCGATGAAGGCAAAGCCGACCGAGAAGGGAATAGCCATGACGACAACAAGACTTGGCCGCCAGCCGCCGAGGAACAGGAAGACGATGACGGCGACCAGGAGCGCGCCCTGCCAGAGCGCGGTCGTCACGGTCGCAGCCGCCTTTTTCACCAGCGTGCCCTGATCATAATACGGAACGGCTTTGACGCCATCCGGAAGCGACTGGTTGATCTCGTCGAAGCGCGCCTGAGCGTTCTCGATCACCTCAGACGTGTTTGTGCCATAAAGTTTCAGGACGAGACCGGCGACGGTCTCCCCTTCGCCATTGGCAGTTGCGAGCCCCTGCCGGACGCCGCCGCCGATGGCGACTTCACCGAGGTCGTTGACGCGGACGGTTCGTCCATCCACGGTCTTGACCGGCGTTTCACGCAGATCATCGAGGGAGCGAGCGAGCCCGACCCCGCGCACCGTGTACTGTTCGGCGCCAATTTCGATGAATTGCGCGCCGGCCGTCCGATTGGCGCTCTCCAGGGCGGCAATCACCTCGCCGACGCTGAGGTCATAGGATGTCAGCTGATCGGGATCGAGGCGGACCTGGTACTGCTTCTCGAAACCCCCTAGTGACAGAACCTCCGTCACCCCTTCAACCGACTGGAGCGGATACTTGATCATCCAGTCGGCAATCTCGCGCAGCTCAACCAGCGACCGCTCGCCGGTCTCATCGACGAGCCGATAGTACATGATGATACCAAGGCCGGTCGAAATCGGCCCCATCTTGGGTGTGCCGAAACCGTCGGGAATGGCGTCGGCGGCCTCGCCGAGGCGCTCACCGACGACCTGGCGGGCAAAATAGACGTCCGTGCCGTCCTCGAAATAGATATTGATGACAGACAGGCCAAAATTGGATGTCGAGCGGATCTCGTCGACCTTGGGGAGGCCGGACATGGCCGTCTCGATCGGATAGGTGACATAGCGTTCGACCTCTTCGGGCGACAGGCCTTCAGTTTCGGTGAAGACTTGGACCAGAGAAGGTGAGGGATCGGGAAAAGCGTCGACAGGCAGGCTGCGAAAGGCAAACAGCCCCCCGATCGACAGGGCGAGTGCGGCAATGGCGGCAAGCAGCCGGCCACCCGCAAGGCGGTGCATCAAATTGATCATTTTGCGGGTCTCCTAGTGTGCGTGGCCGTCGCCGAAAGCGTCTTTTTCAAGCTGCGCTTTCAGGGTGAAGGCGCCCTCGGCAACGAATGCTTCGTCGGCCTCGAGCCCGGAAATGATCTCGGTATAGCTGCCTGCACTCTCTCCTGTCCGGACCTCGCGCGGTTCGAACCCGTCATCCGTCGGGACGAAGACCGACATCCTGTCTTCAACACTGACAATCGCATCGGAGGGAACGCGCACGACGGGGCGCCCCTCTCCCGTGTCGATCCGCGCCGTTACGAACTGACCGGGCTTCAGCCTGTGTTCGGCATTGTCGACAATGACCCGCGCGGTCGCGGTGCGGGATGCCTCATTGATGACAGGCAGGACATTTGAAATTGTCCCTTCGGCCAGGACGCGGCCATCTTCCTGCTGGAAGGTCACGGTCTGGCCTTCGCTGACCTTGCCGAGATCTTCCTTGTAGACGGCGATGTCGGCCCAGACGACGCTATCATCGATGATGACAAAGATGGGCGCGCCGCCAGCCGATACGGTTTCTCCAAGAGAAACGCTCCGCTGAATCACCTCTCCGGCAAGGGGAGCCGTCACATAGGCTTGTGCAAGCGACCCATCCGCAGCCTCATTAAGCTTGTCCAGTGTGCCATGACCAATGCCGATCGCATGAAGCCTGTTTTCAGCAGCTTCCCGGCCGGCATTGGCTGCGGCGAATGCCGCACGCGCCGACTGCAGATCGGCCTCGGCGGTGATTTTCTGCTCCCAGAGGTTTTCCTCACGCTCAAGCTCGGCTTGCGCGAGGCGCTCGGCGCTCAGGGCATTCAGATAATCGGCCTTTAGGCCGGCGAGTTCACGACTGGTCAGCCGGGCAAGCGTGGCGCCGGCTTTCACGATATCGCCTTCGCCTGCATAAAGTTGGGCAACGGTGCCCTCGACCTGTGGCGAGACCCTTGCGACACGGTCCGCATCGAAACGGATCTCGGCCGGCAGTTCCAGCTGGCCCGAAACCGCTCCGGTCTGGGCTCGCCCGGTCCGGATACCGGCAGCTTCCGCCTCCTCGGCGGTCAGCTCGACATGATCGCCGCCTTCACCTTCGTGTTCGGTATGACCGCCTCCTTCTTCATGTCCCTCATGATCGTCGCCATCGGCCTCATCATGGCTTTCATGCTCCTCATCACTACCGTCTTCGTGGTCGTCATGGCCATCTTCGGCTTGTGGGGGCGTCCGGTTTGCACCAGACGAATCGGAGGCGTCATTGCCGCAAGCACTAAGATACAAAAGCGCTGGCGAAAGCAGCGCCGCATAGAATAAATTCAGTTTCATTGGATCTCTCCTTCGAACGGCGCGGCGCCAATCAGCGCACGCAACCGCAGCGTGTATGTCTGGAGCGCCAGCCGGGCATCGATAACGGCGGCGCGGGTTTCAATCAGACTGCGCCGCGCATCGAGCGTGGCGGTCAGGTCGAACTTGCCAACCCGGTAGCCCTCTGCCGCAGCTGTATAGGCTTCTTCTGCGAGCGGCAGCGCTTCGCCCTCGAGACGCTGCAAGCGGGATTTTGCGGCCCGGACCTGCGCGGCAAGACTCGCTTGCTCGGCCCGCAACCTTGCCTCAACAGTCTGTGCTGATAGCTCGGCACTCTGGGTACGTAATCCCGCCGCCCGCGTTGCGTCCTGATTGCGGTCAAAGACCGGCAAAGGAACACTGACACCCGCCAGAAACGCGCTATCGCCCGTGTCCTCAAATCTTCGGACACCAGCCGATACGGTTATATCAGGCCATGCGCCGGCGCGGGCCCGGTCCGTCGCCGCGCTACGAGCCGTCGCTCCGGCCTTAGCCGCCGCAAGTGACGGATGAACGCCAGAATCTGGTTGAGCCGACCCACCCGCCGGATCTGTTACGATTTCCGCAGTGCCAGACAAGACAAAGTCGATCTCTGGACTACCCCAAACGGACGCAAGCGCTAGCCCTTTGGCTTCGACCTGGCCCCGCGCACCATCCGCAACCGCCTGAAGCGCTGCTGCTTCAGCCCGCGCGCGCAGCAACTCAGGCGGAGCCGACGCTCCAGCGTCCACGCGGCGCTGGACGACGCCGGAGAACTCGGATGCGAGATCGGCTGAGGCCTGAGCGACCTCGGCCATGTCGTAAGCGGCACGAAGTTCCAGATAGAGTTCCCCTGCGAGTTTCTGAGCTTCCAGGCTTCGTACAGAACATTCGGCACTCGCCAATGCGGCTTCAGCTCTGGCGGCCCGCTCGGAAAGTCTTCGTTTATCGCCAAGCTGTAAGGTCTGCGCCACTACCAGGGTCGTCTCGTAGGCATTGAAGCCTTCAAGCGATCCGCTGCCGGCAAAGTTCTCGGTTTCGACAGACAGAGATGGATTAAGCCAACGGCTCGCCTGATCGGCGTCGGCCGATGAAGCTTTCGCCTCGAGAGCCGCCGTCAGAACTTCAGGCGAAGCATTGGCGGCGCGAGCAATAGCCGCGTCGAGCGTCAGTGGTCGGGATTGATCATAGTCAGTCGCGCTGACATAGACAGAACTACACCCTTGCGCATAGGCCGTACCGGCCATGACCGGCAGGGCGAGCGCGGTGATCGCGCTGCATATAAGAATTTTCATTTTTGCTGGTTTCCTCGTCCAGATTCAACGACAGCGAGGCCGTAGCCACGCAAAATAATCCTGTGTCGTTGGTCTAGGCACGAGGAGGACGGTAAAGACCGTCTGGGCGGAGGTTCTCGAGAAAAGAACCGCCAGGCAACAAATGTCTGGTCTGTACGGCAGACTTCGGAGCGCCGCTTAGATCGCCGCCGCCTATCAGATGGAAATGACAGCTTCCGCACTGATGCGCGGTATGGTCATGACCTTCATGCGATGGCTCCTTATCAGAGACATCTTGGGCTAGCTCACTCGCAGAACATTCCTCTGCGGCCTGATCGCCCGGATGCATGATATCCGCCGCAGCCGTCATCGGCGCAATAACAAAAGCTATCGCCATCACCATGACGAGCAACCTTCGTAAACACGTTATGACTTGGAACGGAAACATGATTGCTGGGCTAGCTACTTTCTATTGCGATCGGGTAAACAGGCTCACTCTCTTTTTAACACCTCCAGTCAATGGAGGGTCAAGCGCCTTTTGACGGAAGCCCTGCAAGCACCTCGGCGCCATCATGCTGTTCGTGCAAGCAATTCTCGTGCTGGCCAAGGGCAGCGAGCACAGAGCAGGATCCGATCTTGCCGCCTTCGCAAGCGCGGATCATGCGTTTGAGCTCGGCCTCGAGCGCCTCCAATTGGGTCAGCCTGCGGCGAACCTCGTCAAGCTGGCGACGTGCAATCTGGTCAACCAGGACGCACTCCCTGCCTGGCTCTACCTGCAGCGAAATCAGTTCCCTTACCGCTGAGACGGGAAACCCCAGATCCCTTGCATGACGAATAAAACGGAGACGCTCTACAGAGTCCCCTGCGTACAACCGCTGTCCGCTTGCGCTGCGTTGCGGCTCGTCGAGCAGGCCAATGGATTCATAATAGCGGATTGTCGTGACTTTTACGGCCGTCGCCCCTGACAGTTTTCCGATCGTCATCAAGGCCATGATAGCGCCCCTTGCCCCTCTAGTTACTGTAGACTGCAGGAAATAACCCTGACGGCTGAAAACACAAGCGCAGGAGGCAACATGAGTGGTGATACGACAATCCAGATACTCGGCATTGCCACAGGTGGCGCAGTTGCTGTGATTCCTATTTGGTCTGCAGCGTTCCCCGCGCAGAGAATTTGGCTCCCGCAGCGTTATTCGCGTTTCGTGGCACCAATCATCTGGAAGGGTACGATCACGAATTTCGGAGCGGCGCTGTCGATTGGGGCTTCAGGTAGGGCAACCGCTCCCGTACCCTGCTGGGCGATATTCGGCCTCGGGTTTGCCCCTCTCATCATCGCGAATATGGTGGTTTGGCGCGCAGATTTCCGGTTCGGTTTCGACAAGACACCAGGAGCCAAGGGCACACTTGCCACCACAGGGCCCTACCGCTACTCCAGCTATCCTCAATACGCTTGCAATACCAAGCTTTCTAACGGAGACGCTTCGATAAAATTCTTACGGTGCATCTCCCCTCACAGACAACGGTTGGTAAAATCATAGGATGGGTAGCGAAGACTTGAAAATCGAGACGTCAGACGAGCGCCGAACTCTTCAAATCGTACTATGGCTAAACATACTCATAGCCATTGGCTTTTTTGTCACAGGCTGGTTCGGCGACTCCAATGCCCTCCTGGCGAACGGGCTGGATAATTCCTCGGACGCGATTGTGTATGGCTTGAGCCTGCTTGCACTTACACGTTCGCAGATCTGGAAACGCAACGCCGCTCGACTGTCAGGTGGAATGCTTCTTGTATTTGCCGTCGGCGTCGCCGGCGACGCAATCCGTCGATACTTTGAAGGATCTGAACCCCTCGGTCTCATCATGCTGGCAATGGCCGCGATTGCAGGTGTTGTAAATCTGATCTGTCTCTGGCTTTTGAAAAAAATAGAAAAGAAGGATGTAAACCTGCGAGCCGCTACAACATTTAGTTTCAATGACTTCATCTCGAATGGGGGGATCATTCTCGCGGGCGTAATCGTACTGTGGACTGGGTCCAACTGGCCAGATCTGCTTGTCGGATTGGGAGTCGCGGCGATTGCGGTATATGGTGGAATCGATATTCTGCGCGATGCGCATGCTGATAAGCATCAGTCAGGATGATGCCCCAAACCCGGAATGAAACAAGTGCGTAAAACTCTCAAAATGGTCCGCGCGCAGCGTCATTGGGCCTCGCATGATGGGTTCCCAAACGTTACCGTAACAAATAACTACTCGATCAACTTTCTATTCCGGCATTGAATTTGCTTTCCCTGTTGAGTTGAATCTCTCTTGGGGAACGAGGACAAATGTCCCGGCTGGCAGATCATATAAGTGCTTATGACTACACATGGTTGTTGTCAGACAGCAGATGGGCCTGGGAGTTCCTGCGCCGAAACCGACGATTTCTTGAGGACTCGTCGCTTCCTTCTGCCAGTGAGCTTAGTTTCGCTCCCGCCTGCCATCAGATCACCCTCGTGCGCCCTAGAGCCTCTCAGGCGCTTGCTGAGCGATGGGGGCTCGCCTTCTTCCCGGATCCAGAGGATAGCGGCCTTGAAGCCGACGCCTTCTGGTCGGGAGGTCTCTATCCGAGGCGGGTTCACATGCAAGTTTCTCCGAGTGGTCCTAATGAATCCTGTGAATTCTATGATCGCACTGTTGGCATCTGCAGGATCACGCACTTCACCGACCTCGCCGGCCGCGAACAATTTCTTCTCAAGGGAAATGGCTGCGTCATTCAGGTGTTCTGCACGGGCATGTCACTTCTCGCCCGCGAACCTGTCAAGCTTAGCTTCATCATCGACAGTCTCGACGAATTCCAGGCCAAGCTGAAAACGCTCCAGCGCGCCCAGCGTGTCTATGACCCGCAAGCAGAGGCGGATATCCCGGAATGGACTCGCCATTCCTTGGCCCTTCGCAATGCACTGGTCGCACTCGATTGTCATGATGCCCAACTCTCATATTTTGAGACGGCGCGGTTTATATATGGCGAAGAACGGGCCCGCGAAGCTTGGCACAGCCCAAGCCGAGCGATGAAAGACGAGATGAGACGTGCCCTTGCCCGCGGCCGTGACCTGCGGGACGGCGGTTATGCAACGCTTCTCGGACCCGTCGAAAACGCGCTTCTTTTAGCCTGAAGTAGAATTTTGGCACCTCTTTTGCAGCACCCGCTTGTGAAGGAGGCACCTGATGAGTCCCGCCGACACACCCTCGGTCCGTATTGATCTGGATGACTACGCCTGTACTTGCCGACTCTCCAGAAGTCGCTGGGCTTGGGAATTTCTTCGGCGAAATAGCGAATTCAGGCAAGCCGCCCTGCGGGCTGGCGACTCACAGATATCTGAAAAGCCAGCCTGTCACGGCATCCGGCTGCTCCGGCCGCTATGCGACCAGATCGACGCTGAGAAATTCGGCTTGGTTTTTTTTCCCGACATAGACGCGAATGGCTACGAGGCCGACGTCTTCTGGATCCCTGCCCTCTATGCTCGCGCCCTGACCATGCAGGTCGTACCGCGTCATCCGAGCGAGCGCGACGATATTTTCGATCAGACGATCAATGTGTGTGAAGTCACCCACCTCACAGATCGCGTCGGCCGGGAATACCTGATGATCCGTGGGCACGGCCACAGCATCCAAGTCGCTTGTTCTGGTCTGTCACTACTCAGCGTCGAACCCGTCCGCATGAAACTGATCATCGATAATGTGTCGAGCATGGACGAAACACTTAAAGTCATCGGCAAGGCTCAGCGTATTCTTGGCAAGGACGATCCGAGTTTCAACGACACCTGGACACGCTCATCGCTTGCGTTTCGCAATGCGCTCATTGCGCTCGATGCGCATGAGACCGGTCTAACTTATTTTGAAACCGCTGCCATCATCTATGGCGAGGATCGCGCCACCGAAGCCTGGCAGAGCCCCAGCCGGGCCATGAAAGACGAAATGCGCCGCGCCCTCGTGCGAGGACGTGAACTCCGGGATGGCGGATACAGGGACCTCCTGACTGCACAGACCTGAGCAGATCCAATTTGGCATCAGACCTTGATCCGGCGATCACCCCTCGCTGACGCGAGGGGGCTGTTTCGCGGGCGGCACGCCGCCAGCGGCCCGGCTCGTCTCCGGACCTCTGGTCTGCCCTTCCGGGCAGCCCAGCGGCATGCGGGTGTCTCGCCGGTGATCGCGCCAGCCTGCGCTTCCCACTGACAAGCAGAGGGGTCGGAGGCTGCTCGGCCTGCATGAGCATTATGAGGCCGCTGGCTCAGGGGGCGTTCGGGTCGTTCAGCCATTTCCCGAATACGGTCACATCCTGGGCTTCATAACCGAGCGCCCCGTAGAAGGCTTCGGCATCGGCATTGCCGATGCGGACCATCAACTGGACTTTTCCGACATTCCGGCTTGCGAGCCACAGCTCGGCTTCGGCCATCATTTCGCGGCCATGACCATGACCCTGTCGCTCCGGTTCGACGGCGAGATAGTAGATCCATCCCCGGTGCCCGTCATGCCCGACCATAACTGACGCGATCAGATCATCCTCCCTGTAACCCACCATCAGCGTCGCTTCGCGGCTACGCACACACAGATCGATATCGGCCGACGGATCGTTCCACGGCCGCGTCAGGGCGCAGCGTTCCCATAGCGCAATCACAGCGTCGCGGTCCTGCTCGCGATAGGTGCGGATGTGTAGGCTCATATAGTCTGTCTTGCGGGATTCGGCTCGGTTGGCGCGTCCCGCGGCCTGCAACCGTCCGCCCGGCGTCCAGGACAGTCCCCCAATCAGACGAAGGTGGGCGGACGACCGGTCTGCCCGGACCCGCCGCTTGCGCAAGGCGACGGGGATGAAGGCGTCTGGAAGTGGTCTCAGCGTCCTACCTTTCCGCCTTGCGCAACCGGCTAATGGGTCCGGCCTGCCGGCCTTCTCGCCGCCCACCCCCGCCTGATGCGGGAGGGACATTTGGGCGGGGAGACGAGACTGACGCCATGACCACACCGCAACCTTCAGCCCCCCTTGCGGCAGACGCTGCACCCACATCTCCAGACCGGCCCCGTATCTATGTGGCCTGCCTTGCCGCCTACAATAATGGCTGCCTGCACGGGCGCTGGATCGACGCGACGACACCTGATGAGGTGATGGCCGAGGTTCGCGCCATGTTGGTGACGTCGCCGCTGCCGGACGCCGAAGAGTGGGCGATCCATGACTATGAAGGCTTCGAAGGCGCGCAGCTTTCCGAATATGCGAGCTTCGGGACAGTCTGTAATCTGGCCGATTTTATTGCCGAACATGGCAGGCTCGGCGCGCTGGTCCATCGCCATTTTGGCGACGACCTTGAGCAGGCCGTGGCGGCTTTCGACGATTACGCAGGCTGCTTTTCGAGCCGGGCAGACTTCGCCGAAGAACTCCACCGCGACACCGGGACGGAAATCCCCGCAGCCCTCGAATACTATATCGACTGGTCAGCGCTCGCCCGCGACATGGAGCTGAATGGCGACATCATGGTGTTCGAGACAGGGTTCGAAGACGTTCACGTTTTCTGGACGCGTTGAACGCCATGACCTTCACCCAGCACTTCAACACCTACGCCTGCGAAGGCGATACGATCAGCTGCGAAGCCGAGGGCTTCACGGTCACGGCCCGGATTGTTGCCGACGATTGCCCCGACGCGCCGGACCAGCGGCAGGACGGATTCTGGCCCTCGCTCTACAAGGACGCGCCCGGTTTTATTGGGCCGGGAAACGGATTCCGCCAGCGCTTCGCCGAGGCGCAGGCCAAGGCCGAAGCCGTGATGGAAGCATGGCGCAAGGGCGAGTGGTTCTATTGCGGGATCGTGCTTTCGGTCGAGCGCGACGGAATCGAACTGGATCACCACGCCGCCAGCCTCTGGGGCGTCGAGTGTAATTATCCCGGCACGGACAATTGCTACCTCACCACTGTTGCGAACGAGCTGTTATCCGAGGCGCTGGACGCAGGCCGCGCCGCTGCGGCCCGGCTTGCTGCGACCGTGACGGGCTGGGCTTCGACATGAGCGTTGCCCGCACCGTCACTGAATTGCTTGGCCCAAGGCCGCGCATGACGCTCGTCATTGCCGAGGCCCAGGTCGCCGAAATCTGGGTCGAGGGCCGCGCGCCCCTGATCACGATCCGCGACTATGACTGGGGCGAGACCGACCCAGAAGCCTGCCGCGACAGCGAGGGCTTTCCCTTCACCAAGATCAACTGGAGAGGCCCTGCATGGGCGCTGGGTCTCTCGCTTCACCCGCCAGAAAAGGAGACCCCCATGGCACAGCCCGACCTTAGACACATCCCGCTCGACGAGCTTCGGATTTCAAAACTCAATATGCGTCATGGACGAAAGAAACCGGACGTGTCCGACATCCTGCCATCAATCCGCGAGAGCGGTTTGCGGCAGACTTTGCTGGTCCGCCGCGAGGGCAAGTATTATGGCGTCATCGCCGGACGCCGCCGCTTCTTCGCGTTGAAAGAAATCGCCAAGGAGACAGGCGAGACGCCGCTGGTCCCCTGCGCGATCATGACCGAGAAGGATGCGGCGTCCGCGATTGCCGCCTCCGTCATCGAGAATGTCGGACGCCTGCCAGCGACAGAAATGGAGCAATATGAAGCGTTCAAACGGCTGCATGAGGAAGGCAAGGCAGTGGAGGATATCGCCGCCTTCTTCGGCGTGACCGAGCTTATGGTGCGGCGTGTGCTCGCGCTTGCTTCGCTCGCCGAGCCGATCCGCAAGCTCTACGCCGAGGACGAGCTGGACCGTGAAACGATCCGCGCGCTGACGCTCGCCACGCCCGACCAGCAGGCCGAATGGCTTCGCCTCTTCGAGAGCGAAACCGAACGCGCCCCGATGGGCCGGTCGTGCAAGGCATGGATAACGGGCGGGACCACGATCACCACCGACAAGGCCTTGTTCGATCTTGATGCCTATGAAGGACAGGTCACTGCCGACCTCTTTGGCGAGCATGGCGTCTTTGCGGATGCGGATCAGTTCTGGCAGGCACAATCCGCCACGATTGCCGAGCGGGTCGAGGCCTACAAGGAAGACGGCTGGAGCGATGTCATCTGCCTTGAGCGCGGGGCGTATTTCCACCGCTGGGAATATGTCCAGTGCGCCAAGGAAGATGGCGGGAAGGTCTTCATCGAAATCCGCCATGACGGGACGGTCCAGCTCCACGAGGGACAGCTGACCTCCGCCGAGGCCCGTAAGCGGCAACAGGGTTCGAAAGGTGACAGCGACGCCGTTCCGGCAGCCGTTCGGCCAGAAATGTCCGGCCCGCTTGCGGAATACATCCTGCTTCATCGCCACGCTGCTGCTCAGGCGAGTTTGGCCACATCACCCGCGATTGCTCTCCGCTTGATGGTCGCGCATGCGATGGCGGGGAGCGCGCTCTGGGACGTGCGTCCTCACGAGCTTCGCGTCCGGAAAGATGAGACGCAAGCGAGCGTCGAAGGCTCGGCATCTGTGGCTGCACTCGCCGAAAAGAAGGTTCAGACTGACGCCCTGTTCAAGGCGCTGAACGTCAATCCGGCCCTTCGCCGGAACGGCGACGACTACCGCGTGTGCGAGCTTTTCACTGCGCTGCTCGCCATGTCGGATGAAGAAGTCCTGACGGTTCTGGCAAGTGTCATGGCCCGGGCGCTCGAGGCCGGGAATGGCATTGTCGAAGCCGTCCTGCATGTCTGCGGCACCGACCTTTCGGCGGCGTGGAAGCCCGACGATGTGTTCTTCGATCTCACGAAGGACAAGCGCGCCATCAATGCGATGATCGGAGATATTGCGACCCTGTCGCTCGCGGAATCGTGCCGCGCCGAGACGGGCAAGGCGCAGAAACAGGAGCTTGCGAACCGGATCAGCGGGGAGGGTTGCGAGGCCAATCCTGACTGGCGACCGGGCTGGATGCAGGTGCCACCGACCCGCCTTGTCGACGGGGCCGGATCACCGCCCGCCGATGCGTGGACACGGATTGCGAGCCTGTTCGAAGCGGGGGCGGAAAACGCGTCCGATGAGACGCCTGAGCATCAGGACGCTGCCTGAATAATCGTCTCCTGTTCAGCCAGCTTGAGGAGCCGCCCGGTGCCTGTCACCGGGCGGCTTTCCGCTTTCTGAGGCTGGGGATTGTGGCTCCGATACCTGGGCGACCCATGAAAATGCCTTCAAAAAAAATCGCGCGTCTTGAGGTCTCGATGGACAATCGAGACGCGTGTGATGAGGGGTCTGATTTCTTCCCGAAAAGCGTGTCACTGACCCCTTGTTTCCGTCTTTGCCTTGAAGACCTGGACGCGGACTGAGCGGCCATGAAACCGCCTGCGGCGAAGAAATTTCCCCGCCGCTTTGCGGCTCCTCGCGCAGCAAATTTCATCGCCCCAGGCGGTGCTCCGCATGCGCTTCGCCCCTATCGGGTTCTAGCCGCTCAGCCCCCGTCCGGGCGGTCCGGCGTCGACGGGGACAAGGGGTCCCCGGGAGACACGCCAAGGAAAGAAAAGGAGACCCCTATGGCAAACGCACTCGGATATGTCAGCGAGACCAAGTCCGGCTTTGAAGGCACCCTCGCAATGATGAACCTCTCTGCCGCAATCCGCATCGAGAAGAATGCAGAAAAGACCGAAGAAGGACATCCGGACTACCGCATCTATGCCGGTGAAACCTCGACCGAAATCGGCGGCGGCTGGATGCGCAAGTCGAAGGCATCGGGACGCGACTATGTCTCGCTGACGCTGGCAGACCCGCAGATCGGACCGCGCCGGATTTTCGCAAACCTCGCCCCGGTCAAGGGCAAGAAAGGCCGGCACGTGATCCTCTGGAACCCGAAGGACTAGGATCCAAACACATCGCCAGACTGGCCGCTCCGG
>DUBH01000030.1 GCA_012960415.1 Henriciella sp. | reverse complement strand
TGACCCAGGCGCGCAACGTCGCCGCCAGCGCTGTCAGCGCGCCCTCGTCCAGATCGAGCAGCACCGAGCCGTCGGCGGCGATGCGTTCGGGATCGACGTGGATCCACTGGTGGTCGCCGGTCGCGTCAGCAAACTTGTTCACGCGCTCCTGATCAATCGTTACCCAGTCAGAGACGCCAACCTCCTGGCCTGCAATGGATTCAAGGTCGTTATAGTGGACTTTTTTCGGGTCAGCCATCTGGTGTGTTTCCTTCCTCAGATATTGGAATTCCTGTTGGCGGGTACTTTTGCGAAAACTGGACGCCATTCGCAAGCCTGGGCGCAAGGGGAAGCAGTTTGCGCTTCAATCCGGATTGTCGCCGAAAGGGCCCTTGCCAACTTCGCCCGCTCGCGACAGCTTGGCCCAGTCATCAGCCAATGCCGCTTGAGGTCCTGCCATGTCCGATCCCGTCGTCACCGTTGATCCGGGCCAGAAGGGCAATGCCAACCTAGTCTATATTCTCTATCTCTGCAGCTTTCTGATCGGTGTTTCGGCGCTTGTCGGCGTCATCATGGCCTATATCGGCAAGGATACGGCTTCGCCGCTGGTGCGCTCGCACTATGAAAACCAGATCAATATCTTCTGGAAGATGCTGCTCTTCATGGTGGTGGGCGCCGTGCTGACGCTCATCATCGTCGGCGTGCTGATCATTCTTGCGGCTATCGTCTGGTACGTGATCCGCATCGTCAAAGGGATGCAGGCGCTTCTGGCGGACCAGCCGATCGAGGATCCGGCAAGCTGGGGCATCTAGAGCGTTTCCGACTTTGACGGAAACGCGGTAGCGAGCAAGGCGAGCCCGGCGCGAATGCGCCGCCCCCGCGGAGCTGCCCGCATCAGCTGGCTAGCGTGAGCGCAAACAAACCGACGACCGATCCCGCTGAAAGCGGAATTGGTCTAGGACGCCCCAGCTGCGCCCTTCCTAGACGATCGTCGAATCGCTCTTGCCCCAATACCGGTCGCGGACGAGACGCTTGTAGAGCTTGCCTGTCGGGTGACGCGGCAGGGCCGGGTCGAAATCAACTGTTTTCGGGCATTTGATCTTGGCGAGCTTGGAGCGGCAGAATTCAAGCAGCTCTTGCTTCAGCGCCTCGTCAGCCGGAATGCCTTCGGCAGGCTGGACGACCGCTTTCACCTCTTCACCGAACTCATCATTCGGCACGCCGATGACTGCGACATCGGCCACTTTCGGGTGCGTGATCAGCACGTTCTCGGCTTCCTGCGGATAGATGTTCACGCCGCCGGAAATGATCATGAAGGCCTTGCGGTCAGTGAGGTAGAGGAAGCCGTCCTTGTCGAGACGGCCGACATCGCCCAGCGTCGACCATTCCGGATGCTTGGGGTTCAGGGCGCCCTTCGTTTTCTCCGGGTCATTATGATAATTCGGCGGGGTCGTGCCGCTATAGTAGATGGTACCCGCTTCACCGACGGGCAGCTCATTGCCTTCCTCATCGCAGATATGAAGCTCGCCCATGACCGGCACGCCGACAGAGCCCTTGTGCTGCAACCACTGCTCAGAGGTGATCCAGGTCATGCCATTGCCTTCAGACCCGGCATAATATTCCTCGATCACAGGGCCCCACCATTCGATCATCTGTTCCTTGACCGGCACAGGGCAGGGTGCTGCCGCGTGGATGGCCGCGCGCAGGCTTGAGACGTCGTATTTCGTTCGCACCTCTTCAGGCAGCTTCAGCATTTTGACGAACATGGTCGGCACAAGCTGGGTGTGGGTCACCTTGTACTTCTCAACCAGCTGCAAATACTTTTCCGGGTCGAACTTCTCCATGATGACCAGCGTCGCGCCCATACGCGTGAAGGACATGCACCAGCGAAGCGGCGCTGCATGGTAGAGCGGGGCAGGCGAGAGATAGACCATGTCGTCGCCCTGCGCCTTGGCCAGCAGCTGGGCCAGCTGCACCAGAACGCTCGGCTCATCGATCGGGATATCGCGCTCCAGCGGCGGGCGAATGCCTTTCGGACGGCCCGTCGTGCCAGACGAATAGAGCATGTCCGTGCCCATCATCTCATCGGAGATCGACGTGGTCGGCTTCTTTGCGGCAAGATCCTCGAGCTTCTGATAGGTCGCGATCTCTCCATCGATAGACCAGTAGGCTTCCAGCTCGGTGATCGAGTTTACTTCAACCGCGACACTGCTGAGGCTCGCCGACGCGATCAGCACTCTGGAGCCGGAATCCTCGACGATGTACTGGACTTCCGGCGCCGTCAGGCGAGAGGAGATGCAGACATAATAGAGGCCGGCACGCTGCGCGGCCCATGCAATCTCGAAATAGCGCGCGCTGTTCTCTGCGAAGATGGCAATCGTGTCGCCCGGATTGATGTCATGTTCGCGAAACAGGTGGGCGATCTGGTTGGACCGGTCTTCCAGTTGCTTGAAGGTGACCGTCTCACCGGAATTCCCCATGATATAGGCGGGGTGGTTCGGCTTGGACTTGGCGAAATGAAAAGGGTGCATGCGGGGTCCTCTGCTCGTGCGTATGGGCGCGCCTCGGGCCATGACTGTCGGGCGTCGTATCGTTGATGAGGTTTCTATCAAGCGGGCTTGCCGCGTCCATGCCCAACGTTGCGGAAACCCGCAGGCGCAGCGCACTGAATTCATGGACAGAATAAATTCGTCCGACACCTGCAGGTCTGTGATGCAATCAAGGCCATGAACCGCGCCTTCATCCTTCGTGCCTTGAGGCTGCTTCCGGTCTGGCTCTGGCCGGTCTTCCTGCGCGATGTCGCGGTCTATCTTCGCTGGCGCGCGGATTTGCCAGGCGACATGCGCGGGCGTGTTGCGCTTGCAGTGTCGCGCCAGGGACGGCTCATTGTCACTGGCTATTACGAAGCTGATGTTCCGGGCTTTGTCGACGGGCCAGGTCATGCCTCGCGCCAGCCCAGGCTTTCCAGATCGATTGACCTTGATGCGGACGTGCGCCGGACCGGCTTCCGGGCTGAGCTTTCAGATCGGTTGGACGCGGCGCTGGCGGCTTTGAAACCGGCCCCGCAGCCACCTTTCGCGTTCGACAGCGGCTAGCGGCGCGCCTTCTCAATAATCAGCTGAAATGCCGTCAGTCCTTCTGGGTCTGCGGCCGCGCCTGCTGCGCCTCTGCCCAGGCCGCGCGAATGTCTTCGCTTCGATTGTGGTGGCCATCCGGGCTCCAGCCAGGCGGATTGAAGGCCCGGCGAACCCAGCGGTCAGGCCGCAGCCCGTCGCGTCGACAGTCACTGAACAGCCCGCCCAGTTCATGGAAGGCAATGCGGACGGGGTTATAGCTGCCCAGCGGTTTCACGATGCCATAATTGGGGCGGTCGTCTTCGCGCTCTTCGACAAAGCTGCCGAACATCTTGTCCCAGACGATGAAGACGCCCGCATAATTGGCGTCTAGGTAACGAGGATTGGTCGCGTGATGGACGCGGTGGTGAGAGGGCGCATTCATCACCGCTTCGAACCAGCGCGGCATCTTTCCGATCGCCTCGGTATGGATCCAGAACTGGTAGAGCAGGTTCAGCCCGCCCGCGAAGAAGATGAAAAGCGGGTGAAATCCGATCAGCACCAGCGGCAGGCCTAACAGGATGAGGCCGGTAAATGGCCCGAACCAGGGCTGACGCAGCGCCGTGGTCAGATTGTAGTGGGTCGAGGAATGGTGCGTGACATGCTCCATCCAGAACCAGCGCATCCGATGGGCGAGGCGGTGTTTCCAGTAATAGACGAAGTCATAGGCCACAAAGAGGATCAGAAAGCTCCACCAGGTCACCGGGATTTCGACAATCCGGTAGGGCCAGGCCAGCATCATCATCCAGAGGGCGATGGCACCGGTAATCGTGTTCACGACAAGATTGCCGATCCCCATCGACATGGAGGCAAGAGCGTCTTTCGTCTCATACCGCCCGCCCGCGCGGCCAGACTTCACCGCCCACCATTCCCAGATCACCGCCAGCACAAAGGCAGGCGCTGCTATCGTGGTCGGGGAAGCGAATTCGGGCATGGCTCAAAACTTGGCGACAGGGAAGGTGGACGCGCCTAGCGGGCAACTGGCGCGCCGTCCTGTTTGTAAACCTCGCCTTCCTTCATGACGAAGTCCACATTCGCCAGCAGCTCCATATTCTCCAGCGGGTCACCGGTCACAGCGACAAAGTCTGCCGCGCAGCCCGTCTCGACGCAGCCAATCTCACCGGCCTTGCCCAGCGCTTCGGCGGCGACAATTGTGGCGGCCTGAACCGCCTGCATCGGCGTCATCCCGAAGCGGACCATGCGAGAGAACTGGTTGCCATTGTCGCCATGCGGATAGACGCCGGAGTCAGAGCCGAAGACGACCTTCACGCCAGCATTCACCGCATTGCGGTAGCTGTCGCGCTGGAGCTGCGAGATCTGCCGTTCCTTGTCGAGCGACTCCTGAAGCACGCCGTTCGCCTCGCCTTCGGACAGGGTGTACTCAGTGTTGTAGATATCCATGGAGAGGTAAGTGCCGTTGTCGAGCGCCATCTGGATCGCTTCATCATCCAGGATGCTGGCATGCTCGATCGTGTCAGCGCCGGCCATGATGGCGTTCTTGATGCCTTGCGTGCCATGCGCGTGCGAAGCGACTCTCAGCCCGCGGGCATGCGCTTCCTCAACAATGGCCGTCAGCTCCTCAAGCGTGCCCTGCTGCGCGCCAAGCGTCGTCCCTTTGGAGAAGACCCCGCCGGTCGAGCAGGTCTTGATGAGGTCGACGCCATACTTGATGTTCGTGCGCACCCGGTCACGCATCTCCCAGGGGCCGGAGGCGACATTCTCCCCGCGAAGGTCGTACTCCGACGGCAGCAGGTTCGTGTCAGAGCAATGCCCGCCCGTAATGCCAATCGGCGGACCGGCCACGAACATGCGTGGGCCCGGCACGTCGCCAGCCTTGATCCCGTCGCGAAGGGCCACGTCACCGTAAGAGCTCGCGCCGACATCGCGCACCGTCGTGAAACCGGCGAGCAGGGTCAGGCGCGCATTCTTTACGCCCGTGATCGCGGCAGCTTCGTCAGAGATCGCCAGCGATTCGTAAGGCGGATCCTCAGGGTCGCCGGTGAGGTGGGTGTGCATGTCGATAAAGCCGGGAAGCAGCGACGCTTCGCCAAGGTCGATGACCGTCGCCCCGTCTGGTGCAGACAGGCTGGAGGCGGTCCCTCGCGCGGTAATGATGCCATCGGTAATGACAAAGGCCGGATCAGCGACAGTGTCGCCATAGGCCGGGTCCACAAGGCTTCCCGCTGTCAGGTAGACGTCCTGCGCCTGGGCCGTCATGCCGGTAAAAGCAAACGCCGCAACGCCAGCAAAGAAATGTGCTTTGAATTTCATCTAACCCTCCATGCCCAAAATCCGCGGTAAGACCCCCATGAAACGTCGCTTGCGTCAATAGACACGAAGACGCCTTGACGGCCCTAGCGTCAGCCGCCTTCCTGTCAGGGCAAATCAGGAAAGCGAGCAAAGGGAGACCGCCATATGGCCGCGACAACAATCAAGGAATTCGAAGAGATCAAACTGGAGAAGGAAGACGGCATCGCCGTGCTGACCCTCTACCGTCCTGACAAGATGAACGCCTTTACAGGCAAGATGATGCAGGAAATGATCGCCGCCTTCGACGAGACCGACAAGGATGACGATATCAAGGTCGTGATCGTTACCGGTTCGGGCGAGCGGGCCTTCTGTGCAGGCGCCGACCTGTCATCGGGGGCCAAGACTTTCGATTATGACGCGCGCTCCAGCGACGGCGAAGCTGGCCGCACCAGCCGCGAAGACGTCCAGCGCGATGGCGGCGGTCGTGTCACCCTCCGCATCTTCGAAAGCCTGAAGCCGGTCATCGGTGCAATCAACGGCGCGGCCGTCGGCATCGGCGTTACCATGCAGCTGCCAATGGACATCCGCATCGCATCGGACAATGCGCGCTTCGGCTTTGTCTTCAACAAGCGCGGCATCAATCCGGAAGCGGCCTCCAGCTGGTTCCTGCCGCGCCTCGTCGGTATCTCAAAGGCGCTTGAGTGGTGCTATACCGGCCGCGTCTTCCCGGCGTCCGAAGCCCTCGCTGGCGGTCTCGTTTCCGAGGTTGTGCCGCAAGCGGACCTCATGTCCCGCGCCAGGGAACTGGCTCGTGAGATCGCTGACAATACGGCGCCGGTCTCCAACGCCGTCACCCGCCACATGATGTGGCGCATGCTGGGTGCAGAGCATCCGATGGAGGCCCACATCGTCGATTCAGCTTCCATCTATGAGCGGGGCCAGTCGCCGGACGCGAAGGAAGGCGTGATGAGCTTCCTCGAGAAGCGCCCTGCGAAGTATGAGGGCTCTGTCTCCAAGGACATGCCAACATTCTTCCCATGGTGGAAGGACCCGTCCTTCAAATGGATTTCCAAAAAGGGCGGCTGATCCCGAACCGGACCGGTTGAACGAGTAAAGGCTGCGGGCGCTTCAGGCTCCGCAGCCTTTTTTTATCCTCGCCCCTTGGTCGCTGGCATATGCTTCATGTTCCAGATGGGGGTGCGGATGACCATCCAGGCGATGAGGATTGTCATGCCGAGAGCAGGGACGACGGCCACGCGCTGAGGTTGCTCGGGGAAGAAGTCGATCAGCCAGCCCATGAGCGCGGCGCCAAACGGTGCACCGGCCATGAAGCCAAGCTGATAGATGGAAAGAACGCGGGAGAGATGATTCTTTGGGGCGGCGTCTTGGACGATGGAGCGGCTCATCGCGATGGAGACACCGGCGGCGAGACCCCAGGCGAAGACAATGCCGAGGAAGACATAATGCGGTGGCTTCGCCAGCATGATGAGGATGGCGAGCGAGCCAAGAAGCTGCGCCGTCAGAAGAAGGCGTCCCTGACGCTTGATGGCCCGGAAGAGAGACAGCGTGACCGAGGAGACGAACGCGCCAAGCCAGAAGGTCACGAACATGTCGCGAATACCGTCCGACGACAGGCCATAAATGTCCCGGTTGATGATCGGGAGGACGACAAGGAAGGACCCGATAACGAAGATGCCGACCCCGAACATGAGCACTGTCATCGCCCAGAGCTTGCCATCGGCGCTGACCACCTGAAAGCCTTCCTTGATGTCTCCAAAGGCGGCGCCAAGACCGGATCGGCCGGTTTTTACCCTGCGGCCATGGGCGAGGAAGAGGGCGAAGCCCGCGCCGAGCCCGACAATGATCGCCTGGAAGGCCAGAAGCTCCCAACTCGGGATCGGGCCAATGGAGAAACCGCCGAGCCAGTCTGGCATCCGGGTCAGCTTGTCGGCATAGCCGCCGATGATGAGGCCGCAGATCTGCGCTGCAAACTGGGCAATGGTGGCGAAGGCGACGCCCTGCTGGAGGGTGACGTCAGAGCCGACACGGGCACGCCGGTCGACCACTTCGTTGATGATGGAATCACGTGCAGGCATCATGAACGCGCCCACTGTGCCCATCGCAACGCCATAGATGATCATATAGCCATAGGCGAGATTGCCAGTCGCAAGGACGAAGGCGAGAATCGCTGCCGGAACGGCCGCCATCAGGTGAAGCAGCATCAGAAGCGATTTGCCGGAGGCGCGCTCTGCTATGACGCCGCCTAACAGGAGGAAGATGACCGACGGGCCGGACAGCGCCATGTTGGCAAGGCCGAGCTCAGTGCCATCAAGGCCAAGGCGATTGGTGATGAGGTAAGGGAACAACACCATCTGAAGGCCGAAGGCAGTGAACCAGCTGCACTGGATCATCAGATAGGCGGGAAGCTCTGATTTTACGCGCCGGTGCGTGCGCCGCGTGAACAGGCTGCGAGCAGTGAATTCCACCGATGCGCCCGCAGTTGTTGCGCTGTCGAGACCGCTGACCGGTGATTTTACCTGTCCGGTACGGTCTTCGCCGCGACTTTCCAGCTGGCGCTCGTCTTCATCCATTCGCGATACCGTCTCCCTCTCGGCGAAGGCGCGACCTTACTGTCTGCGGCCCTCCAGAAAAGCGTTTTTCCCCTACTGGCTGCATTCGCAGTTCTAAAGTCGCCTGACGTCACACCTCTCATTGAGGTTCAATCGAGGAGGACTATGCTTGTCCCCCGTCGTCGCCCTCCGGGAGGAACCGTGATGTTTGCCTTGCGCCTGCTTTTAAGCTGGCTGTTCGCGGTGTTCCTGATCTTCGTCTACGTCAACGCCACGCTCCACCCGTTGCCAGATCCACCCGAAGGCTTTGTAAAGCTGTTCGACCGTCCGGGGGATAATGTTATTTTCCAGACCATGGCCGACAAGACGGGCATCGAACTCTTGGAGCCGACAGGCCGTGTCGTCGTCGCTATATTTGAGCTTCTGCTTTGCGTCCTGTTGCTAATTCCAGGGTCCCGCCGCTTCGGGGCAGCGCTGTCGGCGCTTCTCATGATGGGCGCTGTCACGGCTCACATGATGCCCGACGTTCTGGGCCGCGAACTGCCTGCTTCCACGGCTGTGTTTGAGAGCGGGACGGATTTTGGCCGCGTCTTCATGCTGTCCATTGCGATGCTCGCTGCTTCGATCCTGCTTTTCTTTTCCCATCCTCTGCGCAAGAAACCCGACATGGACGAGGTCTGACGCCTCAAACGCGCTGTTAACCTCAAGCTGGCACTTTATGGGTTTGATCGACGCTGAGCGAACAGGCCGCCATGTCAGGATTACAGCAATTATCAGAGGCCGACCTGCCTCTGGCCGAAGGTGCAAAGGGCGGTCGCGCGAGACGACTTCTCCTGCGCCGCCTTATCGACTTTGTCGCGCTGCCAGCGACGGCTGTTGCGCCGCAGGACCGGTCCATGGGCGGCGACATCCTTCTGGAAATGCTGTTCCACGCCTCGCCCGATGATCGCCGATTCTGTGCCCAGCGCCTGCAGGTGAACAAGGAAGCGCCGCGCCGCCTGATGCGCTATCTCGCCATGTCGGACCTCGAAGTTGCCCGACCGATTCTAGAGGTCAATGAAGGCTTCGACGCGGCTGACCTTGCCACCATCGCGGACGAAACGACGCTCGATCACAGACTTTTGATCGCTCAGCGCAAAAAGCTTGATCCATGTGTTTCCGAAGCGCTCTGCCAGCGTGAGGAACCTGCCGTCTTGAAGGCACTTCTGCAGAACAAGGGCGCAGAGATTTCAGAGCGCGGAATGGATCTTCTTGTCCAGCATTCGCGCACGGTCGAAGGCCTCACGACGCTGCTCATCAAGCGGCTCGAACTCATCCCGAGCCAGGCCATGGCCATGTTCTGGTGGGCCGATGGGGCGACCCGTCGAACGATCCTGCAAAGGCAGGCGGCTGACCGTCTCGAACTTGTCGATCTCTGCTCTGACGTCTTCGCTGTCGCGGCCCAGGAGAACTGGTCCGATCCCGTTGCACGCAAGACGCTGCAGCTCATCGAGCGGCGCCAGAGAAACCGCGCGGCCATCGAAAAGAGCCCGTATGACAGCCTTGAGCACGCTGTCGAAGTCGCTGCGGAGAAAGGCCTCACGCCGGAACTCGCACAGGAAATCGGCTTTCTGGCCGGGGTCAAACCCGTGACGATTGCAAAGATTCTAAGCGATGCGGGCGGGGAGGGGCTGGCTGTCCTCTGCAAGGCGACAGGCCTGAAGCGTCCCTATCTTGCACGCCTCTGGCATGCCTTGCGCCGGCCCCTGAAACTCGACGACGGGACCCTGCATCCGCAGTTTGCCTATCTGTCGGAGACCTATGAGCTTCTGGCCGTGGCGAAGGCCCAGACCACGCTTCGTTACTGGAACTGGTCGCTGTCTTCTTCCTACTCTCCGCGCAGCGGCCACGCTGCAGAAGATGCGACAGAATCGCCCAATGAGACCCGTTTCTCAACGTCGCGGCGGACGGCTCAGCTCGTTTTCGGCGCATAGACTGGAAGAGGGTCTGGCCAAACTCCTGTCGAGCGAGTAACAGCGACCCATACTTGTCTTGTGGCGTAATGGGAGCGGCTAACTCGTGGGTTATTTTGCAGGCCTGATCTTTGTGCTTGCCGCACTTTGGCTTGGCCTTTCGGGGATCTACAAGCCGTTACTACTCATTCTTGCCGGCATTTCGATTCTCATCTCGGTTGTTCTGGCCTCGCGTCTTGAAACCGTTGATCGGGAAGGTTCGCCATATGGCCGCACAATCCCGATCCTGTCTTACTGGGCCTGGCTGCAGGTCGAGATTTTCAAGGCGAACTGGCCGGTCATCAAGGCATGTGTCAGCGCCAATCTGAACATCAATCCGGCCTTTGTGCGGGTGAAGACGCGCTGCGAAAGCGACCTCGCCAAGACCATTTTTGCCAACTCGATCACGCTGACGCCGGGCACGGTGACAGTAGAGGTCGAGGGCGACAAACTTCTGATCCATGCCCTCTTCGAGGAAGCGGCAACGCCTGCCTCGTTTGACGAGATGGATCACCGTTCCTATCGCGCTGCCGATGGCAAGCGGAAGGAGGAGCTGGTTGCATGACTGAGATCGCTGCCGTCGCTATTATTATCGCGATCGGGCTGACGCTCATTCGCGCGCTGATGGGGCCAACGCTCTATGACCGCGTGCTGGCCGTCAACTCGCTCGGGACCAAGATCGTCCTCTTCATTGGCTTCCTCGGCTTTGTGCTGGGTCGCCCGGACTGGCTTGATATTGCAGTGCTTTATGCACTCATCAACTTCGTCTCGACGATCGCGATCCTGAAATTCTTCCGCTACCGCTCCTTCCAGGTGCCGCTGCATCGCAGGCCCGTCACGAAGGCGCCGACAGAGCAGGGGAGAGACAATGCCTGAGGTTCTGGACATCCTTCTGTTCGTCAAGCCATGGGTCGGCGGCATCCTGTGTGTGATCGGCGCGCTGCTCGCGCTGATCGGCTCGATCGGCGTCCTACGCTTTCCTGATTTCTTCACCCGCCCGCACGCGGCCAGTATCACTGATACCAGCGCCGTCACGCTCGGCCTGCTCGGTATGGCGATCCTCGCCCCGAGCTGGCTCGTCGTGTTCAAGCTGGTGGCAATCTGGCTATTCATCTTCCTGACCAGCCCGACCGGTTCACACGCGCTTGCAAATGCCGCCCACACGGCAGGCCTCCAGCCGGTCCTCGGCCGCGACCTGAGGCGCCCAGAGAATAGAGAGGAGGAGGCATGATCGCTGGCTATACTGGCGCAGATCTCGCCATCGCTCTCATCAACGTCCTTTTGCTCGGCCTTCTTTTTGTGATCGGCGTGGCGATTGCGCGTATGCGCAGCCTGTTCGCCATCGTCATGCTGGCGGGCATCTATTCACTGATCTCTGCGACCTGGTTTGTCGCTCTCGACGCCGTCGATGTGGCATTCACCGAAGCGGCTGTGGGCGCAGGGATCTCGACCGCGCTTCTTCTCGGGGCGATGCTGCTGACCGCACGCACGGCGAAACCGGAGCCATTTTCGCGAAGCATCGTGCCGATTCTCGTCGTGATCGCGACAGGCGCGATGCTGGTCTATGCAACGATTGACCTGCCAGCTTTCGGCGACCCGGACAGCCCAGCCAACACCTATGTCGGCACCGACTATCTTGAGCGCACGCCGAAGGAAATCGCCGTGCCGAACATCGTGACCGCCGTCCTCGCAAGCTATCGTGGCTTCGATACGCTTGGTGAGACGGGCGTTGTGTTTACCGCAGCCCTGGCTGTGATCCTCCTGCTTGGTTTCGGTGAGCGCTCGCTCTCGGCGACCTTCAATCGCAAGAAGGACAAGAAATAATGGCCGGCCCGCGTACAGATCATCACGTCATCCTGCGCGTTGTCGCAAAGCCTCTGATCCCGATCATCTCGCTGTTCGCGCTCTATGTTCACTTCCATGGGGACTATAGCCCGGGCGGCGGTTTCCAGGCCGGCGTGATCATCGTCGTTGCCGTTGTGCTCTACGCGCTGATCTTCGGCATTACGCCCGCCATGCGCGCTGTCCCGCCGGTGTTTGCAAGGTCGCTGGCGGCGCTCGGCTTCATCATCTTTGCCGGTGTTGGCGTCTGGGCGCTCATCATGGGCGGCAACTTCCTCGACTATGACGTCCTCTTCAATGAAGAGCCGGGCGGCCATATGGGCCAGCATTACGGTATCATTGCGGTTGAGGTTGGTGTGCTGTTCGCGGTCGCAGGCTCCATGCTTTCGATCTTCTATGCGTTCGCCGGCCGCGTCACCGAGATCAAGGACGAGGACTGGTAATGCTGGATTTCGTTCTGGAGCGCGGTAATTACTGGGCGATCATCGGCCTGATGATGCTCGGCCTCTATACGCTTTTCGCTGCTACAAACCTGATCAAGAAGCTCGTCGGTCTGTCGATCTTCCAGACCTCGATCATTCTCTTCTACATCTCGCTCAGCCGTATTGATGGCGGCACGGCGCCGATCCTTTATGGCAAGGACGCAAAGGGTCATGGCGGCGGCCATGATGAGGCGGCCGGTGCCTATGGCGCGGCAAGCGACGCTGCCCATGGTGCGTCTGATGCAGCACACGGGGCGGCTGATGCCGCGCATGGCGCTGCGAGCCACGGGCTCGAGCATGTCTATTCCAACCCGCTTCCACACGTCCTGATGCTGACGGCCATTGTGGTGGGCGTTGCGACGCTCGCTGTCGGCCTCGCCATTGTTGTGCGTATCAGGGAAGCATACGGTACGATCGAAAGCGATGAGATCCGCGAAACCGACCTTGAAGTCGCGCGCGCAGAATACGCCGTTGATCACGCTGATGAGGCTAACCCGGCATGATGGACTGGATCCTTCAAATCGCGCCAGCATTCGCTGAAGCGCACGCACCCGCGCTGCTCATCCTGCTGCCAATGCTGGCCGGGCCGATCGCAGCATTCCTGCCGGGCGGTGGACGCGTCGCATGGGGCATGACGGTCATCGTCACCGGCCTTTGTACATTGCTGTCGCTTATCCTTCTGGCGCAGGTCCGTTCGATTGAGGGCGGTGCGATCATTTCCTACGCCATGGGCGGCTGGGCGCCTCCTCATGGCATCGAATTCCGCATCGACGCACTCAACGTGCTGGTGCTGCTGCTGGTCAGCGTGATTGCCTTCCTGACCAGCATCTTCGGCTGGCCGACGATCAAGGCAGAGATTGCCGACGGCAAGCGCGCCATGTTCTTTGGCGCGTTTCAGGTCTGTTTCATGGGCCTGCTGGGTGTTGCGGCGACGGGCGACGCCTTCAACCTCTTCGTCTTCCTCGAGCTGTCGTCCATCGCGACCTATGTACTGGTTGCGCTTGGGTCCGGCCGTGACCGGCGCGCGCTTCCGGCCGCGATCAACTACCTCCTGATGGGCACGATCGGGGCAAGCTTCTACGTCGTCGGCGTCGGCTTCCTCTATGCCGCTACCGGCACGCTCAATATGGCGGATCTCGCCGTCCAGCTTCAGGATGTTGGCGGTAATCGCGCCGTGCAGGTCGGCTTTGCCTTCATCCTTGTCGGTCTTGGCCTCAAGGCGGCGATGTTCCCACTGCACCAGTGGCTGCCGAACGCCTATTCCTACAGCCCGAGCTTTGTGACGGCGTTTCTTGCCGCGACCGCGACGAAGGTCGCGATCTACGCAATGGTTCGCTTCCTGTTCAGCGTCTTCTCACTCGATTTCGCCTTCGAAGGTATGAGCCTTGCGCTGATCCTCGCGCCGATGGGCATTGCGGCGATGCTTGCCTGTTCCTTCCAGGCGATCTTTCAGGCCGACATTCGCCGCACGCTGGCTTACTCCTCAGTGGCGCAGGTCGGCTATATGCTGCTCGGTATCTCTCTGGGGACCGCTGCGGGCGTCTCGGCTGGCATGTTCCACCTGGTCAACCACGCGCTGATGAAGGGCGCGCTGTTCATGGCCGTTGCCGGCGCTGTGCTGACCTATCAGGGCACACGCATCCATGACTTTGCAGGTCTTGGTCGCCGCGCCCCGTGGACAATGACGGCCTTTGCAATCGCAGGCCTCTCGCTGATCGGCGTGCCGCTGACAGCAGGCTTCCAGTCCAAGTTCGCACTCGTCTCGGCGCTGCTCGAAAGCGGCTGGTGGTGGGCTGCGCTTATCGTGGTGTTCTCCAGCGTGCTCGCGGTGATCTATATGGGCCGCATCCTGGAGGCGGTCTTCTTCCGTGCGCCGGCAAATCCACACAAGGAACATGGCGAAGCGCCACTCCTCATTCTCGTCCCGCTCTGGATTCTCGCTATCGCGAATATCTGGGTCGGTATCGATGGCGGCTTTGTCTACGGCCTTGCAACGGATGCGGCTGAGGCGCTCTTTATCGGAGGCGCGTCATGAGTGGTGAAATCCTGATCCTCGCGGCGCTCATCCTGCCGCTGATTACCATGGCCGGCATTTATCTGACCGGCCGCTTCCCCGATGTGCGCGAAGGCGTCACGCTGGTCGGTGCGGGCGCGCTCTTTGTCGTGGCCTGCCTGCTGACCGGAACCGTCATGGGCGATGAGCCTGCCGAATATGTACTCGGCACCGTCGTTCCCGGCCTCGATCTGGCATTCAAGCTGGAGCCGCTCGGTGCCATGTTCGCGCTTGTGGCCAGCGGCCTCTGGATCGTGAACAGCTTCTATTCCATCGGCTATATGCGCGGGAACAAGGAGCGCCACCAGACGCGCTTCTATATGTGCTTTGCCATCGCGCTGATGGGCGCCATGGGCGTTGCCATGGCCTCGAACCTGTTCACGCTGTTCGTGTTCTACGAAGTGCTGACTCTGTCGACCTTCCCGCTGGTTGCGCACAAGGGCGACGCCAATGCGCTCCGCGGCGGCCGTATCTATCTGATGACGCTTCTCGCGACCTCGATCGGTCTGCTGCTCGTCGCCATCATCTGGACGGCGACGCTGGCGGGCAGCATGGACTTTGTGCCGGGTGGGCTGCTCGCCGGGGTAGAGGGCGTGACGCCAGCGATCGCAAGCGCGCTTCTCATCCTCTTTGCCTTTGGTATTGGTAAAGCGGCGCTGATGCCGGTCCATTTCTGGCTGCCAAACGCCATGGTCGCGCCGACGCCGGTGTCGGCGCTCCTGCACGCCGTGGCGGTTGTGAAGGCTGGCGTTTTCACCATGGCCAAGGTCGGCATCTATGTCTTCGGCATAGATCTTCTAGCCGACACGCCAGCGCGAGACTTTGTCCTGTTCGTGGCATGTTTCACCATCGTGGTCGCTTCGCTGATCGCTCTGACCAAGGACGACCTCAAGGCACGGCTTGCCTATTCGACCGTCGGCCAGCTTGCCTATGTGACGGCAGGCGTGATGCTGGCCAATGAGGCGGGCATGTTGGGTGGCGCGCTGCAGATCCCCGCGCACGCTTTCGGCAAGATGACGCTCTTCATGTGCGCGGGTGCGATCTATGTCGCGACCGGCAAGAAAGCGATCTCGGAGATGCGCGGTCTTGGGCGGCGCATGCCATGGGTGTTCTCCGCCTTCCTGATTGGCTCGCTGTCGATCATCGGTCTTCCGCCGCTCGCAGGGGGCTGGCCGAAAGTCCTGCTCATGCTCGGTGCGTCCGAAAGCGGTGATGCGTATGTCGCCTGGGTGCTGATTATCTCGTCGCTCCTGAACATCGCCTACCTGCTGCCGATTGCAATCCTCGGCCTCATGCCGCCGCGCGGGACGCCGGAGCCTGCTCCTTACAAACGCCCAGAAGGGGCTCCGGCCCTTGCCGTCGCAGCGCCGGTCTTCACGGCGATTGGCACGCTCGTGCTGTTCTTCTTCATGGGCGAGCTCTACGATTTCCTTCTTCCAGCGATTGGAGGCCAGCCATGAGCGATCATGCAACCCCGCCTCATCTGAGCGATCATGGAGAGCATGCGCCCGATGAGAGCCAGACGGTTCCAGCAGCACGCGCCCTGTTCGGCTGGACGACCAAACCGTGGATCGGCAAGGCCCTGTTCTGGGGACTGCTGGTCGTCTCGATCCTGCTGATCGCGATTGAGCCAGTGCTGGAAATGCTGGCGCCCGAGGGTGAGCATTTCCGCCATCCATATTTCAGCATCGACGGCACGACAGGCTTTAACGCCATCTGGGGCTTTGGCGCCTTCGCGCTTGTCGTGCTGGCGGGCTGGCCGCTCGGCCGCCTGCTGCGCCGCTCTGAAGACTATTACGAGGACGAGCAGGAACCTGCCGGAACGGAGCCGCATCCATGAACGGCCTGCTTGCAACCATCAATCCGGGCCTGGTGCTCATCCTTGCGGGGATGCTGGCCGCGGTCATTCCGGTCCAGCGTATCCGTCAGATTCTGGCGCTGCTCGCGCCTATTGTCGCAACAGCCCTTCTGCTCGCTGCGCCCCGTGAGACCGACCTCGCAAGCCTCTCCATGATGGGCTTCGACATGGTGCTTTACCGTGTCGACTCGCTCTCCTTCATCTTTGGCCTCGCCTTCCTGATCGCGGCCTTCATCAATGCGGTCTACGCGCTGCATCAGGACAGCCAGTTCGAAGACACGATGGGGCTGACCTATATGGGCGCGGCCGTGGCTGCGGCCTTCTGCGGCGACTTCATCAGCCTCTTTGTCTTCTGGGAGCTGACCGCCATCACGTCGGTCTTCCTGATCTTCCGGTCAGGCACGCGAGCTGCCTACAAGGCGGGCATGCGCTATCTCGGCCTGCACATCCTGTCGGGTGTTCTGCTGCTGTTTGGCGCGATGCAGATCTATTTCGACACGGGCGATATGAGCATCCGCGCGCTGGAGCTTGGCAATCCTGGCGTTCTGCTGGTCTTCCTCGCTTTCGGTATCAAGGCGGGCTTCCCCTTCCTCCATACCTGGATCGCGGATGCTTATCCAAAGGCGACGGTGGTCGGCACGGTCATCCTGTCTGCCTTCACGACCAAGCTCGCCATCTATGCGCTGGCGCGGACTTTCGCTGGCGAGCAGAGCCTCATCTGGATCGGCGCGATCATGACGGTCTATCCGGTCTTCTTCGCCGTGGTGGAGAACGACCTGCGCAAGGTGCTGTCCTTCTCGCTGAACAACCAGCTTGGCTTCATGGTCTGTGCGATTGGTGTCGGCACGCCGCTGGCCCTCAATGGCGCGGCAGCGCACGCCTTCTGCCACATCATGTACAAGTCGCTGCTCTTCATGAGCATGGGCGCTGTCCTGTATCGGACGGGCACGGCCAAGGCGACCGAGCTTGGTGGCCTGTTCCGTACCATGCCGTGGACAACGGTTTTCTGTCTCATCGGCGCAGCATCGATTTCGGCTTTCCCGCTCTTCTCCGGCTTTGTATCGAAGTCGCTCACCATGAGCGCAGTTGCCGGCGGTGCCTTCCTCATTCCGTGGCTGATGCTGCTCTTCGCGTCGGCTGGTGTGCTGGAGCACTCGGGGATCAAGATCCCGTACTTTGCCTTCTTCGGTCATGATAGCGGCAAGCGTCCCAAGGAAGCGCCGTTCAACATGCTCGTTGCGATGGGCCTTGCTGCCTTCATCTGTATCGCTGTTGGTTTGCCAGCCTTCTTCCCCGGCTTTGGCTTCAACTGGCTCTACTCGATCCTGCCATTCGCCAACGACCCGTATACGGTTCGCTACGAGCCATATACCGGCGACCATATCCTGACGCAGATGCAGCTCCTCGTGCTGGCCATCTTTGCCTTCGCCCTGCTGCAGCGCCTCGGCGCCTATCCGCCGGAAAAGCGCGGTATCATCATCGATACCGACATCATCTATCGCAAGGCTGGCTATGGCCTCGCGAACTGGGCGGGCCTTGTCTGGAACAAGGTTGGCCCGGCGATGAGCGGCGTGTTCGGCAATCTGAGTGCGCGGACCTTCTCGAGGCTGGAGGCTGCTTTCAGTCCTCGGGGTACGCTGGCGTCCGGCGGGCTCTATAATGGCATGGCGGTCTGGACGGCCGTCCTGCTTGGTCTTGCCCTGTTGATTGCCTTCTTTATCCGTTAGGCATCGCTCAGCTGCTTCCAGTCAAAGTTTTAGCCGCTGATCTTGATATAAATCAGTGCAATCTCGATTTGCGTATTCTATTGAGCGTGACTGTACTTATTTCGAAGTACTTGGAACCAAGCCCATTCAGATGAATTGATTGGGCTTGAGCGTAAAGGAGAGAAGCGTGGATACCGGCACAGACAAGAAAGCCCCTGGCGTCGACACACTGGAACTGACCACTGAAATCGTGGCGGCCTATGTGAGCAATAACCCTGTGCAGAGCAGCGACCTCGCCAATCTGATCCGAAATGTCCACGATGCCCTGACGAACATCTCTACCGAGGAAGTCCAGGCACCTGAGGCGAAACCTGCCATTCCGGTCAAGAAGTCCGTCACCGATGACTATCTGATCTGTCTTGAAGACGGGAAGAAGTTCAAATCGCTGAAGCGTCACCTTCGTGCCAAGTATGACATGACTCCGGATGAGTACCGCGAGAAGTGGGGCCTGCCATTTGACTATCCGATGGTCGCGCCAAGCTACGCCCGCAAGCGTTCGCAGCTTGCAAAGAAAATGGGCCTCGGTACCGGCAAGAAATAGGCCGGTCATCTTCGGCGCGCCGCACGAATACTGACAATCAAAGTCGTTACGCTTGCGAAATGAAATACTTTGGCAATCTAGGTTAATTTTTTCTTAGATTGACTCTTGCGGCGCGAATCGAATTCAGACACACCTGATTCTATCGAATCGCTTGGGGTGGCTGACGATGAAGAGTCAATCAGATATTTTTAGCCTGATCGATGCTCAGAAAGAGATTGTCGATTACTGGAATTCCAGAAGGGAAGATGGTCTGGCGCCCCTTCGCGCGGACATCGATCCGGGCGCGCTGCGCGCTCATCTCCATTGCATCTCAATCCTGGAGCTGGACGGGCAGGGCGGCGCGACCTTCCGCCTGATCGGTACCCAGCTTCGCAACCTGATCGGGGCCGATATGCGCGGCTGCCGGATTGATGACCTGCCCGAAGAACACGCCTCTATCTGGCGGATGGGCGGACTTTCCCTAATTGAAGGTTGTCAGCCGCAGCAAGGCGTTGTCGATCTTGGCGAGAGCCATCACGCCTGGCTCCGCCTGCCGCTTCGCCATTCGGCGGTCGATGATGCGCCGGCAATGGTGCTCTGCCATGATGTGCTGCGCCGGAAAAAGACCCGCATGTCCCGGCCTGTTTTCTCTCTTCATCCCTCAGCGCCGCGCGCCGTAGCTGCCTGATCCACAAGAGATTGATTTCCTGAGATAGGAAAAATATCCTAATTATATACGTGACAAAGCATGTGTGATTCGGATATAGGTGACGGCGACAGGCCGGTACAGGAAATTGAGATTACTCCCCAGATGATTGAGGCGGGTTTGGCGATGCTTTCAGATAGCGGGATCTACGAATGCGGGCGCCTCCGGCAATCGGACGCATTGCTTGTTGAGGAAATATTTCGGGCAATGCTGGCTGAAGGTCCTCCTGCCTGAACTGGCGGATATCGCGGGCCAGTTTCGTGAAAGAAGTGATGTAATTTTTGATGTCATGAATCTCTAAGTGCCACTGGCTGCCGCTAGCTTGAACGTCCCAAAAGTTCGGGCCTAGTGCGGGCCTTGATCCGCGTTCGTCAGAGTATTGGCCTAGCCGCCAGTGGGCGAGTTTATTGCGCTTGAGTCCTGACTTTCGGATGCGAGCGTCTAGTTTGGCCCATTTCGCAACAAGCTCGTTGCTTGCGTGGCTCGACTCTATTGCTGCTGTGATCATGTCGCGTTTTGTGGACAAGTTTATAGCAGCGTTAAAAACAGATGCGGCAGTGGTGTCGTTTCCTGATTGCATCAGCATGATGAAAATTTTCGTCATTGCGGTGCCCTCAACGGTGTACCATGTGCTCAGAGCCTCGCCGATGGCTGCGTACAGATCGCGGCGTTGCTCATCAAAGGTGGATTGCGTCATGACAGGCTCCCAGGACGACAAGAAATTCAATGACACCCTCAAGCGGCTGATGGATCAGAAGCCAAAGCCGCATGAGGACATGAAGAAGGGGCGTAAGCCGCAGAAAGAGGATCGAGATGAACGAAATTCGCCTCAAGGCTCTTGAGCTTGCTGTTGCAGCCCGCGAAGCCGATCCAGTAACTGCGGCTCGTCGCTACCTTACTTTTCTTTCCAGTCGCGAAGACCCCGAGTCGCGGTCAGGCATTCAGCATATGTGTCCAGCATGTACTTGCGGATGGTCTGCCGATCTGCGGGACGGCCCTCAGAAATAATGATTTCCTGAAAGAGCTTGAAAGCTACTTCCTCTTTCGAGGTTTGTGACAGTTCCAGTTTATCAGCCATGTTTGGCTCCTGTAATGTCGGAGCGATTGACGCTGAATCTCGACTCTGCAAGAATCCTCTATTGTACACATGTCAGCCGCTCCTTGGTTGACGTTGAGCCGCCTGCTCCCTGTCAAAAGTGCAGGCGGCTCTTCCACTACAGCTGAGTCGCTGGCGGTTAACAACCCTTTCAGGTTTTTGTTTTGTTCTTGCGCTTTCGGTGGCGTTTGAAGGCGCGCGCTAGCTGCTTAGGCGAGCGCGGCTTCACCAGTCCGCCGATAGGTCAGGCGCTTGCCTGCCACTGCTTTGAGAAGTTGGTTGTGACGGTCCTCGTCATTCACGCCTAGCGCCTGACGGCGGTTATAGCGGAAGTCGAACTCTGAGAGGTAGCGGTGAAGGTGGGCTTCGCCGCAATGCTGGTACACGCCAGTCATGCCACGCTTGAAGACGGAGAATACGTTCTCAATTGTGTTGGTGTGGACTTCGCCGCGTGCGTACTCCTTGGCGGAGTGGTTGACCGTCTTGTGGTCTGCGTACTCAGTGCCAGTCGTGGTGTAGAGGCGCGACTCGTCGGTGAACAGGCGGGACTTGCGGTCTGCATTGCGGACCAGAATGTCACGCACCTGCGCCTTGTTGGCGATACGGACATGGAAGGAACGGACACGGCCACCGCGCTCGACAAGAGCGACGACAGGGCGCTTCTGGTTGCCGCCTGACTTGAGGAACGGGCGACCTTCCTTGATACGGCGCGGGGAGACGTAAGGCACGTCACGCTTGCCGATATAGGTTTCGTCGGCTTCGACAATCTTACCCTCGCCACCGAGCGGGCCAGACGTGGAGTTATCTTCCTTCATGGCCTCGCGGATGCGGTGAAACATGAACCAAGCGGTCTTGTAGGTAACGCCAAGCATACGGTGCAACTGGTGGGCAGACATACCCTTCTTTGAGGACGCCAGAAGGTAGGTAGCAGCCAGCCACTTGTTGAGCGGCACCTTGGAGCGCTCGAACACGGTTTTAACAGTGACGGTGAACTGCTTGCGGCAGCCGTTGCATTGATAGAGGCCCTTGCGCTCCTTGCCCTCTGGGTGGGCTTTGGATGGACGCGCACGGGCACCCTTGATCGGAGTAACGTGATCCTCGCCTACGCAACCGCAGTGTGGGCACACCGCGCCATCAGGCCAGCGCTGCGCTTCAAGATGCTCGCGCGCTGCGTCCTCGTCGGTGAAGATCGGGTCTGTAAGAGCGATAGACATTGGCTGTTCTCCTTGGCTGCTAAGATAGCCATAGGGCCTGCTTTGTCAAGTATATAATTAGGAAAAATATCCTACACCTGTCTCGTTCGCCTTAAGGTGGGACGCACGAGACATAAGGAGTAGGAAATGAACTCTACCAAGAACAGGCTCCATGATGAGCACAGCGTCCGCCTTGCCGTGGGGCTGACAGGCTATGCGCTGCAGATCCCGTCCGAGGCGATCCTGTCCGCGTCCGCGCGCGACCATAATGTGGTGCGGGCCCGGCAGGTCGCGATGTATCTGTCACATGTCGGGCTGGGGATGAGCCTTGCGCGCGTAGCGATGGCGATGGAGCGGGACAGGTCCACCGTCGCACATGGCTGTCACAAGATTGAGGATATGCGCGATGATCCGGATATCGATGCCTGGCTCGATCTCATGGAGAACAAGCTGCGCGAGGCGGCAGATGTTGGCCAGTCAGGTGAGAGACGGGGTCTCAGCCAGCGGCCGCTTCAGTGCCGGCGACCGACTTGATCCGCTCCAGCATGGAGGCAAGGCCATTCGAGCGCTGCGCCGACAGCGCTTCGCTGACGCCGATCTCATCGAAAAATGCCATTGCATCGAAGGCGGCAATCTCCTTTGCCTTCGCACCTGAATAGAGCCGGATAAGAATCGCGATCAGGCCTGAAACGATCAGCGCATCGGATTCGGCGCGGATTTTCAGATGGTCGCCATTCTCTGGCTCTATCACCATCCATACCTGTGAAGCGCACCCGCGAACGCGGGTGTCTTCGCTCCGCTCGCTGGACTCAAGCGATGGGTTCGCCTTGCCCATATCGATGATGTGTGCGTAGCGGGTCTCCCAGTCGTCGAGAAACTCAAACTCTGCAGCGATGTCCTGTGCGCGTTCTGTAACGGTCATGCCGGTCATTTGGGGCAGAAACAGGCAAAAGAAAACCCCGGCCCCCAGTTGAGGGTCGGGGTGAGAGATTGAATACCCGTTATCCTAGTTGCTGACCTTGGCGATGCAACTTCCAATCTCAGCAAGCGCATGCTCGCCGAGGCAGAATGGCACTTCGAAATGCTGATGGGTCGCGGCGATGCACTGCTGCAGGTTCAAATTGGCCATGTTCATACAGCCAGAGGTCTGGCTTTCGGTCATCGCGCCCTGGATCGGGGCAGGGCCGGTCTGCTCGCTGCCGAGCACGCGGTAGGCGGCGAGCGTTGCGATCTTGTCGGCGACCTGCTCACTGCCAGGGGCAACGCTGCGGCGGGTGCCACGTGTAATCGTGCTGACATCCGCGACGCGGATACGATCAGCAGAGCCACTGACATTGCGCCAGATCGATGGAGCGCCAACGCGGCCCGCCGTTGAAAGGACGTTGCCGATATCAGGCGCACGGAAAGCAGTCGTCATGTCGCTGCTGGCGGTGCGGCCAACGAGGGAGTCGGCGCGAAGGCGGGTTGCGAGTGCACCGGAGTCGCCCAGCGTGCCCTTGGCCCAGCCATAGGACTGGAGGCTGTAGGCCTGCTGCTTCACGGTCTGTGCGGTGGCCTGGAGGCGCTGCGCATCGGCGGCGCCTGCGTTCAGGGCAGCGCTGACAGCTGCCGAGCCGCCATGCAGCGTGCGGGCATAGCGCACATCATTCTGCAGTCCTCGTACAAGGAAGTCTCGGCCATAATAAGCTTCACCGTCGCGCACGGCGGCGCGGAATTCCGGGTCCTGCGAGGCGATCAGCGCCGAATAGGCGATCCAGCCACGCGAGAGCTGGTCATGGTTCTGGCTGCCAAGATCGCTGAGTGCCGCCTGGATCGAGGCGACGTCCTCGAACTTCTGGTCCTCCAGGCGGGTCACATCGCTCTGATAGGTGGCATACACAGCCGCAGCCGTCGCGAGCGGGTCTGGCGCGGGCGCAACGCTGTAAGGTTGAACCGTCGGGATGCTCGTCGTCGTGGTGGCAGGTTCGGCAGCCTGTTCTGGCGTGCTTTCCTGAGCCGTGGCAGCAAGTGCCACAAGCATGCCGGCGGTTACTGCTGCGTGAATTCTTCCGAGTTTCATTCTGTTTCCCCTGAGACGCGAAGGCATGCCTCGCTCTATCATTCTTGCGCAACTCGCCATAATCTACGGCGAAATAGGCAACCGACTCAACTTGAATTCTTCAGCCGCAAGGATGCGTGGCATTTCTAACCGACAGATGAACAGCTCGTCTAAAATCGCGGTAACATCTGCCTCCCTGATCTGGCTGGCCGGGGCCGTCGCTGCAGCTGTGCTTGCTGTTCGCGAAGGCATGCCGGGGCTGATCGCGGTTGCTGTGTTCGCCTGCGCGGCGCTTCCGGCTGTCCTGACCATCCTCGTCGCCCTTCGCGGGCGCCGCTGGCCTGTCGCGCGCAAATCCGTTCTCGCCATCCTGCCTTGGATCGCGCTCGCCTCCGGTTTTGTCTTCGTAACCGGCGGCTTCTTTTCCCCCGCGATTGCGACAGGGGCGCTGGCGCCGCTCTTCGTGCTGGCATTTGGCTGGCGCTCACATGTGGTGGAGATCTGCGTCTTCGCGCTTCTGGGGCTTGCTGGCAGTCTTCTCGCCGCGGCCTTCCTCAATGGTGCGCTGAACGACCCTGCGCTGGACATGTTCAGCGGCGTTCTTTCGCTGAATGCGATCTTTGCCGGGGCGCTTTTGCTCGTGGCGATCCTGCGGCGTGAGCCCTCAGACGTCTTTGCAGCTGCAGCCCTTGCACCGGTCAGGCCCGGTCCTGAAGTCAACGAAGATACGCCCGCGCGCACTGGCCCGGTCATGATCGTCGATGTCGCCGATGACGGGCGCGTGCGCATGGTATCCGGCGAGATCAATGCACCGGTCAGCCCGCGACAGAAGCAACCTTTCGTTGAGGCCTTCGATGAGCCCCACCGGCCGAGGATCGAGGCGGCCCTCTCATCTGACGGCACGCGCCTCGATATCGATATTGGCCGCGCACCGCTCGAGCTCATCTTTGATCCGCACGCAGCTGGCATGCGCGTCTTCATGAGCCTGGTTGAAGAACCGGAAGCGGAAGAAGACGACGAGGAGGGGGCCGATAATGAGGCACTTGTCCGTGCCCATGCCGCCGAAGAGGCGCTGGCAGAGCGCACCGCCTTCTTTGCAAGCCTTGGTCATGAGCTCAAGACCCCGCTAAACGCTATTCTCGGCTTCTCCGATCTCATGCGCAATGAACTGCGCGGTGACCTTCCGGAAGCCTACCGCGAATATGTCGAGCTGATCCATGAGAGCGGACAGGACCTGCTTCTGACCGTTGAGGACATCCTCGACTATGCCAAGGCGGAGTCGGGCCATATCCGGTTCGACTTGGAGCCAGTCGATCTTGTCGCCAGTAGCGAGTCCGTTATCGCGCAGCTGTCAGCCTTTGCTGACCGGGCGGGTGTCTCCATCCGCCAGAAGGCAGGCAATGAAGTCTGGGCGCTGGCAGACGCACGCGCGGTGCGCCAGATCTGGCAGAACCTCCTGTCGAACGCGATCAAATACTCGCCGAGAGGTTCAATGGTCAGCATCGATGCGCGGTCAGGCTCCTCGACCGCCGCCTTGTCTGTGCGGGATATGGGCGCCGGGATGAGCGCGAGCGATCTGGAGCAGGTCGCGCGGCCTTTCCAGCAGGGCAGCAATGCCAAGGGCAGGGCAGGTACGGGGCTTGGCCTGGCCGTCGTAAAGACCTTCGCAGACCTGATGCAGGGCAAGGTCATCATTGATACAGCGCCCGGCGAGGGCACACGGGTGCGCGTCATCCTGCCGAAGGCGGACCTAGAAGAAGCCGAAGGTGCGCTGCTCGAGACGACCAGCGTTTAACTTTAGTTTGCGAAAGCCCGGTCGTTTCAGGATTTGAATTTGCGCCGTTCGATGCGGGTCTCGCGCAGAAGAAGCGCAAAGCCGCTGACCAGAAGCGCGCCAATCATGACAATGACGACTTCAAGCGGCAGGACAGGCGAGCCGGTCACTTCAATAGCACGCGCCGACAGGAAGTCCTTGCCGCCGAGCGACAGGGCGTTCACGCTAGCTGTTTCGCTGGCAGCCTTTATGGCGGCGCCAGATTGAATGATGGTGCTGAACATGGCCCACTCCCTGGCGGCGTATTAATAAACTGTTAACGATTACGCAACTTGCAAAGCGCGTGCCGGATGAGAGGAGCCGGACAGTATGTTTGAAGAACGTCTGCCGACATGGCTCTGGGTCGATGCGCTGGTGCGCCGGGTACAGGTGGCCGGTGCCAGCTGTTTCATCTTGCAGAAGGGCGACCGCGAGCGCGGCGACGTGATCGTCAAGGTGGCTGACCTGAAGGGCGGCGCGCGCGTCTATGTGCCCCGCACCAGTATGGAAGGCGCCCGTATCTTCTCTGACGTGCGCCTTCAGGGTGTGGGCGAAAGCGAAGCAGAGGCCGATGATTATGTCCGCCGTGCTCGCAGCCGCGACAGCGACCTCTGGGTGGTCGAGATCGAGGATCGCGAAGCGCGCCATTTCCTAACAGAAGAGATAGAGGCACCTGCCGATTGAGTGTCCGGCAGCGGATGGAATCAGGCCAAGCCGGATGTCTGCGAAAGGCAGGGCCTGCCTGAGATGAGGAGAGACCGTGGCGAAGCTCTATTTCACCTATTCGGCGATGAATGCCGGCAAATCGACCATCCTCCTGCAATCGGCGCATAACTACCGCGAGCGGGGCATGACGGTCATGCTTTGGACGTCTCACTTCACCAAGGCGGATGATGTCGAAGATGCGCGCATTTCATCGAGAATTGGTCTTGCCTCTGAGGCCCACCGCTTCAATGGCGACGTCGATCTTTTCGCGGCCATCGAGACAACGCATGCGGGCACGCCGCTAAGCGCTGTCCTGCTGGATGAGGCGCAATTCCTCAGCCCTGCGCAGGTCTGGCAGCTGTCACGCGTGGCAGACGAGCTTAGTATCCCCGTTCTCTGCTACGGCCTTCGCACAGACTTCCAGGGCAAGCTGTTCGATGGCTCGGCTGAATTGCTCGGCATCGCTGACAGCCTGCGGGAGATCCGTACCATCTGTCATTGCGGCAAGAAGGCGACGATGACGGCCCGCGTCGACGAGGCCGGTCAGCCGCAGACAGAAGGCCAGCAGGTCGACATCGACAAGGACCACTATCTGTCGCTTTGCCGCCAGCACTGGAAAGAAGTTACCGGATTGCAAGCGGACTGACAGGAACAAGCGGGCAATCCATCTGGTTGATGAGGCAGGAGCAGAACGCTTCGACGCAAAACCAGAAAGGAAATGAAAATGCCCACACCAGACGGACATACCACTGCTATCCGCGCCTCCCGCGTTATCGGGACGGATGTCTACTCAACCAGCGGCGACAAGATCGGCGAGATCGAGGACGTCATGCTGAACAAGCTCGACAACCAGATCATGTTTGCGGTCGTCGGCTTTGGCGGCTTCCTCGGCATTGGGGAAAAGTTTCACGCTATTCCATGGGCCTCGCTCGACTATGGGAAGGACAAGGGCGGCTACATCGTCCCGTTCAGCGAGGAACAGTTGAAACAGGCCCCGTCCCACAGCCTGAAAGAGCTGACCAAGGATGATGGCGCGGCCGCGCGCGATGCAGCCTTCGACTATTACAAGGTCGAGCGCTACTGGGTCGTCGGCGCGAACTGATCCTGCGCAAATCTTAAGGGAAGCGGCGCTGCGAATGTGGCGCCGCTTTTCTTATGAATACCCCTCAATCGCCCGCGCCTCACCCGATTGCCGCCCCATTTGCGGGTAAGTGTCGCCTCATCGCATCGACTGAGGAGGAGAGGTCATGGGTGCCCGCCGCAACACTGCATTCGCGCTGACTGCGCTGCTTTCATTCGTTCTCGCAGGTGTGAGCGCCAAGGCCGAGGCGCAGGCCGCAGGCTCTCCAGAGATCGACTATGTTGGGTTCATGCAGGCCGGCGAGGATGTCATGGCGCTGCGTGCCACACGCCTCGTCAGCCTCGTCGAATTCAATGAGATGGCGAGCGAAGCAGACACGATCATTCTCGACGCCCGAAGCGCTGAGGCGTTCGCGCTCGGCCATATCGACGGTGCCATCAATATCAACTTTGCCGACTTCACCGATGAGAAACTGGCCGACCTCATCGCCCATCGCGGCACGCGCATCCTCATCTATTGCAACAACAATTTCGCTGACGACATCGCGCCGGTGATGCTGAAGCGGGCGCCGCTCGCGCTGAATATCCCGACCTTCATCAACCTGCACGGCTATGGCTATACGAATGTCTATGAGCTCGGCGAGCTCGTCAGCACGAATGATCCGGATGTGAACTGGGTGAGTGCGCCGCAAATGCCCTGAACCTCAGCTGCGCACCACCCTGAGAGGCAGGCCGGCTCCCCATCGCCGTGCCTGCCTTTCCTTATTTAGTTCTGCTAATGCGACCGTTACGCCGCTTGCACATCGGCGCTTTCGCCGTCATGTCACCCATCGACCAGTGATTATCGGGACGAAACAATGACGACTGCCAGCCAGCAATCTGCCGCGCCACGCGTCAATCCGAACGCGCCGACCGAAGAGACTGTCCTCTCGGTAGAGCATTACACCGACCGGCTTTTCTCTTTCCGCATCACACGCCCGCAAAGCTTCCGCTTCCGCTCCGGCGAGTTCGTCATGATCGGCCTGCCGCGCGAAGCCGGTAAACCGCTACTGCGGGCCTATTCGGTGGCCTCGCCGTCCTGGGACGAGTCTCTGGAATTCTATTCAATCAAGGTGCCGGACGGCCCACTGACCTCACGCCTTCAGAAGATCAAGCCGGGCGACAAGGTCCTGCTTGGCAAGAAGCCGACAGGTACGCTGGTGCTCGACGCACTTACGCCGGGCAAGCGGCTCTACATGTTCTCCACGGGTACGGGCTTTGCGCCCTTCGCCAGCCTTGTGCGTGACCCGGAGACTTATGAGAAATTCGAGGACGTCATTGTCACCCATACCTGCCGCCAGAACGGAGAGCTGCAATACTCCACCAAACTGGTCGAGGACCTCGTCAATGATCCGCTCGTCGGTGAGATGGTGCATGGCAAGCTGAAGCTGTTCACCTCGTGCACGCAGGAACAGTCAGACCGTATGGGCCGCCCGACAGACCTCATCCGCTCTGGTGAACTGTTCAAGCAACTGGGCCTGCCACCCCTCGATCCGTCCACGGACCGTGTGATGATCTGTGGTTCCATGCCGATGACGCTGGAGATGAAAGACCTCATGCAGGAAGCCGGGCTGACCGAAGGCTCAAATGCTGCCCCGGCCGAGTTCGTCATCGAAAAGGCGTTTGTGGGGTAGGGGACGACAGCGTGCCGTCTGCGCCAGATTGACCTGTTGCCCGGTAAAAGCCTTGGGTTAAGCGTGGTGGACCTCTGCGGGAGGCGCTGTTGGGTCCACTCAAGTCAGTTTTGATGTTTGCATCGCTTTGCGCACTGCTTGCCGGATGCGGCGGCCGCTATGATGTGGGCGAGGAAATCTTCGTGGTCCCCGCCAAATATGATTATCACAGTCCGCTGGTGACGGCGTTCACTGGATTCAGAAACGGTGATGGCGACGGATTCCTTTTTGTGCTGCCGGGATCGGAGATCCACGCAGCCACCGAAGGGGTGGGCGTAAAACAGCCAAGCTTCAGCGTTGACGACGAAGTGATCATCCAGGTCGTGCCGAAATCGGTCGGCACATACGATGAAGCGTTGGATCTGTTTTTTGAGATGGATCACTACAACGAACCTGAAATCAGGTTCGCGAACGGTGGGCACTACCATCTGGTGCGCATTTTTCCTGCCGACGACATTTTGGTGATGTCTGAGCGTCCGAGCTATGTCGATTTCAAGGTAAGTGGTCGCGATACAGTCGTTGCTGTCTGCTATCCCGGAACAGTGCGCTATAATTGCGATGTTTCATTCGAACTGGATGACGTTCTCGTGATGTACGACCTGCCAATGGAACAGGTCGTCCTGTTCAATGCCATCAACGAGTTGGCTCGCGCCAAACTCGTGAGCTGGCGTCAGGACTAGTTCTGATTGCTTAGCCCATCTGCCCGCGGTGGCGCAGCTTTGCGTCTTCTACTGGCGCTTCGTCCTCGGGATCAACGAGGCGCCTGGACGCGCGATGCTCTTCGGAGGAATCGATCGGGTCAAGTTCCGCGACGCGGTGCTGCCTGGACAGAGGCTGATCGTGGTGGTCCAGGCCTCGGAATTGAAGCTCCGGCGCTCTCGCTACGAGACCCAGGCCACC
>DUBH01000029.1 GCA_012960415.1 Henriciella sp. | reverse complement strand
ACGTGAGTTAGAACCAGCTCTAGGAGGACGAGAGATAGTACAAGTGAATTTCTCTTTAACAGAATCTTGCGGCGCAGTTCGAGGTATACATTTTCAGCATCCGCCATACAGTGAAATGAAGCTCGTTCGTTGCATTAAAGGTCGAGTTTGGGATGTAGTGGTAGATCTTCGTAAGGATTCCACTACCTTTATGGAATGGCATGCAGAGGAACTTTCGCAAGATAATACACGGATGGTTATTATCCCAGAAGGCTGCGCTCATGGATTTCATCGAAGATGACTGCGGAGACGCCCTCAAGTGCCGGATCAGCCAGCAGGCGGCGCGTGAAGAGGCCATCGGTCATCACTTCGACTTGCGTCGCCTTGGAGATTTTCCGTTCAATACGGGTCGACAAACCAATCCGTTCGCCCGTCTTTTCACCCAGCGTCGCAGCCATGCGGTCAGCGGCCATTCGCGCGGCGAGCCGTCTTGGTTCGAGCAGCAGGATCTTGCCCGGCAACGTGTCAAAGCCGTCAATCAGCCCGGCTAAGGCAAGCGGAACGCGCGTCGTCTTGCCCGCGCCCGGCGGGGCGGCCAGTACCAGCCGTTTACGGTCCCGGACGACCGAGCAGATTTCGCCAAGAAGGCTCTCAATCGGAAGGGCTGACACATCACTCATCGGGGGCCTCGTATCGCAATCTGCCAGGCTTGGCACGGCTTCTCGCAGTAGCTTCCCGCATCCATGGTTTCGCATTCTGGCCGAACCGCGTAAGGAACTGCGCTTAAGTTTTCAGCAAAAGGCGAGAGGCCATGGCCGAAACGCTCGAATTTTCCATCGTCGTCCCGATGCACAATGAGGCGGGCAATGCCGCTGGTCTGATCGAAGAGATCGCCGCCGCGCTTGATGGCCGCGCCTATGAGATGATCATGGTGGATGATGCCTCCAGCGATGATACGCGCGCTGTGCTGGCTGGTCTGAAGAACAACTACCCAACGCTCCGCGTCCTGAGCCACCGTTCCAATTCCGGGCAGAGCCGCGCCATTCGCACAGGCGTTCGCGCGGCGCGCGGCCGGGTAATCGGTACGCTTGATGGGGACGGGCAGAACGATCCGGCTGACCTGCCGGACCTGTACCGCTCTCTCACGCGCGCGGATGCGCCCGCAGACCTCGTCATGGTGATGGGCCGCCGCGCCAGCCGCAAGGACACCGCCTGGAAGCGCTTTGGATCGAAGTTTGCCAATTCCATCCGCCGCCGCCTCTTGCGCGACGATTGCGATGACAGTGGATGCGGCATCAAGGTCATCAAGCGCGACGCGTATCTCTCGCTTCCCTATTTCGACCATATGCATCGCTACATGCCTGCGCTGGTGAAGGCAGAAGGCTATGCGGCCGAGTTCATGGATGTGAACCACAGGCCACGCGGCGCCGGAAAGTCGAACTACACAAATTTCGGACGCCTCTGGGCTGCGCTGTCTGACCTGCGAGGCGTGACCTGGCTGATCCGGCGTCGCCGCAACCCGGGCGGTGCGGACGAGGTTTAGGCGCTCAATCCTCAGCGAGTGGACTTCCGTCAGTTCGCCTGATCCGAGATTCCGCTTAACAGCCCGCACCTGCCGGGTTAGTCAGGCACGGTTAATGGGCCGCGTGGTAACTGGTCGCGCAGCCTGAAAAAGGGGGTGTCTTACATGCGCGCACTGTTCAGTTTCTTTCCTCTCCTGGTAATCCCGGTCGCGATCTACAATATTATTGCGCTGACCTATTCCGGCACGACGGTGAATTATGATGCCGTGAACAATGCCGCGCCGCTTCTTGAGCTTCTGTCCGGCTCGCTACTGACCTTTCCGATGATTTCGGGCGTGACCTGGTCGATCACCAATGGCGAGATGCTGGTTATCGTCGCGATCGCGCTGCTATTCATCGAGATTCTGAAATCGACCAGCACGGGCACGTCGTCTATTTTCAATCACGCGATATCGATGATCCTCTTCATCGTCTGCCTGATTGAGTTTCTGCTAATGCCGAATTTCGCGACCTCGACCTTCTTCATTATCATGAGCATGACGCTGCTTGATGTGCTGGCCGGTGTAATCGTGACCATTGTTTCCGCGCGCCGCGACTTCGGCGTTGGCGAAGGCTTTGCCTGATCGGCGCCATCAGCGACAAATTTCATGCAGGTTGAACGGGGCAGGTGAAAAATCTGCCCCGTTTGCGCTTCACACGGATGAAAACACGTCTAGTGTCGCCGCCTGAGCTGAGAGGGAGCCGGAGGGGCTTATGGAATCGCTTGTCACGCTGATTGAGAATGTCGCCGGATTTATCTGGGGCGGCACATGGGGCGACACCGTCGTCATCCCCGGAGAAATAGGGCCGCTAGCCATTGTGCTTCTGGGCACAGGCCTGTTCGTCATGATCCGCCTCGCTGGCCGCCCGGTTCGCCGGTTCGTGCCCGCGCTTGCCGAAGTCTGGCAGGGCCGCAAGGCGCAGGGTGAGGATGGCGCGATTACACCCTGGCAGGCGCTTTCGACGGCGCTGTCTGGCCAGGTCGGCACTGGTAACCTTGCAGGCGTTGCCACGGCGATTGCGATGGGTGGTCCCGGCGCGATCTTCTGGATGTGGATCACGGCCCTTCTCGGCATGGCGCTCGCCTTTGCTGAGAGCTCCCTCGCCGTGAAGTACCGCGAAACCGACGAGTATGGCCGCATCAATGGCGGGCCGATGTATTACATCAAGAACGGCCTCGGTAAGAAATGGACCTGGCTGGCCGTCATCTTCTGTCTCGGTACGCTCTTCTCTGCAGCGGCGACGGGGTCGATGATCCAGTCCAACTCCATCACGCAGACGGCGATGGAAACGGCCCGCGGTACGATGGGACTTTCGCTTCCGAACTGGGGCATTGGCGTTGTCATTGCCGGTCTTGTTTTTGCGGTCATCATCGGCGGCATCAAGTCGATCGGTAGTGTTGCCGGGCGGGTCGTGCCGCTCATGGCGGGCGCTTATGTGCTGTGTGCGCTGGTCGTTCTGATCCTCAATGCCAGCGAGATTCCGCATGCTTTCGCTGTCATCTTCAAGTCAGCCTTTGGCCTGCAAGAGGTCGTCGGCGGCGCGGCTGGCTATGGCATGATGCAGGCGGTGCGCTTTGGTATTGCGCGCGGCCTCTTCTCCAATGAGGCCGGTCAGGGCTCGGCCCCGATTGCGCATGCTGCAGCCAAGACGAAGAACCCGGTCCAGCAGGGCGAGATCGCCATGATCGGCGTGTTCATCGACACGATCGTCATTTGTACGATGACGGCGCTGGTCATCCTGACCGTTTCTGGTAACTTCACACGCAGCCCTGCGCTCATCGCGGCGAACCAGTGTGTAGAGGAGGGTTACAACACCTTGCCGGAGGGCACGGGCGTCGAAGACCTTTTCCCATCGGCCTATACCGAGGGACGCACCGAGATTGTTGCCGCGCGCGGTGAGGAGGCTTCGGCCTTCCTGCAGCAATGCCGCACCAACGGCCTGAGCCTTGCCTCTGACCTTCCGAGCGGGTCGACCGAGGCTGAAGAGCAGGCCTATTTCGACAAGGCGCTTGCCGCCTCGACGGATGCGACGGTCCTCAACAATGTTCGCTATGTCTATGAGACCGATGCGGAGTCGTCCGGCATTACGGCACGTGCCTATGGCGCAGCGCTTCCGGGCGGCGAGTGGGTTGTAACCATTGCGCTTTTCTTCTTCGCCTTCACCACGATTATTGGCTGGTCCTATTATGGTGAGCAGGCCGTGACCTATCTGTTGGGCGAATGGGCAACGCATCCGTTCCGCTATTTCTGGGTAATCGTGGTCTTTGGCGGGGCGATTGTGACCAATACCGATGCGCTCTGGTTGTTCGGTGACATCGCGAATGCGTCGATGGCCTTCCCGAACCTGATCGCCATCCTGGCGCTCTCAGGGGTCGTTGTGGCAATGCACAAGATGAATGATGACCCTGACAAGGGGCACCCCGTGATCGACAAGACGGAGCCGCCGGCAGAGTAAGACACCGCCGTTTTGACGGTGCAGCCACGGTGTAGTGGCGGTGCACTGGCGGTGTTTTTTGGAAGACCTTTGAGGCGGGCGGCGGGAAACCGGCGCCCGTTTCGCTATTTAAGCGCCCTGTTAAGCATCGCGGCGGCAAATTCAGCCCATGAGCGACGCTGCCCGCATAGATGCCTTCCTCGAAATGATGAGCGCCGAGCGTGGGGCCTCGCCCAATACGCTGGACGCCTATGGCCGCGATCTTCGCGACGCCTCGGACGGTATGCGGGGAAAGCTGACACGGGCGGACGCAAAAGATGTGTCCCGATATGTGTCCTCGCTCGCGGCGCAAGGCCTCGCACCGCGGACGCAGGCGAGAAAGCTCTCTTCCATGCGCCGCTTCTTCCGCTTCCTGTTCGAGGAGGGCGACCGCAAGGATGACCCGACCTCAAAGCAGGAAGGACCGAAGGCGGGGCGGGATATTCCAGATGTACTCAGCCGCGAGGAGGTCGAGCGCCTCATCGATGCGTGCGGTGAGGATGTCAGGATGCGCTGCCTGCTGGAGCTTCTCTACGGTGCGGGCCTGCGTGTCAGTGAGCTGGTTAGCCTGAAGCTTGGCAATTTGCCACGCCGGAAGGGCGGCTATTGGGAAACGCGTGATATCATCGTGCGCGGCAAGGGAGGCAAGGACCGGCTCTGCCCGCTTGGTGGACCGGCCCTGGAGGCGATTTCAGACTGGCTGGAGGTTCGCGAGGACAGCCTGCCGAGGAAAACGCTGAAGGCCAACGGGGCATCGGCCTATCTGTTTCCGTCACGCGGAAAGGAGGGGCATCTGACGCGCCGCCGCCTTGGACAGATGCTGGACGCGCTGGCGATCGAGACCGGGATCAAGCCATCGAAGGTGCATCCCCACGCCTTGCGCCATGCCTATGCCACCCACCTGCTACAGGGCGGGGCTGACCTCCGATCGGTGCAGACGCTGCTCGGCCATGCCGATATTTCGACGACGGAAATCTACACGCACGTCCTGACCGACGAGCTGGCTGAGCTTCTGGAAACGGCACATCC
>DUBH01000028.1:30229-30632 GCA_012960415.1 Henriciella sp. | reverse complement strand
AGCGCTGCAACGGATCGCAGAGCTCTATGCCATCGAGGTGGCTATCCGTGGTCAAAGTGCTGAGGAGCGTCGGATCGTCCGCGCCCAAAAATCCCGCCCGCTAATCAAGGCCATGAAAGTCTGGCTGGAAACCGAGCTCCAGCGCATTCCGCCGCGCAGCGGGCTCGGCGATGCGATCCGATATGCGCTTGCCCGCTGGGATGAGCTCAGCCGGTTCCTCGAGGATGGCCGCGTCGCTCTCGACACGAACACGGTCGAACGCGCTATCCGCCCGGTCGCGCTGGGGCGAAAGAACCACCTGTTCGCCGGCTCGGACGGCGGCGCTCAAAGATGGGCTGTCATCGCATCTCTGCTCACCACCGCCAAGCTCAATGATGTCGAGCCGCACGCCTATCTGAGCGAT
>DUBH01000028.1:19978-30187 GCA_012960415.1 Henriciella sp. | reverse complement strand
GCGTCTCAGCCAGGGCCATCCGATGAGCCAGATCGACGATCTGCTACCTTGGAACTGGGCCGCCTCACGCGCGGACGTGTAAGAACTGGACGCTTACTCCATTTCGTAAGCGTCCAGTAGTGACACGCTTGTGCGGGGTGCGGGGCATTTGATCTCTTCGGCTGATGTTCAAAAGCCGAGAGGAGATGCCGATGCCGAGATTGTCACCTGAGAAACGTGCCGAGCTGGAAGCGTTCTGGCGGGCCCATCACGAGGCCTGGAAACGCAGTGACTTGAATCAGCGGGAATATTGCGAGGTGAATGACCTGCCGCTGAAGCGTTTTGGCAACTGGCGCGCCCAGTTCAAACGCGAGCCGCGGCCAGAATCCGTGCATCTTCTGTATCGCCGCGGGGGCCTAAGTCATAGCTTTAGTCATAGGCTAAGTCATACCCTTAGTCATAAGCTAAGTCACAGGCTTAGTCCTAAATCAGACCGTCCGGCCTATATTCGGTCGACGCCAAATGGCGATCCGATCCTCCCGCCGTTTCAGGAGGGGCGCCGGCGCAAGTTCAGTGCCGCAGACAAGAATGCGATCGTCAGGGCGGCCTGCCGACCGGGGGCTGTCATTTCAGATGTTGCTCGCCACTATGGCGTTGCCCCGAGGGTTCTGTTCCGTTGGAAATCTGAGCTGGCTATCGCCGATGAAACGCCACGCTTCGTCACGGTTGAGGTGGCATCATGACCTTACTTCCAGAGGGTGTGCGCGTTCACCTGGCGGTCGGCCACAATGACATGCGCAAAGGGATCGATGGCTTGTCGGTGATGGTCCAGGAAGTTTTGAAGCGCGATCCGTTTACCGGGCATCTCTTCGTGTTCCGCGGCCGCAAGGCGAACTTGATCAAGATCATCTACTGGGACGGCACTGGGCTCTGCCTGTTTACCAAGCGGCTCGAGCATGGCGTCTTCCTCTGGCCGTCAGGAAACGAGCCTGGAAAATCGATTGTACTCGCCTCTGACCAGCTGTCGATGCTGATCGACGGGATCGACTGGCGATCCCCGGACGAGCGATGGCGTCCCGCCCGAGCAGGCTGAGGGGCTGATGCGACCGATTGAATCAGGCCGCAGAAAGCTGTGCGGAGGGCGCTGATTCCAGCGTAAACTCCGTGGCATGGAGCTTGATCTCGCCGCCCTGCCTGAAGACGTGGATGTGTTGCATCGCATGATCCGCGACCTGGCTGCAGCGCGTGACAGCGAGCGCGCTGAGACGCGGGCAGAAATCGAGCGCCTTCGCCAGATGGTGAAGACGCTGCAGCGCAGCCAGTTCGGCCGCCGGGCCGAGGGGCTCGATCCCGGCCAGCTCCAGCTTGGGCTGGAGGACCTGGACAGTGATGTGGCGCGGCTGGAGTCTGCCGTGCCTGAGGTCCGTGAGGAGGGGCTCGATCGCCCAGCTCGCACCCGCGCGTTCAGCCTGCCGGAGCATCTTCCGCGGGAAGATGTATCCGTCGAGACCGAGACCGGCACCTGTCCATGCTGCGGCGGTGCGCTGCACTTCATCGGCGAGACGGTCAGCGAGATGCTGGATCATGTCCCGGCGCGGTTGCGGGTCCTGCGGATCAAGCGTCCTCGCTATGGCTGCAGAAGCTGTGGGAAGATCCACCAGTCGCCGGCCCCGGAACGCCCGATTGCGAAGGGGCTCGCAACGCCGGGTCTGCTCGCGCATGTCATCGTCAGCAAGTATTGCGATCACCTTCCGCTATATCGCCAGTCGCAGATCTTCGCGCGCCAAGGTGTGAAGCTGAACCGGTCAACGCTCGCCAACTGGGTGGGCGGCGCAAGCTGGTGGCTGGAAGCGCTGCATGAACGGCTCGCAAGTCATGTCTTCGCATCAAAGATGCTGTTCGCCGATGACACGCCACTGCCCGTGCTCGATCCTGGCCGGGGGCGTACACGCACAGGACGGCTCTGGGTTTATGCCCGCGATGATCGTCCATGGAATGGACCGGGGCCGCCAGCAGCGGTCTACATCTACAGTCCCGACCGGCGCGCCGAACGTCCTGAATCCCATCTGAGAGACTTCAGCGGTGTGCTGCAGGTCGATGGCTATGCCGGGTTCGAGCGACTGACCGCCAAAGGTGACATCACGCTCGCCTCTTGCTGGGCGCATGCACGCCGCAAGTTCTACGAGGTCCACCAGGCGACGGGCTCACCGATCGCGGCCGACGCGCTGCAACGGATCGCAGAGCTCTATGCCATCGATGCGGCTATCCGTGGTCAGAGTGCTGAGGAGCGTCGGGTCATCCGCGCTCGAAAATCCCGCCCGCTGGTCAAGGCCATGAAGACTTGGTTCGAAACCGAGCTCCAGCGCATCCCGCCGCGCAGCGGGCTCGGCGATGCGATCCGCTACGCGCTGACCCGCTGGGACCAGCTCAGTCTGTTCCTTGAGGACGGCCGCGTCGCCCTCGACACGAACACGGTCGAACGCGCCATCCGTCCGGTGGCTCTGGGGCGCAAGAACCACCTGTTCGCCGGCTCGGACGGCGGCGCTCAAAGATGGGCTGTGATCGCATCTCTGCTCACCACCGCCAAGCTCAATGATGTCGAGCCGCACGCCTATCTGAGCGATGTCCTCGAGCGTCTCAGCCAGGGCCATCCGATGAGCCAGATCGACGATCTGCTACCTTGGAACTGGGCCGCCTCACGCGCGGGCGTGTAAGAACTGGACGCTTACGCGAACAGGGTAAGCGTCCAATAATGACACGCTTGTGCAGCTTGCCCGGCATTCGATCTCTTTCGGCTGGTATTTTAAGAGCCAAGAGGACATCCCGACGCCGAGATTGTCATCCGCCGCCTGCGGCCAAAGCGTCACAACGGATCGCTGAGCTTCATGCAGTTGATGCGGCGGTTCGGGGCGGAGAGCTGAGGAATGTCGCATAGCACACGCCCGGCTCGGTGCTGCGATCCACTTCGCACTGAGCCGCTGGGACCGGTTCAGTCTGTCCCCTGAGGGTGACCGTGCCGCTATCAAAACAAACATGGTAGAACGCGCTAACCGTTCAGTCGCACTGGGGCGCCGCGCTCGGGCGCAAGAACCACCCGTTCGCCGGATCCGAAGGATGCGCTTAACGATGGGCCTTGATCGCGTCCCTGCTTACTACCGACAAGCTCAATGATGTCGAGCCGCATGCCTATCTGAGCGATTTCCTTGAATGTCTCAGCTAGGGCCATCGAATGAGCCCGTTTGACAGTGCACTACCGTGGAACTGGGCGGCCCAGCGCACCGAGTTCAAGAACTGGACGTGTACATTGCGGGAGCCTCGAGCGCTAAAACTCATCCCTCAGAAATTCTTCTTCTGAGAAGTCATCTGCCTCGACTTGGTCGAACAAAATTTCTTCGGGACCACAAATGAAGTCCTCATAAGGCTCTTTCCAACTCAACAGCTGAACGAGGGCATCGACCTGGTCATCGTGAGTACCAGCTGGGAACGCTATGACTTCGTGGACGAACGCGTCGCGCCATACAGCTTGCGTGGGCAAGAATATGTCCCCCGCCTCTATGCGAGGGCTCACCAGCGCGGCGCGCTGTTCTTTGGAGCCCTTGGGAGTAATGCCGATGGGGGAGGGGATGTACGCACCGCCTTCGTCGCGAAGGTCGTCGATAAGCGGCGTCCCGGTCGCCGCCTTCTCGACTAGGATGGTATTGGCCTTGAACTTCTTCGCCAAGCGGATGACGGCGCGCTTCTGGTCCGGAAAGGAAAGCTTTTCGCGAAAGACATCGAGAATGCGGACTGAGTTGCCATAGATGAGCGCAGTGACGCAGGCGCAGTAGTCGCCTGTCGTTCCCACAGCGAGGTCCCACGATTGAACGACCTGCGAGTGCCCGGGCACGTCAGGCGCTTCCTCGTAGGCTTTGAACCAGCCGGGCTGGATGAGGTTACCCGTCTCAGGCACGGGGCATTGCTGATACTGGGCTTCGAAGTTCGCGGTCCCCATCTCTCGGCGCTTTTGCTCCAGCAAACTGATGGGTAGTCTTTCCGCATGGAGGGGTTTGCCAGCGGCCCAGGTATAGGTCTCCCCTAGGCTCAGCTGAAATGTTTGGGACTGAACCGCAACCGCCGGAAAAGAGAGCCGGCGCCAGCCCCCGTTCGCTAAAAGATGCCCAGAAATGTCAGTCTCGTGAAGACGCTGCTGCACGACGATGACCGCCCCGGTTATAGGGTTGTTTAGGCGCGTGCTCATCGTGCTGCCGAACCAGTCGATTGTGCTCTCTCGCTTGTTCCTCGATTTAGCGTCTTCAGGCTTTTGGGGATCATCGAGGATAATGAGATCACTGCCGCGGCCAGTTATTACCCCGCCATTTGTAGCCGCGTACCGGCCGCCGCTGCGTGTTGTTTCAAGATCTGTGGCCGCCGAGCGTCTCAAGCGTGTTCTCGGGAAGATTACACGATAGAAATCGCTTTCAATGAGTTCGCGGGTTTCGCGCGCAAGCTTGCCCGCAACTTCGTCACCATACGAGATGACCATGATCTCTTTAGCTGGGTCCTTGCCAAGCAGCCAGGCAGTCCATGCGACTGAAACCGAAAACGACTTAAGCGCACGCGGCGGCATGTTGACGAGGAGCCTTCGCTCCTCGCCAGCTGCTACGCGACCAAGCTCGTATGCGAGTGCATCAATGTGCCAGTTGTGCGCGTAGGGTGTAGCCGGATGCATGGCATTGAATGCGGCCCGCACGAAGTAGCTGAATTCGGATCGCAGCAGCTGGCGATAAGCTGCCACCTCATTCATCAGCGGCCCCTCCGTCGAGCTTTTTGACCTTGCGACGCACGAAATCGTCCAACAGATTTTGTTGATCGGGCGAAAGCTTTTCTTCTTTAGGCTCACGGGTTTCTGGAAGCATTTGCTGCAGTTGTTTGAGCACTTGCTCGATCGATCGTGGATCGCCCTTGGCGGCTTTGTTGGTGAGATTGCGAAGCATGACTTGAAGCTTCGTCGCCGACTTCCGATGGCCATCTTCCGTGAATTGTACAAGTTGAGACAACTCATCAGTGAGCGCTGTTCGAAAGTTTTTCGACCCCTTTGTTCGCCCTTTCGGGTTGCCGGACTGCCCCTTTTTGAACTGGGTGGATTTCGGCGGTTTACCGTAGCCGATTTGGTAATCCTTCTCGGGATCAGCGCTCATTTTCGCCTCCTGCGACTTTGGCCTCGAGTTCGCTGAACGTCTCGCCGGTCTCGCTGAGCACCGCGTCTAGCCCGAATTTATAGCGCAGCCGGCGGAGAGCCACATCGACATAGAGCGGATCGAGTTCGATCCCCCGCGCTCGGCGGTGGGCTTCTTGAGCAGCAAGCAGGGTAGTGCCAGAGCCAAGAAACGGGTCTAGAACTAGATCGCCGCGGGGTGTGACATCCATCAGTGCATCGACAACAAGTCTAACTGGTTTGACGGTCGGGTGAAGGAGAAGCTCCTTTCGCCGAGATTGTACTCCGGCATAAGCCCAGACATTGGTGCGATTTCGCCCATGCCTTCCCAGTTCAACATTATTGGTATGTTTGCCTGGGCCTGCTTTGAACACATAGATTAGCTCATGCTGGGAGCGGTAGAGTGACCCCATACCGCCGACGCCCTTATCCCAGACGATGAGGTTTTTCAGCTCTTCGAAGGCAGTACGTCCAGCAGCGTCGAGGTCGGCGCCGTGGCGCCAATCCATGCAGATGAAGACGATAGCACTATCGGTTGTGTGATCTTTGAGTCGCTCGCAGAAAGTTTTGAGGAAGCCGCGAAAGGCCTCCTCGCTCATCTCACCTGAGGCCATGGCGAATTCGCGGTGCTTCACCTTGCCGGAGCCGCCGACATGACCAGCAATCGGAACGTTGTAGGGCGGGTCGGTGAACACCGCGTCGGCCTTTTCGCCCTGCAAAAGTTTATCATAGCTTGCTGGATCAAGAGCGTCGCCGCAGAGCAATCGATGCTCGCCGACATTCCATAGGTCGCCGAGCTTTGTAATGGCCAGGCCAGCTGGCGGAGGTGGGGCCTCTTCAGCAACTGAGGCCGCGCCATCAATTAGAATTATGTCGAGGTCAGCATTGCTGAACCCGGTAATGGTGAGGTCAATTTCTAGGTCCGCTAGCTCGCCAAGCTCAATCTTCAGGGTGGCGTCGTCCCACCCGGCGTTCTCAGCAAGCCTGTTATCGGCAATGGCATATAGCCGTTTGTCCGCATCGCTAAGATGCTCGATCTCCAAAACAGGCACACTGGCCATGCCGAGCAGCTTTGCTGCCTGCCAACGGCCGTGACCTGCTATGATGGTAGTATCCTCATCAATGAGGATTGGATTGGTCCAGCCGAACTTGTTCAGGCTGCGCGCAATCTGTTCGATTTGCTTTGCGGAGTGAGTTCTTGCGTTCCGCTTTGAGGGCTTCAGCTTATCGATATCGACAAGATCGACTTGTCTGCGGCCTAAGCATTGCACCTTTTGATTGTTTGGCATGAATTGCCTCCTTCAAGAATGAAAGAGGCAGCCCAGCGGAAATGGGTGTTGGAGACCTTCGGAAAATATGTACTGAACTCGCCGTTTTCAGGCGGGGTCTCTATTTCGCTTGCGTATGTACGTCGCCAAGGCAGTTGAGAGTGTGTAATCGGGAATTCCCAGCTTTGAGGCATTCCGGACGGCCAGAATGAATTGTCCTGCCTTGGATTGGGGTACGGATTTCTCATTGTGGTGCCAGCTATCGGTGCCAGTCGAATGTGTAGCTATCTCTCCAGTCACGTCTTCGAAAAGCTCGACCAATCTCAACACCAAGTGTTGTGCATCCAATCGAGCATCAGCGCCTTTCTGCGCACAGAGCTCAGTATGGAGATCAGCGGCTGCAGCTTGCACGTCAGCGGGGTCGTAGTCACCGATCTCGAATGGATTGAGCGTGCCGCGCATCGGAATGGCGCCCCTCAATATCAGCCTGTCGGCGAGTTCGCTTTCACTGGCGAATGATAGAGGCGAGGGTTCTGATCGGTTCCTGAGCAATCGACCGAGCTCTTCCCGCCGAGTTGCGCGGCTTGGAGTGATCTCTCGGACTTGGATCGTATCCGTGATGACTTCATCCAGGATGTCCTGGATACGAGACGTTATAAGGGCCGCATTGGGCGAGGTAGATTCTAAGCCGAGCTCGGCGAGGGCGCCTTCTAGCGCTCTATTGTCGAGATCGGGCGTCGCGGTGAGGCCAGGGGGGAGCCGACCTGCAGCGGCGTGCGCTGGCTGTTTAGGGTAGCGGGCTCCGTCGATTTGAGAAGGTGTCGCTTTGGGAATAGAACGGGACATGAATTCGTCCTGAGAGTGGTTTCGTAGCCAATTCTAAGGCCATCCTAATTAGGTAGGAGCATTCGGCGAAATTACACCGTATAAAGACCTTTGACGGGCCCCTTTAGGAGCGATGAGATCTAGTCGGCGGCCAACACCAAAAGCCAATGTTGGTGCGCCAGAATAGTGTGCCAAGCAGAGATGGGTCGCTACCTTTGCCTAAGCTCAAGGACGGCGTTTGAGAATTTATCGAGAACACGCCGGGTGGAAAGACTCTTGACCGGCCACTTGCGGCAGCAAAAGTCTTCTCCCAAGATTAATGGGCCGGAGGCGAACGCGGCTGAGCGTTTGTGAAGCAAATAGCGAGGGGCGGGAGCGAATTACGCTCCCGCCTCTCACATTTTGGGAAAGGCCTTCTAGCCCGCGCTGGAGCTAATCTGCATACTGATTTCGATTGGCTGAAAGTTGATGTTCGAGGCACCGGGTACTGTTTCTGGCAGGTCAAATTTTTTGGGATCCGCGAGGGTAAAGGTTGGCTCGGGCTCGGACACTTCTGGAGCCGCTTCGGTTCTTGGGCGGAGGCCGATATTGAACCGTGAGGTCGCCGTGGTGCTCGACTTGATGGCAGGCGAAAGTTCTTCAGAGAAGCTCGCCAGCTTTACGTGTGAGGAAAATTCCAACTTCTGGGGAGCTTCCATCACTTCAGCTTGAGGGTCGAAGGACGCTTGCATCACCTCGGGTGCTGGAGCTGCGGCGTCCTGGTCAGCCAGTACCGCTTCCTCGCGTCGCGCTTCTGCTGCCGCAATGGCTTGCGGAGATTGGCTTGCAGGCGTGAGGTTACTGAGCTTGGATGCTGGCCTGTCTGCTGAAGCAGTCTGTGCACCGATACCGGACATGTCATCAGGGAGGTAGCTGCCGCCCTCATGGGTACGGCTCCAGCCATTGGCGTGCGCAAGTTCATGACAGAGGAGGCGGGCGTACCAGCCAGACGTTATTGTCTGGCAGGGGTTCGGCATGGTGATCATGCGTCCATCACCGCAACCCATCGAGTTCAGCTGCGGCACACCGAAAATATGAGCGCCACGCTGCGCACACCTGGCGCCGACGAGCATTGGCGAAACGAATTCGACGGCAACGGTATTGTCGCCGCGGAATTCCGCTGGAGCGTTTTTAACCGGCTCTAGTGGAGCGACGGTCATGCAGCCGGCTAGCAGGGATGAGACACAGAAAGTGCTCATCATGTAAAAGCGAGAAACGATTGTTCTTTTCATGTCCATCACCCCGACTTCTTTGAGTTGGTGATGAGATGACTATGAGGTCGGCCATAATACTGGCTTGAAGACTGCCGCTGAATTTGAGGCGACGGTGTCGTAAATCGTTAAGCTATTGGTTCAGACTGGGACGAAAGGTAAATGGGGGGAAGGAAAAAGCCAGATAAATCAGGTGCAAGATGGGTTGCGTTCATTAACACAAACAATTCGAAATTTTCGCTAACCTAGAAGCAAAGCATGAAAAAAGGCGTGCCGAAGTGGCACGCCTTCTTCGATATCAATGGATGAAAGGCCTCAGCCTGGGCTTGCAGCCGTGCCATCGTTATCATCGTCCGAAGCAGCAGCTGCAACCCCAAGAGCACCGAGAGCAGCCGGGATGCCGAATACGGCAGCGCCAACACCGCTACCGGCGGTACCTGCAACGGTTGAGCCTTCCAGAGCGGCAATCTGAGTAGCATTCATCGTGACAGGTGCAGGCGCCGTGCAGGATGACGAAGTCACTGTGAACATCTGAGCACTTGATAGGCTCACGCTACACGGGGTGCCATCTGAAGCGGTAAACTTGAGCCGTGTTGTGCCATCAGTTGTCGTCTTGACGACATCGCCTTGAAAAACCTCATCACCTTCGGCTAGAGAATATAGCTCTCCCTGGCGTTCAACGACAACCGAGCCTTGTCCGACAGTCTTGCTTTCGACCGTACCCTGAGGTTCAAACGAATAGTTTGGCTGTGGCGCTTCCATCGGCTCAGGCGCAGCAGGCCGAGGCGGCTCTGGAGCACTAATCGGAGGCGGCTCTGGAGAACGAGGTCTAAACTGCGCGACCGCTGTATTAGAGATGCTAAGCATGGCAGTCACCAAGGCGATGACAGCCGTAGATTTTTTGAGGCGCATGTGTGTAGCTCCTTTGTCCCAGCTTCGTTTTAGCAAAGAAGCCTTAGATTGTATATATGTGATCGCAAATATTCATAATTAGGTAATAAATGCCGAATTCAGGTCGGAGTTGCACACTTTCCGCGCACTTGAATGGTCTCAATGGCTTCGTCTTCAAGACGTACAGCGCTCAGAACGCCCGTTTTGTAAGCGCCGGTATCCAGCCCTATCCTGTTTTGCCGCTGAATTATCTCGTCTTCGACAGTATGTCCGTGGACTATAACCTTGCCGTGGTCGGCCTCACTGTCGAGAAACTCTCGTCTGATCCAGCGCATATCCGTCGAGCTTTGTTCGGCGATTGATAGCCCGGGCCGTACGCCCGCGTGGACCAGAAGGTAGTCACCAAACTCAACACTATCGAGAAATCCGCTCATGAAGCGAATATGGCTGTTGGGTATGGCTGAGAGCAGGGCGTGTTCAAGTGCCTCTTCTCCAAGTGTTTGGACATAAGCGATATCCACTCCATAGCTTTCTGCGGTTGTATCGCCGCCATGATAAAGCCATTCACGAAGTTGTTTGCGTTCGCCTCTGAGAGCGCGAAGAAGCGCGTCCTCGTGATTTCCCATAAGGAAATGACACCTCAAATCAGCGGGCCGATAGTCGATTAGCCGTTCGATGACGCCTTTTGACTGAGGCCCGCGATCTATGAGGTCCCCCAAGAAAACGAGATGGGTTTGCTTAGGCGGATGTTTTGAGAGATCTTCTTCGATGCGCGCCAATAATTGTTCAAGAAGATCAAGTC
>DUBH01000028.1:9407-19968 GCA_012960415.1 Henriciella sp. | reverse complement strand
GTTCCGATAGAATCTGGTTAAGTTGTTCGTAGGAGCCGTGTATATCTCCGATTGCGTACGCGCGCTTTCCGGGGGGCGTGGACGCCGCCTTAGGCTCGCTAGTTGATTTACCGGGCCTGGAAAACAGACGGAACATAATATTGATCTCGCTCGCATTGCTTCAGCTAGACAAACTCGTCGGCTCCTGCAGCGGGTGAGCAGATTACGTCTCACATGCTTTATGCTAGCACAACAAGCCGATTGCATCTTCGCCCGCGAATCAAGAGGCATCATTTTTGCGTGGCATCTGACTAGTCATCGTGCAGTCAAGAAAAATCGGTAAACGTTTTCTTAAATTCGGTTGATGGCGGCGTTCGGGTGTGTTGTGCTTAGTACACCTGCAGTTGATCAAGGGCTTCAGTCTTGAGGAGGCAACATGAGCGTAAACGCATCGCACACCTGGTTTGCCGCACAGACGTTGGCAGGTAAAGAGAACCTCGCTGTTTCGCATTTGAACCGGCAGGGTTTCGAGACAACGTGCCCTCAGCTTTGGCGCACGGTGCGCCATGCAAGACAAACCCGACGCGTTCTGCGCCCAATTTTTCCTGGCTACGTGTTCGTAAATGTGGATATGCAGCGCATGAGATGGCGCGCAATCGATAGCACAGTTGGCGTGTCGAGGATTGTTCGTTTCGGGGACAGGCCAGCAGCAATTCCAACTGATTTGGTCGAGAGCTTCAAAGCTCAAACGGGCGAAGATGGTGCTGTCGAGTTTGAAGAAACGTTCGGCGTAGGGGACGAAATTCGTGTCATGTCCGGTGCCTTTCAGGACTGGATTGGACGGATCGTCGATCTTCCGGATGGTGACCGCGTCAAAGTTCTTCTAGGGATGATGACCCGCCACGTTGAGGTCACGCTTCCCAGAAAGCAGCTCGCCAAGGCGAGTTGATTAGTAGAGTAGGTCAGGGGACATGAACACACTCAGTCATCTTGCGGTGGGCACAGAACAGCAGGACCGGTTTTCCCGGCGCCTTGCTGATGCGTTGTTCCGTATTCGCTCCCAACTTATAGGTGCGATCCTTTTTGGTGTCGTTGCGCCGGTCATTCTCCGCGGGCAGTTCGAACGGCTACCCGACCAGATCGCGAGTTACGATAATTCTCTATTCGGCACGCTCTGTGCGGTGCTCATCGGCTACATGGTCTTTCGGAAAGTCACCGTACTGCCGGGCTCGAATGCATTCACAAGCATCACGCCTGCATTCCTGTCATCTTATGGCATTATCATCGCGATCTTTTTCATCCTCAGACTGGATTACAGCCGCGCACAGTTTCTGGTGAGCTTCGCGCTGACCACGTGCTGGTTTATTGCGCTGTCTTACTACGTCGCACGTTTTCGGGAGGCTAATCTCGGTCTTGTCTCATCGGAGAAGCTAAAGGAGCTTGCTTCGATCCCTGGTGTGAGCTGGGTGAATTTCGCATCGCCAGAGGCGGCATCTAAGCAGCGCCATTTACCGCTGGTGGTAAATCTGCGTGATCCGAAGCTTGGCCCGGAATGGGAGCGCTATCTTGCTGAGGAAGCGATCGCCGGCCGCGTCATCTACAACACGAAACAGATCGTTGAATCACTTGAGGGCAGGGTTCGGGTTGAGCACCTTTCGGAAAACTCGTTTGGCCACTTGGCCCCCGATTCTATCTATGCGCCGGCAAAGCGCTATATCGATGCCATAAGCGCTGCGGTCGCTTTGGTGCTTCTCTCGCCTTTGTTTTTGATTGTTGCTGCTTGGATCAAGCTTGATAGTCCGGGGCCCGTGATTTTCCGCCAGGAGCGTATGGGATATCGTGGTAAGACCTTCACGATGTTCAAATTCCGCTCGATGACTGTGCGGGCGCCTGACGCCGGCGATGAACGTAAGCTGGACATGACGCAGAACGACGACCAGCGCATCACACGTTCAGGGCGCTTCATCCGAAAGACCAGAATTGATGAGCTGCCGCAGCTCTGGAATATCTTTATCGGAGAGATGAGCTGGATTGGCCCGAGGCCGGAAACGCTGAGCCTGTCCTCATGGTACGAAGAGGAAATTCCGTTTTACAGGTACCGCCATATTGTGCGTCCTGGCATCACTGGCTGGGCGCAGGTGAAGCAGGGCCACGTCACAAGCGTGGATGATGTCCGCCGGAAGCTTGAATACGACTTCTATTATGTTAAGCACTTCTCGGTTTGGACCGATGTTTTTATTGGTATTCAGACTGTGCGCGTGATGTTTACCGGTCTCGGTGCGAAGTAAGGCCTGTTCTCAGGAAATGCTGACCATCGGCGTCTGGGCAGCACAGGTGTGTTTCGTGTTGATTACCGCTTGTTTGGCGTTTTTCTCGTTTATAGGTCCGGAAAGTGAAGTCGATGTGCGGTCTTTCATTCCGTGGGACAAAGCAAGACACGTGGCAGCTTATTTTAGCCTCACCATGGTAGGACTGCTCGCCTTTCCCAATCTGCCTTTAGTAGCACTCAGTGGCAGTGCCTTTCTGGGTTCAGCAGTTATCGAAATCACTCAACCGGCAGTCGGACGGACCTTTGATTTTGATGACTTAGTAGCGAATGGGGTGGGTATTGCGGCGGTTGCTGCGTGCGTGCTTCTGTCAAATTTCAGAGAGACAGTTCGCGCCAAGAGACGACAGCTATGATCGAGCTCTCATTGGGGGCTGATTGAATTGCTATGCCTAGCCAAACTCCCGACATCATTTTTGTGAACCGCTTCTTTTGGCCCGACCACAGCGCAACTGCGCAGATCCTCAGCGATGTCGCGCAACACCTCGTTCAGTCTGATTTTCGCGTTCGGGTCATCACTTCACGGATGCTCTATTCAGATCTAAGTCAGGTTTTGAAAAAGACCGAGAACTGGGAAGGCGTGAACGTTAGCAGAGTTTGGACAACGCGGTTTGGGCGATCAAATCTGCTTGGGCGCGCGCTAGACTATCTGACATTTTACGCCTCTGCGTTTTTTTCCGTGCTTCGTCATGCGAAGAGACAAAGTATCGTCGTATCGAAGACTGACCCGCCGCTGATTGGTGTGCCGGTGGGATTTGCAGCGCGGCTCAAGGGAGCAAAACGGGGCAACTGGTTTCAAGATGTATACCCGGAAATCGCGGAGGCTTATGGTCTCAAACTAGTTTGGCCGCTGGTCAACATCCTGCGTTGGTGCCGAAATCGATCCATTCGGAAAGCAGCCATAAACGTCGCCATCGGAGACCGCATGGCAGCTTTTCTGCAGACTGATGCGAAGCCTTCGAGGCCTATTGATGTCATTCATAACTTCTCTGATGATGATGCGGTCCAGCCGAATGCCAAGGGTGTAGAAGAACTACGAGCCGCATGGGGTTTTGATCCGGAAGATTTCGTCGTTGGCTATTCAGGAAATTTGGGTCGTGCGCATGACACTGATACGATATTAGAAGCGGCAGAGCTTCTGCGAGACCAGCCTCGCATCAAGTTTCTTTTTGTCGGAGGGGGGCAACAGCGGGTTTTCGTTGAGGAAGCTGCTGCCAACCGCGCATTGAGAAATATCGTATTCCGAGCTTATCAGCCGCGCGACCAACTAGCCGCTTCCCTCGGTGTCCCGGATCTACACTGGATCAGTCTGAAACAGGAGTTTGAGGGACTGATCGTGCCGAGCAAACTATACGGTATTGCGGCAGTTGGGCGCCCTGTACTTATGATCGGATCGAGGGACGGTGAAATCGGTCGGCTGATTTCTAAATTTAGTTTTGGCGTTACAGTGGCGGCGGGTGAGACGCGCCAGTTGGCGAGTGAAATCATGCGTTTTGCTCACGCGCCACAACGAGGAAAAGATATGGGCGCTCGCGCGCGAGGATTTCTTGATGCAACCTCTTCGAAGGGGGCAGCGATGGAGCGCTGGAGAAACGTTTTCACGGAGCCCGATCGAGCCTAAATTACGAGACGGCGATCATCCTCAGAGCTGGCAAAATCGGCTCTCTCCTTGATATTTTTACGCCGCTTAGTCCGATCGTCGCTGCTCAACACTAGAATTGCAAAGCATGTCGCGACAAGGCTTGCGATAGCAGGAGTACGAACAGGGTAATCTACAAAGCTGTGTAGAAGGGCGACAAGTAGAGCAATTGAGGCCGCTCTTTTGATCTGCTTGTTTTGGAGCTTTCGTCCGGTCCAAGACTGAGTGATTAGAATCAACATAAGTATGACGCCAGCAACGACCACTAGTGTGCCAGGTAGGCCAAATTCAATGACAGCTTCTAGGTAGTCGTTGTGGGCATGGTTGGCGAAGGTGGTTGTTACAGTGTCTGGGTCTTCGTAAAGCCGATACACATTGGAAAATGACCCCGGCCCTGTACCAGCCAGCCAATGATCGTTAGCGATCTCGCCGCTCACCTGCCAGATGCCAAGGCGCGTCATCTCTGAAATTTCCACAGATGTCACGCCTAGTCCATTTAATATGGGACTGCACGTCACCAGAACTACCGCAGTGAGGGTGGTGCCGATAACTATTGCCGGGAATGTTTCCGGCTTACGTTCAGATGTTTTAGGTTTGCGGGCCAGTAGAGTGCTACAAACGAGCACTAACGCTAGCATAGCATAGCCCGCGACAGAACCAGCGGCGAGTATCCCGACTAGGATTAGGCCGGCCACAGCAGCAATAACAAATGCCTTTGCATAATCATTGTCGCTTGCCGCCCAATTACGTCTGAGATTGTTGATTAATACCGCGACGAACGGCAGGCACATCAGAAGGAAGCAGGCCTGATGATTGACGTTGGCGAATACGCCCACCGGCAAGCCGCGATTTGTGATCTCATAGAAATAGAGATTATGGTTATCGCTTAAGAGAACTTGTGCAAGCCCAAGCACAGCGCTAGCCGCTCCTAAAAGCGGTATGGCCCAGTCAATTGTTGCGATTGCTGTCCGCCGGCCCAGGGTGACAATTGTAATAAATGCAGCGACGGCTGGCAAAGTACCTATCACCGAGAGCCATGTTGAATGGGCTGAGAGCGAGATAGGCATCGCTCTCGTTTCGTCCATGCCGAGAAGTCGCAGCCCCTGCTCCACGACCGCACGCTCTCCAAAAGTTTGCCAGACGCCAGAGGGTAAAGGTATAAGTTGAAAAAAGCTCCAAGCGAGCCACATCAGGAACAGACCTGCTGCAGCCCGAGCCGGATAGGTCCATTTCTTTCGGATCGCAAATGGCAGAGCTACAAAGATCAATGCGGCTGAAGCGAAGGAAAGCCAAGCTCTGGAGGTTGAATCAATAAGCGATGAGCCGCCGAAAAGAATGCTTAATCCTAAAAGGATAGGATATCCTAGCTGCATCGCGCCGCGCTTTGTACGAAACGAGCTCATGGTGCGGCTACTTCGTTCGCTCGCGTGATCTCTACATTCGTCACCGTAGCACGTGCTGTTCGGGGAAATTCCCCAGCAACGCCGAAAAGTCGCAAGCGCTGAAAGCTACAATCTTTCTGAGGAACGTTTAAGACGCGACTGATGGTTACCGGCGTGGACTCCAGTTGTTTTATGGATAAATTGAGCAAATCTTCGTTTCCATCTATGCAGCCGATTGACCAAGCAAAATGCCCGGCGCCCGGATATAAGGTGCCCTGCATGGTAAAGCTTGCGATATGCGCACCGGAGGATAACTTCAGTGTCTGGTCGGCAATCCACGGACGTCCTTGACCAAAGAAACTGATTTCCAGGCCGCCACTTTGGCGTAATCTGGCAAATGACGTGTTTACACGCCAGTTAAATGGCTGGGCACCTGTAAGGCCGTAAAAGCCATTATCGTAGGGAACAGAGGCGGACTTGAGCGATTCCTTGTCAAGAAACTCACGAAAAACGGCGTGAGCGCGATCGAGATTGCCGCTTCTGATCAAAGCCCCAATTGTGGCGGATTGAGTAGAGGGATATTCTCGCGAAAGGGCGATCAGAAAATCGAAATCGTCAGACTGCTGTGCCAGTTTCGAAACTAACCGGTCACCCCAGACCGGATGCGCGATCAGGATTTCCTCAATAGCTGCTCGCGAGTGAGTTTGTGCGCTCATCGCTACTAGAATGTCGAGAAATGAGTTTGCGTTTCCGCGATCAAGTTCTATCAGCCGGGAAAGGTGGTATGCCGTTTCGCGGTACATTCCTTCACGATAATTTAGTTCAGCTAGCGTCAGCCTTGCGGAGATGCTGCGTGGCGAGACGCGCAAAATATGTTCAGCCAAAGCGCGTCGATGCTCTGAAGAATATGGATGCTTCGTCGGCAAGGCTGAGAGTGAAATCGAGAAGGGCCGCTGAGACAGCGGTGATTCAATAAATATATCTTGTACGGTCTGCGCGGCCTCTCGTTCGCCCTCCGAAGTCGGGCCGGATAACGCGTGTTGGATAAGTTTGCTTCCTAATGTCAAGAGGAGAAGCCAACTCAAGACAAGAAGAGTCCAGCGCATAATTACTCGGCTTTGGAAATCGAATTCGCTTCATTGCCAGCGGAGAAAAGGTGAACTTTACGCCGGAGGCTCTCTCTATCTGGCACAGCCTTTTCTCGATAGGCATAGGCACCTCTCTCTGCATAACTGTAATAATAGTATGCAGAATCGTAGCCCACTTTTTTAGCATCAAACTTGGTCAGGATCGCACCGAGCAAGTTCGTGCGGCTTTCCATCAGTCTTCCAATAGTTCGCAAGGCGGACGGAGTTCGTATAGCACCAGATTGAATTATGATAACGGCACCTTCACAGAGTGAGCCTAGCAGGGGGCCGTCTGTGAAGCTAAGCACCGGCGGAGAGTCGACGATTACTAGATCGAACGCGGTTTCAGCTTCAACAATGATTGATTTCAGTCTCGGACTAGAAAGAAGTTCAGCGGGGTTGGGGGGAATTACGCCCGCTGGCAGCAAAAACAAACCTTGATGACGCGACGTCACCACGTTCTGCATCAAATCAGCTTCGCGGGTTAAGAGTCCGGATAAACCAATCGAAGCTCCCGGGTCTGCAACGAAAGAAGGCTTCCTCATATCCGCGTCAATAATCAGAACACGCTGACCTATTTTTGCGAAAGCCATGGCCAGTGCGACCGTTGAGCTCGTTTTGCCTTCTCCTGGCCGCGTCGATGTCATAAGCAAGCTGCGAGGTGTGCCGCTTGAGGTCGTAAATTGAAGCGCGGTTCGAGTGGAGAAAAACGCTTCGGAAACTGCTGACCTAGGATCAGTGAGTTCGCTTGAAACGATATCTTTATTGTTCTTTACTTTTGGTACGACCCCGATGGATGAAAGACCAAGCTTGTTCTTGATATCATCAGGCGATTTGACCGTGTCATCAACATAGTTCAGTGCGAAGGCCAAGCCAATTCCTAAAGCGAAACTGAAAAGCAAGGCCTGTACTAGCGAGCGTGCCAAATTCGGCTCAAAAGGAACCGTGGGCACAACCGCACGGTCAATGATGGAGACTTGACTGGATCCAACACCGCTCGCAATCGAGATCTCTTTCATGCGTTGGAGTAAAGCCTCGTACTGGGTTCGATTAGTGTCGACCTCACGTTGAATTATTGTATAATTGATCCGCCTGTCGCGTAAATCCTGTAATTCGCCCCTTAACTCGCCTACGCGGTTTCTTAGCGACGCTTCGCGAGCTTGAGCTGCATTGTATTCTGCCCCAAGTGCCGCGACAATACCTTCTCGTTCTAGCTCTATCTCAGAATCTAAAGATTCAATGCGCGCTTGAAGTTGCTGCATTTCTGGATAGCCGGGCTTAAACGTGCCAAGCTTTTCTTGAAATTCGGCGTTCAATTCCGATCTGCGGGTTCGAAGTCGGCTGAGATCCTCGCTTTCGAGCATCGCGCGGGTCGTTGGGTTGTTTTGAGCTTCCCGATAGCGTTGCTCGGCATCAATGCGCGCGCTTTCAGCCGCCGCAAGTTCTTGGTTTAGAGATATAATTGATGTTGCATCCAGCGAGCCGCCGCTCTCAGCATCCAGCTCGAGAATGTCTTGGTCGGCTGCATATTCCACTAATCTGCGTTCGGATTCTTCTAACGCCTGCTTGGTTGTCTGAAGCCTTTCCTCCACAAACTGCCGAGCGAAAGCAGTCGTGTTATATTTTCGTTCTAAGTTGGTCTGTATAAAGTTTTCAACCAGTGCATTTGCTATGCGAGCCGTCTCGCTGGGATAAGGGCTTATAAACTCAACATTTATAACCCGACTGCGACCTTCAGGGCTTACTCTTATGTTTTCTACAATTTGAGTTGCGGCTTGCCTTAAGCGTTCATCCCGCGACTGTTCCTGGTCGGCATAACGTTCATCGGATGGAAGGTTAAGTACCTCAGCCACGCGTTCGGCAAGTGACCGACTCTGCAAAAGTGCGTATTGAGTGGCCATGTATTGGTCATCCGCAACTACAGCAGGATCGACCGAAGCGCCTTCGATTATGCGGGTCTCTTCTCTCTGCACTTCGATCGTTGTCGCAGCTTTGTATAGCGGCGTTACGCGCAAGGTAAAAATGAACGCCGCTACGACGCCGAGAGCTGAAATTGCGAGAATCATCCACTTACGACGAAGAACGATGCGCACTATTTCCCAAAAGTTGAAGTCGCCTTCGTATGAGCTGTCGTCGTCTGAACTGATGGACTCGAATCGTTCGTAGCGGCTAGCTCGTGTCGGGACACCTGCTCGGGGGTTCGTCTCAGGAAGGGGGTCAAACCGGTCGTAATTCATAGAAACAACACCAAGAAAAGAGGGCTATAGGATCAATAAACCGAGCAAAGGAACTGCTCTAATGAAATCGCCATATGTTCGCCGAGCTTCCGAGCCATCTACGACAATGATATCGTTCCCAAAGACTCGCGGGTCGTCGGCTTCGCCGCGTCTAATAGCGGTAAGATCATATCCTGCTGCGACCCGCTGACCCTCAACCTGTCTAAAAATAACCACTTTCCGAGGGTTCGCCAAATCGCTCGTCCCTCCTGCTAGTGCAACCGCTTGAAGTAAGCCAATTTCTCCCTTGACTGGAAACATCCCAGGTTTGTTGACTGAGCCCTCGACAGTTACTTGTTCACGCAGCCTGTCTTCGATCGTGACGCTGACATCAGCGTCCTGAAGGTATTCGCCTTCCAGGCGGCGCTCTAGTTCGCTCGCAAGCTCAAATGCGGTGTATCCTTCGGCCTCAATCTCACCAACCAGAGGCATTTTCATACGGCCGAGATGATCAACCTGATACTCACCGTTAAGCTCTTCCACTCCGAAAACGCGTATCTTCAACATGTCCAGCGGAGTTATACGAATGTCACCTGTTCGAGCGATCGTCGTAGTGTCGGGGAGAGGTAGCGACTGTGCCACATTGGTGTTCGAAGATGCTCCTGTGCTGCAGGCGGCGGCAATAAACGAAAAGAGCAAGGTTAAGAAAACTGCCGGCCGGGTCATATTCAATTGCCTTTCCGTTCGATGAAGGTCGTAATTCTCGCAACGAGATATCCTAAGCGCAAGTAACAAGAACTGGCACCAATCTAATTTGATTTGATGAGTCTCATGCAAATTCTGTGCCGCTAGAGGAGCTAAGCCCTACGGAAGATAACTGCTAGTGGCAAGGTAGCTGCTGGCTAACGTGTTTGAGCAGCTACTTTCGAGCAACCCGCTTCAAGTCTGAACAAATTATAAAGCTCATGTGGGGCGCTCTATTGTCTTCTAGCCTCGTAAAGTTCGCAATTTAGATGCTACCGCAGGATTTCCAAAATAAACTTTCCAAGGCTGAAGGTCTCTCGAGGCCGTGGCACCCAGACCCAATACGGCGCCTTCGCCGATAGTCACGCCTGGCCCGACCGTCGCCCTTGCGGCAACCCACGCAGCGTCTCCGACCACGATTGGTTTCACGATTAAATCAAACGTTCTGGATGACCAATCGTGGCTTCCGGTGCAAAGGTAGGCATCTTGCGAAATACATGCATTAGAACCAATTTCAACTTGGGCGAGATTGTCTATCCATACTCCCTCACCGATCCACGAGTGAGCACCGATTGAAAGGCGCCATGGAAACTTGATCTGGGTCCTGGGTTTGATAACCACGCCTCGACCAATTTCTGCACCGAAAGCCTGCAAAATCAGCTTTCGGTGGAGAGACCCAGGTATTGAGCTTGAAATGAATAATGATGATAGAAATAGCCAAGCGAACTCAATGAGTCTGGAACGGCCTCTGTCCCAGGATTTATTATCAAAATTCGCTAGCTGAACTGTGGACTCATGGATGGGAGGCATCTGATTCAGACTACTCCTGACGCGCTCGTAGTTTTAAATGATTGCTGAATTTTGATTAGACTTAAGGAGAAGTTCTTGATAAGCGGCTGCAAATTTCTTGGCAATGTGCGGCCAAGTAAAAAGACGTTCTATTATCTTTCTTCCGCGTTGCCCCATATCTCGCCGCTGCTGTGGCGTTAGCAAAATAGCCTCGCGGAGAGCTTTAGAAATTGACGCTACCTCCGGCTCGACCCACCAGCCGCTGTCTGTTTGCTCGAGAATGCTCCACGGTGCGCCATGGGTGGTGATAACGGGGCATTCATGAGCTAACGCCTCGGCGACAACGATTCCACAGTTTT
>DUBH01000028.1:6622-9374 GCA_012960415.1 Henriciella sp. | reverse complement strand
GTCGGAAGTATGAAAAGGTCCGCAGTTCTGAGTATTTCGGACTTCTTTTCTCCTCCTAGGTTGCCGCTGAACGACACGGCGCCTGAAAGATTCAGCTTTATGACCAGTGCTTCGAGATCTGCCCGATGGCCTCCTTCATCTGGTCCGGCTATCACCAAGTTCCAATTTCGGGGTCTTACATCTGACCACGCTCTAAGTAGCATTGGCAGACCTTTCTTGGGATGCAGGCGAGACATGAAGAGACAAGTGAACGAGCCGCCACGGCGATTTCTGATACTTAGTCGATCTTCAATGATTGGTACATCTACGCCGTTAGGTATTATCTCGATGTCGTTTTGCAGCCCAAGTTTTCTAAGTTGGGAAGCTTCCGACGGCGCAGTTGCGTGAATAAGGCGCGCTTCCTGGAGTTGTCGTTTCTGATACAGATGCCATGCTAGGCGTTTTTTAGTGGGTTTCTGCTCGAGTGCCCATGGCTCTAACATGCCGCGCGTACTGACTACCCTCGGCACCTGGTATTCTAGCGAAAGGCGACTAAGCGTTCGATGATGAGGTTGCCAAAGTCCATTATCGTGTAAGACATCAACGGAACCAAATTGAGCCCAAGCCCAATCTGCGGTTCCGGCAAAAGCCAACAGCTCGGTTGCCTCCGGGATCAACGGGCTCGTTTTGGCTGATCCATCGGGAGCCCATAATCCAACCGTAATGCCCATTTTTGCGAGTGCCAAGCCGAGTTGGGGTACTGAGCGCGCTGGCCCACCAAATTCCGGGTTGAAACTAAGTGCTGATAGAAAAATCTTCATAAGATGTTTTGAGCCGTGAAATGGCGCGACTGCCAAGAAAAGTGGTGACTATTGATGCTTATTTAAGACGAGGCTTCCGATAGCGGCAGTCTGCAAAGTGGTCGGGGATCTGTCGGCTCTCTCATCCTCGCCGCCTTCGATGTGTGAACAGAACGAATTCCTATTTTTCCATAGTGTAAGCGTCTTGCTGTGAGCATAAAGACAATCATATATAAGTACAAAAACGCATTACCGGCTGAGAAAAGAACTGGCTCAAATATTGCGACAATAAGACCCCCCAAAATGATGGAAGATAAGGCATAAATATTAAAAAATCGTATTTTAAACACAAGGTTGCTTGCTACAAAGTAAATTACGGAGGCCAGAAATAAAATTGTAATAGGTTTCCCAATCTGCACAGCAAGTCCGTAGTATGAGCTCATCACTCCTGCGCCACGCAAACCGCGATCCGTTAAGGAGATGCCGTAGTAATCGTGAATAATTATATCCGTGCCAAATCCATGCCCTAACTCCGGCCGCCTCTCAGTGTACAACTGTGCCAGCGCCCAAAACTCAGAACGATCAGAGGCGCTGTCGAGTGTTGCTTCGCGAAGAATTGTTTCCTCAAAGAAGCTGGTCTGAGCGAAGAGCGAGACCGCAAGTGCCAATCCCGCCACCGCAAAAAATCCGCGTGACGGCGTCTTTAGGAAGTACCGTATACTGATTAGAGAAATTACAATCAGTATAGCCAAGGCAGCACTACGGTTTCCGGAAAGCGCAAGGTTGGCTGCAATAAAGCAACCGAAAGCTGCGTCGATAAAGCGACGACTATTGAGCCACTGTATTAATGCTAGTGGCCCCGCAATGGAGGCAATTATTCCAATATTGTTGGGATTCTCAAAAAAGCCTCTAAATCGGCCCGCAATAAATGGATCAGCGATAAACCAACTGATGCTTAAGTTTGCCAAAAGCAACAAACTGATGGTCGTTAAAAGTAAGCGGATTAGTGCCGCCTCCCCGTGGCGGTCGGCATAATACCAGAATGTCCAAAATGAGCTGGCATATAGGAGTGCTACGGAACTTGCGCGCTGGAACGAGTAGACGCTATCTATTGACCAAAAGCAGCTGGCAAAAAACACTAATAAAAGTGTCGCGAAATACCAGTCGACACTCATCAGCCTAATGCCCTTTGACGCTCCCCTTCGAAATTTGAAATGCAATGCGAAGACCACTGCCACGATCAGTATTAGCCAGCGAGCAAGTTCCGCCGGCAAAGTTAGCGAGTCAATCTGCGTTGTTGCGAGCAAAAAAGGCAGAGGGTATACGATCGGAAAAAAATAGAATAACTTATTCAACTTTTTGACTCGTGCACTGCTGAGTTATTGCGCAAAATATTGAGACCAGATGCAAATGTATTTGCCCAATGCTCTGGCGTATACTGTTGAGAAAGGGATTTACTATGTTGGCCCATCAAGGATATTTTTTCTTTTTTTGTTTGATGAAGTCGTGAGAGACAATCACCCAGCGCCTTGGCGTCACCAGGCGGGTGTTTAAATCCATTCAATCCATCTCTTAATAAATGGACGCCGGCACCAACTTCGTCAGATAACAGTAACGGAAGTCCAGAGGCTGCAGCCTCCTGAGCCACAACGCCCCATGGCTCATAGCGACTTGGCAGCACGAATGCTGCAGCATTTCGCATAAAGTAGGGCAACTGCTCTGGCTGGACGAACCCAAGATTTTCTGCGCCAACCTCGGAAAGCGTATTTTCAAGAGGGCCGGCGCCCGCGCACACTAATCTCCATGGGGCTGATACGTTATTCTTGTATCTTCGGTAGGCCTCCGCCAGAGTGTCTATCCCTTTTTCTCGAACATACCGGCCAACGTATAGAAAGTATGGTTCGTCTGCGTTGAAGCTAGAGGGCCCTGCTGCTTGATCGCCATACTCGAATCGATCCCAATCACAAGCGTAG
>DUBH01000028.1:0-6612 GCA_012960415.1 Henriciella sp. | reverse complement strand
CTGAAGTGATTCTGTTTCCAGTTCCTGCAAAGTCTGAAACCCAAAGAGTATTTCCATGAAAACCAAGATATCGACCATAGGTCGCTTGTCTTTCCCCGGTGACCCAAAGCACATCGATTGCTCTCTTTATGTGGAGGGGGGCGGTGTAGCGTGCAAGTTGCTGTTTAAGTGTTCCGCGCCATTGTGCATCGCAGCCAGCAATGACCGGAATACCTCTTTTTCTTAATCCGTTGCAGACCAGAAGATAACCTTTATCCGCCCAACCACTGGTAATGACTGCGTCGGGTCGGAAGCTTGTTGCTCTGTTATGGAGTGTTTGTGTCGCAATCTCCGCCCTATTGTAAATCGCGCCGAGATCAGCGAATTGTTCCGCGTCAAAAGGCGCGTCTGGCTGATTTGGCCAACAATAGATTTGGAACTCGCACCCAGTTTGACGTTTCAGTGCTCGCCAACACGCTGCCATGTATCCCGACAGACGAGTGTGAAGAACTAGTATGCGCATTTTATAGCCAGACCGTCCTTAACTTTATTGGTTCAAGAATTTGTTTATGTGGTTGCAACCGACCAACCCTTTAATGTGCGATAGAAAACTGCGAGAGTAATGAGACCGTACGATGATCGATTGACTGGGGGGAGTTCTGACTGAGCAAAAACCTTTACCGAATCAAAACGGGTTTCGATGTAGAAAAAATAAATTGGCACCCGTAAACTGTAGTATACTAAATATTGTTCACCACAATATGCTTCCGCCTTGACTTAACTTGTCAGTAAATTCGAAAGAGTCGCTCGGGTAAGTTCGGCTATGGCGGGCCAGAAGAAACCCCTAATGCGGTCATGAGATGTCCTTTTTAGATGGTCCAAAGCCTCATCCGGCATTGTTAGGAAATTTTCCACTGCTATCGAGATAGCTTCGCAGCTGGAAAGCGGTAATACAATTCCGTTGTCTTCCGACACTAGAAGGCGGACGGCGCCCACGTCAGTCGCCATGATTGCTAGGCCCGCAGCCATGCCTTCCATAATCACGTTCGGCATTCCCTCGGCGTGCGAGGGGCACAGGAGAACATCTGCCTCTTTGAGATATGCTTGAATTTTGTCTGGGTCCCGTAGTTCCCCAGTGTAGCTCACGTGTGGCAAATTTAACCGCCTATGGCTTGGAATTGCCCCAATGAAGCGGAACTCGCACCGTTCAGACCAGTTGGGATTACGCAAAATGGAGGCGTTCAATTCCTCGATGCCTTTACGCCTCTCGTAGCGACCTAAAAATACAAACTTGCGTTTACCAAGTGTCGGCGTAGGTGCAGCGGCGTACAGAGCGGGGTCGGTGCCTCCGGGAATTTCGATAATCCTAGATTGGTCGATTCCCATTCGTTCGCTTAATATGTCCGTCACTCGACCGCCGTAGGATACGACGTAGTCCGCACTATTGGCATGGCTTTGAAAGGCTGGACGAAGCATGGCAGCTTCTATCATCGTGTATAAGGTTGGCCGTGGTTGGAACATCTCATAGCCGTGGAAGTTCACCGCAATAAGTGGTAGGATTGCGCCCTGTTGCTTTGCAGCGACAAAGCTCCATCCAGTTAGGCTTTTGGCAAGGATGAAATCGACGGGTGGCCGCGTCTGATATAGATCATACGCCGCACGGGAAAACCTTTTGAGCGATCGGATGTAATGCCCCGGCCACCGGCCCGCGTGCCAAGGTATGGCCAAGTTGGTGATGTTTCTTCTTTCTTTGGCTGTCATCCCGATGAGATCGTCGAGAGTTTGATCGCCCGAATTCATGATGTGATAAAGATCGACCTTCACCCCTAACTGGGCCAAATGCTTCGCAAGATTAAAAGAATGACGCTGCATGCCTCCGGTGACATAGGGGGGGATACCTGGCGTTAGCAATGCGATGGATTGCAAACTCGTTGTATCGCCTCTCATTGCAGGGCCTCGTAGTAAATGCCACAGAGTTCATCCAACTTTGTTTCTGCCGTAAAACGCGCCATTGCCTCCGCGCGCGCTTTCTGTCCCATTGAGCGAGCCTGATGTGGATTCATGAGGAGTTCTTCAAGCGCCTCGGCATAGGCATCGGTGTCATTTGCTTGGACTGCGTATCCCGTCACATTGTGCCGAAGCCAATCTCCGACACCGCCGACGTCGAACGCAACAACCGGCTTGCCGCGCATCATTGCTTCAATTCCTGTAATGCCAAAAGCTTCGGGATAAATTGAAGGAAAAGCGACCACCGTGGCGCGCGATAGGCGCGCATGTATCGTCGGCCTGTCAGCCCAACCTAAAAACTCCACAGCGCTCTCGAGACCGAGTGCTTCGGATTGACGGAAGAAAATATCTTCGTCGTTCCCGCGCCCGAGAACTTCTAGGCGGGCATCTGGCACTGTGAGCCGTACCTTGGCGAAAGCGTCAAGCAGTACATGGACGCCCTTGGTGCGGGACAATCGACCGGCGAAGGCAATGACCGGGGGTGGGGAAGCGGCCCAGTTCGGCTCAGGGGTGACCTCAGTAAAATAATTGAGCACCCGAACCCTTCCCCGAGGAACGCCAGCTCTGATGGCTTCAGTTCTTGTGTATTCGCTATTTGCGACCATCATAGCGTAGCGTCTAGATGCCTCTTCTATTTCAAAGCGCGTGTTTGCGAATTGGTGGAGCAAGCGCTTTGGGTGTCGATTGCAGCACCGCTGCGTGTATGCGTGCCGCAAACAATGTAGACCGTAGGGGCGGTTGCAAATAGTTTCAGAAGCGGCCCAGAATTTCCCTTGTCCCGGGCAAAATACGCGTTGCTCGTGGAGGTGACGCACCACCGGTGCAAATTCGAATAGCCTGCGCAGAATTTCTGGCTCGGAAAGGCTATGAACGTGAAGTATCGTGTTGGCGCTGATTAGTGATGCGAGCGGAGAGCAGTGCAGCTTCGATAAAGGTCCGCGCCAGTTGAAAGCCGTGTCCTGCCCTTGCATATGGACCTCGCGGCCTTCCCGCTTGATTGCGATCCAGTGAGCCTCAACTCCGCGTGCCTGCAACGCAAGCATTACATCTCGGATTGATACTTCGACACCACCCGAAATATCGAGTTTGTCATTGATATGAATGATTTTCATCGCGCTCGCTTCCCAAGGTTCGCATTGATAGAAGATGCGATCGCCGTCATGGCGCAAAGTGTGCGGGGCTTATCCGCTCATCCTCCTAGAGGATTTGATCGAGTATTGAGCCTCGCTAAGGAAAGCGAGAATGACATTGTCGAAACCATCGGCGGAAGGTGAGTTGATGATCACTAATAGCCCATGCGGTTTATACTGGATACCCTTATTTGCTTTGGTGCAGGCTCGAAAGCGGTTCAAGAAGTTCTTGAGATCATTAGAGTTATACTCATATTAAATATGCGTAACATAAATCACGTCTTGTTCATGTCATCTGAAAGCTTGGTGTTGTTGGAAATTATAGTAATTGGACTTTGGTAAAACACCATTGAAAGGGTTTACTTGCTTGCGGGCATAAGCTCTGAGATAATTTCCCATTTTCTATCGAATATCGCCGACCAGGTGTACTGCTGTTGAACATGGGTCTGCAGGGCACGGGCCATGGCATCTGTAGACTGGTCGCCCATCATTATCGCTTCGAGCCGTTCGGCAAGGTTCGCAGGGTCGCGGCGCTTGAAAAAAAAGACGCCTTTGCCATCGAAGAATTGCTTCAGGTGAAACACTTCTGGTGCCAACACCAGACAACCGCTAGCCGCGTAATCTAGCAGTTTCATCTGTGATCCGTACGCTGGACAGTCTGGGATAAGGCCACAATCCATCCGTTTCAAAAGCTTACCGATTTCTTCCCGGGAAACGAAGCCGTGGTTCTCGACATGGCAAAGAGGCGCGAGGTCGCGCTCCAGTTGTTCGAGTCCCGAACCGACAAGGTGAATTTCCAGCCGTTCTTTAATCCGTGGAGGTAGTCGGGTGATTGCGGCGGGGAGTATATGTCCTTTATGGTGAGCCATTAGGCGAGCGAGCAACACAACACGGAGTCTGTTCCCTGTTGCAATCCGTGACGATCGAGGCTGGATTAGTTCTGGTTCAATCCCATTTTCTACTTCAGTCCAGTTGTCCTCACTGAGCTGCCAAAATTGCCCATAACTTCCGACAAAAAAAACGTGGTCTGCATTTCGGTACGTGTAGCGCTCGAAAGGGCGATAAAGCCAAGACAGCCAAGAACGAAAGCGGGCCTTTCTTGATGCGAACTGAAGGCCGTTAGCCTCAAGAAACACGCTGATCCCCCGGCACTTTAAAAAGATCGGAAGCGGATGCAATGCATGCACTCGTACATACGCTAAGTGACACCCGCAGTTTTCGATTTCCTTTACGAGACGCCATGCTTCCCGAAAGTTATACAACGCGTCCCTTAGGTCGCGCCCCGCGCCCCACAGCCCTGTCGTCTTTACCCAACCTAGAAAGCCGGTTGTGGGCGCGCATCTCGGACTACTAGCAACCACTTTCTTCGGATGTGGCGGTAAAAAGCGAATTACTTCAGTATGCTTTCCAAGCTCACGTAATCCCATATTTATATGTTGCCTGGCGCCAGTTGTTGGATCCATGCAGCCCGCCTCAGTAACTACATAAGCGAGCTTCAATAGCTCATGGGAATGATGAGCATGCATTTCCGTTTTGCATAATGAGCTCAAAATTTCTCGATTCTTAGGCTGCTAGTTTCTACGGGAACAGGGTCCGACGTACCTTCTGACCCGCCCTTTTTACAAAACTATCCAAAACGTCTCCGGCATAGGCTGCGTTTGGGATAGGCCGGTAGATCACTTGGTTTTGATAACAGAGGACGGGCTTCCCAGACAGTTTTGCGATCTTTTGAGCTTGATGGGGCTCGCTCTCTATGAAGAAGCGCGATTTCGAAAGACTCCGGTAAACCCTCGCTTTAAAGGAGGCATGTGTACCTAGGCGCCGGCGTGTTTCTGCGTCAGGGAGGTCGAGCATATGCAACTTTTTGTACCGAATGCCTTTCTCATGTAACCACCGTTCAGTCTCGGAACGAAACTTCTCCAAACGACTTGTGACCAGATGTCCGACTACATGCGTGGGTACGACTTGGGGGGCCACAGTCAATAGAAATTCCCGATAGGCCTCTCCATCGTCGTTCTCGCTATCGGATGGGTCTCGGCAAAGCACACCGTCAATGTCGAGGCAGAAAGTTTCCACAATAGGGAGATGGAGAGCGTTCCATTCGAACGCGCGCGGTCCGGCGAGAATTTCAAAGTGTAAATCAATAACGTCGGGGAGTGACTTGGCCGCATAGATTACCCCGTAGCTTATTTTACCTAACGGATTGACCTTGGCGATTCGGGATCGAATACCTTTTATCGTGCCGCCGGTATGCACACTGTCATCGATGACTAAGGTATGCTTGGCATCAAATGGCGAGTTTAGGCCTGGAGCGCTGGTTCTTCGGGTCCTCCCATGGGCTAGAGGACGATTTAAAAGATAAGATTCAAGGTCCGTAAAATCTACATTCTTGCTAAGTGCAATCATGCTCGCTGGAGCAATCCCGCTGCGAGGCACTCCGACCACGAGGTCGACATCGTCAGGCAAAATTGCGGCGTTTGCTCTGATGACTTGAGCCAAGTCCGAAAAAGATCTGTAATTCAAATTTTCGTTCCTCGAATTCCGAGGTTTATCCAACCATGTGGAACGCTGCGGACCTCACTTTCATCCATAATCTGCAGTTCGTGCAGTCCAGCTTTTTCCATCAATTTCATTAGGGATTTCGGCGTAAGAATAGCTTGATGCCATGATGGATAGTCAGATCTTACACCGTAGAGTAAGCGTCCATTTAGCCATTGATACGGGTCTTCCCCCATTGACCTGGGGCGCCAGCCATCTTTCCATTCCTCTCTTTCGACATTGTTTTCGATGTCTACCAAGAACTTCGCAAGTTTGTAGCCGTTTGGTACCCAGATTTCCAACTTGCCACCTTTTTCAAGAACGCGCACCCATTCTGAAACGGTGTCCTCGAGATGATACCAAGGAATGTGCTCAAGAACATGGCTTGCGTGGACTAGCACGAAGGTCCGGTCGGGGAAGGGGATCCGCGTGGATGCGTCGGCCAAGTAGTCGACATTCTTGCCGAAAGTGACGTTAAGCGTTTCAAAACCACTTATTCGGGTCGCGCCTGGTCCTATATCGAGCATCCGTTTTTCCTTTCCCGCGTTTTTTCTCATGGATGCTGGCGTTTTGATATATTTTAAAGCTGCCGTGCGTGACATCAAGCGTACGCCAAGTAAACCGGCGCTCGAAGGTGTGTCAGCCGATAGCGTAAAGTGGCGGTATGACTTACTCTCGTGGCTGCAACGCGCACAGGAGGGCGAGATGTTCAAGGCGGACGTTACGACAGACGACGACGATCAGCGTTGGGTGTACGATAACATAGCCACACACGCACCTAACGCAGAAGTTATCTTCGGCGACGACAACATTAAACTCATACGTTAATGACAATAGAAACACTACTCGAATGTGAAGTTAGCGTACTGGAGAAGATGACCGACGCTGAGTTACTCACACACTTCCAACCATACCTTGTCGTATGTCAGCCACCTGTTGACGAGCGTAAGACAAAGGT
>DUBH01000027.1 GCA_012960415.1 Henriciella sp. | reverse complement strand
CCTCGTGATCGCGGTCATTGCGCTGGGTCGAGGCCTGCAGGCTATTCTTGTGCGGCTCCCTTCTCTCGCCGGACGGATGGACGTAGGACGGATCAGCGCGTTGTTTTGTCTCCTCGGTAGCTGGCTCTACGCCGACTTCGCGGGTGGCAGCGGCTCGGCGTGGCGGGCCGTTCGCACCACTTGCTGAGCTCGGCGCCCTCACCCTCAATCCCTCTCCCGCGATCGGGAGAGGGGAGGCGCGTGCCTTGAGGGTTGAGCTTGCTGCACGAGATCCCGGATCAAGTCCGGGATGAGCGGTCCTAAGCTTATTGCCTGAACACCAGCGGCTCTGTCGCAAAGCCTTTTTCGCGGGCGGCGTTCAGCATGCGGTCGATGACGGCCTGCTTAGGCGCTTCCTCGCGGGCGAGGATCCAGAGATATTTGCCGTCTGGGGAGCCGACGAGGGCGGCGGAATAGTCGGCTTCCAGCGCGAGGATCCAGTAGTCGCCCCAGGCGAAGGGCACCCAGTCGGGCGCGAACTTGACCTCGAGCTTGGAATTGTTCGAGCCGTCAACGATGCGGGCCGTGCCCTCGGCGCGCTTTGTCTCTCCGGTTTCGCTGTTGGTGCACTCATTCACAACGGAGACCGTGCCGTCATCATTTAGGCCATAGGTCGCGGTGGTGTTGATGCAATTCTTCTCGAAACTGTTGGGATAGCGGGCAATCTCATACCAGGTGCCGGCATAGCGGGTGAGGTCAACCTCGGCCACGGTGGCAGGTTTGCCCTTGGCGGTGCGATTGTCTGGCTGGGCCAGGACGCAGGCCGCCGCCAGCGGGATCAGGGCGAGAAGGGGCAGGGCAATATAACGTTTGCGCATGGGGGCTCTCTTTGAGGGTACGGTGTCAGGAGAGCAGAAACGCGCGAGGGTGGAATTGGTGGCGGTGGATTTAGCTTGCAGCCTCGTTTGCGCAAAATCCTCATTCGTTCCAACCCGCATCGCTAAGTGCTTGGTCCGCTAAAGATTTGAAATCTGCATCGTTAAGGTCGGAAAATTGAACCATCCGTTCATTTTGTCGAACCTCGCTCACTTCTTCTGGTTCGATCTCGTTAGAGTCTCCGCCGTATATATTCTCGTGGCGCTCACAAAAACCAAGATAATCACAATCAACGAGTGCGGATTTCATGAGCTCAAGTCTTTCAAGATGTTCCTGCATTTCGTGCTTTGCGCGTCCCATAGTACTCTCCAAGTTTATCTTCTTCTGGTAGTCTCCCTCCAACCTAACATGAGCCAAGCGCTCGCGGTAAAAAAAGTGATACTAACGCTAACTAAACCGGTGTGAAGCAGCCCGGAAATGCAGGCATAAAAAAAGTCTGCCACAATAATTCTGGAAGAGGCGAATGATGCGGGTGGCCGAATTTTGAAACTATCGAAGTTGCCGCGTTGAACAAAATCTGAATTCAGGCTGAACTGAGTTACCAGCTAAGGAAATCTTATGTGGCAACCGCTTGCGCTCGGTATCATCATTGGGGCTGCCTCTGGAGCTTCGCTAGTCCTGTTCCTTAAGGACGTGTTTCGTGGCTCGAAGCAAAAGAATCGGCACCAGAATACAAGTGCATATTTTTACTGGCCATTACTCGGTTGCGGTCTCGCGTTTGCGATGCTCGCTGGATTATTATTTATCCTCAAGGTGGATATTTTCTCGGAAAGCACTTGGTTTGAATTCGTAGACAATAGGCGAGTGAATGAGGCCGAAGGTGCGAGAAACATATTTCTTTCGGTTGGTGGGCTTGCGGCAACGGTGGTTGGTGCACTGACTTTAGGAAACGCCGTTCGTCGGAGTGCCACGATGGAGCGTCAAGAGGGTATCTCTAGAAAGCTCGAGATAAACGATAGACATCGATTAGAGGCGGATACTTTTACCAAAGCGGCAGAACTGCTCGGTTCTGAAAACGAGCATCAAAGACTGGGAGCAATACACTCGCTGACTCATCTGGCTCGAACGGCAACTGGTGACTTAAAAAATCAAATCGCAGATACGCTAGCTGCGTTCGTAAGGCATCAGTCGATACCAGTCATAATTGAGGCAAATGTTGTTGATGCTCCTGCAAATGCAGATGAATCAATATCTGCAGCTCTAAAAGCAATCTTGAACGGATTTGCGAATGGTGAGCATCAAATAGACCTTTCGGGAGCATACATTAGCAATCTAGTTGTTGATGACGAAGTAAAAAATGTTATATTTGACAGATGCGTTATACGTAAAATGGTATTCAATAATCTTGTATCCGGAGTTAGATTTACCGGAATACGGGATGGTGGACATTTAATATTTTGCGGCGCTGTTCGGGATCTCCAAATTGAAAACGCTGTATTCCAGAAGGTATCGTTTCAAAATTCAGATGTATTAAGAGATGCGAATATTAATGGCCTATATTTGTATGATTGCGTTTTTGTGCAGCTTATTTTTAGCGGGAAATTTGTCGCAAATAATTTAGACCTTGTTTCTGTGGCATTTTCTAGATTGGACATTGCAAATGTCAAGGGAGTGATCGCGAAGCGCATGGCCGTTTTGTTTTTTACTCACGAGCATTTGATAAGGCTGCCTGAAGCTTGGAGTGATGAGGACAAGGCACTCTTCTTCTCAAAATCAGAAAAATTGATGGAGTTGCCTAGTTCTCCGGATCATTGGATGTCACCGTCTTCATCAAATCAATCGTCTGTGTAGACTTGTCCGCGGGCATGGTCCTCATCCCCACCTTCCCCCACCCGCCAAATCCCGCTAGACGCTCCGGATGAGCGATACCCCCCAAATTCCCGCACAGTTCACCGCTGAAACCCTGTCTGAGGCGCTGCCCTATATCCAGCGCTATGACCGCCAGACCGTGGTCATCAAATATGGCGGGCATGCCATGGTGGATGAGGCGCTGTCTGAGGCGTTTGCGCGCGATGTCGTGCTGCTGAAGCATCTCGGCGTGAACCCGGTCATCGTGCATGGCGGGGGGCCGCAGATTGCGAGCCTGCTGGACCGGCTCTCGATCAAGTCGGAGTTTCGCGACGGCCTGCGGGTCACTGATGATGCGACGATGGAAGTGGTCGAGATGGTCCTGTCCGGCCCGATCAACAAATCCATCGTGCGAGCGATCAACAAGGCAGGCGGCAAGGCGGTGGGCCTCTCTGGTTCTGACGCCGACATGATGCGCGTGAAGCGGGCGACGCGCACCTCTCGCGACCCCGATAGCCATGTCGAGCAGGTGATCGACCTTGGCTATGTCGGTGAGCCTGAGGCGGTCGATGTGGCGGTGCTGAAACTGCTCACCAATTACGACCATGACTTCATCCCGGTGATCGCGCCTGTGGGCGTCGATGCGAACGGCAAGCGCTATAACGTCAATGCCGACACGGCGGCCGGGGCGATTGCCTCCGCGCTGGAGGCGACGCGCCTGTTGCTGCTGACCGATGTGGCCGGCGTGCTGGACGGCAAGAAGGAACTGATCCGGGAGCTGCGCGCCGATGATGTGCCGGCGCTGGTGCGCGACGGGGTCGCGTCCGGCGGTATGATACCCAAGCTTGAAACGGCCGCGTCCGCCGTAAAGAATGGCGTCGGCGGGGCGGTCATTCTGGACGGACGTGCGAAACATGCGCTTCTCATGGAGCTTTTCACAGAACATGGGGCCGGGACGATTGTCCTTTAGGCGGTTTGTAAGCGGGCTTTTCGCGGGCGCGGCGCTGGCCGTGGCTCTGCCCGGCGCGGCGGTGGGCCAGGGCGATAGCGGCCTTCCGCCGAGCCCCGGCGGCTGGCAGCTGTGTAACCAGACAAGCTATGTGGTCGAAGCGGCGACCGGCCGGTTTGAGGGCCAGGGCGTGACGGTCGAGGGGTGGACGCGGTTGCGGCCTGGTGCCTGCGAGGTTGCGCTGGAAGGACCACTGGAGTCGGGCGTGCATTACCTGTTCGGGCGGTCATCCTCTGCGCACCGCGGTGGCCGCAAGGTGTGGGGCGGGGACAATGCCTATTGCGTCGATACGACGGGCAGCTTCTCTGTCGAGAGCCCGCCGCAATGCGCGTCCATGGGGCTGTCGTCCCGCAAGTTCAGGCCGGTCCTGATCGAGGAGGCTGCAGCCTGGACAACAAGTTTCAAAGAGCTTGAAGACTATGACCTCGAGACGGCGGCAGCGGCCGGTGTGCAGCGCCTGCTCAATGAGGCGGACGTCTATGAGGGGCGGATCGATGGCTATATCGGGCGCAATACGCGCGCCGCGATCCGGACATTCCTGAATGAGACTGAGCTGAGCGCCGAGACGAGCGATGCCGAGCTGGTCGACGTGCTGGAGCAGATTGCGCGCGAGAAGGGGCGGGAGGTTGGCCTCACCCTCTGCAATCGCACGCATGAGCGGATCTGGGCGGCGATTGCGCGGCGCAAGGGCGAAGGCTGGGAGAGCCGCGGCTGGTGGCAGCTGGAGTCTGGCGGCTGCGCGCGGGCGGTCGATGATGCGCTGCTCAACGCGCCGCATTTTGTCTTCGCCGAGATGGAAACTGTGGACGGTACGCGGCGCCTCAAAGGCGCGAGCGACCTATTCTGCGTGTCGCGCGGGCGGTTTGCGATTGCGGGGCGCGAGGACTGCGAGGCGTCGGCCTATCGCACCGTGTCTTTCAAGGGCACGGCGCCAGCGGCAGATGGAAAGCTCACCTATGAGTTCTTTGAGCGCGACTTTGACGAGGCGGCGGGTTGATGGCTTTGGCAGGTGAGTTTGAGGCGCTGGCGGGGCGCGACACCTGGGTGTTCGACCTCGACAATACGCTTTATCCAGCCGAGTGTGATCTCTTCGCCGAGATCGACCAGCGGATGACGGACTTCGTCGCGCGCTTCCTGCGCATGGAGCGGGATGAGGCGCGGGCGCTGCAGAAGCGGTACTATGCCGAGCATGGCACGACGCTGCGCGGCATGATGACGATGCATGGCATGTCGCCGGAAGACTTCCTCGCGCATGTGCATGAGATCGACCTCTCGCCGCTGCCGCACCTGCCGGATTTGTGTGAGGTGATCGCGGCGCTGCCCGGCCGAAAGCTCGTCTATACCAATGGCTCGCGCCGCCACGCAGAGCGCGTGACCGAGTATATGAAGCTGGGCGCGAGTTTCGATGGCCTGTTCGGCATCGAGGACAGCGACTACACGCCGAAGCCGACGCAATCTGCCTATGACGCCTTCTGCCGCCACCATGATGTCGACCCGGCGCGCGCGGTCTTCTTTGAGGATCTGGAGCGCAACCTGAAGCCCGCGCATGCGATGGGGTTTGCCACCGTGCTCGTCCACTCAAAGAAGGACTGGAGCCATGAGCCGGTCGAGGCGCGGCCTGCGGGGGCGGATGACGTGGATCACCCGCATGTCGACTATCTGACCGACGACCTCACGGGCTTCCTGCAAGGCGTCTTGCAGGTGGTGCGCCCCGGAGCTGTCCGGGGCGTCTGACATCCCTCTTCAGGTCACTTTCTTGAACACCGTCAGGCCCAGGATGAGCAGGACGGCGAAGACCACCAGGGCGGCGATAAAGAGGAACATCGCGATATCGACGGCGACGCCGGCAATGCCTGTGAGGCCCAGCAGGCCTGCGATCAGGGCGATGATGAGAAAGACGAAGGCGAGCTTGATCATGGGGTGCGCTTTCACGTTCGGTTTGAGTGTGTCTTCCTGAGAAAACCCGGCTGAAGCCGATCCGGTTCCGGCAGGCGCTTCGAAATCCGCCGCATTCGAGGTCTCCAATCTCACCGCTTTCCCTTGCGTATACGATTGCCATAACGCGTTCCAAAAGCGACCATGGCGGCAAAAGACAAGGGAGAGACAGGCCATGAAACTGGATATTGCGACAACTGCATTGCTGGCCCAGTTCGCGCAGGCGGACGGCCCACCCATGTATGAGCTGAGCCCGGACGAAGCGCGGATGATCGGCGAGGGCATGGCCAGCGCCTATCCCGACGGGCCGGAAATGGCCGAAACGCGCGACATCGAGATCCCTGCGAGTGACGGCGCGAAGATCCGCGCGCGCATCCATCGCCCGGTCGACAAGCCGAAGGGCGTGATGGTCTTCTATCATGGCGGCGGCTGGGTCCTGTCGAACATCGACCAGTATGACTGTGTCGGACGCCAGCTGGCCGAGCGCACGGCCTGCACCGTGCTGCTGGTCGACTATCGCAAGGCGCCGGAGCATCGCTATCCGACCGCAGCAAATGATGCCTGGGACGCGCTGAACTGGACGGCGGCGAACCTGAAAACGCTGGGCGGCGCTGACCTGCCGATCATGGTGGGCGGTGACAGTGCGGGCGGCAACCTCGCGGCAATCGTCTGCCAGAAGGCCAAAGCGGCAGGCGCGCCGAAGATCGCGCTTCAGATGCTGGTCTATCCGGTGACCGATTGCGACATGACGCGGCCGTCTTACGCGAACATGGACAACCAGTTGCTGCTTAACACGCCCATGATGAAGTGGTTCTGGGACCATTATGCGCCGAACGAGGCAGACCGGAAGAATGTCGACGCCTCGCCGCTGCACGCCAAGGATCTGTCTGGCCTGCCGCCAGCGGTCGTGGTGACGGCCGAGTACGACATCCTGCGCGAAGAGAGCGAGGCCTATGCCGACGCGCTGCGCAAGGCGGGCGTGCCGGTCACCTTCAAGCAGTTCGACCGGCAGATGCATAATTTCTTCGCCATGCCGGGCCTTCTGCCTGCGCAGGCAAAGGCCATCGACTATGTTGGCGACCAGATCGACCAGCATCTTGGCCGCTATTCACAGGCTGATGCGGTTGTCGTCGGCGCGGGCTTTGCCGGCATGTACCAGCTCAAGCGCCTGCGCGAGATGGGGCTGAAGACGCGCGTGATCGAGGCGGGCGACGATGTTGGTGGGACCTGGTACTGGAACCGTTATCCGGGCGCGCGCTGCGACATTGAAAGCCTGGGCTATTCCTATGGCTTTGACCCGGAACTTGAGCAGGACTGGAGCTGGAGCGAGCGCTATGCGACGCAGCCGGAAATCCTGTCCTATGCCGAGCATGTGGCCAAACGCTATGACCTGAAGAAGGACATCACCTTTGAGACGCGCGTGACGCGTGCGATCTATGATGAGGATACCTCGCGCTGGACGATCTATACCGATACGGGCGAGGCGATCTCTGCCAAGTATTTCATCATGGCGACCGGCTGCCTGTCTGTGCCGAAGGAGCCCGATATCGAGGGCGCTGACAGCTTTGAAGGGCCGACCTATGTCACCGGGCGCTGGCCGCATGAGGGCGTCGACTTCACCGGCAAGAAAGTCGCCGTCATCGGCACCGGCTCTTCAGCCATCCAGGCCATCCCGCATATTGCAGAGCAGGCGAGCCAGCTGACCGTCTATCAGCGCACGCCGGCCTATTCGCTGCCTGCGGGCAACCGGCCGCTGACCAATCAGGAAGTCTCTGACATGAAGGGCCGCTACCGCGACTTTCGTGAGGAGCAGAAGTATAATTTTGCGGGGATTCCGAAGCCGGAACGCGCGCTGGAGCCTGCGGCCATGGTCCCGCCTGAGGAGCGCCAGCGGCGTCTCGAGGAAGGCTGGACGCAGGGCCTCACCGGTCTGACGACCAAGTTCGCTGATGCACTGGCGGACGAGGAGTCCAACGCGATCATCGCCGACTTCATTCGCGAGCGGATCAAGGCGCGCGTGAAGGACCCTGAAATTGCCGAAACGCTGACGCCATATTCCTATCCGTTTGGTACAAAGCGGCCATGTCTCGACACCAATTTCTATGAGACGTTCAACCGCGATAATGTGACCCTCGTCGACCTTCGCAAGACGCCGATGGAGAAGGTCACGCCGAAAGGCATCAAGACGAGCGCAGGCGAGGAAGACTTTGACGTGATCGTCTTTGCGACCGGCTTTGATGCGATGACCGGCGCTCTGCTAAAGGTCGATATTCGCGGCAAGGGTGGCGCGGCCCTCAGAGACAAGTGGGCGAACGGGCCGCATACCTATCTCGGCATTGCGATTGCCGGTTTCCCGAACCTCTTCACGATTACCGGGCCGTCCAGCCCATCAGTTCTTTCAAACATGATGGTCTCCATCGAGCAGCATGTGGACTGGGTAAGCGACTGTATCGGCTGGATGCGGGAGCGCGGTCTGGAGACGATCGAGCCGACAGAGGCCGCCGAAGAAGAGTGGGCCGAGCATAATGAGGCGATGGCCAATCAGACGCTCTTCCCGCAGGCAAACAGCTGGTACATTGGCGCCAATGTGCCGGGCAAGCCGCGCACCTTCATGGCCTATGTCGCAGGCGTCGATGTCTACCGCATCATCTGCGACCAGGTCGCCGCGAGCGGCTATCACGGCTTCGAGACGTCGAAGGCGAAGCAGCGGCTGGAAGCGGTTTCGGCCTAGGGTCTGGCGATGGACCTTCCCGGACCGGTCCGCGAGCTTGCGAACCGACTTGGCGCGAGTGAGGCGGTGGGGACGGACCATGTCAGCTTTTCGCAGTCCGGGCGCATGCGTCAGGACGAGACCTCGCGCTGGATGCCCTTCCAGGCGGTGCAGACAATTTCCCTGAGCGAGTGTGCGTTTGACTGGCGCGCGCGTACGGGCCCGTTCGGTCTCGTTCACGTGCGCGACTGTCTGAGAGATGGTGAAGGGCAGATTGGCGTCAGCGTGCTGAGGCTTGTCCCGATGGCCCGTGTCAGTTCCTCATCCGACGCAACCCGTGGAGAGCTACTGCGGTATCTTGCCGAACTGCCTTGGGCGCCCAGTGCCGTACTGCAGAATCCTCATCTCGAATGGGAAGCAAGCGGTGATGCAATCATCGTGCGTGCCAAGCTGGGCGAGGTGGCTGGCGAGATCCGGTTCTCGCTGGATGATGAGGGGTATATCGCCGAGGCCTATGCGGCGGATCGCCCGCGCGCGGTGAGGGGCGGGTTCGAGACGGCACCGTGGAGGGGCCAGTTCCGAGACTATCGAAAGGTCAGCGGTGTGGTCATCCCGCATGCCGCCGAAGTCGCATGGCTGGATGACGGTGGCGAGGTGACCGTATGGGAAGGTCGGCTTGAGACCTGGGAGGGCTGCTAACAGGCCTCGTCCGTTGCTCGGGCGAGGTCTCTGCACAGCTCATTAGCGGCTTCGGTGTCGCCATATTGGCGGAGCAAGGCTGTGAGGCCCCGCACGGCTTCTGCGTTGAGCGGGTCGAGAGCGAGCACGCGGCGATACCAAAGCTCGGCGTCCTGAGGCTGGCTGCTGGCGACTTTCGCCTCGGCAATCGCGAGCCCGACCTCGCTATGCCAGGGGCGGATGGCGACGGGGTCGCTCTGATAGCTGCGGTCCATCGCCGTCCAGGCCTGCTCAAGATAGGGCGTCGAGCGGGCAGGCTCTCCCATCAGTGCAGCGAGTTCTGACAGGTTGATCATTGTTCCCCAGTCATCAGGATTGATGATGAGGGCGCGTTCATAGGCGCGCTCGGCCGCCTCGAAATCCTGCCTTGCAGCCAAGGCGAGGCCAAGCGCGCGCCAGGCGCGGGCGTGAGATGGATCGATTTCGGTAGCTTGCCGCGCAAGTGCGATGGCGCGGTCGAGGCGGGCGACTGCTTCATCTGATTGAAGCCAGCCGCTTTCGATGGCCTGCGTCAGGGTCGTGCGATCTGCGTCGCCCTCGGATTTGCCCTGATAGCGGATGACACGCTGTGTCAGCGCATTGGAGAGCCCGGCAAGGGCGGCGGCATTGTCTGGCGCCTCATCAAGGACGGACTGATAGAGTTGCAGCGCAGCTTCATTATCGATGCGGGTGAACTGGCTGTAGAAGCCATCCGCCCGCGCGATGCGCTCGTCGCTGGCTGCAGGCGATGTGCCTTCGGTGGGCGTTGACGTGTTTGAGCTGAAGAAGACCAGACCGGCCACCAAAATAATTAGGCAGGCGGCGAGGCCGACCCAGTGGACTCGGCCGAAACGATTTGCAGCTGGTCCCTCGGCTGTGTGGGCGGGAACAGGCGAATGCGAAACTTCAGCGATGAGCCGGTAGCCGCGCTTTGGCACGGTCGCGATGTAGCGCGTATTCCTTGCGTCATCACCGAGCGCCTTGCGGAGTTTGAAGACGCTGCGAGCGAGAGCATCGTCATTGACGTGGACGTCGCCCCAAAGCGCGTCTGCAATCTCGGTTTTGGAGAAGACCTCGCCCGGCTTGCTGGCCAGCAGCATGAGGAGGTCCATGACGCGCGGTTCGACCTCCACCTCGCCATCTGGCCCGATGAGACGGTTCGTTGCAGGAACTGCCTGCCAATCGCCAATGATGACACGCGGTCCGGACATAGGGACTTATAGGCCTGAGATGGCTGGAATAAAAAGGTCAGAACTTCAGGACGGTGTGGTCATGGTCATTTCGGCGGCGGGGCGGCTGGTGTGCCGTCATCATGATCAAGGCACGTAAAGGACACACCATGCCAAGCTTTCTCAGAACGACAATCACGCTCGCCGTCTCCGGTCTTATCGGACTGGCCGGATGTGTGGAGGCCGATACACCGGACGCCGGAACTAAGATCACTGCCACTGAAGCGGTCGAAGACCTGGGCCGGCTTTATGAGGGGCTGCAGTCGGCAGATGCCGGCCTTTTTGCCGAGACGCCGCAGCGGGTATTCGATCAGGCCTACACCGAACTGCGGAATTCCTATGACGGACCCGTTTCGCCCGGGGAGCTTTATGAGGATCTGCAGCGGTTCGCAGCCCTTGCCCGGCACGGCCATACGCGCATCGATATGCGGCATCCGGACTGGCAGGCCTTCAGGGAGGGTAATGGCGAGGTTTTTCCGCTGACATTCCAGATAGAGAATGGCGAAGTGCGCATTGCGGCGGCCCCAGAAGGGAGCGGTGTGCTGCCCGGCGATACGGTCCGCGCTTTCGAAGGCGAAGCCAATCCAATCTGGCTGGCGCGCCTGACGCGGAACATCTCTGCGGAAACGCCTTCACTCGCCTATGCGCAGTTGAGCGGGGCCGAACCTTATTATGTCTGGATGGAATATGGCGCGCGCGATGCGTTCGATATCGAAATCGAGCGGGCTGGCGAGACACGCAAGTTTCGCGTCGATGCGGTTGCATTCGACGACTGGCTGAATGACAGCGCAGAGGAGGCGCAGGGCTTCTCACTGGCTGGCCGTGAAGCGCGAATGATCGGCGAGACAGTCGGGTATCTGAGACCTGGCCCCTTCTTCAACATCAATGCCGAGACTCCTGAAGAGGCTTATGATCCGGATGCGCTGCAGGCGTATCTGGCGTTTATCGATGGGGCGTTTGAGGAGTTCATCGAGGCGGGGGCGAGCGACCTTATCCTTGATCTCAGGGACAATCCGGGCGGGGACAGTTCGTTTTCTGATCCGGTCGTGGCATGGTTCGCCGATGAGCCCTTCCGGTTTGCGTCTGATTTTCGCGTGAAGGTCAGCCCTGAGACAACCGCCTCCAATCAGGCGCGGATCGATGCGCTCGGTGCAGAAGCGTCTGGCATGTCTGTTACTTTCGCGGAGCTGTTCGCGGCAGCGAAGCCGGGTGAGTTCGTGTCGGTCGACATTCCCTATGCGGAGCCACGCAGCGGCGAGCGGTTTGAAGGGGAGGTTCATGTCCTCGTCAACCGCCTCAGCTTCTCCAATGCGGTGTCTACGGCGGCCCTGATCCAGGACTATGGTTTCGGCACGATCTATGGCGAGCCGACGCGCGACATGGCGACGACCTATGGCGCGATGGAGCATTTCACGCTGCCAAATTCAGGCTTCCGGGTGGGCTATCCCAAGGCGCACATTATCCGTCCGAATGGCGAGGAGCGCTCTCACCCTGTGACGCCGGATGTGTTGCTGCCGGTGCCCGCAACCCGGGGGGCTGAAGATACGGTGCTGGATGCGCTGATCGCGCGCCTGTCGGCGGACTAGGCGCAAGGCAAATGACCGCTCTCGTTCGGATAATGGGAGCGGTCGATATTGCGATTATGGCGCGGTCGCTTCTGCCGGGGCTGCCGCGGCTTTCTTTTTCGGCATGAGGTGGTTGAGCGGGTAGAAGGCTTCTTCCGCCCAGTGGGGTTGCTCGCCGGGCACGCCGTAGCGCGATGGCTTGCCTTCTGGCAGGTAGAGCGTGCCGAAGGCCCAGTCGAAGACGGCGAGGCAGAGGCCGAAATTCTTGTACATCTTGCCATTCTTGCCATAGCCGTGATGGGCATGGTGCATGCTGGGCGTGATGACCACGTGCATGATGGCGCGGCCGACGCGAGTGTTGATCAGCTTGTCATCCATGCGCCAGTGCATGTGCGTGAGCGTGTTCCAGACATACATGACGATCAGGGTCAGGGCGACGCCCGCCTCCATGCCGAGATAGACAAAGAGAGCCGTCAACCAGATATGCGGCGTGAATAACGCCCAGAAAATGTTCTGGCGCTGCACCACGGTGACGTTGATTTCCGTCGCCGAATGATGCGTGCGGTGCACCTTCCAGAGCCAGTTGAGCCGGTGTCCCTTCTTCTGGCCTTCATGCGACCAGCGGTGGACCCAGTAGAAGACGAACTCGCTCGCGACAAAGGCAACAAGGAAAGCTGCCCAGAGCGGCAAGGCAGAGCCTGCTCCGGCATAGGCTGGCAGCACCCATGCCGCCAGCAGGCCGGCGCCGAACCCGAAGAGCGGGCGCGTGATTGCCGAATTAGACAGAAAGCAGAGAAGCGTCAGACCGAAATCGCGCTTCGTGCAGTCCTTCAGCTGGCCGGTGATGATCTCGCCGAACAGGACAACGAAGGTCGCAAGGTAAATCCAGAGAGCGTCGGCAATGGTGATGACAGGTTCATTCATGGCGGTCCTCCCAGTGCTCGGTTTCACGCGAGCGGTGTTTATTTCAGCGCCAAATTAACGCAAGTGAATTAAATATGCAAACTATTTTGGGTGCGTGTTCGGCTCGCTGGACAGTTGAGGGCTATTCTTGAAAGCGACCGCATTAGCGGCTTTCGGTGAAGAGGCCTTGGTGACGGTCTGAAGAAGCGGTGTCTCACTGCTGGTTGACGAGGACGGAGGGTCGAGGAATTGGCTCAGCCTGCCAGTCGACAGGATGGCGCAAGGCAGGCGCATCAAGCGGCTCATCCATTCCCGGCGAACTGTGCTAAGCGATGCGGAATTGTTGATCGACTGGGACCAGTGACCCTATGCCGGAGAGTGTGACAGAGAAACGAGGCGGCCATGATGCGATACTGATCGCGGCCGAGCGCATGTTTGCGGACTATGGCCTGCATGGCGTGTCCCTGCGCCAGATTAGTGAGGCGGCCGGGCAGAAGAACACATCTGCCATCCAGTATCACTTCGGCTCACGCGACAAGCTGGTCGAGGCTGTGTTGGCCATGCGGATGTCCATCATCAATCCGCGCCGTCAGGCCGCACTGGATAGGGTGAGGGCCGCTGGCCAGACAGGAAATGTGCGCGCGCTGGTCGAAGTCATGGTCTGGCCGATGGCCGAAGAGCTTCGTCCGCGCGGCGAGGGCAATCACTATGTTCAGTTCCTGAGCCGGGCGAGCCGCGAGCGGAAGCTGGCCATCGAACTGGCGCCGTCCGATCTCATGTCGGCCTGGCGGGCTACAGTCGACTATCTTCGCGAAGCGATCCGCTATTTGCCAGAGAAGATCGCCGAGGCGAGGGTCGAGCTCGCTAGCGAGCAGACGATATCGGCGCTCGCCGCTTATGAGGCGCAGGATTTTGGGGCGACCGGACAGCTGGAACTGGTCGTCGAAACATTAATTGACATGATTGCCGCGGGTGTGACCGCGCCTGTTTCCGCGCAGACGCTTGCGGCGTATTCATAGCACTGGGTTGGCGCAAACAGCCTGGTCAGTCGGCGGTTTCGCGGGTCAGTCCCGCAAGTTCATCGAGAAGGGACGCCCATGCGGCGTCCCTTTTTTCGGTCCAGTCCTCGCCCAACGCATCGCGGCAGACATCTCTTATCGCAGCGAAGATGAGGTCCAGATCGTCGGAGGTGAGGCCATAGCCATCGTGCTGGAGGCGGGCGGCTTCGAGATGGAAGCGCGGCGCCTCGCTGCCTGCAGCCTGTCCGAGAATACAATCGAAGCAGGTTTCGAGCATGTAGGCGCGCACGCCGCCGTCCCCGTCCATCTCGAACATGGGTTCAAAGTCCGGGCGCAACGCGAAGAGGCGGACATATATTAACGGCTGTGGGTCACCGACAGCATCGGCGAGGCGCTGGAGGGTGTCTTCGATGAGGGCGGCCCTGTCTTCCATCGGGCGATGATAGGGAGGGCGAGAGCGGATTGCGAGCCTGTTCGCGGCCATGTGCGATGATGCTAGTCTGTCTGCAAGACGCGGAGGAGGCGCTGAGGATGACGAAACGCAAACCGGTGATGCTGGTCCTTGGGGCTGGTGCGGGTATTGGCGGGCATGTGGCGCAGCGTTTTGCGGCGGGCGGCTATCACGCCGTGCTCTGCCGGCGCTCTGACGAAGAGGGGCTGGCGCGGCTGGTTGCAGGTATTCGAGACAGCGGCGGTGAGGCGACCGGCATGTTGCTCAATGCGGTCGAGGAGGGCGCGATCGAGGATCTCGTGTTCCGGGTCGAGCGGGACATCGGGCCGGTGGAGGTCGCGCTGTTCAATCTCGGGGCGCAGATCGGCAACAGGGCGCTTGGCGATACGCCGCTGAAGACGTTCGAACTTGGCTGGCGGATGGCGACGTTCGGGCTTTTCAGGCTGGCGCAGGCGCTGCTGCCGCAGATGGGGAGGCGCGGGTCCGGCACGTTGCTGGTGACGTCTGCGACGGCGGCTGTGCGCGGCAATTCGGGTCAGCATTCGCACGCCGCGGCGATGGGCGGACGGCGTATGCTGTGCCAGACGCTGAACGCAGAGTTTGCGCCCAAGGGCATCCATGTCGCGCATATTCTGATCGATGGGCCGGTCGAGGCGCCTGACACGCTAGGCAAGCTGCTTGGACCAGAGCGGTTTGCCGCGCTCAAAGCCGCCAAGAGCGAAGGCAAGGATGAGCTGATCCTTCCGGGCGAGCTGGCGGAGACCTATTGGCACATCGCGCACCAGCATCGCTCTGCCTGGAGCCACGAGGTCGATATCAGGCCGTTCAAGGACAAGCCCTGGTGGAACAGCTAGGCGGCTGGTTTCAGCATTGCAGGACGGCTTTTGCGGCCGGGCGGGCGCGGTAGCGGTTGTCCCAGGCGCGAAGGCGGGGGCGCTCCCCGAGGATGTCGACGCCGATGAAGCGGACGAATTGCAGGTGTGAGGCGAGGGTCAGGTCTGCGGTCGAGACGCTGTCGCCCGCCAGAAGCTCACGGCCATCGCCGAGCGTCTCTTCAACGAAGTCGAGCGGGGCCTGTATCTTCTCCTCAATGGCGGCGGCCTGTACCGGGTCGGGCGGCATACCGAGTGGGGATTTCTTGTAATGGACGTAGATTGCGAGGGGATTGGCGATCTTGAGCTCAATAATGCGTTCGAGGTCGCGGGCCTTGGCGCGGGCTTCAGCGTCTGATGGCGCGAGCGCACCGTCCGGATACCTGCTTTCCAGATAATCGACGATGGCGAGCGACTCGCGCAGATATGATCCGTCGTCCAGTTCGAGGACCGGCAGCGTGCCGAACGGGTTGCGGGCGAGGTGTTCAGCCTCTCGCTGGCGGCCCTTCAGCGTGTTTACGATCTTCTGTTCGACAGGCAGCGCGTTTCCCGCCTCCGCGCGCTCTGCAAGATAGAGCATGACCTTGGTTGGGTTGGGCGCGACGGGGACGGTGTAGAGTTTCATGCGCTGAGCAATCACCTGACAATGCGGTTTTGGCAAGCTGACGCGAAGTCAGTGCTGGACGGCCCGTGCGCCTGCAGGGTGTATGTCCAGCAAGAAGAGGAGGCCCACTTTGGCTGTAGAAGACATGTTCGCCCCGTTGACCCTGACCCGTGGTCCGGCCTGGAAGAACCAGCTGGCGCTCGCGCCGCTCACCAACCAGCAGAGCCATGCCGATGGCGTTCTGTCCGATGAAGAGTTTCACTGGCTCACCATGCGGGCCGATGGCGGCTTTGCCATGGTGATGACGGCGGCCGCGCATGTGCAGGCCGCCGGGCAGGGCTTTCCGGGCCAGCTTGGCTGCTGGGACGACAAGCATATTGAGGGGCTGACGCGGCTCGCCGATGCGATCCGGACGAAGGGGGCTGTGTCCTCGCTGCAGCTTCACCATGCCGGCATCCGGGCGGACAAGACGTCCGTGCCGGAGCCTGTCGGCCCGTCTGACCATGCCGAGACGGGATCGCGTGCCCTGTCACGTGCCGAGGTGGACGGCGTCCGCAATGATTTCATTGCAGCGGCCAAACGTGCCGAAGCGGCAGGCTTTGATGGTGTCGAGATCCACGGTGCGCATGGCTATATCCTCGCCCAGTTCATGTCAGAATCGACCAATCAGCGGACCGATGATCATGGCGGCAGCGTCGAGAACCGCACGCGCCTGACGCGCGAGATTGTGGATGGCATTCGCGCGACCTGCGGGGCGGATTTTCAGGTCGGCATCCGCCTCTCGCCAGAGCGGTTCGGCCTCAGCCTGCCGGAAAATGTCGACTTCGTGCGTGAGCTGATGGCGGACGGAAAGCTCGACTATGTCGATATCTCTTTCTGGGACTACAAGAAGCTGCCGGATGATGAGGCGTTGCGCAGCAAGAGCCTACTGGAGCATTTCGTGGACTTGCCGCGTAACGGCACGCGGCTCGGCGGGGCGGGCAAGATCCGCGATGGCGCGGATATTCGCGGCGTGCTGGAGGCAGGTCTAGACTTTGCGATGATCGGGCGGGCGGCCATCCTGCACCATGACTTGCCAAAGCGGGTGAAAGCGGACGCAGACTACAAGGCGCCGCAGACGCCTGTATCGGTGGCGCATATGGAAGCTGAAGGCGTGAGCCCGGTTTTCGTGACCTATCTGCGCGATACGTTCCGCATGGTGGAGCCGCTAGAGCCTGCGGAGAGCTGACGCCGCCGACCATACTGACAGCGCGACACCGGAAGGTCTTGCCCATCCGGCTCAATCGCGCTTGAAGACGCGGGCTATAAGAACAGGACGGAGACCGCCATGACTGCAGCCCTCGAAACCGCGATTGAACAGGCTTGGGAAGACCGCGCCCGTGTCTCGACCGACACGAAAGGCGAGGTTCGCGATGCTGTCGAAGAGGCGCTCGCCATGCTCGACAGCGGCAAGGCGCGCGTTGCCGAGAAGGGCGCAGATGGCGACTGGGCCGTGCATCAGTGGCTGAAGAAAGCCGTGCTCCTGTCTTTCCGCCTCAATGCCAACGGCCCGATCAAGGGCGGCCCTGACGGCTCGACCTGGTGGGACAAGGTGCCAAGCAAGTTCGATGGCTGGACGAGCGATGATTTTGCCTCGTCGGGCCTCCGCGCCGTACCGAACGCTGTGGCGCGACGTGGCTCCTACATTGCCTCCGGCGTCGTGCTGATGCCGTCATTCGTGAACATTGGCGCCTATGTCGACGAGGGCACCATGGTCGACACCTGGGCGACCGTCGGCTCCTGCGCGCAAATCGGCAAGAATGTGCACCTTTCCGGCGGCGCCGGTATTGGCGGCGTGCTTGAGCCGCTACAGGCCAACCCGACCATCATTGAGGACAATTGCTTCATTGGCGCGCGCGCCGAGGTGGCCGAAGGCGTCATCGTGCGCGAAGGCTCTGTGCTGGCCATGGGCACCTTCCTTAGCCAGTCGACCAAGATCGTGCACCGCACGACCGGAGAAGTCGTGATGGGCGAAGTGCCGCCTTATTCAGTCATCGTGCCAGGGAGCATGCCGGCCGCCGATGGCAAGGGGCCGGGCCTTTATTGCGCGGTCATCATCAAGACCGTGGATGAGCGCACGCGCAGCAAGGTGGGCATCAACGAGCTGCTACGGCCCTAGCACGAGACGAGTGCGTCCTGACCGGGCGGACCAGCTACTTCGCCTGTGGGCCGCGGTAGCGGTATTCCTCCATCAGGATGAGGGCAGGCGCGTAGTCCGGGTCCAGACGAAGTGCTGCTTCCAGCGCGTCGCGGGCCTCGTTCGGATTGCCGAGTTCGTGGTGAACGAGCGCGAGCGCCATCCGATCCTGCACCCCGTCTACAATCCTTTCAGGCCGAGGGTCTGCGCTTTCCCGGTTCACAGCTGAAGCTGCGAACACGACCAAAGCTGCAAGGCCTGCGGCAAGGCCGATCTGTCCCATATCTAACTCCTTGTTGAGGTGGCTGCGTGTCATGAGGGGAAGATGAGGGGTTGAACGGGCTGGCGGTATTGGCGATAAAGACATGATGTGGTCGATTTTCGCCAAACCTGATTTTTTCCGCCAGTCGCCGGGGGTGGGCGCTTGAAAAAGTCAGGCTTCAGCCTGCCGCACCGCGTTGTCGTGCTGGCCTATGACCGGCTCTGGCCGCTCGAATTCGGCATCGCTGTCGAGATTTTTGGCTGGCCGCGCCCGGAGTTTCTGGGGGTGGACTGGTATGACTTTGCCGTCGCAGGTCCGAAGGGAGAGATCCGCAGCCTTGGCGGCATGACGATGAAGCCTGACCTTGGATATGAAGCCGCTGCCGGTGCCGACACGCTGATCATTCCGGCCTGGCGGGACGTAAATGAACGGCCACCCGAAGACATGCTGCTGGCTGTGAGAGTAGCCGCCCAAAGGGGGGCGCGGCTCGTCTCCTTCTGCACGGGCGCGTTCGTTCTGGCGCATGCCGGTGTGCTGTCGGGCCGGCGTGCGACAACGCACTGGCGCGACTTCGACCAGCTGGCGCAGGCCTTTCCCGACATCGAGCTGATAGACGACGTGCTATACGTAGATGATGGCGACGTGATTAGCTCAGCCGGATCAAGCGCGGCGGTGGACTGTAGCCTCCATATCATCCGCGGCGACTATGGCGGGGAAATTGCCAACAAGGTCGCACGTAGCCTCGTGACGCCGCCGCACCGCGATGGCGGACAGTCTCAATACATTGAAGCGCCCTATCAGGAGCGGGCGGGCCAATCGGTTGGCGTCGTACTCGACTGGGCGCGTGAGCATCTGCATGAGCCAATCGATATCTCCGACATGGCAGAAGCTGCAGGCATGAGTGGACGGACCTTTCTGAGGCGGTTTCGCGACGGCACGGGCACGACGCCGCTAAAGTGGCTTCGCCGGGAGCGGGTTCTGCGCGCGATGCGCCTGCTGGAAAAAACTGAGATCAGCCTTGGCGATATTGCCGACCAGTGCGGATTCGGCTCCGTCGAAACGTTCCGGACTGCATTCCGGGATATCGCAGGGGTCGCCCCCTACAGCTATCGGAAACGCTTCGATCCGGGCCGGCCAGCCGATGCAGAACCACGTATCAGTTGATCGACACCTGCAGCGCCATCAGGCCGAAGTAGGTCACGAGGATGCCGAGGCCTTCGAAACCGACGCCGCGGCGCTCTCGGAGGATGAGACCCATCAGCAGGATGGTGGTGATCACTGTCGCGCCGATCAGCATCAGGCCGTCAGCCTGCGTCATGGCGTGATAGATTGAGCCGTCGCGATAGGCGATGTCCGATAGCGACAGGAAAAGGACGTCAAATGTATTGCCGCCGATAATGCCGCCGACGGCGAGCTGAAGCGCGCCCCTGCGGACGGCCGCGAGCGTGGTGACAAGTTCTGGCAGGGAAGTAGCGACAGCCGTCATCAGCGCGCCGACAATGGTCTGTGATATGCCGAGATTGGACGAGATGACCGCGCCCGACTGGGCGATGGCAAAGCCACAGCCGGCGAGAACGAGGCTGAGGCCGACGAAGATCGCGATCATCACTGGCAGGCTGTGGATCTGTGCCTCTTCCTCATCGGGCTCGTCCTCGCGAGTTTCGTCAGTCTGCCGGGGGCGCCACATCGGCCGGTCGCGCAGCTGAACCGCCGCGCGCGTGCCGAAGAAGTAGACCGCGAAGAGGAGGAGAGAGACCGGGTGGACTCCGAACAGGGTGAATTCGGGGGCGTAGTTGGCCGCGAGAGGCAAGCTCATGAGCAAGACCAGCATGGCCGCCATGAGCATATTGTTGGCGTCGGCGGCAGCATGCTCGAGGTTGACGCGCTTGTAGATAAGATCAGCGATGACCAGGAAGGCAGTCTGCGCCGCGATGCCGCCTACCGCGTTGGAGACAGCGAGCGAGGCAAGGCCCGCCGAGGCCGCCGTCAGCGATGTCACGATGCCTGAGAGCGATGTACTCGCCCCCAGAAGGACGCCGCCAAAGACCGCTTCGCCAAGGCCTGTGCGGTCCGCAAGCCTGTCTGCGGTCGAAATGATCCGGATACCGGCCAGCGTGACGACCACCGTTGCGGCCAGAAATACGATAATGGCGATCTGTGTAGAGATAGTGCGCGCCCCTTTAGCCCAGAATGGTGACCCTTTCTGAATGCGCGCCTGAGGGGCAGGTTCCGGGGGGGTGCCGCTATGCGGGTGCCTTGGCTCTGATAGACCAGCATCCGGCGGTGTAGCGGACCTCATCGCCTTCGATGTAGGCACCATAAGCCTCCCGCACGGCAGCGCGGACAGCATCCTTGTCGGCCTGTGGGTTCATTTCGAGGAGCCGGGGGACGGGACCGAGTCTGTCGAGGAAAAGCGGTAGCTCGCTGACCGGAAAGGTGCAGGGGACCTCCTCCGGCGTGATGTCTATACCGGTCCATCCAGCTTCTTTCAGGATACTGTGGACATAATCGCGGTCTTCGAAGCCGAACTGCCCTGGGGCGTTCTTCTCGCGCTTTGGCATCTCATTGAGAAACGGGGCAGCGGCGCGTGTCCCAGCGCTCATGAACGGATTATCGGCAGGGCTGCGCCAAGCATAGAGGCGCAGGCTGGCTGCATCCATGGCGGCGGATCTGAGGTTCGAGAACGCTTTTACCGGATCAGCAAAGAACATGACGCCGAAGCGGGAGATCATGAGGTCGAAATTGTTGTCGCTGAAGTCGTAGGTCTCGGCGTCGGCCTTGATGAAATCGGCGTCCAGGCCTGCGGCGCTGGCCCGGCTACGGGAGAGGGCGAGCATCGGGCCTGAGATGTCGATGCCAGTGAGGCGTGCGGACGGGGCGGACCTGGCGGCTGCGAGTGTGACGGCGCCGGTGCCACAGCCAATGTCGAGGATGCGGGTGGCGCCGCTTTGCGCTGCGCTGGCCGCGAAACGGGCTTCGATGCCTTCAAACATGGCGTCCATGACGGACTGGGCATCGACCCAGGTTTCCCCGCCTGCGCCATCCCAATGGGATTTCTGCTGCGCGCGGATGTCTTCGGCGCGGCTCATGCGGCCGTCTCGTCTTCAATCGGCGCTTCGGGATTACGGACCTTGATGAGGCCATTGCCAATAAAGCGCATGACCAGCTCATCATTCTGGTTGTAGACGCGGTTCTCTGACCGGGTGAGGCCCATATCGGGGCGGCTTCTCATGCGCCGCTTCGAGATCATTTCCATCTCAATGCGGATTTCATCGCCCGGATAGACCGGCTTGATCCATTTCAGCTCATCAATGCCGGGGGAGCCGAGGCCGGCCTGCGGTTCGCCCTGCTGCATGGTCTCGACCATGAGGCGCATCGTCATGGCGGCGGTGTGCCAGCCGGAGGCCGAGAGGCGACCGAAGAAAGTCTGCTTGGCTGCTTCGTCATCCAGGTGGAAGGGCTGGGGGTCGTATTTGGAGGCGAAATCTAAGACCTCTTCACGCGTGACCTTATAGGACCGCGGCGAATGCGTGATCGTTCCCGGTTTCATGTCCTCGAAATAGCGCATTGGCACCTCCCTCAATAATCGACAGGGGATGAAATCGGACCGGTGCGCGCGGAAAGCAAATCCTGCCGTGGCGGCATGTCGACTAATCGAGCCAGAAGAGCGCCTCGACCGTTTCGCCGAGGGCCTGCGCGAATTTCAGCGACACGATGGTCGAGGGGATGAAGACGCCATTCTCCACCGTGTTCACAGTCTTGCGGCTGACACCCATCTCCTCGGCCAGCTGTGCCTGCGTCCACCCCTTGGCTTCGCGTGCTTCCTTGATGCGGTTGGCGAGTCCTTCAGCCACCGGTGAGCGTCTCACGCAGGCCAAAGACAAGTAGCGTGATGCCAAGGCTTGTGCTGATCAGCATATGCCCGGCGCGCTGGCCCTCAATCGGGTCGAAGGGGGACACGATGACCAGCATCACCCCGAAGAAGAGGGCGACGAAGAAGCCGATCTTGATCGCGATGTCACGGTTGGCGCGGGTGACCTCATCATTGGCGAGCTTTCGGATCCGGCGCGGCACGAAGAGTGCGCCGCTGGTCATAAGGAGGGCGAACAGGAAGCCGACAAAGCAGAGCCAGATGATGATCTGCCACCAGGCCACCGCGCCATCGTCCCAGCTGAAGAAAATGCCCTGCTGGATGATGAGGACGATCAGGCCGAGGAAGGGCGCCATACGGCCATGGGCGCGCACGATGGCGTCGGCCCTTTCGATATCGCTTTCGGTCGCGGTCATCGTATTGCTCCTTGTAACCTGCAGGTGACATGTAACCCGTGGGTGACACGCCGTCAAGCCAGCTTTTTGGTGACGTGCACGGTCTTCGGGGTTAGGCAGAAACCATGAGAGAGCTTCTTCCCCTTGCCGAGGAGATCGGCACCATCCTCAAGGCGCGTCGCCAGACGGTCGGCGTCTGGGAGTCTTCATCTGGCGGGCTCGTATCTGCCGCGCTGCTCGCGCAGGCAGGCGCGTCGGCCTATTTCCGGGGCGGCGGTGTGATCTATGCGCCGGCTGCGTTTCGCGGGCTGGTTGGTTTGTCGAAGGAAGACCTCGGCGGCATGCGGTCCTCCAGTGAGCCTTATGCGCGCTTTGCCGCCACCACTATCCGTGAGCGGCTACGCGCCGATTGGGGGCTTTGTGAGACCGGTGCGGCGGGCCCGGACGGCAATGGCTATGGCGATGCGGCAGGGCATACCTGCACGGCGCTGGTTGGCGATGGTGTTGAGATTTCCCGCACGCTGGAAACCGGGCTGAGTGACCGGGTCACCAATATGGAACTGTTCGCGCGCGAGGCGCTGGAGCTGCTCCTGGAGAATATTCGCTAGAGGCGAGGAAGAGCGCGTGTGGTGGCGCGACTGGCTGTTGCAGCTGGCCGGATCTTTGGGGGGCGATTGTTGCCGTGTTGATTCTGATTTCCTGGTTGGTGGCAACCGTGTCCGTCGGTCTTGCCTATGTGATCGCCGGTGACATCTGGAAGCGACGCCATTCGATCTTCTTTGGCGTGAGCGGTAAGCGGCTGCGGATGAGCGGCTTGTTCGGCGAAATCTTCATCGTCTCGGCGGCGGCCTTCATGCTCTACCTGATCGACAGGGTCAGCGAAGAGACATCGGTAGGCGGCATTCTTGCGGCCCATCCTCTGTTTTCCGGGGTTGTCCTCTTCGTCGTTCTTTCTGCGGTCTATATTCATGGTGTGCGCACCGCGCTGTCTGCGCCGGACGATGAGAAGCGCCCGCTTCTGATGACCTATCTGGTCTATGGCATCTTCAGCACCGTTCTGTTTGCAGGGCTCGCCAGCATCGTCGCTTTGATGGTTTCGGAGGCGATGGCCGACGCAGCCGTTTTCTCTGCGCGCTCTGAGGCCGTTGTGACGGAGATTGCTGGCCTCTCTGGCGCCGCGCCAGACGCCATGACCAGCGGCTTGAACATGGCCTATCTGGACACGCTGCGGGTGCTGGGCGGCCTTGAAAGCAGCATGTCGCCTGCCTTCGTTTTCGCGGCGGGGCTGTTCCTGCTCAACCTACTGATCCGGTATACGCCGCTACGCGCCGTGTTCGTCACCAATGCCGTCGTCTTGACCTATGTGACGACTTTCCTTGCCATCGTTATCGTCGTTGGAACGGGGATCTGGGTCTATACGGGTCAGTATAGCCAGTTCCTCGACGAGGTGCTGGGCGGGCTGACGATGCTGCGCCCGGCCTTTGAGGGTGCACCGGCAGAGTATACGGCGCGCTATGCGGATATATGGATGCGGGTCGCCGAGGAGCAGGCGCTTCTGGGCTTCCTGTCGCGAATGAGCGAAGAGTGGGGCGGGGTTGCCGCATTGCTCGGGGTGATCCAATGGGGTGCGGACCGCTTTCGCAGTCGCGAAGCGGTCGGCCCTGAGTTTGAGGCATCCAGAGCGGAGCCGGAAAAGTGAGAGTGATGAGTGTCATCCTGATCCTGCTGGTGCTCGTCATCGGCTATGGTGTCGCTGTCTGGCGCGTGACGGTTTCCGACCGCTCTATCCCCGTTGATGTTGTGGAGGCCGTAGACGGCGCGGCGATTGGCGCAGGCCCGATTGAGGTCATGGTCTGGAATGTCGGCTATGCCGGACTTGGCGCGGGCTCTGACTTTCGCGCGGATGGTGGCAAGATGATCCTGCCACCGAGCCGCGATGCGGTGGAGGACAACCTCGCCGCCATAGAGAGTGTCCTGTCTGAACAGTCTCCGGATGTAGTGCTCATGCAGGAACTGGCGCGTCCCGGCTTCCTCACGCGCGGTGTTGATGTGGTCGCGGGTGCGCGCCGGGCGCTGCCGGATCACAATTCCATGTTCTCGCCGGATATCCGCACGCGCCTGCTGCCCGGGCCAATGTCGCTGCGCCACGGCCTTGGCCTGTTCTGGCGCAAGGCAGAGGGCGAAGAGGTCGCCACGATCAGATTGCCTGAAGAGCCAGAACCGATCCTCGGCTTCATCAAGCGCCGCTATCATGTCGAAGTGCTGACCTTTCAGCATGAAGGCACTGACTGGGCCTTCGTGAATGTGCACCTGTCAGCTTTTGACGAAGGGGCCAATACGCGGATGCAGCAGCTGCGCGAGGTACTGGGTCTGGCGCGGGGGCTTTATGAAAGCGGCCATGCCGTTGCCGTCGGCGGCGACTGGAACATGCGGCTCGCGCCGACAGATTTTAAGAGCACGTCAGACGATAGCGCCCTGTTCTGGATCCATGATTTTCCTGAGGAGGAGCTGGATGCGGGTTGGCAGGTCGCCATTGATCCATCGACACCGACGGTCAGGACAAATGAGCGGCCTTTCAGGCCGGATGAGAACTATCGCACCATTATCGATGGTTTGATTGTGTCTCCGAATGTGGACGTCGTCTCGGTGCGCGGCATCGATCTCAATTTCCAGAATACAGATCACCAGCCAGTGCGGTATTCGCTGGCGGTGAAAGCTCAAGACACTGCCGGAGATATCGCGCCATGAACAAGGCTGTCGCAGACGTACAGGCATGGCGGTTCGGGGCGCCGGTGGCGGGCTATGCCTGGCGGGTTGAGGGGGCGAAGGCGAACCTCCTCCTGATGCATGGCTATGGCGAGTATGCGACGCGCTATGTCGCCGAATACAACCAGCTGATCCCGGCGCTGAACAAGGCAGGCATCAGCGTCTTTGCCTTTGACGCGAACGGGCATGGCGCCTCACCGGGGCGACGTGGCGCGACCGACATGAAGCAGGCCGTGCACCACCACCAGATGGCGCGCGAGGCGCTGGCACTGGAGAGCAAGGCACCAATGCTGCTGTTCGGCCATTCGCTGGGCGGCCTGATCACGGCGGCAAGTGTGGCGGGCAAGCCGGCAGGGGTAGAGGCAGTGGTGCTGAGTGCGCCCGCCCTGCAGATCGAGCTCAATCCCGTGCTGAAGACGCTGGCTGGCCTGATCGCAGCGATTGCGCCAGCCGCGCGCCTGACGCCGCCGCTGGAGGCTGACGCGATCTCGCGCGACGGGGCTGTGGTGGAAGCGTATCGCAACAATCCCGACGTCATCACGAAGCCGCCCGCTGCTCGCCTCGGCGCGACCGCCGTGTCGGTGCTCGAGACGGCATGGACGAAATTCTCTGCCTGGAAAGCGCCGGTCCTGATCATCCACGGCGATGCAGACCGGCTGACACCGTTCGAGGGCTCGCAGCGCTTTTTCAAGACGATTGGCGGGAGCGACAAGACGCTGGACGTGTTCGAGGGCGGATATCATGAATTGCTCAACGATACAGAGCGCGACAGGGCGCTCGCGGTCATTCTGAGCTGGATTGAGCGGCACCTGCCGTGAAACTCCGTGCTTACCGGGCGGGCGATGCCGCGCGTCTGGAAGAGATATTCCGCGCCGCAATCCGTCAGCTGGGAAGCCGGAACTATACAGCCGAGCAGGTCGCGGTCTGGTCCGGGGCGCGTGTGACGGCGGAGCGCCTGCACGACATGTATAGTGATGGCCGGGCAACATTCATCGCAGTGGACGAGACAGACACGGCCATCGCATTCAGCGATCTGGAAGCCGACGGCCATGTCGACATGCTCTATTGCCACCCGGATCATGCAGGTAGGGGAATTGCCAGCGCGTTGCTCGCCGCCATCGAGTCTGCGGCGCGGCAGGCAGGCATGACGCGTCTTCATACCGAAGCGAGTGAAACGGCACGGCCAGTCTTTGCGCGGGCGGGCTATGCCGACGTGTTGCGCCGGCCGCTCGAAATTGATGGGGTGGCCCTCCATAACTGGAAGATGGAGAAGCTGCTTTGACTGACCCCGTGGAAGAAACTGACATCGCTGTGCGCATCCATTCGAGCCAGGGCGACGGGTTGGAGCAGGCCGTGCGCGATGCATTTCCAGGCGTCGAAGTCTTTCGCGGGCCCATGGAAAGCGATCGGCCTGAGAAGGTGCTCGTGACTTTCGATCCGCCTGAGGATGAGGACCTTTCCAAATATGGCTGGGTGCATTGTGTCGGGGCGGGCGTGGACGCGATCTGTAAGGCGTTTGCGGGCATTGAGCCTGCCCCGCTTGTGACCCGCACGACCGGCCGGATGGGCCAGCAGATTGGCGAGTATTGCGCTGGATACGCACTCTCATGGCTGCAGAAGATGGCGCTGCGCCGGGCGCAGGAAGAGGCGCGCGATTGGGACAGGGAACGCGCAGCCCCTGCCTATCTGTTCGAGACGCAGGTCGCCATTATCGGCACCGGCTCTATCGGGCATGGCGTTGCTGGTGCGTTCAAAGGGCTGCAGGCGCCAGTGCTGGGCCTGTCGCGGACGGGCCGGGCCGTAGAGGGGTTTGATGAAGTGATGCGTCTGGCGGATTTGTCGGCTGACGCCGGGGCGAAGATCGTGGTCGGGGCGCTGCCCTTTACGCCGCAGACCGATAGCGCGATTGGCGCCGATTTTTTCGACAAGCTGGACGGCGCGCTCTTCATTAATGTCGGGCGGGGTGCGACGCTGGATGAGGACGCGCTGAAGGCGGCGCTCGATAGGGGCAAGGTAGATCATGCCGTGCTTGACGTTTTCCGCGATGAGCCGCTCGACCCCGGGCACTGGTTCTGGAGCGATGAGCGGGTCACGGTGACGCCGCACGTGTCTGGACTGACGCTGCCGAGGGACGGGCAGGCGCGCCTTGTCGAGCTGCTGGAGAGGCGGCTTAAAGGTGAGGCGATTGAGGCGGATGTGGATGTCGCGCGCGGCTATTGAAGCCCGAATTCGGCCGATAAATTTTCGTCATCCCGGCCGACCGCAAGGAGAGCCAGGACCCATCTACCAAAAGCGTTCTGGGTCCCGGTCTTTGGCTGCGCCAAAACCGGGATGACGACCTTGTGTAGTCATGGTTTTATGTGCGGCAGTCCCAGAGACTTCAAAACAAAGCTGGCACGCGCCTCAACGCTCGTCTTCGGCAGGTCGATCAGGCGATATCCGCGAGCCGGATAGGCGATGCCTAGCCAGTCGTATTCGCGCACGGCTTCTTCGAAGGGTAGCGGGCGCTCCTCATCCTGAACATAAAGCTTTGCCCAGGGCGGCGCGAAGAAAACGGTCCGGTCATAGAGACAAGCCTCGCCAAGCGATTTGAGGTCGGCAGGCGTGTCGATGGACAGGCGTTCGAAATGGGCGAGCGCGTCCACGGCGGAGCGGTCGAAGAAGACGGGGCCATCGGTGCCCTGTACGGCGCGCAGGCTTTCGGCAGCAATCTCAATCGCCCGGCGAACGAAGGCCTCCGGATTGACCCAGGGCAGAGCATCCGAGCCGGTCTCCAGTGCTTCGCGGACGATCTGCCGGCCCGGTTCTTCGACTGTCGCAAAGCCGCGCGCGCCAAGCTGTTTCAGGAGTGTAGACTTGCCGCCCGACGAGCAGCCGGAAATGACGATCCGGCGCCGGTCCATCTCAGTCCTCGTCGCCATACATGACGCGTTCGAGATAGAGGCCGTCGGCGGGGGCGACGGGGCCGCATGCGGTGCGGTCGCGCGCTTCGAGGATTTCCTTCATCCATGCAGGCTCACGCATGCCGCGGCCGACTTCAACAAGGCTGCCCGTGATGGACCGGACCTGACGGTGCAGGAAGCTGCGGGCCGTCGTAGTGATTTCGACCCGGTCAGCAAGACGGAAGACCTCCAGCGTATCCAGCGTCTTTACCGGGCTTTTGGCCTGACAGGCTGCATCGCGGAAGGTGGAGAAGTCATGCTCACCGATGAGATAGTTGGCGGCTTCCTGCATGGCGTGGACATCGATTTCAAACGGGATGCGCCAGATGAGCCCCCTGTCGAAGGTCAGGTGCGCGCGGCGTGTCTGGATGATGTAGCGATAGGCGCGGCCAGTGGCGTCGAAGCGGGCGTGAAAGCTCTCATCGACCTCTTCCACCGCCAGCACGGCGACCGGGTCGGGCCGAAGGTGATAGTTGAGCGCGTCGCAGAGTTTTCGGACCGGGCGCGGCTTCTGCAGCGTCAGATGGGCGACCTGTCCGGTGGCGTGGACGCCGGCATCCGTGCGCCCCGCGCCCTGGACCACGACTGGCTGTCCGTCGAGCTTGGCGGCGGCACGTTCCAGCGCGCCCTGCACGGTCGGCTGACCGTCCTGTCGCTGCCAGCCATAATAGGGGCGACCATCATATTCTATGAGAAGGCGAAGGTGCTGGCTCATTCGGCCTCCATGAAAGCTGCAGGATAGGTGAGCGTGCCGGAGCGCGGCGCGGTTTCGAAAAGCTCGATTGCCATGAAAGCGTCGCCGGACCAGGGGGCGTCATAGCGGGCGGCGACGGCCGGATTGAAGCCGAAGCGCGGATAGTAGCCGGGGTGGCCGAGGACGAAGACAAGCTGGCGGCCAAGCTGTTCAACTTGCGGCATGCCCGACTTGATGAGCGCGTAGCCGATGCCGCGGCGCTGCTCACCCGGGGCGGCGCACATGGGGCCGAGGCCTGCGGCGACATCCTTGCCGTTCACGAGGATGCGGAAGAACTCGATATGGCCGATCAGGCTGCCGTCTTCACCCTCGGCGACGAGCGAGACGAGGCTGTCTCGATCGCGGTGAAGCTGGCGCGTGATGCGGGCTTCATCCGGCGTGCCGAAAGCGGCGTCGTTGAGCGCGGCGACCGCATCGAGGTCACCGGGGGTGGTCGCGCGGATGGTGGCGCTCACGCGAAGCATGTCCCGGCCTTGATCTCGTTCCCGCGCAGGAAATCGCCCGCATCCATGGCGCGCGAGCCCGGCTTTTGCAGGCGTGTCAGCCGCACTGCCTTTCCGCCGCCGCAGGCGACAAGAAGCTGGTCATCGAGCAGCGTGCCGGCGGCCACGTCATGGGCGTGATCGACATATTCGCTCATTAGCGCCTTGATACGCAGCGGCTCATCTTCGCCCGGAGGTGTCCAATGAAACCAGGCGCCGGGGAAAGGAGAGAGGCCGCGTATCTGCTGGTCGACCTCATGGGCAGGGCCCGTCCAGTCGATACGCTGGTCTGCCGCGGTCAGCTTGGCGGCATAGGTGACGCCGTCCTCGCTCTGCGGCTCTGGGGTGAGCATACCGCCGGCAAGCGCTTCGAGGGCGCGGGGGGCGAGCTGCGCGCCCAGAGCGGAGAGCCGGTCGTGAAGGCTGCCGCCGATTTCATCGGCGGCGATGTCGGTGGTTTCTGTTGCGAGCACGGGTCCGGTATCGAGGCCCGCTTCCATCATCATGGCCTGCACGCCCGTCACCTTGTCGCCCGCCATGATGGCGCGCTGGATCGGCGCGGCGCCGCGCCAGCGTGGCAGCAGCGAGGCGTGGAGGTTCATGCAGCCAAGACGCGGCGCGTCGAGAATGGCCTGCGGCAGGATAAGACCATAGGCGACGACGACAGCTGCATCGAGATCCAGCGCAGCGAAGGCGGCCTGTTCGTCCTCGCTCTTGAGGGATTTGGGCGTGCGCACCTCAATGCCCTGTTCCTCGGCATAGCGATGGACGGGGGTGGGCGTCAGCTTCTTGCCGCGTCCGGCGGGGCGGGGCGGCTGGGAATAGACGCAGGCGAACTCATGGCCCGCCTCAATCAGGGCGGCGAGCACGGGCACGGAGAAATCCGGGCTTCCCATGAAGGCAAGGCGCAAGGGTTTCGTCATGCTGCGGGGTCTATCGCGAGGCTCTGAAAGTGCAAGATGTTTGGGTGGACGGCCGCAGATACCTGCGCAGGCAGGTATCCATAGAGTGTGCTCTCAGCAGGTTTGCGGCAGTTTAAAAATCTCGCCATGGACCCCTGCCTTCGCAGGGGTCTGCGGGGCGGAGGCAAGACTAAACTTCGGCCTAGCGCATCGCGCCGGCCATCCCATTTCCGGATAGCCCATTGCCTGCGCAGATAATGACAATCAGCGCTGCCAGTATCAGCACAAGGGTCCAGCGGACCCACGCCTTGGCAAACAGGCGGGCGATCAGGCCGCGCTTTTCGACTTGGATTTCGAAAGCTTGTCGGAGAGGCGCTTGGCCTTCTTCACCTTGTCGACAGCGCGCTGGCGTTTCAGGCGCGAGAGGTGGTCGATGAAGAGCGTGCCTTCGAGGTGGTCCATCTCGTGCTGGATGCAGACGGCATACATGCCCTCGGCGATCTCGTCGACTTCCTTGCCATTGTAATCGAGGTATTTGACACGGCAGCGGGTCGGGCGCTCGACCTCGTCGAACACGTCCGGCACTGAGAGGCAGCCCTCTTCATAGGGGGCAAGGTCTTCGGTCAGTGGAAGGATTTCCGGGTTCACGAAATAGCGGGGTGCGGGCTCTTCATCCGGGCCAGCAAGATCCATCACGATGACGCGCTTGGGCACGCCGACCTGGATCGCCGCGAGGCCAATGCCGGGGGCGTCATACATCGTCTCGATCATGTTTTCGACCAGGGTCTTGATTTCCTGGTCGATCACCTTGACGGGCTCGCAC
>DUBH01000026.1 GCA_012960415.1 Henriciella sp. | reverse complement strand
GCCGCGTGTAGACGAAGGTAAGCTCTATCGGCTCTTCAAGCGTATCGAGGACGGACCTGGTTTCTGGCGAGAGCGTGAAGAGCGCGTTCTGCGTGAAATCCACCCGCGCCGGACGTGTCAGCGGATAGATGATCAGCGTCGCGGCGATGAAGATCGCGAGGATCAGGGCCGTGGCGGAGGGGAGAAAAGCGCGCGGCGTCATCCTGCGAACGCCCGCTTATTGGCCACCCAGATCGTGTTCAGCGACAACCAGGCGAGGATTACGCCGACAAAATAGAGGAGCGCGCGAAGCTCCAGCACGCCGCGCTGGGCCGTTTCGAAATAGGTGAGAAAAGAAAATTGCGCGACGAGGTCGCCTGCTGCCGCACCGAGCAGGCCAGAGATGGCTCCCACCAGCATGGGCCAGCCAGCGGCGGTAAAGACAAAGGCCACGAGGATGCCTGCGATATAAGCCAGCACCTGGCTGGAAAAGAGCGAGGACATCGCTGCACCGATCGAAAGATACGCGCCCGCCATGAGCAGGCTGGTGAGATAGGTGATCGCGATGGCACCATTATCTGGCGCGCCGAGATAGTTCACCGTGATCCACATCGGAAAGGTCAGGACGAGCGACAGTGCCGCAACACTCCAGGCCGCCAGCAGCTTGCCGGTCGCAAGGCCGAACAGGCTGACAGGCAGCGAGAAGAGAAGCTCTGACGTGCTGTAGGCGATCTCGTCTGCCCACAGGCGCATGGAGAGCGCAGGCAGGAAGATCATGTAGAGCCAGGGGTGCCAGTAGAAGAACGGCTGGAGGTCGGCGAGGCCGGTATCAAAGAAGCGGGACGCCTCCCAGGTGAACACGCCGACCAGCATCAGGAAGATGGCGACGAACACATAGGCGAGCGGTGTCGCAAAATAGGCGCGCAGCTCTCTCAGATAACTCGCCCGGAAGCTCGTCAGGATATCGCGCAGCTCAGCCTTCATTGCTTGCAGCCTCCTTCTTGGAGACGAGGTCGATGAACGCTTCCTCGAGACCGCCCTTGCGGCGCTTTGCCATTTCTTCCGGCGAACTGTCTGCAATGAGTTTGCCCTGATCAATGACGATCACGCGGTTACACATGGCTGGCACTTCTTCCAGCGTGTGCGTTGAAATGACGATGGCCTTATCTTTTGCCATACGCGAAATCAGCGCCCGAACCGCGCGCTTCTGGATCGGGTCCAGTCCGTCCGTTGGCTCATCAAGGATCAGCACGTCCGGATCATGGATCAGCGCACCTGCCAGTCCGACACGGCGGCGAAAGCCCTTGGAGAGGGTGGAAATCCGTTTGGACATCACATCGGCGATACGCGCGTCGGCGGTCACCCGCTCGACCGCGCTGCGGCAATCGCTCCGCGAAATTCGGTGTGCCGAACAGAGGAAGTTCAGAAAGTCGAGCGGCGTCATATCCGGATAAAGCGGCGCGCCTTCTGGCAGAAAGCCGAGGCGCCTTTGCGCTTCGCGCCGATTGGACACGATTGAGTGGCCCGCAACGATGACATCGCCTCTGTCTGGCTCAATAACGCCGGCCGCCATACGCATTGTCGTGGATTTGCCCGCGCCGTTCTGGCCAAGAAAGCCCAGAACCTCGCCCTTGTTCAGGCTAAAGCTCATGGACGCAACAGCTGTCCGCCCGCCGAACGACTTCGAAAGCTGCTTCAATTCGAGCATCACTGGTCCTGTAGCACCGCGCTGGAAACTGACTAATCAGACACGCGTCTGTTTTCCAGAGTCGTGATGCGGAAACTGCACGCCAGACGAAGGCTGCGCTCGGATCTGTTGGTGATGAGGAGGGAAGCTGTCGGACAACGGTAACAGGAGCCCCGGGGGGCTGGGGGGGCTGATGGGTCCGGGAAACCTGCTGGACACCGTCATCCGACCATTGCAAGGTGTATTCAATCGGTGTCTGCGGCAAGGCCGGATTGCGGCTAAAACCTGTCAAACTGATTACAAATACGACAGAATGAACGCAGCAGGCAGAGTAACGTTAGAGCGCGCATGGCTAGCATTACACCCTTACAGTTCGACAAGTCTCCAAAAATCGCGTTTCACCGCACCGAAATGTCGGCCATTCTCGATGTTTACGGCAAGATGGTCATGGCCGGACAGGCCAAGGACTACGCCATAGGCATGCATGAGGATCATGCCGTGTTCGCGATCTTCAGACGGCATGCCGAAGCGCCGACCTGGCGTATTGAGAAATTCCCAGCGCTGCGCAATCAGCAAGGCGCCTATATTGTCTATGGCAGTCAGGGACAGGTGCTGAAACGCGGGCACGACATCAAGACAGTGCTAAAGGTTTTCGAGACGCGTAAATTCGAAGTTCTGAACTTCGGAAAGCCGTCCTGAGACGCACGGCCTCTAATTAGGGCGGCGGGTGAAGACTTTCTGCAGGATGCCCAGCATCCCCTTAAATTCCATGCCGCCTTCGCTCACAGCAAGGGCAAGACAGATGCCATCATCGTCACCGACCGGGGCATGCGTATCTGACGGTGTTTTGAGACAGATATCGCCGGGACCGTAACTGCCCACTTCATCCGAGAAACCGCCCTGAACGACAAGCGTCAGCTCATCGCCAAAATGCGAATGGCTCGGGACAGTTGCGCCGGGCTCGATCCGGTAGAGGTGAGCATGACCGCCGGAAGCCGTTCCGATCTCAAGGCGCTTCACGCCGCCGGTCATACGCTTCCAGCCGCCGCGCATACACGACTCCAGAGCTTTCTCACGAAGAGGCTCTGGCAGGTCCAGCAGCTCGGTCAGACGTTCGCTGGCCAGTCTCGCCGCGTCCTTCGCGTCGACTTCATCTTCAAGGTCGTCGATCGCCTGCAGCGTGCGCTCAAACGCGTTGGGTGCCAGCATGCTCGGGGTTTCCCGCTCAAGGAAGATACCTGAGACGGCCTCGGCCTGATTGACCTTTTCGCGGATATCAGAGCGGATTGCAGCCTGCGTTTCGACGAGCAGGCGGAAGGGCGGACTGAGCGTCCCCGCCGCGTAGGCAGCATATAGATCCGACAGCTGTTGCACGCCTTCCTTCAAACCCTTGATACCTCTCTTCGCCCCCGATTGGGCACCGTATACACAAACGGATATTGAGCAGGCGTGAACAAGGTCAAGAAGTTACGGGCAGAGCGTGTGCACCGTGTCGCTTATTCGCGTGACAGGACACCCCGGAGCTTGTCAAAGGCGAGACGGATGCGGGATTTGACCGTCCCTAGGGGAAGGCTGAACCGGTCCGCGATCTCTGCATGGGACATGCCGTCGTAGAATGCCGCTTTCAGAAGCTCCAATTGCTCAGGCGGAAGGATGGCGAGCTTGTCGCGCACTTCAGCCTCCAGCTGGGCCTGGGACAGGCTCTCAAATGGCGCCTGTTCTGGTGCGGGCTGGAGCATCGGTTCTTCCGGTGAGAGGTCTGGCTTCGACACACGGCGAAACAGGTCGATCTGCCGGTTGCGGGCGATCCTGAAGATCCAGGTCGATACCGACGCCTGCTCGGGATCGAACTGGCCGGCCTTGCGCCAAACCGTCAGCATCACGTCCTGAACGATTTCTTCGGCCTGCGCATCGTCTGCCCCCATACGCAGGAGGTAGGATTTGAGACGCGGTCCAAAAAATTCGAAAAGTGTACCAAACGCACGCCGGTCGCCGCGCTCGGATATACGTTTCATGCAGTCCGCATGAAGCGAGCGCGGATTATCGACTTGATCAAGGCGAGCGACAGACAAGGTTACATCCGTTGGTAACAGCACACCTATTGTCTGTGTTTGTTGCAACTTGTGCAACCTTTGATCGCGCTTCTAACGAATCTGTGATCGCGACATCGTCAAAATTCCGCCTTAACCTTTAGGCATTTGAAGTGCCCAGAACGAATTCCCTCTCGCAAATAAGAACAGACCAGACACTTACCATGATCCGTTTTGCCGCAATTGCCGCACTTTGCAGCGCCATCGCCATTCCGGCCGCGCAAGCCGCCCCGACTGCGATCGGGCGCTATGACAACTGGACGGTTTTCACTGAAGAAGTTGGCGGCGAGAAACTCTGCTATGCGGCGACAGAAGCCACCGACAAGGCGCCGCAATCGGCCAATCACGGCGATGTCTGGTTTTTCGTATCGAACTGGGCCTCAGGCAAGGCACGTAGCCAGCCGAGCCTGAAAGTCGGCTACGACCTTCGCGCTGACCTTCCCGCCCGTGCAAGCGTCGGCCGATCCGGCTGGACGCTTTACGGCGTGGGTGGTGAAGCTTTTGCGCAGGACCGCGACGATTCACAGATCGTGGACGCGCTGCGCCGTGGCAGCGAGCTGCACGTCGAGGCGGTTTCCTCGCGCAATACACAGGTCTCCTACCACTTCTCCCTCTCGGGATCGGCGGCCGCTATCGACAAGGCTTCCTCGCTTTGCCGATAGCAGGCTGAGGCCTGATCAGGCGTTTGCAGTCTCCCGCTGCACCTCAAGCCCGGCCATGTCGCCCGTTTCGCGCCATGACTTGAGGATCGAGAAATACTCCATCGATCCGCCGCCATAGAAGGAATTCTGACGAGCGCGCGCGGCAATCTGACCCTCATTATTGTAGTAACCGGGCGTGCATTCGGCGAGAAACTTCTCACGCATCTGGGCCTTGGAAATGATGGTCTCCACCCAGTCGGCTTGCGCCTTTTCATCCGGCTCGATCTGTACGATCCCCTCATCGAAGGCGCGTGACAGGATGTAACCAAGATGGACGGCCTGCTCGTCCAGCTGGTGTGGATAGTTCGCCGTAAAGGCAGCCTGCGCCCCGCCCATGACGAAGACGTTCGGGAAATCACGCACGAACATGCCATGCAGGCTTTCCACGCCGCCTTCCCACGCTTCGGAGAGTGATTTGCCACCCCGGCCGTAGAGCTCATAGCCCGACCGGCGGGTATAACTGGTGCCGACCTCGAACCCCGTCGCATAGATCAGGCAATCGATCTCATACTCTTTGCCAGCGACAACGACGCCCTTCTCAGTGATGCGCTCAACACCTTTGCCATCCGTGTCGATCAGATGGACGCTGTCACGGTTGAAGGTCGCGAGATAATCATCATGGAAACATGGGCGCTTGCAGAACTGGCGATACCAGGGCTTCAGCGCGTCCGCCGTCTTGCTGTCCGCGATCACTTCATCGACGCGTGCACGGATGGACTCCATTTTCTTGAAGTCAGCGAGCTCGCCGATCTCTTCCAGCTCCTGGGCGGTCAGCTGTTTGCCGTCCTGCTTGCTGGCGATGAAAAGAAGATTGCGGATGATGTCGGTCCAGCCATCCTGAACGAGATCTTCAGGCTGATAGCCGCCGGATACGAGGA
>DUBH01000025.1 GCA_012960415.1 Henriciella sp. | reverse complement strand
GTTGGCTTGCAATAGAGAGGCCCGCTGCCCCTGCGCCGCGATGTCAGCGGCTGTTTCTTCTGCTGCCGTCCGCGAGGTGGCAAAATGCACGGCCACATCAAACCCTCGCTCCGCAAGGTAGAGCGCCATAGCGCGCCCAAGGCGCTTTCCGGCGCCCGTCACCAGAGCTCGACGCATGACGCCTCTCCTCAGATCATAATTACACTTGGGTAAAGCACATAACGCTCGCGCAGCACCAGACCCCCAAAGAAAGGCAGAGCGACCAAGGACACTCAGCCGACGTGAAAGAGCGTGTTGAACAGCTTCGGGTCGAAGCTCTGCGCAGCAAAGGTATCGCCTTGGGTCAGCACGCTAATTGCATCATGGCTGTGCAGGCTTTCTTGATGGCTCGCCACGATGCGAAAATCCCCTACCCGCGTATCTACAAGAAGTTGTTCGCAAAAGAGCCGCGCCGCATCCTCAACGAAGATCGGGTTGGCAGCGTTCAGCTCGGCAAAAGCCTGTTCGTCTTCGCGTTTGACCATCACTTGGGTCTCTGTCGGCACCGCGCGGCGGCAGAGGTCAATCAGGTCTTCAAACCAGAGGCACTCCTCTGCATCGAGAACCTCCACCGAAATCCGCGCGACCGAGCGCTGTGAATGCGGTGTGGCCAGTTGGCCCCGGGTTGCGCGGGCATGTTCGCTCAGCTCCAGCGAACAAGGACAGGTACTAGAGTAGACATAGTCGAGATGGACTATTTTTTTGCGTCTTCCCTCCTGCTCCACAAGTTCGAGCGCGAGGTCGTAATATTGGTAGCCGGTCAGCCCCGAGCGCAGACTGGCGATCTTCATTGGGAAAGAAAACCGCATCTGGATCCGCGCATCGAGGCTTTCCAGATCGGCCTTATAGTCATCCAGCGCGGCTTCGATCACATCAAAGCTGAAGGTGGCCTCGGCATGGCGGTAGAAGCTGCGCATGATACGGGACATATTGATCCCCTTCTTCTCGGCATCAAGCGAGACCGATCCGGTGACGGAGGTTTCAAGCTGCAAATCACCGCCACCACGGCTGTGGTAGCGGATCGGCAGGCGGAAGTTAGAAATGCCCACATGCTGGATCAACTGCTGCGCGCCGCGGATCAGGCTGGAAGGGCCGTTTTGCAGATCAGGCAGCGTGGCTTTGTAATTGGCACCCACGGTAAAATCCGTTGGATAGATGCGGTTGAAAGCAGGGTATCCAGTACCGTTTACCATCTGCGCAACCGCAGGGTCGAGCGCGGCGATCTCGGCCTGAGTGGCCTTCTGGCCCCACGCGCGCAGGATGGCGAGCGCAGCCTTGGCCGCATCCCGATCCGGTGTATCTAACACCTCTGTCTCAATAGTCATATGCGCGCCCCTTTGATCTGTCGGCCGCACGCTAAAGTGGTTTAACCGGCAACACCATGGCACAGCGCAACAAGACGACGTCTTGGGTGTCCTCCTTCATCGGGTGGCTCAGATTAAGAGCCCTAGCGCGTGGCAGTGTTTGCAGAGCACGCCTGAGACAGCCAATGCGAGCTCCCAGCCTGAATTGACTTGCCAAGCGTTTCTCACCTAGATGCACAATCTATGGTAATATCCGAGGCGACAGGTGCCCCTTTCAAAAATCAACGGTAAGCTTCTGCATTTTGTCCATATTCCTAAGACGGGTGGATCGTGCATCACAAGCTATCTCCGGGCCAAGGGGCCTCTGGCTCTTTACAGCCGTGAGCCGGTAGAATGGTCAAAAACCACGCCCCAGCATATGGAAGCAGCAACGCAGCGCATGATCTTACCCGACGGATTTTGCGATCATCGGTTCTGTATTCTGCGCGATCCGTTTGAGCGTTTGCTCAGCGAGTATCGCTACCGTGCGACCCGAAAAAATCCCGCCGACGCGCTGCCTAAGCACGTGGGGCCCGGCGACACCCTGACCGTGGAGCTTGATTGGGGGGAAGAGTTTTGCGGTACGTTTGATGCATGGGTTGCAAAGGTTTTTACAGATCAAATTGCCGATCCCTATCTGTCGGACAATCACATCCGACCTCAGGCGGAGTTTACCGGGCCCGATGTAAAGATGTTCCTCTTTGAGGAAGGCCTCGAGCAGGTGTTTCGTTGGATTGACCATGTCACTCAAACCGAGCGAGCCATCGTGCCTCTCGACCGCAACAGCAGCGTGAAGTTCTCCATACAAATGCTTGAACAAACACGAAAATCAATCGAAACCTTCTACCGAGAAGACCTGCGACTGATCCAAGAAATCAAAGCAGCGAGGAGATCCGCGTTGCACGTACCGTACTGAAGCTGAGGACACCAACGCCCCCTTACAGGTTGTCATAGTGGTGGAATGTTAGCCAATGGCGTGCGCCATCTCCCTGCGCGATCTAAAGCGCCCGACCTTTAACCTGAAACATATCCGGCAGCCTTGAAGTAGTTCCAGCATTCGTCCTGGGAATAGAGATCGCAGATTTCCGAGAGAGCCTTGAACATGTCGGTGAAGGTTCGCGCGCCGATCCTGCGCAGATGTGCCTTGAGTTTCGAGAAGGCCATCTCGATCGGGTTCAGGTCGGGACTGTAAGGCGGCAGGAACAGGAACCAGCATCCGGCTTCGCGCATGGCTTTGGCGGCGGTGGCGTTCTTGTGCGTAGCGAGGTTGTCCAGGATGACGACGGTGCCTGGCTCCAGTTCCGGGATCAGTACCTGCTCGACGTAAGCGGCAAAGGCTTCGCCATCCATCGCACCTTTGATGACCCACGGGGCGATCAGCGTCCCTGCGCCCAGACCCGCGATGAAGGTCTGCGTGCCCCATGATCCAAAGGGCGCGTCCATCACCAGCCGCTCGCCCCGCCGAGACCAGCCTCGCTGGCGGGTCAGGTTGGTTTTGACGGAGGTTTCGTCAATAAAGACAACGCGATCCGGTCGGGCCGCGACGGCTGGCAGGCGATGCTTGATCCAGTCCTCGCGTTGTTTCCTTACCCGTGCGCGCCGCCGCTCGGTTGCGACCAACGACTTTTTTTGTACGTGAAGCCGAGCTTGCGCAGGAACCGTCCAATCGCATCCGGGTGCGCCTGAACACCGGTCGCATCCGCCAGCGCACCGGCCAGTTCGGGCATGGTCATGTCGCCGTCCTGATTGATCAGTTCGATGAGAAACGAGCGATGAGGATCAAGCTTGCCCTTGCCCCGAGGCCGACCTTGCGGGGAAGCGCATGCGTGTCCCCTTCGTCGGATCGCAAGGCTCCAACGCGCCCCAGTGGCAGGTGAAAGCTTCAGGCGCAACGCCGCCGCCCGCCCGCTCAACCCTTCTTCAATCAATCTCTGAAATCGCGCTCGAAGCGCATCCGGCAAAGGTGCTGACATGATCCATCCTCCTAAACAGGATGAATCACAGATCAGCCCTCAAGGGAATCTATTCCGATTCAGGTTTTGCGTCGGACGTTTTAGCTTCCAATAAGTTGGCGCTAACTTATTGGAAGCTAGATAACTGGTATCATGAAAATAAAATATCAGCTTTTGGCACGGTCATTGCCGACTACGCGTAGCTGCGTTTCGCCTTCGCGAGCAAACAACAGTCGCGGGCTCTTTCGCGCTGATGTGATGTAGAATCAGTCACTCGGTCCGCGTTGCCCTTCCTGTACCCATCCAATGGCCACGCGGGCGGCATTTTCGATATGCTGTTTGCAAGCTTCTTCGGCGCGTTCAGCTTCTCCGGCCGCGATCGCCTCTGAGATCAGCCGGATTTCGCGAACGCTTTCCGGCAGACGGCCCGGCCTCTGCATCGAGGTGGCCCGCTGCAGGGTAATCCGGTTGTGCAAAGAGGTCAGGAACTGCGACACATAGATATTTCTCGCACCCTGAACGAGGACGTTGTAGAAGTGCGTCTTGGTTGCGATCAGTGCTTCCTGATTGTCGCCTTTGGCGGCGCGTTCAAAAGCATCAACTGCCCGCACTAGATCAGCGATGTCCTCACGCGAGCCGTTCCGAGCAAATTCCCGGCCGCAGAACCCCTCCAGCTCGGCCCGAATGACGTAAAGTTGGCGCATCTCATCGGCGCTGATGGAGGCGACGACCGGTCCTTTGTGAGGATAGCTTACCACCAGCCCCTCGGCCTCCAGTTGACGCAGCGCTTCCCGGATGGAGGTTCGTCCGACGCCAATCGTTTCGCACAGCTCTCGTTCGATCAGCCGCTGGCCGGGCTTAAAGTGACCCGAAGCAATAGCCCTGCGCATATTGTCCTCGACCATTGTCCGCAGGGTAGCACTACGGCGGGAAACCTGAAAATCTTTGGCCTTCATGTCACTCATGCTCGTTCTCCTGCCTGTGATCTGGGGCCCATGACTGTATCAGTTAAGTCAATTGGTCTGATTGTATGCATGCCGGCTCTGGCGAAGACGCATCGCATCAGAACGGCTCAAGGTTGGATATATAGTGCATCATTTTCACGTGCAGTGACAATATTTTCTTATGCAACCTTTCGACTATCGCCAACTTTCATGGAGAGCCTGTTGACAGATTGTCTGATAATCTGACAAGCTACCCGAAACATGAGTGAGAAGCCAATGAGTATACTGAAAGCACCTGCCGTAATTGGGTTTGTCGGGCTGGGCCAGATGGGCTTGCCGATGGTAAGGAACCTTCTGAATTCGGGATTTACCGTCCGGGGTTTCGACCAGTCCGAAATTGCCCGCGCAGAGATCGCGGCGGCGGGTGCGGTGGCCTGCAATTCTGCCGTAGAGGTGGCGACGGGCGCGGATGCGGTTATCACCATGCTGCCAAATGGCGTGATCGTCCGCGAGGTTGTAATTGGAAGGGACGGGATCAGCTCCGTCCTGCCCCCCGAGGCGATCGTGATCGACATGAGTTCCAGTGCGCCAACCGATACCACGCATCTGTCCGAGCAGCTCGCGGCACGGGGGATTCGGCTGGTGGATGCGCCTGTCTCAGGTGGGCGCACCCGCGCGGTCGATGGCACATTGACCATCATGGCGGGTGGTGAGCCCGCGGTAATCTCTACCGTGCTGCCAGTGCTGGAGGCGATGAGCACCACGATCTTCCGTACGGGAAAGATCGGATCGGGTCACGCGATGAAGGCTATCAATAACTACGTATCCGGTGCGGGAATGGTGGCGGCGATGGAGGGCGTGATCCTTGGCGAAGCCTTTGGCTTGGATCCAGAAGTGATCGTGGACGTACTGAACGTCTCAACAGGACGCAACAACACGACCGAAGTGAAGATGAAACAGTTCGTGCTGAATCGCGATTTCGGATCGGGATTTGCGCTTGGCCTGATGGCAAAAGATATCGGCATCGCCCGCCAGTTGGCTCAGGCACTGAACCTGCCGATGGGGTCTTTGGCCGA
>DUBH01000024.1 GCA_012960415.1 Henriciella sp. | reverse complement strand
GGAGTCGCTCGCAAACGCGGTTTTCCACAATGCCTGTTACGCCGCCGGCCTTTACCTGCTGAGCGATGGTATTCACCGCGCCTTCGGAAAAGAAACGCCACGGCTTGCACTGATCAGCCTCGGCATAGTCAGCGTCATCGCCGCCGGGTTCATACAGCTCAGCTTTGTTGGTCTGTCGGTAAGAATCATCACCATCAATTTCATTCACGGACTGATGCTGATCGTGTCTGCCTGGACACTTCGCGAGATCTGGAGCCGTTCGTGGACGGGCACAGCTGTGCTGGCCGCTATGGCGCTTTGCATCATCAATTTCATCGTCGTCTCGCCCATTACCGTCCTGGGTAATACGATCCGTGATGAAACATTCTTCCAGTCGGCCTACTGGCAGATCATCAATCTGATCAGCATCTTTTCGGTTCTCGCTATGGGCGGGGCTTTGGTGTCCGTCTGCGTCATGCAACGGCTTGAAGCCCTGCGAGATGACGCTGAAAGCGACTTCCTCACCGGCCTCAAGAGCCGCCGCGCTTTCGAGCAGGCCGCGCGTCATTACTGTGAGGCCCGCTCAGGCGACTACGCAGCCTGCGTGATGATCATCGATCTCGACCACTTCAAGAACGTGAACGATGCGTATGGGCACGCTGTCGGCGATACAGTCATTCGCGAGGTCGGCAAGCTGCTTTCAGCCAAAACACGCATGAGCGACATGGCAGGCCGCATGGGCGGGGAAGAATTCTGTCTGGTCCTGCCTGGAACCAATATGGACGGTGCGAGGGTTCTCGGTGAACGCCTGCGCCTTGCCATTTCCCAACTCACCCTGGAAGGCGCTCCTGACGGAATGAAGGTCACAGCAAGTTTTGGCGTGGCAGAACTTGGCCGTCACATGCTGTTTGAAGATGTGTATCCGATAGCAGATGCTGCGCTCTATTCAGCAAAATCACTTGGTCGCAACCGCGTCGAATGCGCAGAGCGCCCTGCTGACACCGGAAAACCAGTTCGCCGGAAGAAGCTGGAAACCGTTCCCGGCATGGACGCAAGCGGCGAGCGTCTCGCCTCCTGACACCCAGCTATTTTGCGGAATGGCCCTGACCCGAGGTTAGACCTGTTCAGCATCACCCTCCCATGCTCTTTCAGACGAAAGACAACCTAGGAGGATATTATGTCAGACAAGCCGGAAAGCGTTGGCAATGAAGTCACCTATGAGGTGAAGGATCACGTTGCTGTGGTCACGTTGAACCGCCCCGACAAGCGCAATGCCGTGAATGGTGCCGTTGCGTCCGCGCTGGGCTGGATCTGTGAAGAAACCGAGCGTGATGATGATGTGCGTGCCTGCATCCTGACCTCGTCGCTAGAATCGACCTTCTGCGCAGGCGCGGACCTTTCTGAAATTTCCAAAGGCAATGCTGGCGCCCTGTCGACCAAGAAGGGCGGCTTTGCGGGCTTCGTGAAGTTCCCACGCACCAAGCCGTGGATCGCAGCCGTTCGCGGCAATGCGCTCGCTGGCGGCTGTGAACTACCGCTCGCCTGCGACATGATCGTGGCCGCTGACGATTCGCGGTTCGGCCTGCCTGAAGTGAAACGCGGTATTTTCGCCGGTGCAGGCGGGGTGTTCCGCTTGCCACGCGCCCTTCCCCGCAACATCGCGCTGGAGATCGTCGCGACCGGTGACCCTCTGCCTGCAGAACGTCTCTACCAGCTCGGCCTGGTCAACCGCATGGTGGCTTCGGACAAGGTACTGGACGAGGCAAAGTCTCTAGCCGCCCAGATCGGCGTGAATGCGCCGCTCGCCGTTCGCAAGAGCCTTGAGGTTGCGCGTCAGGCCTATGACGGAACCGAGAGCGATCTATGGAAAGCGTCCAATGAGGCTTCAGCCATCGTCTTCTCGAGCGAAGACGCAAAGGAAGGCCCACGCGCCTTCCTCGAAAAGCGCGCACCTGTCTGGAAGGGCAAGTAGAGCTGCGGGTTCGCAAGCGGACCTCTGCAACAGAAAACCCCCGCATCAGGCGATGCGGGGGTTTGTTGTTAGCTAGATCCAGATGGGATCAGCGATGGGTTACCACGCGGCCTGGAAACCGACACGGGCACCCGTGCCGCCGCGGTCCACGCCCTTGGCGACACCGGCATTAAGCTGCCACGTCGGGTTGAGGCGGAATGCCGCCGCCATGGAGAGCGCGCCTTCATCCTCATAGTGACCATAGCCACCGCTAAGCGCGAACTGCTTGCCTTCCGGCACGAATGGCGTGTCGAGCGCGATCGCCGCTGCGATGCCGCCGCGATTGTCGCGGATATCGTCAGCGTACTGTCCAAGAAGCCGCGTGTTCTGGGCAAGCCCTGAAGACAGGCTGTAGTCAGCGGCGAGATTGCCATTGCGGTCAGTGGTTACGACGCCAACCTCGCCAGACTGGGCAGCCGTACTGGCAGCAGAGTTGAGACCCGCGAAGTTATAGGTCGCATCGGAGCCACCAATCGCGATCTGATTGTCGGCCATCGCCGTTGCGCCATTGCCGATTGCAATGGAATTGGCACCAACTGCAGAGGTCTGGTTACCAATAGCGACGGAGCCCGCACCGCTGGCATTAGCGGCTTCGCCAACCGCCGTGGAGCGCACGCCGGACGCCGTGGCGAGGTGGCCGAAGGCGTGTGCGCGTTCAGCCGTTGCTGCCGAGCGCCAGCCATAGGCGGTTGCAGCGGTCGCATTGGCGACGGATTCGCCGCCGACAGCCGTCGAGGAAGTGCCGCTTGCAATGGCTTCGGTCCCCATGGCCACCGCGTCCTGACCGGATGCGACAGCAAGATTGCCCTGCGCGATGCTTTCGAGGCCGGAGGCGGTAGCCGCTTCACCGACAGCGAGTGAGCGAACGCCCGACGCATTGGCGAGGTGACCGAAGGCCTGCGCACGTTCTGCGGTTGCTTCTGAACGCCAGCCATAAGCGCTTGCGCCCGGGCCCATGGCCACAGCCTGACCACCTACAGCCGTCGTGGATGGGCCGCTTGCGACGGTGGCCCGGCCGGTTGCACCATCACGGTTACCGCCAATGGCGATTGCGTCGCCGCCATTGGCTTCGGCGGTGTTGCCGATTGCGATTGCGTTCGTGTCAGTGGCGGAGGACTGGTTGCCGAGCGCGATGGACTGCTGACCGGAAGCGGTTGCCGCTTCACCGACTGCGGTGGACCTGACGCCGGAAGCATTTGCAAGGTGGCCGAAGGCCTGTGCGCGTTCTGCCGTGGCCTGTGACTGCCAGCCGACGGCAGTAGTGCCGGCTGCGGTCGCATCGCTTTCGCCGCCAAGCGCGGTCGAGGACGTGCCTGACGCGTTTGCCTCTGTACCGACAGCAACGCCGTCAGTTCCTGAGGCGTTTGCGAGATTGCCGGCGGCGAAGCTCTCAAGACCGCTTGCCGTTGCCGCTTCACCGACAGCGGTCGAGCGGATCCCGGATGCGGTTGCTAGATGGCCGATCGCATGCGCGCGCTCTGCGGTTGCCGAGGACTGCCAGCCAAAGGCTGTGGCGGCCGTACCCGTCGCATTGGATTCTCCACCGACAGCGGTGGTCGATGTGCCTTCTGCGTTTGAATCGGTACCGACGGCGAGGGCGTCAGAGCCATCAGCATCTGCGTTTACGCCGCATTCAAGCGAGGTCGCGTCGACGGCGCCCGCATTACAGTCCGGAGTCGCATCAGCCGAAGCCGTGGTGATTGGTAGAACCGCCCAGCTTGCACCTGCAAGCGTGAGCGCACTGACGGTTTTTTTGAGATTGGAGAGTCGCATATGAGCCTTCCCTGTTTCCTCTTGGGACCGGCATGGTCGAGGTAACATGCCGGCTTCAGGCGCGCGCCTGACGCGACAGCTACGACCTGGACAGATGGCGGGGTGCAGGAGTTGGCAAAATTTTGAGCTTTTTTTGTCGGTTGGATCATGGCGCCGATCAGGCGGGTGGCGGGCCTGTCAGACGCAGACGTCCTGTCGCCGCCAGCGCCAATCACCCAAAAGTTACCAATCACGGGTTTACTTTTGTCCGCGCGATCTAGTTCATTGGGCAGTGTGAGGGGTGCCCATGAGCAAACCAGAGTTCGTAAAGCTCAATCTGGACCTGAAGACAGCCTTGGCGGCCTGCGCCGATGGCGATGCCGCGGCGTTCAAGGAAGTCTACCGACTGACAGCCCCGAAATTCTTCGCCATCCTCAAAAACCAGCTGAAGGACGCCGAGGCCGCAAAGGATGTGCTTCAGGAGGCGTATGTTTCCATCTGGAAGAATGCCCACCGGTTTGACGCCGACAAGGGCAACGCTTTTACCTGGATGCTGGTGATCATGCGCAATCGCGGGCTGGACCGGCTTCGCGCTGAAGCGCGCGCACCTGTGACCGAAGAGATTGCGGAGACCGTGCCGGATGGCGCCGCTCGCCCTGAACAGCAGGCGCGCACCCGGAACCTCGGCCTCATACTAGAGCGGCATCTGGCGAAACTCCCAGAGCAGGTCTCACTGTCGATTTCATTGAATGTCGTTCAAGGAATGACCTGCCGTGAGATCGGCCACATTCTGGACGTATCACCCAATACAGTGAAAGCTTGGGTTCGGCGCGGCCTGAAGAAGCTACGCGCCGATATGCCCATGGATAGCGTCAGCGCGGTGCTCTAAACAACTTCAACAATTACAAAAAAGATCAGATCGGGCTGACTGCGCCGGTGAACACAACTGGTCCGGTTGGACCAGCCTCTGGCGAGCCACCTTCCGGCTCCACACTGATCGCAAGCGTGTCAGATCCGGCAGCAAGCTCTGTCGCGATGGACAGGTTGATAACGCCATCATCGGACAGCTCGGTCAGAAGCCCGAGCGATTGGGGCGCATCGAGCCCTTCCCGAAGAAGCCAAAGTTGCCAGACGCCGTCTGCTGGCGGCTGGACATTGGTCAGGCGGCCCGTGATCTGGTTGCTGTCCTTGTCATAGAGGAGCACGACAACGGTCGGGGCTTCCTCGCCTGCCGTCATAAGGGTCAGCAGCTCTTCCTGGACGGTAGCGACCTCTACAGGTGCAGGCTCCGGTACTTCGGTCTCCGGAATGGAGTGCACCGCCAGCGACCCAACCGCCAGGATGAGCGATGCGGCAGTTGCGTACTGCCATGGCCGCTCGGGGTGGCGGCGAGATTTGGAGCGGCGGCGTCGCGCGACACGCTGGGGCGCCTCAGGGGCCGGCTCTGGCGATGGTGTTGGCGTGGCAGCTTTCGAGCTCGCCGCCGGGCCAGCAATCTGAACCATGATGTCGTCCAGCAAACCTTCCGGAGGGTCAGCATCTTCGCTGAGGCTGCTGAGCGGCGACAGGAATTCCTCCATTTCCGCCACGAGGGTGCGGAAGCTCTGGTCCTCAGCATACAGACGCTTGAACTCTGCGAGCTCACCTGCATCTGCGTGCCCGAGGATGACAGCGCTAGCGAGTTCCTGACGTTTGTTCGGGGTCATGTCGCTCATTGTGCGCCCCCCGATCTGCTACAGGCTATCTCAGCAAGGCGCGCGCGAACGTCTGCAGCCGGCACACCGGTCCGGCTGGCGATCTGTTCGATGCTCTCGAATTTGAGATACGCTGCAGTCAGCATGTCCCGGTCGGCCTCGCTCAATTCTTTCAGGGCGGACACATCCATCTGATGCGCCCCATCAGAGGGCGCGTTTGGCATATGATGCAAGAGTTCGCCATTGCTTGCATCACTGAAACGAATATCGATCGCTATTTGGTGCGCGATTGCAGCAATAAAATGCATGTAATCGCACCCAGATGCAGGTATCGATGCATGATTTTTCCATAAACGCAGATAAGTGGTGGTGAGTGCGCGCTGCGCCAGCTCTGGCGCTTTCAGGAGCGCGACGAGCTTGCCATAGATTTTCGGAGACGTGAGCGCGAACACCTGCTTCATCGCTTCGGCATGACCCTGGCCGAGCGCGCGCATGGCGTCCTTCAACTGTTCGCGTGCCCCAGAATTCATCTGCCCATCGCTTTCATCGCCGCCGCACCTGTCCGACGGATCCGGCACCAAATACGTTAACCTGTAAAAGCGTCGTTAAACAGGCTTTGTTCCCCGTTATATTTCACCGGTTTCAAATACTTCCTTACCTGCCACTTAGATGTGATTGTCTGTAGTGCAACTGAGAAGTCCACAGAAGTCTATCTATGACGTTGGCACGCGTATTTTTTGAACAAGTTCTAAAATTTCTTGTGGCGGAGGTTTTGTCGCCAACGTGGTAACTATGCCGACGCCTGCGGCCAGCCACATGAACACGAAACCGATGCCCTCCGGCGAGACGCCGAAAAGCCAATGGGCTGGATCGGTATCGACGAACTTGAACCAGTAGATATAGCCGAACGTCGCGATGAGGCCGGTCAGCATGGACGCGATGGCGCCCTCCTTGTTCATCCGCTTCCAGAAGATGCCAAGGAAGATGACGGGGAAAAGAGAGGCCGCCGCAAGCCCGAAGGCGAAAGCGACGACCTGAGCGACGAAACCCAGGCTGTTGGAGAAGATGCCAAGCAGCCCGGCCGCAAAAACGGCCCCGGCAGCGGCACCGCGCGCCACGCGAAGCTCTGTCTTGTCATCCATCGATTTGAACAGGGTTCGCCGGCAAAGATCATGGCTGACGGCAGAACTGATCACCATGAGCAGGCCGGCGGCGGTCGACAAGGCGGCGGCGAGACCGCCCGCAACGACGAGGCCGATCACCCATCCTGGCAGATTGGCAATCTGCGGATTCGCGAGAACGAAGATGTCATTGTTCGGGCTGACCTCATTCTCGAGGCCATCAGGTGCGTTGGGCCCGCGATACTGCATCAGGCCATCGCCGTTCTTGTCTTCAAAGGCGACGAGACCGGTTGGCTCCCAATCCTTGTACCATTGAGGCACCGGCTTGCCGCCTGCAGCCTCAATCTCTGCTGAGCGGGCGTCATAGTCTTCGTCATCGGCAATATACGTCGCTTCATTCACGGTATCGATGAAGTTGATCCGCGCGAACGCGCCGACCGCCGGCGCCGTGGTGTAGAGGATGGCGATAAAGATCAGCGCCCAGCCCGCCGACACGCGGGCCGCATCGGCGCTCTTCACGGTGAAAAAGCGGATGATGACATGCGGCAGGCCCGCCGTGCCGAACATCAGCGCCGCGGTTATGCAGAACATGTCGGTCATCGACTTGTTGGTCTCTGTATATTCCAGAAAGCCGAGATCGGTGACGACTGTGTTGAGCTTTGCGAGCATGGACACGCCCTCGCCTTTCGCTTCGCCGATGAAGCCAAGTTGCGGCACAGGGTTTCCGGTGATGATCAGCGACATGAAGATCGCAGGCACGGTGAACGCAAAGATCAGCACGCAATATTGCGCGACCTGCGTATAGGTGATGCCCTTCATCCCGCCGAGCACAGCATAGAAGAAGACGATAACCATGCCGATGATGATGCCCCATTCAAACGGCACGCCAAGGAAGCCGGAGAAGGCAACGCCGACGCCTTTCATCTGCCCTGCGATATAAGTGAAAGATACGAAGAGCGCGCAGACGACCGCAATCACGCGGGCCGTCGTGGAATAATACCGGTCGCCAACAAAGTCCGGCACGGTGAACTTGCCGAACTCCCGAAGGAAAGGCGCAAGAAGGAGAGCGAGCAGGACATAGCCGCCCGTCCAGCCCATCAGATAGACAGACCCGCCATAGCCCATGAAAGCGATAAGCCCGGCCATGGAGAGGAAACTTGCCGCCGACATCCAGTCTGCTGCCGTCGCCATGCCGTTTACAGTCGGGTGAACATCATGGCCCGCGACGTAGAAATCATCGGTCGAACCGGCGCGAGCCCAGATCGCAATGCCGATGTAGAGCGCGAAGGTCGTTACAACGAAAAAGAGTGTCCAGGGATCCAGCATATCAGCCCCTTACCCCATGCTTCTTCTCGATCCGGCGCATCGCCCAGCAATAGACGAAGATCAGGACGACAAAGACGTAAATAGACCCCTGCTGGGCAAACCAGAAACCGAGCGGCGCACCGCCGACAGCCCATTGGTCGAGGAAATCGCGAAACAGGATGCCCGCGCCGAATGAGACGGCGAACCATATGACCAGCAGACCAATGGTGAGCCTGATCGTCGCCTGCCAGTAGGCGCGGCCTTCATCTGCGCTCGTATTTTCCTGCACGGCGCCCTCCCTCTTTTATTTTGTGTGAGCCTGCCGCCTTAGACGCCGCTTTGCAATCATTATGGGCGATGCATCCGCGAGGTTTATTCTGCAACACCAATTGAAAACGGCGAGGCAAAAGCCTCGCCGTTTCCTTTCCGGTCAACCAGCCGACGTTCTAATTATTCGGAACGTCGAGGGGGTCGCTGGTCCGATCGATCGGTGTGATCGTGATCGTGTCCGGATCAATTGGCGCGCCGAAGCGGGCCGTGCTGAAGGCCGCCCCGAAGCCTGCTCCAAAGCTCGACGCCGGATCGACCTGCCCTCCAGGGGGCGGCGGCGGAGGAGGAGGAGGAGGCGGGGGTGGTGGTGGAGGCGGAGGGGGCGGCGCTGGGGGTGGCACAGTCGGCCCGCCGCCTCCACTGTCGCCCCCACCGCAGGCACTGATCCCCATGGCGGCAACGCCGGCGAGCAGTGCGAGCTTCAGATAGGAGTGTCTGTTGGTTTTCATGATCGCGCCTCCCTAGTTGTTCGGTGAGCCGGCGATCGGCGTGTTGAGGTATGGGAACTGGTTCTGCAGTTCGAGCGCAGTAATCGGCGCGCCGTCGGTGAATGGCGCCGTCCCGACATTCGCATCCCCAGGATCGCAGAAGCCAAGATCCGTTGATGCACCGCCAATCGTTACCGGATGACAGAGGCGCCCCATGACCACGCGCAGTGCGATGTCGACAGTGTCGTCGCCAGGCCTGCGACCATTCGGGAAGCCAGCAAGATCATCAGCCAGCACGCCAAGATTGTTCTGCGACCCCCGCGGCGTTGCCGGGATGCCCATATTGAGGCGCATCATCTCTGACGGCGTCACACCGGCGGGCTGATTGAGTCCTTCGATCCCAGTCAGGAATGCGGCGACGAGATCCTGACGCGGCAGGTTCGTTGGCGCAATTGTTTCGAAATCCGTTCCAAGCGTCCCGTTCACGGCGTCGCGGAAAAGGATATCGAGCAGGACTGGCAGTGTCGGGTTGGTGACATAGTCGGCCAGCGCTGAGTCCTGCGTCGGCTCTGCTGCGTTGAACAGGTCCTTGTCTGGAAGGCCAATGACGACTTCGTTCACGAGCGGCGCAGACAGGCGCGACTGTTGGACGAACGCGCCGCCGTAAAGCGATGTCTGCTTGTAGGTCGGCGAGGGATCTTCGATCTCGGCCTGAGGCAGGCTTGCTGTTGTCCAGCCGCCGATAATGCCATCGCCGTCTTCATCAAGACAGCTAATCGGTACTTCAAGCGCCAGCGACGTAACGTTCGCCTTGCCGACAAGGTCGTCATTCGCACGGCTCTGCGTGATACCGCCCGGGAAGCCGTTGCCATCGCCGGCACCGGCGCTGCTGTCGCCCTCGATCGGCACAAGGTTCACGAGATCGAACACTTCGCCGAGATTAACGGCAAAGGCCTCAGCCCGTTGGCCCGCGAACACCCGGCCGGTGCCGCAACCTGGAATATCGACCGTGGAAATGAAGCTGTTTGCGTAGCCAGCATAGTCCGGCAGGGTCTTGTTGCCGATATTGTCGACTGGCTTTGTGAACCTGCCGAGCTCTGTGCGTGTGCCCTCGCGGCGGTCGCCGGTTACAAGCGAAAGATTATAAGTTTCCAGTTCGCCGAGCGCGCCCTGGTTGCCTGCGCCGATCTGTCCGGCCTGGCGAAGCGGGATGGCGAGTTGCTTGTCGCCTACCGGCACAGTGATACCGGTGCCATCGCGCAGCGTGTTTTCGAAATCGAACTGGAAGGTCAGGTCCTCGACAGCGTCGCCATCGACGTCGACGTGAATCTCATAGATCGCATCGGGATCCATCGTGAAGTAGTTCGGGCCGCCATACGGTGCCTGTAGCGGCTGATAATTGGCGATAAAGGTCACATAATCCGACCGGCCATTCTCATAGCTGCGGAACATGTAGAAGTCGGTGCCATCTACTTTTGGCTGTTCGGTGATGCCTGGCGCTTCACGGTGGCTAGACGCCAGTGCTGGCGCGAGCAGCGCGCCTGCAGCGGCGACAGTCAACGCTGCCATGGAGACATGAGACAATTTCATTTCGGCGTTCCCTCTCAAGAAAAGTTTGTCTGGCGCCCTTTGGTGTCAGACGCGGGGACAGTTACGAGCCGGAAAGGTTTGAAGGTGCGCCAGCGGCAAAAAAAGATCTGGCGGGAGCGCCGCGTGCGCTGCGAGGTCGAAGCGCTGCACCCGTTTCGCGGCGCCCAACGTAACTGTTTTGCATTTTGAGGAGGACGACCATGAAGCGCATGATTTCACTGTCGATTTTCGCTGCCACGGCAATAGCGGGCAGCGCGCACGCCCATGATTTCTGGGTCCAGCCAGAAACCTTTACGCCAGCAGAAGATGAGAGCTTGCCCGTCAGTCTTTTTGTCGGGCATGGCTCCGACAAATCAGATTGGCCGGTTCGTCCGCACCGGATTATCGGCATTCAGACCCTCGGGCCCAATGGGCCGCAAAGTCAGGTGCGCGGCGCCGAAAGTCTGACCGGAGCGCTCTCGGTCACGCTCGATACGCCGGGGATGCATCTCATTTCTGTCGAGACAACGAACAGCTTCAGCGAACTCGAAGCAGGCAAATTCAATGATTATGCCGAGGAAGAAGGCATTCGCCCGATCATGCTGGATCGCGCGGCCAAGCGCACAGAAGACCAGCCCGGCAAGGAGCTTTACTCCCGCCGCGGCAAGGCGCTCGTTCAGGCTGGATGCCCAGCCGAGGCGTCGGAAGTCTGGGCTACAGAGCTTGGACTGACGCTGGAAGTCATCCCGGGCGCAAACCCGGTCGAATGGGATGAAGGCGACGCGATGCCCATCAAGGTGCACTATCACGGCGCGCCTGTGTCGGGTGCGACGCTCCACATCACTGATCTCGATGACGAAACCGTGCACTTCAGCGCCCAGACAGATGCTGAAGGACAGGTAGATATCTCAGCTTCACTGACCGAAGGTCGCTGGCTCGTGCATACGGTCTGGGCGGAAGCCGCAGCAGGGCTACTGGAAGGCGCTGACTATCAGACGGTCTTCTCAAGCCTGACTTTCGACACCGAAAGCCCCTGCCCCAGCTAAGGGGCAGGTCGCCAGTCTAGGCATCGACTTCTTTCAGGTCCTTCATCATCTTGTGCTCGTGGCGCATGCCGAGGAAGAGGCTGATACAGCTTGCCAGCAGAATTGATGTGAATGGCAGCGCGGCCGTGATCGTACCGGCTTGCAGAGAGTTCAGCGTATCTCGGCCGCCTCCATAGAGCAGCATCGATGCGGTCACCCCCAGCATACACGCCCAGAAAACGCGCTGCGGCACGGGCGAGTCGGTCTTGCCGCCCGATGTGATACTGTCGATCACGAGCGCGCCTGAGTCTGCCGACGTCACGATAAACACGACGAGCAAAAAGATCGCAGCGCAGGACGTGATGATCGAGAATGGCAGGCTGTCCAGCATGTGGAAGAGCGTCAGCGCAGCGGTGGTCATGCCATCGCCAAGCTCGCCCTGCCCGGCTTCATACTGCTGGATTGCCGTTTCACCAAACGTCGTGAACCAGAGGACGCAGATTGCGACCGGGGCCAGAAGGACGACAGAGAAATACTCCCTGACGGTGCGGCCTTTTGAGATGCGGGCGATGAACATGCCAACGAATGGCGACCAGGAAATCCACCAGGCCCAATAGAAGATGGTCCAGTCATGGAACCAGGCGGTGTCCTCGCGTCCAAACCAGTTGGTCAGGCCTGGCGTGTCTTTAAGATATGCGAGGAAGTTCTCTCCAAGTCCGCTCACGATGGCGAGCGTTGGTCCGGCGATGAAGACAAACAGCATCAGAATGACCGCGATGGTCATGTTGATATCCGAGAGAAGCTTCACGCCGCCGTCGAGACCGCGAAGGACCGATATGACAGCGAGGCCGGTGATGGCTGCGATCAGAACTGTCTGAAGACCGACGCTGACCTTCACACCGGTCAGAAAACCGATACCGCTGCTGGCCTGCGCCGCGCCAATACCGATCGTGGTCGCGAGCCCGAAGACGGTGGAAATGACAGCGAATGTGTCGATGACATGCCCCCAGAAGCCCCAGACGCGGTCGCCAAGAATTGGATAGAAGGCCGAGCGGATCGTGAGCGGCAGGCCTTTATTGTAGGCAAAGAATCCAAGGGCGAGGCCAACGACGGCGTAGACACCCCACGGCGCAACACCCCAGTGAAATAGCGTGGCACTGAAGGCCAGTTTCCTGGCCTGCTCACTGTCGGCCTCGACGTTAAGCGGCGTGCCGAACCAGTCCGAATAATAGGCGAGCGGCTCTGCGGACCCATAGAACATGAAGCCGATGCCGACACCGGCAGCAAAGAGCATCGCGATCCAGGAGGGGATGCTGAATTCGGGCTTTGCGTCAGGCCCGCCGAGGCGGATCTTTCCGAGCGGCGAAAAGGCAAGCGCGAGACAGAAGAGAAGAATTAGAGGCGGTGTCAGCGCAAACAGCCAGTCAAACGTCTCGAGCGTCCAGGTTCTCGAAGCCTGCAAGGCAAATCCGGTCGCTTGCGGAAACACCAGGGACGTAATGGCGAAGACGAGAACGAGACCTGCGCTCAGAAAGAATACCGGATTGTGGATATCGAGCCCGAACCATTCGACGTTGTCCTGCCCGACCTCATAATCTGTCGTGTACTCAGTATCACCGTCAGGTTCGCTCATATTCAATGTCTCCAGGACGGAAATCGCCGCCGATTGTTTGAAAGCCAAATGATTAGGATAGTTCTGATCTTTATATCAGGGGCCGACTTTCAAGGTTTCAACAAATATCTAAACATGTTGCAATGTTGCAACCACGCCTAAGCATACTGTTTTCACTGCCTTTTTTGCAGCGCAACAAGCGTCCGGATGCGCAAACATGGCAAATTATTGACTATTTTATTTTATTTGATGAACTATCGCCCTATGTGGGGTCGGTGCCCGGGCGCGATTTGATTTCAGACTGAAATCCGCGAGGGGGCCTTTCGCATGTCTACACGCGACCACGAATAAATGGGGTAATTCATGAACAAGCTTTTCGGCGGAGCATCATTGCTCGCCATCGGCGCTATTGTAACTGCCACTCCGGCAATGGCGCAGTCACAAGAACCGGCGGCAAAGAACCGACGGCTCACAACCGTAACCGTCACAGCAACCAAACGTTCCGAGAGCGCGCAGGATATTCCTGTAACAGTGAGCGCGCTTGGCGAGCAGGAGCTTGACCAGCTCGGCGTCAAGAACTTCAGCGACTATCTGGTCCAGCTGCCGGGCGTTACCGCTGGCGGCTCCGGTCCCGGTCAGAACACGATCTATATTCGCGGCCTGGCTTCCACGACACCAAACCTCACGGTTGCCGGTGTCGCAGGTCTCGCACCAAACGTATCTTTCTATCTCGACGAACAGCCGCTGGCGCAGCCGGGCCGTAACCTCGACGTCTACGCAGCCGATCTGGAGCGCGTAGAAGTCCTGTCCGGCCCTCAAGGCACGCTGTTTGGCGCCAGCTCGCAGGCAGGCACCGTCCGTCTGATCACGAACAAACCGTCGCTGGCTGGCTTCGATGCCGGCTTCAAGGCGTCGACCGCCTTCACCGATGGCGGTGAGATGAGCAATAGCGTCGAAGCGATGATCAACCTGCCGGTAACCGACAAGCTCGCCGTTCGCGGTGTTGTCTATACCGACACCCAGGGCGGCTATATCGACAATGTCGGCGGCACGCTTTCGACCCGCGAATCCGCTCGCTTCCGTGCTGAAGGCACCGTCCGTGCGAATGGCGTTCCGGTGAATACGAACCGCGCCGGCTTCCAGGCAGGATCTGACCTCTCCGGCGTGACTTTCATTGATGCGAACAACGGCACGATCGCCGAGAACGACATCAATGATGTCACCTATCAGGGCTTCCGCCTGAGTGGTTATTACGAGTTCAATCAGAACTGGGACCTGCTGGTTCAGCATTCGCAGCAGGGCATAGAAGCTGATGGCGTCTTCTTTGCCGACCCTGAGCTCGATGACTACGATATTGTTCGCTTCACGCCTGAGGAAATCGAAGACGACTTCCACTCGACCGCATGGACGCTCGAGGGCCGCCTCGGCATGCTCGAAGCGATCTATACCGGCGCCTACACAGAGCGGACCACCGATCAGGTCGTCGACTATTCCGACTATCTCTTCGTCGGCCAGTACCTGCCCTACTATATCTGTGACTATGACGTGACCTATCCAACGGGCGCTGCGCCCGCAGGCACGTGTTACGCTCCAAACCTTTCTGTGAGTTCGCACTCCGAAACGAAGGTCCAGACGCACGAGCTGCGCTTTAACACGCCAGACGAATACCGCTGGCGCGCGACCTTCGGTGCGTTCTACAGCGATCTTGAGCTCGCTGAGCGTAATGACTTTATCTATCCGGGCTCAACGCAGGTTGTTTACACCGATGGCTCTGTCGGCTTCGCGCCGAACTTCCCCCTCACCAACGGGGCAGCAACGCCGGGCGATGTCGGCAATGAAAGTCAGGGTTATTTCAGCCAGCCTGGCCCGTTCCCGGCCGGCGTGATCTTCCGCAACGATGTGCTTCGCACGGATGAGCAGATTGGCATTTTCGGTGAGACGACTTTCGACCTCACCGACCAGTTCGCCCTTACGCTCGGCGCCCGTTACTATGATGTTGAAGTCGATCTTGAAGGTTCAGCCAACTCGTCTTTCTTCAACCTCTTTGCTGATACTGATCAGCAGGTCTTCGGCACGAACATCTCGCAGCTCTACGGACCAAACGGTCCTGCCGACGCTCCGGACAAGGCCGCAACTGATGGTGTCATCCTGAAGGCGACCGGTGAATGGACGCCAACCGAGAATACGCTCTTCTATGCGACCTATTCCGAAGGCTACCGTGCTGGTCTTCTCAACCGTCCAGGCGGTGCATCAGGCCCGAACAATTACACGGTGCCGTACGCTGTCGATACGGATGAAGTGAAGAACTACGAACTCGGCTGGAAAACCGAGCTGTTCAACAATTCGCTCCGCTTCAATGGCGCAGCCTTCTTCGTCGATATTGAAGGTCTCCAGACGACCATCTTTGACCCGTCCATCGTCAACCTCTTCTTCTCCGATAACGCGGCGAATGCAGAGCTGAAGGGCCTCGAAGGTGATTTCACCTGGCTTCCGGAAAGCATAGACGGTCTGACCATTGCAGGCGCCTTCTCGCTCCTGGATTCGGAAATCACTGAAGTGCTCGTGCCCACCGATGATGTGGTCGTGGGCTCGGAGCTGGCTTTCGCGCCGTCCTATCAGGGCAATCTGCGCGTGCGCTATGAGTGGGATCTCGAGCAGGAGATTGCCGGTCAGCGCGTGCGAGCTCACATCATGCCACAAATGGTCTTCTCCGATGACTCCGTCACCGACGTGATCGAGATCAACAAAATGGACCTCGATGGCTATGTGACCTTCGGCGCCACTGCAGGCATCACGGGTGACAATTGGGGCGCGGAACTCTTCGCTACCAACCTCACCAATGAATATGCCGAGCTTAGCGGCAGCTTCATCTTCGACCGTGAGCGGGTCACCCCGATCCGTCCGCGCACGATCGGCATCCGTCTGAAGTACGACTACTAGTCTTCATCGGAGCCAAACTTGCTTCTATCGCAGCGTCCCGGTTATTCGGGACGCTGCATTACTTTTGAATGGATGAAATGACCGAAGCGGAAACGACAGCCGATCAGCTGAAACAGGTTCGCGCTCTCATGCAGCGAGGCGAGTTCAAGGCAGCTTCCGATGCTTTGGATATCATCCTCAAGGACACGCCGGATCATCAGGACGCCATCTATATGGCTGCCGCCTGCGCCCGGTACCTCGGTGAAACGGACACTGCTTTCCGTCATCTTGAACACCTCAAACACCTGTCACCTGACTTTGGCCGCGCCTTTCAGGAAGAAGGACACCTGCACCGCAAGGTGGGCCACAGTGATGCGGCGCTCACCGCGTATCAGCGCGCTGTGCGCTATAATCCGGCGCTGGTCGCCAGCTGGACGGCCCAGGCTGAAATCCTTTCGGCGTCCGGGCGCGCTGAAGACGCAGCCCATGCCCGTGCGCATGCCGACCGGCTGAAGCGGCTGCCACCTGAGCTGCTGGCAGTCACCAACTATGTGCATGAAGGCCGCCTGATCCATGCAGAGCGGATTGCGCGTGCCTTCCTGCAGAAGAACCCACGCCACATTGAGGGCATGCGCCTTCTCGCGGACATCGGCACGCGGCTTGGCGTGCATGAGGATGCAGACTTCCTGCTGGAAACCGCGATCGAGCTCGACCCTGACAATCCGCAGCTGCGCATCGACCATGTTCAGGTGCTGCGCAAGCGCCAGAAGTACGAAGCGGCCCTCGCCCAAGCCGAGAAGCTTCTGAAACACGATCCGGGAAGCCCGGTTTTCAAATCGATCTACGCCATCGAGGCCATGCAGGCGGGCAATTATGACGAGGCGCTCGGAATCTTTGACGAGGTGCTCAGCGTTCTTCCCGATGATCTTGCAACGCTCACATCTCAGGGTCACGCGCTGAAGACCGCTGGGCGCACTGACGAAGCCATTGCCTCATACCGCCGGGCCGTTGAGGTGAACCCGCTACATGGGGATGCCTGGTATGCGCTCGCCAATCTGAAGACCTACAAGTTCAGCCCTGCCGAAATCGACGTGATGCGAGGGGCGCTCTCCGACCCCAACCTGCACCTCATGGGCCGTGTCCATCTTGCCTTCGCACTCGGCAAAGCGCTGGAAGATGCGAAGTCCTATGATGAGTCATTCGAGGCCTATAGCAGCGGCAATGCGCTGAAGAAGGCGCAGATCCGCTACACGACGGAGCAGATGCGCACAGAGGCCGATGGGCAGATCCAGCACTGTACGCGTGACCTCTTTGAGAAACGAGCAGGCGCCGGGCATGACGACCCTGCCCCGATCTTCATCGTCGGCCTGCCGCGCGCAGGCTCCACGCTGATCGAACAGATTCTGGCTTCGCACAGTCAGGTCGATGGCACGCTGGAATTACCGAATATCCTGTCGCTGGCTCACCGGCTGCGTGGGCGTAAACAGATTTCAGATCGAGAGCGCTACCCGCGCATCCTGCATGAACTGCCCGATGAGGAGCTGTCCGCGCTGGGTGAGGACTATATCGCAAATACGGCAATCCATCGTCAGGGTGCGCCCTTCTTTACCGACAAGATGCCAAATAATTTCAGGCATATCGGGCTGATCAGCCTGATCCTGCCAAATGCAAAGATCATCGATGCGCGCCGCGAGCCGATGGCCTGCTGCTTCTCAGGCTTCAAGCAACTCTTCGCTGAAGGCCAGGAGTTCAGCTACAGCCTGGACGATATCGGCAATTACTACCGCATCTATATCGAGATGATGGCGCATTGGGACCGCGTGCTTCCCGGCAAGGTGCTGCGCGTCCAGCATGAGGATGTCGTCGACGATCTGGAGGGCCAGGTCCGGCGTATTCTGGACTATTGCGGTCTGCCCTTCGAACAGGCCTGCGTCGACTTCCACAAAACAGAACGCGCCGTTCGTACGGCAAGTTCGGAGCAGGTTCGCCAGCCGATCAGCCGTTCCGGTGTCGACCAATGGCGCAACTTCGAAGCGCATCTCGGCCCGCTGAAGGACGCGCTCGGTCCAGCCCTCACGGACTATCGCTAAATCTCAGGCAAAGTGCAGCCGTCGGTACTTGCCCTTGAAATAGAGGAGCGGATCGCGGCGCGGTTCATATTTTGCGCGCTCCACCTTGCCGATGAGGATCACATGGTCCCCGCCATCGTGAAGATCGAACTTAATACATTCGAAATTCGCGAGCGCCCCTGAGATGAGTGGCGATCCGTACTGACCTTCCTGCCAGGGCGTTTGTGAGAACCTGTCTTCGCCGGGCATCGCGAATGTGTTGGAGACAGGCTGCTGGCCGATATGAAGGACATTCACGGCAAATCGCTCCGACGTCTGGAGCGCCTCAAGACTGGACGAACTCTTTGCGATGCAGACAAGCAGAAGCGGCGGGTCGAGCGAGACAGAGGTGAAAGAGTTCGCCGTAAGCCCCACAGGCTTGCCCTCCGTCGACATAGTGGTGACCACCGTTACCCCGGTCGCAAAGCAGCCGAGCGCGTCACGAAGTGTGCGGGCATCCGAGCCCTGTTTATAGTCGGGCATCATCCGTGGAACGCGCCGCTCCAGGAAATCTAGCAGGACCGCGCTGAACGCATCAGAGCGGTCGAAGACAGCCAGGTGGCCAGCGTCTTCGATCTCAGCAAATTCTGCGGTCGCGACCTTCTCGACAAAGCGGTTTGCAGCATCGCGGTTGCCGAAGCTGCTGAGGGCACCTCTTACAAAGAGGACGGGGACTTTGAGGCCGGAGGCAGCAAGCGCAATACGCTCGCTAGACTTTTCAACATCAATCACTTCACCGAAGACCGGGTCGACATTCTCTGTCTGAGCCGGGGTGGACCGGATCGAGGCAGCGAGTGCGCCAGCCGTGCGAAGGTCAATCTCGGGCGGGGCATCTGCTAGGACGAGGCCGGACGCAAGATGGGCGCCGTCTTCACCGATCGCCGTCAGCGCGATCCAGCCGCCGAGCCCTGCCCCTACGACTACCGGCCGCGAAGCAAGCTGCGCGAGGACGGCGCGCAGGTCTTCGACACAGGCGTTGAATTCATAGCGCGCATCTTCAGAGCGCGCGCTGCGGCCATGCCCGCGAAGATCAAGACTGATGACGTGGCGGCCAGCCTTCACCAGCGCGTCGGCCGTCTCCTGCCAGACATGGCGGGTTTGCCCGCCGCCATGAAGCAGCAGGACCGACGGATCATCCTCCGATCCGCGCATGTCTGCGCTGAGGAAAAGACCGCCGAAGCCTTTGAATTCGCGTTCTGCCATCAATCCTGCCTATTGCCGCTTGAGACGTGCTCACTGCCTCATTTAGGGCGCTTTACCAATCCGCGAAGGGGAGAAACATTGGCAGAAACAGTCGATTGCCTCGCCGGCAGCCCATTTAACTTATTCGCGTAATCGGCGACATGCATCGACGAGCCGAGCAAGTTTGGTTACTAACTTTAACAGGGCTGCGCATGAGACGCCGTTACTGGAAAGGATATCAGGATGAGCGATCAAACAGGATCAAGCAGATCCCGGCCAAAAGTGGGGACTTTCAGGCGCATCGAAAAGATCACGCCACTGCTTGTTTTCCCCTTTATAGTTTATGTCATTATCGCCGTTATTGCGGGCGGCCAGCACATGGACGAAACGCCAGCGATTGCTGGAACTCTCAATGCAACGCTGTTCTCTATTTCAATGGTGTCCGGCGTCAGCTGGAAGATGCAGGTTGGGGATATCCTGCTACTCGTCTCGCTGGTGCTGCTCTCGATCGAACTCATGAAGTCGACGAGCTCGCGCTCCAGCGCCATGATCAATCACATGGCGTCGATGGCGGTACTGCTGACCTGTATCGTCTGCTTCATTCTGTTCGCCAATTTCGCGACCGCCACCTTTTTCCTCTTCACCTGTCTCGTCCTCATTGACGTGATGGTAGGCGTGATCGTGAGCATCGTGTCGGCACGCCGTGACTTCGGCGTTGGCGACGGCTTCGGCAGCTAGCTTCCAGACGGCAAATCAGGACGCGGGCGCAGCTTTATCGCTGCGCCCGTTTTCGTTTTCGACGCGGCTGTCTGGCACACCAAAGATGCGCAGGTGGATGGTCAACAGCGCTGGCAGAATGAAGACAAGAAGGAAGGTGCCAATCAGGATACCGAAGCCAAGCGAGATGGCGGTCGGGATCAGGAACTGGGCCTGAATGCTCGTCTCGAGGATGATCGGCGTCACACCGAGGAAGGTCGTAAGCGTGGTCAGCAGGATCGCCCTGAACCGGTCCAGCATGGCTGACACAACAGCTTCGACAGGCTCTTCGCCATTCTCGAGCCGCTCATTTAGGAAGTCGGTCACCATCAGGGACGCATTGATGATCACGCCCGAGAGGCCGATGATGCCAAAGAAGGACAATAGCGTCAGGTCAGCACCAAGCAGACCATGGCCAATCAGCGCGCCGACATAGCCGAACGGGATCGCACCCATGATGACGAGCGGCTGGCTGTATGAGCGAAAATTCAGCGCCAGCAGGCTATAGATCACGATCAGCGCCAGCATGAAATTACGCGCCAATACAGGCTGGGCTTCGGCCTGGTCTTCCTGGTCGCCGGAAACCTGCATGGTGAGGTCTTCGTAATCCTCTTGAAGCTGTGGCAGCGCCTGTTCGAACATATAAGTCGACACGGTGTCAGCGGTGGTGATGTCTTCATCGACAAAGGCATTGAGCGAATAGATGCGCCGCCCGTTCACGCGGTTGATGGCTGCCGGTGCTGGCGCGATGGTGAGGTCGGCAAGCGCCTCCATCGGGATGTAACCTTCACCCACTTTCACGCGCAGGCGCTTCAGCGTCTCGAGCGAAGCCCGCTCACCTTCCGGCAGGCGGACGCGGACGGGAATTTCCTCGCGGTCGCGCTGGATACGGACGGCTTCTGCGCCAAAGAAGGCCGCACGGACTTCCCGGGCCAGATCACTCTGCGTGAGGCCGTAATTACGCGCGAGCGGCTTCAGCTGGATCTGGACTTCCTCAGTGGTCCGGAAGCGGTCGTCGCGGACATCATAGACGCCAGGACGGCTTTCGAGCGCGCGCCGAAGCTCCAGCACGGCTTCGCGTGTTTCCTCGTCAGTGCGGGCAGATATCTGGAGCTGGATCGGTGCGCCTGGGCTGACAAGGTCCGAGGTGAAAGTGAGCTTTTCGGCGCCCGGTATCCGGCCGACCTGTTCGCGCCAGGCACGTTCAAAATCACGCGCCGCGAAATCTCGGCTGCTTGATTCCTGTAGCTGGGCGACGACGAAAGCGCGGTTACCGGAGATGGCGCCGGCGCCGCCACCTGTGGCGTTGGCCTCATTGCCTCCGAGTGGTTCGGCGATCTGCCACAGCACACCCACGAGGCCGTCTTCGCGGCTCGTCACGTCTTCTATTGCCCGGCTCGCGGCCTCTTCGATCTGCAGCGCAAAGCGCCGCGTCTGCTCTTCCGAGCTGCCCTCTGCAAGTTCAAGTTCTGCGGTGACGTAATCGCCTTCGACCGCCGGGAAGAATATGAATTTGACATAGCCGCTGGCCGTCAGCGCCTGCGTCGCGAAGAGGATGCCAAAACCCATCATCAGAACCATGACGGGCCGCAGGACAACAAACTGCATCGCTTTCTTCAGCGGACCGGCAGAGAATTTTCGCAGCGCACCGGCAACGCGGTCACGCACCGGGTCGGCAAAGCGGCGGGGCGAATATCGTCCGGGCGGCTCATCGCTGAGATGCGATAGGTGGCGTGGCAGCACGAAGAGGCTCTCGACCAGCGACAGGAAGAGCAGCACGATCACGACGGCAGAGACCTGACCCAGAAACTGTCCGAAGAGACCGGGCACAAGCAGGATCGGCACGAAAGCTGTCATCGTGGTCGAAACCGAAAAGAGCACGGGACGCGCCACCCGCGTCACGCCGAGGCGCGCGGCTTCCATCTGCCCTGCCCCGGCCCGCCAGTTGGCGTGGATGTTCTCCCCCACGACGATGGCGTCATCGACGATGATACCGATGGCCAGGATGAAGCCGAAGAGCGAGAGCTGGTTGATCGTGATGCCGAAAATAAGCATCGGAAAGAAGGCGCCGACAAAACTGACGCCGACACCGAGTGCGACCCAGAAGGCGATCCTGATATCAAGGAAGAGCAGGAGCAGCAGCGTCACCAGCACCAGGCCCAGCACTGCGTTGCGGACCAGCAGGTCTATGCGCGAGCGAAGGTTTACCGCCTCATCTCGCCATAGAACGTATTCGACATTCCCCGGCAGCGCAGCCGCGATTTCAGTGTCGAGATATTTCCGGACAATGCGCGCATTATCGAGGGTCTTTTCTCGGCCAACCCGGAAGACGGATACAGTGACCGCGGGATCACCTGCATAATTGGCCTCAACCGGATCATCTGACAGCCCGTCATGGATGACCGCGATGTCCCTCAGATAGATCGGCGCGCCATTGCGGCCTGCGCCAACCACAATGTTCTCGAACTCAGCGCCTGTCCGACGCTCGCCCACGGCACGTACACGCAGAAGCTGGCGGTCATTCTCAATCTCGCCTGCGGAAAGATCGAGGCTTTGCTGTGATATGACCTGCGCAATCGAAGTGAGGCTTAGATTGCGCGCGCGCAGCTCTTCTTCGGAGACGGCAATCTCGATCAGATAGTCAGCCACCCCACCAATCTCGACCAGCGAGAGACCGTCCTTGGCCGCGAGTTCACGCCGAACGCGATCGGCTGCCTGCTTCAGTGTTTGCCGGTCTACATCACCGTGAAGGAGGATCTGGGAGACCAGTTCGTCCGGCTCGACTTCGGTAATTTGCGGAGCTTCAGCCGCCTGGGGAAAAACAGTGATCCGGCCGATCTCGTTCTTCACCTCGTCGAGCATCTCGGAGATGTCTTCACTTTCGGGAATATCGACGACGACGTTGCCGACGCCGGATGCAGCGAGGCTGGTAATCTTGTCGATCCCCTCAAGGCCTTCCAGGCGCTCTTCGATGGGACGGACAATCGATGTCTCCACATCCTCAGGCGTCGCGCCTGGATAAGGGACAGTGACGGAAATCGTATACGTCTCAATCGGCGGGAAGACCCGCACGTTCAGGGCAGAGAGAGAGGCCAGTCCTGATATGACGAGGAAGACCATCAGGAGGTTTGCCGCCACCCGGTTGGCAAGGACGCCCTCGATCATCCGGATCAAGACTGGGTCTCCTGCAGGTGCACCCGCATCCCGTCTATTTCTTCAGCCAGGACCGTGAGCATCAGCCTGTCATCTTCCGCAAGTTCTGGCGCACGGATAAGAACGCCGTCTTCATCACGGTCGACCGTTTCGACTTCCACACGGCGGATCTGTTCATTGCTGCCCACGACCCAGACGAAAGCGTCCTGGCGAACCGCGCCATCGGGCACGCGCCACATCGGCGTCTCGGACCGCCCTTCGATCAGAAGGTCCATATAGTCGCCCGCGAAGATGTCGCCCTGGTTCTCTGGCGCGAAGGCGTCAGGGAAGACCGCGATGACCGTTGCCGTACGTGACTGCTGGTCGATTTCCGGTGAAAATTCAGCGAGATAGCCATCAATATCTGTGGCGCTAAGTGAACTTGCGTTTGGCACAGCTCTTACAGGAAGCTGATTGTCACCGCGCACCGCCAATGCACTGCGCACCGCCCGGACATCTTTGGCGGGCAGGCCTGCCTGTATCTCACCCTCGCCTGCGCTGATCAGCCGGGCGAGCGGTTGGCCCGGCGAGACAAAGGTGCCCGGCGCAACTGTTTCGGAAACGACAATCGCGTCGAACGGCGAAACGATCGACGATTTCTGAAGATTGCGCCGTGCGATCACAAGCTGCGATCTAGCCTGCCTGACGCCTGACTCTGCATCCTCATAGGCTGCGATCGCCTGCTCGGCAGCTTTCTCCGGCGAAGCGCCAATGTCAGCAAGGTTGATCTGGCGATCACGTTCAGCTTCGGCCTGACTGAGACGCGCCTCAGCTGTCGCGAGCTGCGCTTGCGCGCGCTCCAGATTGGCGCGGAGGTCCCCGTCATCAATCTGCAGGATCGTTTCACCCCGGCTGATCCGTCCACCGGCCTGCAGGTCCGGATTGACGTTCGTGACCTTACCGGAAACTTCTCCCACAAGGTCGAGCCGTTCTCGTGGCTGGATACGGCCCGGCGCCCTTACCATGAAGGTCGAGCCAGCCTGCTCGGGTCGGACCGTCTCGACATAGGGAATGCTGTCTTCCTGCGCGACGGCGCCTTCCTCGGGGCCACTTCCCGCACCGGCCAGCATCATGATGAGAATACCGAGACCAAGCACCCCAAGACCTGCGACCCACCAGATCCAGCTCGGCTTTTTTTCAGATTCCTGAGATCGGTAATCTTCAGACATGGCTGTTTCGATCTTGTTGGCGCATTAGGTCTCTTGTTCGATTGGATATAGATCGACAGGTTACAGACAAGAGGTCAGCGAGCCGCAGGACTGTCATGATGAAAACGCTTCTTCGGATACCGGCAGTTGCCGCCTGCGCACTCTCCCTCTCGGCATGCCTGACCGTCGGGCCTGAATATGATCCGCCAGAGACAGAAGTCTATCAGGATAGTTGGGTCGCTGGAGATTCCGATGTGCTCGCGCCCGGCCAACTGCCCCGGTCCGACTGGTGGACGGCGTTCAATGACGAACTGCTGACGGCACTGGTCGAAGACGCAAAGGCTCGCAATCCAAGCATCGAGGAAGCGGCTGCGAATGTCGCCAATGCGCAGGCGGCCCTTGGCGCTGCGCGATCTGCAGCCTTGCCCATGGGCGCCCTCAATGCGTCGGTCGTGCGCCAGAAACAGTCTGCCGCGAGCCTTGGTGCCAACGTGCCCTTCGAGTTTGAGGCGCAAACGCTTTACTCTACAGGCGCAGAACTGAGCTGGCAGGCGGATCTGTTCGGGCGTACGGCGAACGGTATTGCGCAGGCCGAAGCAGCGCTCGGCGGGCGCGAAGCAGTTGCCGCCGATGCGGCGCGCGCCATACTCGCGGAGACAGCGCGCACTTATCTGACGCTTCGCGAACTCGATGCCCGCATTTCTGTGAATGAACGGAATGTCGAACGCCAGGAAGATGTCCTTGGACTGACTGTGCGCCTTCGTGAGGCGGGCGAAGTGGCTGATATCGATGTGGAGCGCCAGACCAATCTGGTGCAGACGACAAAAGCGGCGATCAGCGCGCTGAAAGCGGCCCGGGCGCAGACCGTAACGGGCCTTGCTCGCCTCACAGGTTACACCCTTCCCGATTTCTATGAGGCGTATCCGGCGCTCCAGCTTGGCGGCACCGACGCACTAGAGCCAGTGAAGGCTTTCGGGCCCGTCGAGATCGGCGAGCCAAAGGAATTGCTTCGCCGTCGCCCCGACATTCGCGCCGCTGAGCGCCAGCTTGCTGCCGCGACCTACAGGGTCGGAATCGAAACCGCTGATCTCTATCCGAGCCTGACACTGTCCGGACAGGCAAACTATCAAGCTGGCGAGGTAGGCGAACTCTTTAGCGCAGATGCGCTGGGATATAATTTCGGCCCGCGCCTCAGCTGGGGCATCTTCAATCTGCCGCTAACCCGTGCACAAATTGAGCAGGCCGAAGCGGATGTCGAAGCGGCGCGGGCCAACTTCGAAGGCACTGTGCTCGATGCGCTGACGGAAGCGGATGCAGCCCTCCTAGCTTACAATTATGCGGTTGAAGAAACGGCTTTCCGGTCCAGCGCCCTGAACGCTGCCACGCGCGCCCGTGACCTGATCGAGATCCGCTACCGCGAGGGCGCCGAGAGCCTGCTGAGCCTGATCGATGCCCAGCGCCAGACGCTATCGGCTGAGGACGGCGAACTTCAGGCCCGTTACGAAGCGCTCCGCCGCCGCGTCGGGATATACGCCGCCTTCGGAGGCTGACGCCGCGTCCGGTGTTTTCGGACGGCCAACTCAGTGTAAGAGTGGCGAAAACATAGAACACAGGGCGGAACATGTACTACGCGGAACTGAAGCGGGCCAAAAGCGAACTCACTGGCCCAGGCGGCGACTTTGAAATTGTCGAACAGGAAATTCTCGGCAACCGGATCCGGGCCTGGAAGACTGCGCCGCCAAGCGTTCGTGAAGTCTGGCTGTCGACGCTCGAATTCGCCGACCGCGACTATCTCGTCTATCACGATGAAAAGCTGACCTATGGCGAGACGCACGCGCTCTCCAACTCGGTCGCAAACTGGCTATTCAAACAGGGTGTGAAGCCGGGCGACCGCATTGCGATTTCGATGCGAAACTACCCCGAATGGATGATCATTTACTGGGCCTGCTGCGCGGTCGGCATCACCGTCGTGGGCATGAATGCCTGGTGGACCGCTGAGGAGATGGCCTACGCGCTGAAGGACTCCGATCCTGCTGTCCTTTTCCTCGACGAGGAGCGCCTCGCCCGCGTTCGCCAGAAGCCTGACATGGTACAGGGGACCAAACTGGTCGGTGTGCGCCTTGATGAGGTGCCGGAAGATATCATCGACTGGAAAGACGTTATTGCGACGGGCGGCGACCTGCCTGACGTCACCGTCGACCCGGACAGCGACGCCTGCATCTTCTACACGTCTGGCACCACCGGTTTTCCGAAAGGCGCACAGCTCACCCATCGCGGCTGCGTGTCGAACCTCTACAATATGCTATATGCGCGCGCCTCATCAGCGCTGGCGGTGATGTACGCAACCGGTGAAGTGCCGCCTGATCCACCGCCCGTTCCAGTGACGCTGATCAATACGCCCCTCTTCCACGTGACGGCCAATAATTGCGCCGCCTATGCGGTGACAGTTGCAGGCGGGAAGATGGTGCTCATGTATAAATGGGAAGCGGGCGAAGCGCTGCGCCTCATCGAGAAGCATCGCATCATGACTGTCAGCGGCGTGCCGGTCATGGCGCGCGAGCTGATCAATCATCCGGACTTCGACAAGACCGACACATCGAGCCTTCTCGCGCTTGGCGGCGGCGGCGCGCAGGTGCCGCCGGACCTCGTGCTTGCCATCGAGGAGAAGGTTGCCACCGCCCGTCCGAATACGGGCTACGGCATGACAGAAACCTGCGGGATCATCACGTCTATCGCAGCGGACTTCTATGTCGACAGGCCAGATAGCGCAGGCCCGGCCATGCCGAGCTATGAGGCCAAATGCGTCGATCCCGATGGTAATGAGGTTCCCACCGGTGAGCGCGGCGAGCTTTGGGTGCGCGGCTCCTCTGTCATCAAGGGGTACATCAACCGGCCTGAGGCGACGGCAGAAACCATCACGGATGGTGGATGGCTGCACACCGGCGACATCGCCAAGATGGATGAGGATGGCTTCATCTATATCGTCGACCGCAAGAAGGACATGGTCCTGCGCGGCGGCGAGAACATCTACTGCGCCGAGGTCGAAGCCGCCCTCTATCGCCACAATGACGTTGCCGAATGCTCTGTCTTCGGCATTCCCGATGAGCGCTTGGGCGAGGAAGTGGGCGCGGCGATTGTCGCAAAGCCCGGCAAGCAGGTCAGCGAAGACGCGATCCGGGAGCATTGCGCCGCGATCATGGCGAAGCACAAGGTGCCTCGTTACATCTGGATCCTTGATGAGCCGCTGCCCCGCAATGCGAGCGGCAAGTTCCTCAAACGCGAGCTACGCGACAGGCTGAGCGCAGAAATCTAGGCTTGCAGGGCAATGCCGGGCCGTGAAGGTCCGGCGGGCCTATTCGTGACCGATATAGCCCAGCGTCGACGCCCGCTGGATGGCGCGCGCCTTTCCGGCCACGCCGAGCTTGGTGGCGCTGTTGGTGATGTGAAACCGGACCGTTGGGACGGATATGTCCATGATCGTGGCGATCTCTGCGTCTGTCTTGCCGGCCGCCGCCCATTTCAGACACTGGATTTCGCGCCGCGTGAGATAGACTGCAGGCGCCTGAGGGCCGAGGGCTCGTGCATCATGATAGGTCGCGATGAATTTGAGTGCCAGCGCGTGTAAATGGCCTGCTTCAGCCGCGAAGATGTCGGTAAGATCAATATCCTCATCGGACGCCCAGACGACAGCACTGATCACACCGCCGGGCAGATAAACCGGAGACACGATCGCGGCGTGGATATTCGCCGCCTTATACTGCTCAGGATCATTGGCAGCGACAAGCGCCGCGTTGCGCCGCCAGCTACCGATCTTGCCATTGGAATAGTAGAACGGCTCTGCGCAGGTGCGGGTCGCGTGCACAAGGGTTGAGCGGAGCGCGAACATCCGGTCCTTCCAGTATTGAAGCTCTGGATCGATCCAGCGGAAGACCGTCTCGGCGAAGGGTTGACCTTCGTCATCGCACATTGGCCGAGGGCTGCTGATATCTGCGCTGACAGCGGTGTATGGCAGGCCAATCTGGCGGCCAGCGTCGGCCACCTTGTTTGCCAGTAGAAGCAGCTCGCTTTCAAGCGTTTGGGAGGAGTCTGAAGGTGGCATTTTCTTACCTGTTATTATTATCAGCTTGTCCCCCTGCCGGGCATTCTGCAAGGTTGTCGCAGAGACAAGCCAAGACGGGAGGGCACACGCGATGAAGCTGGCACTTGAGAAGAAACATGAGCTCTTCCGGGAGGAAGTTCGCGCCTTCCTCGCAGAGAAGCTGCCACCCGAACTTGCCGAGGCAGGTCGCCTGACAACGAGTTCCTTCAGCGAACCGCAGCATAATCTACCCTGGCTGAAAATCCTGAATGAAAAAGGATGGGCCGCGCCCCACTGGCCGAAAGAGTATGGCGGCCCCGGCTGGGATGAGATGCAGAAATACATCTTCTCGTCTGAGTGCGCGAAGGCCGGCACGCCGCCGCTTTCGCCTATGGGCCTGCAGATGGTTGGCCCATGCATCATGGGCTATGGCACGGAAGAGCAGAAAGCCTATTACCTGCCCCGCATCCTGAGTGGCGAGGACTATTGGTGTCAGGGCTATTCAGAACCGGGCTCTGGTTCTGACCTTGCCAGCCTCCAGATGCGTGCCGTTTCAGACGGCGACGACTATATCCTGAACGGCTCGAAAATCTGGACGACGCAAGCCCATCACGCCAACAAGATGTTCTGCCTCGTTCGGACATCGACCGATGGAAAGCCGCAGCAGGGCATCACTTTCCTCCTGCTGGACATGAACACACCCGGCATTCGCGTTGAGCCCATCATCACCATGGCTGGCGAGCATGAAGTGAACCAGGTTTTCTTCGACGATGTGCGCGTGCCGAAATCCGGCCGTCTCGGCGAAGAGGATGATGGGTGGACGGTCGCAAAGTACCTGCTCGAGTTTGAGCGCGGCGGCGGCTCGTCAGCTGGCATCGAAGCGGCCCTTGAACGCGTCCGCATCATGGCTCATGCCGAAGCGGGTTCGGACGGAAAGCCGCTTGCAAGCGATCCGGCTTTCAAGCGCCGCTTTTCAGACACCAAGATTGCGCTGGAAGCGATCACGGTAACCGAGCAACGCGTGGCATCCGCCCTCGCTGGCGGCAAGAACCCGGGCGCCGCGTCGTCGATGCTTAAAACGGCGCGGACCGAGATGATGCAGCGCATCGATACGCTCGGCATCGAAGCAGCTGGCCTCTACGGCAATGTCGAGCAGATGGCCGCACGTCAGCCGGGGTCGAATGTGGAGCCGGTTGGGCCTGCGCACAGCCTGACGGCCATGCCGCGATACCTCAACAACCGCGCTGCCTCCATTTATGGCGGCTCAAACGAGGTTCAGCGCAACGTCATGGCCAAGCTTCTGCTTGGGCTCTGAAGCCCAATAAACATAGAGACCTGTCATTTCCGATAGCTTGTGCCAAGGCGCGGGTTTGGAGAGTTTTATCAGGCAAAATAATGGCCGGAAAAAAAATCCGGTTCCAGGGAGGAAAATTTGATCCAACGAGTAACTTTACGCCACACCCTCATCTCGAGCACAGCCATTGCGCTCGCAGCGGGACTGTCACCGGCCTTCGCACAGGAGACGGCGAACGACGAAACCGTCGCTACGACGCAGCAGCCTGCACCAGAAGAATCGCAACGCCGCCTCACCTCGATCCAGGTGACCGCCCAGCGCCGCGAGGAATCCGTCCTCGACGTTCCAATGTCGATCCAGGCGTTTGGTGAAGACCAGATCAACGACCTCCGCGTCGACAGCGTTGATGACCTGCAGTCGGTCATCCCGAGCTTCTCGGTGTCGCAGTCCTATCAGGGCGTGCCTACCTACACGCTTCGCGGCATCGGCTTCAACACGATCAACGTGTCGGCGACCTCCACGGTCGGTACCTATGTTGACGAAGTCGCATATCCGTTCCCGTTCATGAACTCCGGTCCTGTGTTCGATGTGAACCGCGTCGAAGTCCTGAAAGGCCCGCAAGGCACCCTCTTCGGCCGCAACACGACGGCTGGTCTTATCAACGTCGTCACCAACAAGCCTTCCGATGAATTCGAAGCCTTCGCAGTGGCCGATGTCGGCAATTACGAGACCTTCAACTATGAAGGCATGATCAACCTGCCGATCGCTGACACGCTCCAGTTCCGCTTCGCGGCACGTCAGGAAACCAGCGATGAAGGTTGGCAGCGCTCCGACACGCGCCCGAACGAAGAGCGCGGCAAGATCGACAAGCTCGGCTTCCGTGCGGCTCTTGCCTGGCAGCCGACCAGCAATCTCGACGTCGACCTTTCCTGGAATGGCTGGACCAATAAGTCTGACACCATTGGCGGTCAGGCAATCGGCCTCACGCCAGCCACCAACCCGTTCAGCCCGTTCGCAGGCGGCTCTGCCGGGGCAAACGCGGCGGGTGTCGTCGATTATGTGATCAACAACAACCCGACCTCTGCCGAGCAGGCAGACTGGGCCCCGCTCGGCGCACGCGCTGGCAGCGAGTTTGGTATCGCAGGTTTCAGCGGACCGCTTGAAGAAGACTCCACCTTCAATGCCTACAAGCTCGGCATCGACTGGAGCCTCGACAACGGCATGCGTATCGTGTCGCTGACCGGCTATAACGAGCTGGAACGTGAAGCGCTTCTGGACTGGTCCGGCGCACCTGCCGCCATCCTGCTGCAGGACATCGACGCTGAAATCGAGTCGTTCAGCCAGGAAATCCGCCTTGAAGGCTCCAACGGTATCGCAGACTGGATGGTCGGCGCTTACTACTCCAAGGATGAGATCACCGACTCCAACCAGACGCTGCTGCGTGACAATGCGAACAGCAACTTCATCAGCGCCGTCGCAACCGGTCTCGCCTACGACACCGAGAACACGCTGCGCCTTCTCAACCCGGCGCTGATCCAGCTGCAGCAGGCGAACCCTGCGGCCTATGCCGCGGCAATCGCCCAGCAGACTGCGTTCATCAATTCGCTGAACGTCGATCCTGAAACCGGCCTGCCATACTCGCCGGCTGAGATCCTCGGCTCGTTCCAGAAGTATCAGGACATCGGTCAGTTTGAGTCGACCAGCGCCAGTATCTTCGCGAATGCCAACTGGCGCCTGACCCCTGAATGGGAACTGATCACCGGTATCCGCTACACCGAGGATGAGCAGGACTATATCGGCTGTTCGGCAGACATTGACGGCTCGATGCAGCCAAACGTGAACATCTTCAACCGCTTCTTCTTTGTCGGTTTCTATCCGGATGTGAACGTGCCGCCAGCGCCGCTTCTGGAGAATGGCTGTAACACCTACAGCAACATCCAGAACACGTTCGGCCCGGTCGACTCGAATGTGAAGGAAGACAATGTCTCCTGGCGCGTCGTGGCGAACTACACGCCAGAGCGTTTCGAAGACCTCCTGCTCTTCGCGTCGGTTTCCAAGGGCTACAAATCGGCTGCAACGCCAGTGAACGCTGCTTCCAAGGCAGAGCAGAACTTCCCGGCCACGCAGGAAAGCCTGCTTGCCTACGAAGTTGGCATGAAGGCAGGCCTTCTCGACGGCCGCATGCAGGCTAACGCTGCCCTGTTCTACTATGACTACACCGACAAGCAGGGCGCTCAGTTCTTCCCGGATCCGATCTACACGGCGCTCTCGCAGCTCCAGAACGCTCCGGAAGCTGAAGCCTACGGCCTCGACGCTGAGATCACCTGGCTGCTGACGGACAATCTGACGGCAATCGGCGGCCTGACGCTGCTCAACACCGAGTATGGCAGCTTCGACACGTTCGATTTCGCTGGCCGCCCGACCAATGTTCAGGGCGACCCGTTCCTCTACAGCCCGGAAACGGCAGCAAGCCTGACCTTCCTCTATGATCGTCCGCTGAATGACAGCCTTGGCTTCTCGGCTGCACTTAACGGCCGCTGGCAGAGCGACTCCACCGCAGGCGATCCGGACAACGAGCTGTACGACATCGACTCCTACGGCCTGCTCAACGGCTCGATCGCCCTCTACTCGATCAATGATGGTTGGGAAGTCTCGCTCTGGGGCAAGAACCTCACCGACGAGTATTACTGGCAGCAGATCACCTCGAACTCGAACGTGATCATGCGCTTTGCCGGCAAGCCGCGGACCTATGGCGCGAGCCTCTCCTACCGGTTCTAGACCGCAAGAGGTTCACCTCGTGACTAATGAGAAGTGCCGACCCA
>DUBH01000023.1:4591-5612 GCA_012960415.1 Henriciella sp. | reverse complement strand
GAGGCAGCCTTCCCAGAAGGCGACGGCGAGGAGACCATCACCGACGCCTCGGCAGACGAGGCGGAAGGGGGCCGAGCGCCTCCTGATCGTGAAGTGGTGGTCGAGGAGCACGCGGCCGAGGGCGCTATGGGGGAACTGCGCCGTGCCAGCGGCGTACAGTCAGAATGCAAAAGCCAATTCTCCAGAACGTAGAAGCTGCCACGCCTTACGATCCGGCGATCGGCCCGCTGGGCGATGTCGCTTACGTGTTCCGCCGTCTGGGCGGGATATCGAGGCTGGATGTTGTCTGCTCGATGATCGGAGTGGCCTGCGTCGCTTTCTGGTCGTGCCTGAGGACAGGGAAGCGCAAAGCAGTGCGGGCCACAATTCGCCCGACGGTCTATTTGCTCTCTTATATTCCAGCTGAGGCGAAGATTACGGAAACTGCTTGATAGTATTAGATTTCTTAGCGAGCCATTGAAAAAGCCCGGCCAAATCCGATTGGCCGGGCTTTTCCGATTTTGGTTTGATGTCCTGCCTTAGGCGCCAGCTTCTTCAGCGGACTCTTCAATCGCTTCGCCAGTGGCTTCGACGTCTTCGCCAGCGCCTTCGACTGTGTTGCAGCCTGCCGCCAGAAGCGCCACTAGGCCAAGTCCTGCGATCATGATTGGGTTCTTTTTCATGACAATTCCTTTTTAGTCGCGGGCCAGCTGAAACGACCTTCTCCTTCGAAGAGTTCCAAAAATAATTTGCGGAACCGGTTTGGCCTCATGCCGTTTTCTCTTCAACGGCATCGGGCCGTATCACGTAACTAAGGAGATCAATCATGCTTGGTTGGGCACTTACATTCTTCGTACTGGCGATCATCGCCGCAGTTTTCGGGTTCGGTGGTATTGCCGGTGCATCGGCGGGTATCGCGCAGATCCTGTTCTTCGTCTTCCTCGCACTTCTTCTACCAGTTCCGAAGATGCACCCAAAGGAGATGATGAAGTAGATACAGTTGACAAAAAGCTCAGAGATCAAATTAAGTCTGCATTCGGCG
>DUBH01000023.1:3627-4581 GCA_012960415.1 Henriciella sp. | reverse complement strand
CGATCTGGAACTGCACGTCGAAATTGAAGCCCAGCTTGCCCTCGCGCAGTTCGCGGCCGAAGTGTGATGTAGACGGTCACGCAAGACCGCACTTTTTTGGAAAGCGGTGCCTTTATCGGCACCGCTTTTCTTTTGCGCGATGCAGAAATGGAGCGAACGGCTTTTGCATTAGCGCAAACCCAGCTACAGCCGAGACATGAAGCCTGCTGATCCGCAATGCATTGCCCCCACAAGTTGTCTACTCGGTCAGAGCCCGGTCTGGAGCGCCAGTGAAGGGCTCTTGTTCTGGGTCGATCCCAACCGGGCAAAGCTCCACCGATTCAAGCCGATAACGCGCAACACAAGGCGTTATGACCTGCCGCTCAAAGCCAGCGCGCTTGCCCTTTCGGATGGTCAGTTGCTGATGGCTGGCGGGCTGGAAGTTGGCCTTTTCGATATCGAGACAGAAGACTTTCGCCAGATCGCAAAGCTCGATGGTGATGCAGCTGATCTTCGCATCAATTGCGGCGGGTGTGGTCCAGATGGAAGTTTCTGGTTCGCTGTCATGGACAGCCAGGAGAAGCAGGCAAGGTCCGTCTGGTACAGGTTGAACGCTGACCGCGAACTGGAAAAACTGAATGTGCGCCCGGTGATCATTCCATCTACGGGGTGCTTTTCGCCGGACGGGCGCGTTTTCTATACCGCCGACACAACCGAGCAGGAAATCCTGGCGTTCGATGTCCGGTCTGATGGCGGCCTTGAAGGGCGGCGGGTTTTCGCGACCACAAGCACTGGTTCAGGCTATCCGGATGGATGTGCCGTCGACGCCGAAGGGTATGTCTGGAACGCTGAATGGGATGGCGCGCGCATCGTCAGATACCGGCCAGACGGCGCTGTCGACAGGGTGGTCTCACTTGCAACCGTGCGCCCGACAGGCCTCTGTTTTGGCGATAGCGATCTGAGAACGCTCTACAT
>DUBH01000023.1:0-3579 GCA_012960415.1 Henriciella sp. | reverse complement strand
CGCACAGGGCTCACGGGCTTCCAGATGGACACGCAGCCATTTGCCGGCGGATTGTTCGCAATGCGGACGGATTGCCCGGGACTGACCGTGAGCAACTGGCAGGGGAAATAGGCCGCCAGCAGGCGCTCTGACCTTGCCTGCAGAACTTCCTGCACCCACATGCCTTCACAATCAGCGCAAGGAAGAGTATGGCGGTGCATCGATACGGTCGAGGCCGTAACAATTCCCCGGACTTTCAGGACGTAATTGATGGCCGATAAGGACAAAAAGAAAAGCGTGGACCCTGTGACCTTCGCCCGCCAGGTCGAGGCGGAAGGCCGCAAGGTGACATGGACGTCGCCCCAAGAAACGGTGCAGGCGACCATCATGGTCGTCATCATGTCAATTATCGTTGCGCTTTTTCTGTTCAGCGCCGATTTCGTTATCGGTATCGTTATCCGGCTGATTACCGGTCTTGGCGCCTAACACATTTCAAGGAGTGCCCCGCCCATGGCCGAGGCCAAATGGTATATCGTTCACGCTTATTCGAACTTTGAGAAGAAGGTCGCCCAGACCATTCGCGATCAGGCGAACCTCAAGAACCTGTCCGAGCTGATCGAAGAGATTGAAGTTCCGACTGAGGAAGTCGTTGAAGTCGTTCGCGGCAAGAAGAAGACCGTCGAGAAGCGCTACTTCCCGGGCTACGTCCTGCTGAAAGCGAACCTGACCGACGATGTCTATCACCTCGTTCGTGACACGCCGAAAGTTTCAGGCTTCCTTGGTGCTGAAGGCGGCAAACGTCCGCTTCCGGTGCCACAGCGCGAAGTCGACCGTATTCTTGGCACGGCAGATGAGCCAGCAGCTGAACGTCCGCGTCCGCAGATCTCGTTCGAGATTGGCGAGCAGGTTCGCGTCAATGAAGGCGCGTTCCAGGGCTTCGAAGGCGGTGTGGAAGAAGTCGACGAAGCAGCAGGCCGCCTGAAAGTATCTGTCTCGATCTTCGGACGGGCAACCCCGGTCGACCTCGAATACTCGCAGGTCGACAAGATCAGCTAACGGGCTTTTCCCGCAAAATCAGGTCTAGCTACGGATCGCGGCGATCAGCTTTGCGGTGATGGCGTCGGTTGCCTGGCGCTCACCGCGCAAGGCAGGCTTCAGCCGTCCGGCCATGGTCTTGCCGCGCTCCACACCCCACTGGTCGAAGCTGTTGAGGCCCCAGAGCTTACCCGCGAGATAGGTGCGGTGCTCGAACAGGGCGATCAGGCTGCCGAGACGGTACGGGTTGAGGCGCGGGGCGTGAAGGATTGTCGATGGACGCCCGCCAGCGTGAACTTTCTGCGCAGCTATCTCCAGTGGGAGATCTGGTTCATCGGCCTGGACGTCGGCAAGCGACCGTCCATTGGCGAGGACTTCTGCCTGAGCGAGCGCATGGGCGGTGAGGCCCGTCACACCAGCCGAATCGGACGTCTCACCGGGGGCGAGGATAAACTCTGCAGGCACCATGGAGGGGCTCTGATGGAGCCACTGATGGTAGGAGTGCTGGCCGATCGTGCCTTCGCCGCCCCAGAGCAGGGGCGCGGTGGGGCCTGAGACAGGCCGCCCATCGGGGCGCACTGACTTGCCGTTCGATTCCATTTCCAGCTGCTGGAGGTAAGCCGGCAGGAGCCTCAGGCGCCGCGAATAGGCGAGCAACGCGCGTGCGCCAAAGCCGAGGATCGTCGCGTTCCAGTAGTCGAGCAGAGCGAGACGGATGGCTAGATTGTCCGCGACATCGGCACTTGCTACATGTTGGTCCATGGCTTCGGCGCCTGCGCGGAAGTCTTCCATGACATCTGACTGGAGCGCGATCGAGCAGGCGAGCGAGCCCGCGGACCAGATCGAGAACCGTCCGCCAATCGTTTCTGGCAGGTTCAGGATGAGCCCATCCGCGCCGTCCAGCCATTCTAGAGCGCGGCCCCGATTTGCTGTGATCAGCGCGAAGTGTTTGCTCCAACCCTTTGGAATTGAAGCCTTTACCCAATCGCGTGCACGGCTGAGATTGTACAGCGTTTCTTCCGTGCCGAAGGATTTGGAGACACCAACGATCAGAGTCTGCGCCGGATCGAGACCCTTTAGCGCGAGGTCGAGGTCCAGCGGGTCGAGATTGGCGCAGTAGCGCAGTTCAATGTCCTCGCGGCGCCTGTCCTCGAACGCGTCGGCGATGAGGCGTGGGCCGAAGTCAGAACCGCCGATGCCGATATGGACGACCGCCTTGAAGCGCTCGCCGGTCGCGCCCTTGCGGCTGGACCAGGCGATCTCCTGCGCCAGTGCCTCTGCGTCGATGACGCTCTGGCGCACATCGCGAACGGTATCGTCCTGTGGCTCGCTTGCGCGCAACGCCCAGTGAAGTGCGGCGCGTCCCTCGGACGGATTGACCATGTCCCCATCGAATAGCTGATCGATGGCTGTCTTCAGCTTCATGTCGTCGGCAAAAGCGAACAGGGCCGCGTTGGCGTCGGTGTCCAGATAGTGCCGTGACAGGTCGACGTTCCAGCCGGCCGCTGAGAGGGGTTTGGTGGCGGCCCGGACGCTCAGTATGGTGCGGAAAGGCAGGGCACGCAGCCGCTCAGCATGATCATGCAGTGTCATTGGTCAGCCTTGGGTCAGGAGCAGGAAAAAATGGTCAGCGCGTCGCCTGCAGCTTTGCGCATCTGTGTCACGGGGTGGGTGCTGTTGCGGCGTTCGAATACTGTGCGTTTCTTGTCGCCGCTCATCAGAAGCAGGATGTAGCGGGCGCGGGCGACGACTGGTAGCGTCAGCGTCATGCGCAGCGTGTGGTCGCCGGTGGTCTTTGATTTCTGGGCTTCGATGGCGGCTACATTGCGGGTGATGTCCGGCGACATTGCCTCGTCGATACCTTTGGCGTCCTCAAACCATGAGAGCGTGTGGCCATCGGTTCCCATGCCGAGGACCATCACATCAACCGGTGAGGTGATCGGCCGGTAGAGCGCGTCCACTTCGTCGATGGCGTCGAATGGCGAGGCAGCAGCGGTCTTCATCGGAAGGAAGGTCGCGTCTGCCGCCTTGTTCTTGAGCAGCGTATCGCGCACCAGTTTCTCGTTTGATGCCCAATCGGAAGCCTCTACCCAGCGCTCATCGGCGAGGCCGACGCTGACCTTCGACCAGTTGAGATCAAGGTCTGAAAGCTCACGGTAAACAGGGCCCGGTGTGGAGCCGCCCGAACAGATGAGGCTGGCCTGGCCGCGGCGGGCGAGTGCGTCCGCGAGCCGGGTCTCAATCCAGTGCGCTGCGTCCACGTGGAGCGTCTCTGGCGTGCCGAATGTATGGAAGGCTGTTGTCTGGCTCATATGGGGGAAGGGAGACTGCCTGAGCCGCTGGCTGTCAAGACCAAAGCCGGGCTCCTGCGCTTGAATTGTCATGGGTGCTTGAAAGCGCGCGCGCGCATGTGTATGTCGCCCGCTTCAACGGGAATCAAAGGCCCGCTGGCAAAAGGAAGCATCACCCCCCGTCCGGCGGGCCGGACAGTAGCTAGAGGAGGCCGTGTTATGGCCAAAGAGAAGTTTGCGCGGAACAAGCCGCACGTAAACATCGGCACGATCG
>DUBH01000022.1:127135-135636 GCA_012960415.1 Henriciella sp. | reverse complement strand
GAAATTTTGAGCCACGGTGCCAGAAAAAATGGAGGGGAGATCGGTGGAAGTTAACGACGATTGGGGGCGCTTGGTCAGCGATTCTTAAGGTATGAATTAACTATGTTGCCCTAGTCGTTCTTACAAGCGGATTTTGACACGCAGCAGAGGCCGCATCGGTCAAATTAGTGCCGTAGTAGGTGCTTTGAAAAGGGTTAACGGCAACCTGAATTATTCGCCGCCGTCTAAGGTTTTGTTAACCCAAACAGTCAAAACTTCAATGCGTGGAAGGGATCGATTTGTAAGGCAGTTACCTTCGATCGAGAAGGAGGATTGGACGATGGGACGATTAGACTTAGATGCGATAAATGAGTTGTTGGCGGCTGCGGACGACGGTTGCGCCGATGCTGAATACGATGTGGCCCTGATGTATGCGACCGGGCATGGCGCACCGCAAGACAATGTCCTCGCGCATATGTGGTTCAACCTTGCGGCCCTACATGGCAATCGCCATGCGCGGGATGAGCGCCGTGATATCGCCTATGACATGTCAGAGGCAGAGGTTTCGACCGCTCAGAGGCTTGCCCGCGAACGCGTTACCGTGCCCGATGAAGCGGAGACCAAACGACCGCACTAAATCCTGCGTGCGACCCGGGATCCCCCGGCCGTCGCAGGCGGCAGGCCCCGAGCAGCGGCACATGCGGGTAAGAGGATTTTCCGGCAAGCGCCGTCCTTGGAAGGCCCTGGAGAGGCGGTCCTTCGTATCAAAGGCAGAATGACCCCCGATTCCGACTCTCAACGGAATAACGCCTATTTGGCCAGTACGGCCCAATTGAATCGAATTGCAATAGTCCTGGCGTGGCAGATTCGGCCAACAATTTCCGGCCTAAATTGAGCGCAGATACAAACCTGATCAGGCGGCTGGGCCGATGAATTTGTCCCGGAATTGCTCCCAATTCTCGCCAACCGCGACAACGCAGGACTTGCCCTCTGGTGAGGTTACCAAAAGCCTCCAGGTTCCGGCCTTGGAGACCAAAACTTCGAGCACAGCGCCGTTTGCCGCCAAACCCTGAGCGACCGGATTTTCTTTATGAATATCAGCGAGTTGCGCTAAAAGGCGTGACGCTCGGAACACACCGGTTCTTCAGCAGATGCGGTCAGCGGAGCGCTCGCCGTGGCACCAATAAACAATACCGGGGCCAAGACTTTCGAGTATTTGTACATTTTCAAACTGTTCATGGCCAATCTCCCATCGTCTGGCCGCCAACAATGATTTGCGTCGCCGAAATCCACGCATCCGCTATGCCAATAATCGAACTTTCGACTTAATTCCAAGTTAAATCCGGCAACCTACTTCAACCGGTTTTTGGCATACCGGGCCCAAAAGTCCTCCGAAAGCGCCGAGAGACGCAAAGCGCATTGACAACCCAAGAGGCACGAAGTTAGAAGTCGGGCGCTTCAGGAGGGGTGGCCGAGTGGCTGAAGGCGACGGTTTGCTAAACCGTTATACGGGTTTTACCCCGTATCGAGGGTTCGAATCCCTTCCTCTCCGCCAGCCAGTCTTCCGAAAATCCCGAGAATCGAGACGTCTGCGAATAGTCCCGACAATTCCGGGACTTATCGCCCGTATCAGCGACTAAAATCTGCAGTTTCCGTCTCCATTCTCGTGCAATCGTGCACTTTCAGCCAAAAGTCTCTGTCGGCCAATTTTTCAGTCAAGTTTAGCGGCATTTTCCCTGTTTTCGCCCGATTTACAGCGAAATCGCTTACTTTTGCAGGGAAACGTCGACTCCTAAGGCTGCTAAATCGCGTGTTTACAGTGCTCTAAAGCTAAATTCCCTGCGTGCAATAACAGGGAATATTTTGATCCATAACAGGGAAATTTATTTTCTTTAACAGGGAAAAATCGGCGAACGGACCAGGAAAGCGTCAAATAGTGACATGCTTGTGCGGGGCGTTCGATCTCTTTCGGTTGGTGTTCAAAAGCCGAGGGGAGCTGCCGATGACGAGATTGTCAGTTGAGAAACGTGCGGAGCTGCAAGCGTTCTTGTGGGCTCATCGCGAGGCGTGAAGCGCAGTGACTTGAATCAGCGGGAATATTGCAAAGTAAACGACCTACCGCTGAAGCGATTTGGGAACTGGTGCGCCCAGTTCAGACGCGAGCCGCGGCCGGAGCTGCTGGACCTGCTCTATCGTCGCGGGGGGCTAAGTCATAGCTTTAGTCATAAGCTAAGTCATATGACTAAGGGTATGACCGAGAGAAACATCTCAAGTCCTCAGCGCATACCGTTGAAGATTCTGCAGAGGATGCACCGGGTGATTACGCGGGAATCTAGGAGAGGAAAATCGGGTCCTGTTCGTCCCAATTTACCGGGATCGAAATCTTCGAAAGCTGGTACGCAGAGATATGCGGCGCCTGGCGTCCCTCACTGACCGCCTCAAGAATTCGTGGCGATAGAAAAGCCAGATCGAGATTGTGGGTGATGTACGATGGCGAGACATTTTGTTCGGCTGCGATGTCGCTAATCGCGCGTCCAGCTTTGATGTCGTCGAGCCAATCCATCGCCTGGACAATCCGTCGGATCAGCGTTCGGTCTACCTTTCGAGACACGCTTGCATTTTCCAGAACGAGTTTTCGTTCCACGCCGCGACGACGTTGGATAAATGGAGTTCGGACCGGGTGCACGTTCTCCTGCCCGGCGAGGTGGATTTCCAGCTTCGCCGAGCCAACCACCAGCCGGTTGATCTGTTTCAGCGTTTCGCGCTGGGATGGGGCGCCATGGGCCGATAGCTGTCGAACTCCAGGCCGATGGATAAGCGCATTGAACGCAGCCTGCTCAAGCTCGCGCGCAGGCAAACGGACCTGATTATCTGCGGAGACGTAATAGCGGTATCGTCGCTGCCCTTTCCGAGCATGATGGGCGTAGAAGGATCGTCCATTCTCATCGAACACTCTGCCAGCGAGCAGGGATGGATTGGCGGCATTCTTTCGTGTTTTTCGGGCGACACGGTTGTTTGCGAGCTTCTCCTGAACCCGGACCCAGAGCGCTTCCGAAATGATCGCGTCATGCAGCCCATCATAGACCTGGTCGCGATGCTTGATTTTTCCGCGATAGAGAGGGTTGGAGAGCAGCTGATAAAGATGGCCCCTTGTGAATGGTTTGCCGCCAGTGACCCGGCCCGAGGCAGACACGTGCTGCTTGGTCCTTAGGTCTTCGGTATCAGCGTAGTCCTTCAGTTTCCGGACCGAGCCGACGTCGATGTATGTTTTGAATAGAGTTTGGACCGTCTCAGCTTCACCTTCGTTGATGATTAGGCCGCCATCAGCTTTATCGTAGCCTAGCGGCAGAACACCACCCATCCACATACCCTTCTTCTTGGAGGCGGCGATCTTGTCGCGGATCCGCTCGGCTGTAACCTCACGCTCAAATTGGGCAAAGGAGAGCAGGACATTTAGTGTTAGTCGGCCCATGCTGGAGGCGGTGTTGAACTGCTGGGTCACGGATACGAAGGATGCGCCCGTCATTTCGAATTGTTCAACCAGCCGTGCGAAGTCAGCAAGCGAGCGTGTGAGCCGGTCGATCTTGTAGACCACGACCATGTCAATGCGGCCGGCCTTGAGTTCAGCGAGCAATGCCTGGAGGGCAGGGCGATCCATGGTCCCACCGGATATCCCGCCATCATCGTAGCGCTGCGGCAGGAGCTTCCAGCCCTCATGGCGCTGCGACCGAATGTAGGCCTCGCAGGCCTCTCGCTGCGCATCGAGCGAGTTGAAGGCTTGGTCGAGGCCTTCGTCGGAGGACTTCCGCGTGTAGATGGCGCAGCGGACTTTCTTCATGTCTGCACACCGAAGAAGCGAGGCCCGGACCATTTGGTCCCGGTGATCTCCTTGGCGATGGCGCTGAGCGATCGCCAGGTCTTGCCATTCCAGAGATAGCCGGCCTCAGTGACATCGACGGTGTGCTCAACGCCGTTCCATTCTCGAACCAGACGTTGGCCGTTGCCGGCCGGCAAGGCGCTATCGGGCGCGGCCCTAGCTAGCCGTCGCAGTCTTCGAACCAGCGTCGCCCGCGGCCGACCCGAGGCCTGCCATTGGTGTTCGCAGATCAGGATCTTCGCCATCATGGGCGAGCGAAGCTTGGGCGGCGGCGCTGAACCGATCATCTCGGTCCAGCACTCAATCAGCTCTTCTCGGGAAAGACGCTCGAAGTCGCCGTGCCTCACGTCTTGTCTCCACGCAGCTTGAAGCGGGCAGCGGACTTCTCGGTCTTTGCGACCCTGTCGATAACATAACCGCGCTTGCGCAGCCGGGTCATGGCGGCGCGGACCGTGTGTGGCTGCCAAGTCAGTAGGGCCGAAAGTTGCTTCAGCGTCTGGCCCTTGCCGGTCAGGCCGTCGACTAGGCGGGCTTCCTTGGTGCCGTCTTTAGGAGCGTCGATTGTGTGTTGGTCAGTCATGGCTTGTCTCCTTTCGATTGTAGGGGCGATCATCCGCTCCCACTGAGACAAGCCCGGGCCGATACCGGGCCGCGCTTTAAATTGTCGAAGACAGCAATGCTCCGAATGCGGGCAAAGTCCAGCGGCTGTCGAAAAAGCTGCGTAGACTGGTGACGTGAGGTCGCGGAATGTGTCCGAAATGGACGAGCTAGATCCTGTTCGCAAATTTGTTTAGGCGATGGTAGAGCTGGAACAGGCGCTGATTGATGGTCTGCCAGCTCGGGCACCGAGCGCTAAAGGGCAGGAAATTAAGGTTGGGTGGGCGGCATTGCGAGCGCGGATTGAATCTGCCACCAGAAAAGTTGAACACGCTGAAGTCCGCCTATCCGAAATCAGCTGAATCCCGCTATCGAGCATTCTCGTAAAGGAGCAGTTTGTACGCTTCGGGCCAAACCCTTCCAGACTTATGTTGTAGATTGAATGGCGGCCACGCTTCAATTCAGCCAGTCAGTTTATAACGATTGCCGAGTCAGCCTGCGCAAGAAATGCGGGTAAATTTACTTGGAACAACACTCGCACTCGGTATCCCACCATTCACCAGCTATTTGCGCACACCGACAAAGCACCCATCATATTATGCATGTGATTGTTGCCGTAACCCTCCTAGTCAAAATGGCTCGGAGGGTTCTCCAAAATACGCACCTTGGCCCAGATATCGGGCTCAAAATCCGGATAAGGTACCCCCGTGACGACATCGGGGTGACGCGGATCATCGGGATGTCCGCCATGTTGCGAAACCAGATCATCGACGCCGGCAAGCAGCTTCCGCCAGAAAGGCTCCTCGGGTTCCGCCAAAACCCAGGAAAAGAGGCTTTGCCGCAACTCGCCGACAGACTTTTGGTGAAGCTTATAGCTGCCAGGGCCGAGCGGCTCGTATCTTGTGCACTGTCCTTCCAACATATGCTCCGCTAAAACACGCCATATCATAGCTTCGGACCCACTGCGGCTCTCTTCCAACGCTATCTCGAACAGTTTGGCGGTTTGTGCCCCCCGGCAAAGACTGCCCAAACGATACGCTGCATTTCCCCGCGCATTATCATTTGACGCAGCTTTTGCGACGGCCGCCTTTAGCTTGTCCGGCTCGCGTTCGAGCATATCGGCAATGGCATTGGGCCCATGAAACCCGAAATGAAGCAAGTCTTGATATCGCCCTTCAAGAACATCATCCAAAAGCAGACTGAGCGCTCGGTCCGACCCGACGCGAAAGAGCGCGCGGATGCGATCATAGTCACCATGGCCGAGACGGCATTCAGCATGCAGGGCTTCGATGGCGTCAACCATCGCATCAGCGTCTTCCAGCATGAGCAGCGAGATGAAATCGCCTGCCTGCCATTGGTGAACCTCGCGGGGGTGCTTGGCTTTTCTGGCGATGAGCTCAAGCGGCGTGTCTGATCGCGCCAGGAGGTCGAGCCATGGGCGAAGGATGTAAAAATCGTTCTCGGAACGCCAGGTCTGCGCAAAATACTCAGCCTCTGCCGCTGCAAGACCTGGCAGGATCCAGTCCGCTTTGAGCGGCTGGCCGGTCTCGGCCAGCGCCTCAAGTATCGCCAGGGACTTGACCGGCTCGGGATCGCGTCGAATGAGATCGATCACCTCCGCCAGGCGCGGGCCACAATCCATCCAGGCCGCAGAGGCAGCCAGACTGCGCGCCCGCGCCCAGCCATCCTTAGCATCAAGATCAATCTCAGCAACACGATCGAGGATACGGGCTGCAATGTGATGACACGATGCTGAAGGTCCCCGCTCCAGACAGACCGCCCGGCGCTCCCGTTTCAGCTCATGACTGCGATCGTTTGGAAAGAGCCCCTTGCCCTGAACATCGGCCGCGACAAAAGGAGCGAATTTGCGAAGCGCTATCGCCGCGCCGAGCTCAAATCGTTCATCGCCAATATAGCCCAGCAACAGCGCCTTCGCCTCCGGCCAACCATGGCGCATAAATGGCTCCCGGCGACGATAGTCCCCTGGATAGCCGCCCCGTAGCCTCAGCCGACTCGGGTTGTCAGCATGCTCCTGCTCATACTGCAGGAGTTCAGCTTCATGCACTTCATGCATGCGTTTCAATGCTGAAACACGGCCGGGAACAGCCAGTGCCCGTAAGGCCAATTGCAGATCGTCGCTGCTTTTGTCCGGCACCGCCAATAGCAATCGACACCACCGATCGATTGCACTGTGCAAGCCCAGCGATGCGAGGCCCGTCGGGCTCAGACCTCTCTCATCATGATGGTCCGCGCCCTTCCAGCCAGTCACGAGCTTCATCAGCAAGACCACTTCGGACCGGTTTTTCGCGGGCGAGTTAATAAGAATCTGAATAAGGCGCGTGTTATCGGAATTCTTGAGCACATCCATCAGGCGCGCAAGCCGGCTGCGCTCGTCGCGCATGGCATAACGATCTGCACCCTCAAGTGTGCGGCAAATCTGCAAGGCCTCGGTGAGGACACAGCGTAACTGTCCCGGTTTGAGATGCGTCGCCATCCCAAGCCCGTCGTGACGCTCCCGCCTATCGTCGAGCAAGAACGACAGAATGTCGTCAGCCTGGGCTGGATTCACTTTGGTGACATACTCATGCAGCCTGTAGAGCACCTTGCCAGTTTTCATGTGCTCCAGGAGCACGTCTGAAAGCGCGCTAGGGGCATCTTCGGAAAACCTGTGCAAATGCCAGTGGCGATTATCCTTGCTCTGATCATCTAGAGCGAGCCCGGCCTCAATCAGGTCCGCGGGAAAAAGCTCGCCATCAAGCTCACAAAGGATCATTCGGGCGTGTACGCCGCCGGTTGTGTTCGGCCCCTTCTTAATAATCCGCTTGAGCGTTGCCCGATAGCGCTCAGGGTCGTGTTCCGCCGCAATCTCCCTGTATCTCTCGTCAAGCGCCCATTTGTCAGCCGAGGCTTCAGTCATGGCCGCGAACAGCGCGGTCGATTTGTCTTTCCGGCCGAGGTAGTGGATTTCATCGAGGACGAAGCCAAGATGATCAGTCTCGGTGTCCCCGGCGCTAAGCTCAATCGCCATATCCAGTCCGCGATCACCGCCGGAATAGGCCAGATCATGGACCAGTATCCGGCGCTGGGATCTGGAAAGCCCTTCGGCCTTGGCGCTCCAGTCTGGTCCAAGCACATCCGGGTGAAATCCACCCCGTCGGGTTAACTGGCGCTCGCGGCGCCTCTCCTTTTCCGAAGCGAGGTCTTCGAATATCGTCTCTGCGAACTCGGAGCGCCCGGTGCCCACCATGAAGGATAAAACCTCCACACCTGGATCTTTCCTGCGCCAAGCACGAACAAAGCGCTGCACATCGTCGCGTATCCCGTCCCAAGCGGCGTCACTCAGCCGAGACATCATCTTCGCCGCAAATTCGGGATCCATTCCCCAAAGTTCCATCAGAAACCGGCGCAGGCCCGGATCAATTGGGCCAGATTGGCCGAGCGCCTCCACCGCGATTTCAACCGCCCCTTCCCAGCTTCTCGCATTGCCGAATTCAGCTGCGGCGGGCGACGGCAAAGCCGTGTCGTTGGCACAAGCGACAATAGCATCCCGTACGTGAAACGAAGCGAACCAATCCTGGAGCAGTTGGTGATCGAAGACAAACCGCCTCGCTCTGCCCTCACCTGCAACCTGGATGAGAGATTGCTGTGAAAGGCGCTGAAGAGCGCGCTCGCACTCGGCGGCGTTGTGGACATGGCCAGCGGCCTTCAGGCGTGCAGCAATGACGGCGCTCGCCGCTTTGATGTGCAGTTCAACTGTACCGGACCCGGCCATGCGAACCGCCAATTCCATGAGCAGACCACGCACGAACTCTGCCGACCCGCCCGGCGGCGGATCAAGATAGGCCGGACGGCCAAATTCGCCCTCGACGAAACGAGAGACAAGCTGGACACTGTTTTCCGGCAGGTCGCCATCGCTTGCCTGCCATTCCAGACGAGCGAACAGATTCAGGAAAAACGGTATGCCGAGGAGCTCGCGCAGCGGGCGGTGCCTGCGGCCTCGAGCCAGGAAGCACTCGAAGAACAAGAGCGACCGTTGCGGCAAGCGGTT
>DUBH01000022.1:113943-127125 GCA_012960415.1 Henriciella sp. | reverse complement strand
TGAAGGCCTGCAACACCACCAACGCTTTCAATAAAGCGCGCCTGGTCATCGAAGGTGATCCGGTCGAGAGCAAAGCTCGCGCTGATCGTCGTTGGCAAGGTTGACCAGTATGGCCGCGTTGCAAAAAGAAGCGGTGCATCCGGATATTCGCCGTGGAAGGCTTCGATCGCAGACCGGGCTTGGCGCCGCTCGTCAACCGACAACTCATTCCAACCATCCAGCAGAAACGTCAATCTCCCGGCCCGAGCCTGTGCGGCCAGATCCGCCTGCGAGATGTTTTCGGCGATCAGCGCATCGCGCTGCAAGAGGGCCGAAATTACCGAACCGTGCGTCGCCGCCTCCGCCATCGGTACATAGACCGCAGCCGCTTCATCGAACCTGCTGAACACGGCCTCGCCAATTGTGAGCAGCGCAATGGTCTTTCCAGCGCCGCCCTGATCGATCAGGGCGCCGCGCCAACCTGGTGTCAAACGCTCCGCCAGCGCGGTCAGCGGGCCAGGCGCACTGTCCTCGTCATTCAGTTCGCTCACGCGTCGCGGCAAAACAAGACGTGTCGTGTGAACCCTGCTCAGCCGTCTTGTGATATCGGACCGCGCGGCAAATCTCACCCGCGCGGCAATCGCTGCGGCAGACATGTCCGGCGCCAGTCGCTCAAGCAAATGGCCAAGCCGCTGTTCATTTACATATTCGCTAAGTTTCTGACGATACGCGGCCAAAGGCGGCTTCGCCCAAAGCTCACTGTCAATCAGATCCGCGAGCTTTCGCAGGGCATCTCGGGCTTGACCGTTTCCGGCCCTTAAGACTTGCGCGAGTTCTGCCGATAGTCCGCCCCGCATGAGATCAGACGCCGGTGCGCGTTTAAGCCGCTCTAGGATCAGCGTGAAAACGAGCGCGTGCTGGCCGCGCAACATGTCCGTCAGGTCGGCCTGCTCGCGTTCGCCGAACACCTCATCTAGACGTGCAGCACTTCGCTCCAGGGCCGCTGAAATGGCAAAACGCACATTGATGTCTTCAGCAAGGCCCTCGAGTGGTGCGCTCAGTGCGTCGGCCGCTTTGCCAATGGCCCAGCCGCCCCCGCCAGAGATCAGGAGTTCAGCCAGTGCCAAGCCCGCTCCCTTCATCGGATGGGTCCTTACCGGCCTTGCCATTGGCCACTTCAACTGCATCAAGAAGGCGAAACAGATGATTGAGCACCAGGAACTCGCTCACAGCTTCAACCGGCGACCGATTGAGCTCGCTATGGGCATGGGGATTTCTGTGTAGCTGAAGCACGCCACGGAACAGGAACTCAAGCCCGGCTTGCTCACCGGGATCCTCCCGGCCGCTCAACTTCAACAAGGCGTGTTTTGGAGAAAAAGCGGCATCGACAAGCCGAGTACCCGAAAGTCTTGTGCATGTCAGTTTCCGCAGTCGGTCTTCAAGCCTGATGTATCCCAAATGCAAGGCGTGTCCCGGCCGCGTGTCGAACTCCAGAACAAGGTCAATCAGCCCAGGCGCCAATGCGGCTAATGGCAGGCGGGCAGGATAGTGTGACCACAAACGACCCGCGCGGGCGTCGTCCCAATCGCCCCTGAACATATAATCCTGATATTGACCAATACGCACGGCCCGCCGCGCGGCTAGGTCTTGCAGATCCGATTCGGTGAGGACAGAGTCATCCAGCCGCTGAAACTCCGCCGGTGTCAGATCCACCTCGTCAATCTGCACCTCATGTGCGCTTAGCATGGCAATCGCTTTGGACAGCCCAGAAGGCCCCTCCCCGCTATAGCCGGACGCAAATCCCGGTCTAATGACAAGACCATCTCCGACGGCGTTAATCAGCAACAGTCCGTGCTGCTCTCGAAAGGACAAGATCCGCGCGCGTTCTATCCTGGTTTCTCGCTGGAGCGCTTCAAGAACCGCTTCCTCGCAAGGCCGCGTGACCCCGCTCAATCCATGATAGGCAAGGCCAGCTGCCTGTTGTGTTGCCGCCTTGGCCATGCATTGAGTCCCCTTTTATCGATCGGAAGTACAAGACGAATTGCCAGAGTGGCCACCGTCAGTGTTTTTGCTTCGTTCTCGCGGCTTCGGCAAGGATTGGGCGCATAAACATCGACCTTGCATCACCAATACACGGCGATGATTTCGACTTCGAGGAGCCGCGGACCGTGAAATCGTTGCGGACTCCGCTGTTGGAAAGAAGGACAGAACGGCTTGCTCGCGCGCGATCGTGCGCGATCGTGCGCAGCCGCAAATCCTCTTCGGCGGGTAGCTCAAGCGAAATCAGTTCGGACAACCGAGCAAAGTCGGTGAGTGAGCGTGAGCTGGTCGATCTTGCATACTACGACCATGTCAATGCTGCCGGCCTTGAGTTCAGCGAGCAGGGCCCTTAGGCTAGGGCGATCCATGGTCCCACCGGATATCCCGCCATCATCATAGTGCTGCGGCAGGAGCTTCCGTCCTCCGTGGCGCTGCGAGCGTATATAGGCCTCGCAGGCCTCACGCTGCGCGTCCAGCGAGTTGAAAGCCTGGTCAAGGTCTTCGTCAGAGGTTTTTCGGGTGTAAATGACGCAGCGGACTTTTTTCGTGTCTGCACACCGAAGAAGCGAGGCCCCGACCATTTGGTCCCTGTGATCTCCTTGGCGATGGCGCTGAGCGATCGCCAAGTCTTGCCATTCCAGAGATAGCCTGCCTCCGTAATACCGACGGTGTGCTGTACCCCGTTCCATTCTCGCACGCTACGTTGGCCGTTGCTGCCAGGCGCGGCGGTATCGGGTGAGGCTGATGCAAGCCGTCTGAGCTTTCTTGCATTTGCCGCGCGTGGTTTGCCAGAGGTGTGCCACTGGTCTTCGCAGGTCAGGATCTTCGCCATCATGGGCGAACGGAGCTTGCGAGGGGGCGCTGAACGGATCGTCTCGATCCAGCACTCGATTAGCGCCTCTCGCAAATGACGCTTGAAGTCGATCCGGCTCACGCCTTGTCTCCGCGCAACTTGAACCGTGCGGCGGATTTCTCGGTCTTAGCGATCCGGTAGATGACGTAGCCGCGTTTGCGGAGTCGGGTCATCGCGGCGCGGACCGTGTGTGGTTGCCAAGTGAGCAGCGAGATAGCTGCTTCAACGTCTGGCCTTTGCCGGTCAGCGCCTCGACTAGGCGAGCTTCCTTCGTGCCGTCTTTCGGAGCGTCAATTGTGTGTTGGTCAGTCATGGCTTGTCTACTGTAGATTTGCAGGCGCCATTATCCGCTCCCACAGAGACAAGCCCGGGATGATACCGGGCAGCGCGACCTTGTTACCAGAGACAGCGACGCTCGGATCGGGCGGCAAGTCCAGTGGGGCGAAGAAGCTGCGTGGACTGCGAGCGTGAAGTGGTGCGAGGTCCGCGCATGGACGAATTAGATCCCATCCGTGAACTAGTCGTGGAAGCAATAGCGGAGTTGGAACGGGCGCTGGATGATGGTTTGCCAGCGCAGGCGCCAATGTCAGGAAGACAGGAAATTACAACTGGACTGGCCGCCCTAAATGGTCGCATTGAAAAAGCGGTCCTAAGGCTCGAAGCGGCTGAGCGCCTGCTCTCTGATGAGCACTAAATTTCGATCGCAGTCGAGATGGAGAGCACCAACTTTGGGCCTTTGCTGGGGGGGCGCCCGTCGAAAGGTGCTATCTAACTTGCGTAGTCGCGTTTGACTTGAAATTGTTCACGCAAGTGTTGCGCCGAGCCATTGGAAGAGACCATTACACCCATTTCTTGGTGCGGGCGTGCATTCGAAGCATCGGCGGATTGGTCTGCTCCCTGAAAAGTGGTCCATTATTTGAGTTAGTTCCGGCTTCAGATATGGAGCTTAGAGATGGGCAAGAGATCAACGCCTGAAGAGATTATTGCGAAGCTGCGGGAGGTGGAGGTGCGCCTCGCGCGCGGTGAGACGACGGGTCAGGCGGTGCGTTCGATCGGTGTGACGGAGCAGACCTACTACCGGTGGCGCAAGGAGTATGGCGGGCTACAGGTCGGCCAGGCCAAACGGATGAAGGAGATGGAGAAGGAGAATGCGCGGCTTCGCCGGGCGATCTCTGATCTGACCCTCGACAACCAGATCCTGCAGGAAGTCGTGCGGGGAAAGTTCTAAGCCCTTCACGCAAGCGCAAAGCGGTCGATCATGTGGTAGAGACACTCGGCGCAACAGAGCGCCGGGCTTGCCGCGTGATGGGCCAGCATCGTTCCACCCAGCGCAAGCCGCGCGTGCCGCGCCAGGACGAGGATGTGCTGACAGCGGCCATCATCGCCCTGGCAGAACGGTTTGGCCGGTATGGCTATCGCCGGATCACAGCTTTGCTGAGACGGGATGGCTGGCATGTGAACGAGAAGCGCGTCTATCGCATCTGGCGGCGTGAAGGGCTGAAAGTGCCAATGAAACAACCGAAACGCGGCCGTCTCTGGCTGAATGACGGCTCGTGCGTGAGGCTTCGCCCTGCGCACAAGGGGCATGTCTGGTCCTATGACTTCGTTCAGGACCGCACGCATGACGACAAGGTGTTCCGCATGCTGTGCGTCATTGATGAGTTCACTCGCGAATGCCTCGCCATCCGCGTCGAGCGCAAGCTGAACTCCCGCGATGTCCTCGACACGCTGGGCGAACTGTTCGTGCATCATGGCCCGCCGGAGCATATCCGTTCCGACAATGGCCCCGAGTTCATCGCCACTGCCCTGCGCGAGTGGCTTGGCCGGATCGGCGTGAGGACGCTCTATATCGAGCCGGGTTCTCCATGGGAGAATGGATACTGCGAGAGCTTCAACTCCAAGCTCAGAGACGAGTTGCTGGCGAGGGAAATCTTCTATGATCTCAGGGAGGCGAAAGTCCTGATCGAGACCTGGCGCCGGCATTACAACACCGCGCGTCCGCACTCTTCTCTGGGCTACCGGCCGCCCGCGCCACAAGCCATCTTGCCCGCGGCGTTCATATCGCCTTACTGTGTGGAAGTAGCGGCATGAACGCCGCTACGTGGAAACCGCCGGGCTAACAAAGCCGGTGGACCAACTCGGTGGGGCAGAGCAAACCGGAAATGGGTCGCGGACTTCACCTATATCTGGACCGCTGAAGGCTGGCTTTACCTGGCCGTGGTCCTCGACCTGTTCTCCCGGCGCATCGTCGGCTGGTCGATGAAGGAAGCGATGACCACGCAGATGGTCACCGACGCCCTGATGATGGCCATCTGGAGAAGAGGGCGTCCCCGGACGCTGATGCATCACTCCGATCAGGGCAGCCAGTATACCAGTGAGGCCTTCCAACGCCTGATGAGGGACAATGGCATCACATGCTCAATGAGCCGGTCCGGCAACTGCTGGGATAATGCGGCGATGGAGAGCTTCTTCTCATCGCTCAAGACCGAGCGGATCAGGGGCCAAGTTTACCGAACCCGTGATCAGGCGCGTTCCGATGTGTTCGATTATATCGAGCGGTTCTACAATCCCACCCGCCGGCACTCGACGCTGGGATATCTCAGCCCTATGCAGTATGAGGAGCAAGCGATGGAAGCTTAAGTTGCCGTCCATCAAACCGGCAGCAGGCCAGTTATCAAAGGTTTCCAGGGAGATTTTCGAAGGGAAGTCAGATGCGAAGTATTGCTTGTATTGCCCCTGACTGTTCCTAACCTTCGTTATCCTCAGCAGGCACCTTTACGGGTTTCGACGATGTGCCGCATGACCACTTGCTTTCGTCCAGTCCGGCTTTAAGCACCGCGTAATGGTCACCGCACGCCCCCGGCTTCGGCATAGCAGAGTCGCCTTGCCCTCTAAGCTGGCGCCTCTTCGTATTGCGATCCTTGGATATCGCTCGGATTCGAAAGTGGGAGGGCAGGGCGTATACATTGATTATCTGTCTCAAGCGCTGAGCGAGGCGGGGGCGCATGTCGACGTGATTTCGGGGCCGCCTTACCCCGAACTCTCTGGCGATGTACGTCTTTTGAAAATCCCCTCGCTTGACCTCTATGCGCAGCCCCACAATGGGCACTATTCTTTGCGTCCCCGGCACCTGCTGAGCAAGACGGATACCTACGAGTATTTCGGTCATCTCTCTGGCAAGTTTGTCGAACCTTATGTTTTCGGCGAACGCGTATATCGGTTCCTCAGGCAGAGAGCACATCATTACGACGTCGTTCTGGACAATCAGACCCTTGCCAGCGGAATGCTCAGGATTCAGTCAGGTTTGGGATTGCCGCTGGTGACGATGATACACCATCCCGTCACGCAGGATCGAAGGCTCGCTCTCGAAGCCGCGGAAACCTGGCGTCAACGCTGGTTGATCAAGCGCTGGTACGCCTTTCATCATATGCAAATCCGTGTCGCACGCAGGCTGAAGGTGATGACTTGCCCCTCCGAAGCGGCGAAAAGAGACATCGTAGAGGCGTTCGGTGTCGACCCGGATCGTCTCCATCCAATCCCACTTGGTGTCGATCAGAGCGCGTTTCGTCCCAAACCCCAGATTCCACGCGCGAAAAACCGGATCATTTCGACAGCCAGTGCGGACACACCGCTCAAGGGATTGCCGGTCCTTCTGAAGGCCTATCGTCAGCTGCTTGATAATCATCCTGATCTGGAGCTTGTTGTCATTGGAAAGCTTAGGGATGGGCTGGCCCGGCGGATGCTTGGTGAGCTGGGGCTGGAGCACTGCGTGCAATTCAAGAGCGGACTGACCAGGCGAGAGCTCGCTGAAGAGTTTTGCAGGGCCACAATTGCCGTCACGCCGTCACTTTACGAAGGTTTCGGTCTTCCGGCAGCAGAAGCCATGAGTTGTGGCACCCCGGTCATCGTTACGGATGGCGGGGCTTTACCGGAAGTTGCAGGAGATGCTGGCATCGTGGTGCCGCGCGGCGATGCGGACGCGCTCGCGGCCTCGATTGCGCGCTTGCTGGATCATGCTGACAACCGTCTGTCCGTCGGCGAAGCGTGTCTCATGCGTGCGAGGACCGAGTTCGACTGGCGTCAGATCGCGCCGCGCTACCTCTCGCTTATGGAAGAGGCGAGAGCGAACCCATGCTGACAGCGCGCTTACAGCACCTTGGGCTCTCTGCCGGGGACCGCGTACTGGATCTCGGCTGTGGTGAAGGTCGCCACGTTCATGGACTTTATATGATCGGCGGCCTCGAAATCGATGGTATTGATCTCGACGCGGAGGCCCTCGAAAAGGCAGAGGTGGGGCTCAGCTCACTTCCGCCGCCTCGAGGCAGCGATGATGGAGTGGCCCGTTTTGCGCAGGGAGATGCAACGGCTCTGATGTTTGAAGACAACACCTTTGACGCCGTCATCTGTTCAGAAGTTCTAGAGCATCTGCCAGACTATCATGCGGCGATTGCCGAAATTCGCCGCGTGCTCAAACCAGGCGGCGGCCTTTGCATATCCGTCCCACGTGCCTGGCCGGAGAGGATATGCTGGCACCTCGCACCGCCACCGGACGGATATCCTTTTCAACCCGGTGGCCATATCCGGATTTTCGACAAGGTCGACCTCAAAATCTCCATTGAGCGGAAGGGTTTTCGAATGGTGCGCCGCCATTATGCGCATGGGCTGCATGCGCCGCTCTGGTGGTTGAAATGTGCGTTCTGGGCGAGGCGAGATGATCATCCCTGGGTAAAAACCTATCACCGGTTTCTGGTCTGGGACATCATGAAGCGCCCCCCTCTGACGCGGGTTCTGGATGCCCTGCTTACGCCGGTTATGGGTAAGAGCCTCGTCATGTACTTCGAGAAGGAAGGCAAACTCTGATGGATGGCTCTTTCAAGAAAGCGCTGTCCCTTGGAGCAATCGACCTTGAGGCGCCGCTTCAGCGTATCCTTGATCTCCAGACACCGCAGGGGGCAATCCCCTGGTTCGAGGATGGTCCCTGGGACCCTTGGAATCATGTCGAAAGCGCGATGGCCCTGACGGTAATGGGCAGAACCAAGGCGGCAGGCGCGGCTTTGGACTATCTGCGCGCCACACAGCGCGCTGACGGCGCCTGGCTCGGGGGCTATGGCAATGCGCTTCCGATGGTCGACCGCGATTTTATTAGTCGTGAGCCTGCGCCGCAGTTGGTCGATACGAATTTCTGCGCTTACCCGGCTGTGGGTGTCGCGCATTACGCATTGGCGACCGGCGACTGGCGGGGCGTTCGTAGGTGGTGGCCGATGATCAAAGCTTCCATTGATTTCGTGGTGTCCCTTCAGCGCGAAGACGGGGCGGTCCCATGGGCGCTCGATGCGATCAATTCGAGCGATGATGACGCTCTGGTGGCGGGGAATGCCTCGATCGCCAAAAGTCTCGAATGTGCGTTATTTCTGGCTGATAAATTCAATGAACCCGCAGCGTTATGGCGCGAGGCACATGCAAAAATTATTATGGCTCTCAGAGATAAGCCAAGCGCTTTCGACAGACGGGCCACAGGGCAGCGCTTCGCCATGGATTGGTACTATCCGGTGCTCTCTGGAGCCCTGAGCAAAGCCTCAGCGCGTCAGCGTCTCGATCACAACTGGAGCCGCTTCGTCATTGCAGGGCACGGCTGCCGCTGCGTGAGCGATGAGCCATGGGTTACAGTCGCTGAGACTTGCGAACTGGTGATCGCTCTTGCTTCCGTTGGCGACCAGACTTTGGCTGAGAGGCTTTTTCGTCAGGCAATGACCATCCGCGACCCGGCAGGCGTGCTCTGGATGGGCTGGCAAACCGCCGAGAGTGTCATCTGGCCGAAGGAGAGGCCAACCTGGACGCAGGCGGCCGCAATACTAGCCGCGGACGCGCTGAAAGGGTTCAGCGGCGCCAACCGGATTTTTCTGGCCCCGCTACTTTAGGCGCCGCAGCAGCCTCAGGCTTTTGATCGCGCCTTCTTCAGCGAAGGCATGAGACCTCAGTGCTTTCTGGTAGATATCAAAAGGAGGTCGCCCGCCATCTTTCGGGTCAGGAAATACATCATGGATCGCTAACAGCCCGCCGACCATGAGATGGGGAACCCATCCTTCATAGTCATTGAGTGCGTGTTCCGTCGTGTGTCCGCCGTCGATAAAGAGCAGACTTAGAGGCGTTCCCCACCGCGCGGCGACGTCCTTTGATTGACCGACAATTGCAATCACAGTCGCTTCTAGGCCAGCCTTGCGTATTGTATCCCGGAAAAACGGGAGTGTATCGACAGCACCTGCGGTCTCATCCCATAGCTCCGCATCGAAGTACTCCCAGCCAGGCTGGTTCTCTTCAGATCCGCGATGGTGATCGATGGAGAACAGAAGTTCGTTAGCGCGTGCACAAGCCGATCCAATGTAGATGGTCGATTTTCCGCAATATCCACCCACTTCGAGGCAAGGCCCGTAATCTGCGCGTTCAAGGGCCGCGTTATGCAGCGCAAGCCCTTCCTCATCATCAAGGAAGCCTTTTACGCTCGAGGGGTTCAACGGTAGTTTCATCTTGCCGAGGTAACCGGTCAGCTATCCATAGTCGATTTCTTAAAGTGAGGACCGAGAAGGTTGAAGTTCGAATAGCATTGTCAGCGAAACTGGTCGGATAGGGCAGTTTGGTTAGTCGCGTCTCATGCCTCTGAACCCATTTCGTTGTTTCAAAATGTCGCTTGAGATCGTCCAGCTCTCAGTGATGGTGTATGTGCGATTCCCATTCTCGCTGCGCAACGTCGAAGATCTATTGCGGAAAACCACGGTCACGCTGTACACATCGCCATAACCCCTTGTCGGCATTGGGCGCAGTCAATTAGCGAGCATGCAGTCGCACAGGCAGTTTCGTGATCCCTCGCACAAGGTTTGAAAAGAGGCGCTCGGGTTGGTCAACCACTTCGACCTTTACGAAACGTTTGTGGATCTCTTCCCAGATGATCCGCAGCTGCAGTTCTGCAAGCCTATTGCCCATGCAGCGGTGTATGCCAAAGCCGAAGGACAGGTGATGACGTGGATTACTGCGGTCTATAATGAACTGGTCAGCCTTGTCGATGACCGTATCATCGCGGTTGCCTGACAAATACCACATAACGACCTTATCCCCTTCTTTTATCTGCTTGCCGCCGATATCCCAGTCCTGAAGGGCGGTACGGCGCATATGGGTAAGTGGCGTCTGCCATCGGATGATCTCCGGCACCATGCTTGTGATTAGCGATGTATCATCATTCAGCTTGCGATATTCGTCGGGGTTTTGATTGAGGGCGAGTACACCGCCGCTAATCGAGTTGCGTGTGGTGTCGTTGCCGCCCACAATAAGTAACAGGAGATTTCCGAGAAATTCCATGAAGGGCATTTCCCGTGTCGCCGGAGAGTGTGCCATCATGGAAATGAGATCGTTTTTCGGTTCTTGCTTGATGCGCTGTTCCCACAGCTCTTTGAAGTACATTGCGCATTCGATGAGCTCTTCGCGCCTTGCCTGATAGGATTCGACAATGCCGGTTTCGGGGGCGGCCGTTGCGATGTCTGACCAGCGCGTGAGCTTGCGCCGCTCTTCCCATGGAAAGTCAAACAGGGTCGCAAGTGTCATTGTGGTCAACTCAATCGAGACCTTGTCGACCCAGTCGAAATCCTCCCCTATCGGCAGGTCATCGAGAATCTCGCATGCGCGTTCGCGGATTGTTGGCTCAAGCAGCCGCAAATTGGATGGCGCAACTGAGGAGGTAACAGCCTTTCGTTGCTGGTCGTGCTTGGGCGGATCCATGGCGATGAACATTTCAAGCTCCAGGGCACCTTCCACCGAATGCATGTCCTGAATGGCGATGCCGCCAAGTTTCGCCTCTGACGAGAAGACTTTATGGTTGGTGTCCACGGCCATGATGTCGTTGAACTTGGTGACAGACCAGTAGGGTCCGACATTGCTTTCCCGGCAGTAATGGACCGGATCCTCCTTGCGCAACCGGTCGAAGAACAGACCAATTGTGTCCTTCTGAAATAGGTTCGGCCGCGAAACATCAATTTGCTCAATCGGAATGGCCGCGATTTTCTCGACTGTATCCAGCTCCACTGTCTCGACGCTCATAAATCACCTCAAAAAGACTCGTTATTCTCGAAGAGATAAATTTTCGAAAGAGCGCAGTCAATAAAGCTTATAATGTTTTCTTGACACCTCCTAGTGACCGTGGAAAGTTTATGTGTAGCGGAAGCGGTGAATAAGATTAAATCTTATAAGAGTTTTGCCACAGGAGAGAGTTTCAGAAATGCAGCCGATGGTCGATAACGCGAAGAAAGCCAAGCGTGCGCTCTCGCTCGCGCAAGACATCGTTCGCGATATCGAGGCAGGGGCTCATGTTCCGGGAGACAGGTTGCCGCGTGAAGAAGAGATGCTTGCCCGATACGAAGTTGCCAGGGCGACCTTGCGTGAAGCGCTTCGCTTTCTCGAGCTTCAGGGTGTTATCTATCTTCAGCTTGGCCGATCTGGCGGGCCTGTGGTGGCGCGTCCCCAGACTGGCGATTTTGCCAGCAGTCTTTCACTCATCCTGCATTTCATGGAAGCCGATTTAAGGGGGCTGCTCGAGCTGCGCGAAGCCATCGCGCCGGACGTTGCAGCCTATGCTGCCCAACGAGCGACCACGGGTGACCTCAGTGCTTTGGTCGATTGCCTCAAAGAGCTGGAGCGCAATGAGGCTGGAAGTCAGTTCGAGGAATTAAACCGCCGCTTTCACGATCTTCTCGGGTGGGCCAGCGGCAATCCGCTCTTCGGTCTTCTGACCTCCTCCATGCATTTGCTTACTCGCGAATTCTCGAGCTCGCTCGGCTATTCGGCGCAGGAGCGGGCGGTCCAGTTGCGCTTCCTGCGCCGCGTTCTGGAGGCCGTCCGCACAGGGGATGCTCAAGCGGCGCGACAGGCTATGACCCGGCTCGTGTCGGGATCTGCATCTTATTTGGCTGAAAGAAGTCCGGAGCTTGTTTCCCAAAGGATCCGGTGGGGACAGATTTAAAAAAAATTGCGTCCATCAAAGGTCGCGGAATAAAGGATACAAGACTATGGCGCTCAAAAGCCGCATTTGTGAAATTCTCGGTATAGAACACCCCATCTTTCTGGCTGGAATGGGTGGGGCGAGCGTTCCTGCTCTCGCTGCCGCGGTATCGAATGCCGGCGGGCTGGGCGTTCTCGGGGCGGCGGCATGCTCGCCAGACCAGTTGCGCAGCTGGATTCGCGAGACCCGCGAGATGACAGACAAGCCGTTTGGTGTTGATACTCTTCTTCCTGCATCTGTCAGGCGAGACCCGGCCCCGCAGAGTGAAGATTCGACCAGAAATCCCGCGGCGCTTCTTGGCGAATACCAAGAGTTCACCTGCGACTTCATACGGCGCGAACATCTGCCGGAAACGGACCTCGCATCTGAAATGCGCGCTGCTGGCGCGCCGGAAGCAGGTAAGGGAATGCCCCAGCTGTTCTCGAAGGAATTCTTTGAGGCGCAAATGGAGGTGGTGATCGAGGAGAAAGTGCCCGTCTATGCTGCTGGGCTTGGTAATCCCGGCCCCTGGATGGACCGGCTGCACGCTAATGGCACCAAGGTTATGGCCGTCATTGGTAAGGTAAAGCATGCTCAGCAGGTCGTCGAAACCGGCGTCGACATGATCGTTGCGCAGGGGCACGACGGAGGTGGCCACAACTCACCAGTCGGCACCATTTCGCTGATTCCCCAAGTGGTTGATGCGGTGGGCAGCCGCGTTCCTGTGATTGGTGCGGGGGGCATTTCCGACGGCCGAGGTATTGCTGCAGCGCTGATGCTGGGAGCCGAGGGCGCGTGGATTGGGACAGCGTTTCTTGCAACCGAAGAAGCGGGCATCGAACGATTCCAGAAAGAAGCGATCATAGAAAGCGGTGATGCCGACACCGTGGTAAGTCGCTCTCTCACCGGCAAACCTGCGCGAATGATCCGCAACAAATGGGCTGATGCCTGGATAGAAGCAGGCAAGGAACCATTGCCCATGCCCTATCAGTCGATGATCTCGGGGCCTGTCATGGCGTCCGGTATCAAGGCCCAGCGCAAGGATGTAATTCCGGGTTTTGCAGGCCAGGGAATTGGTCTCATTCATTCGATCCGGCCCGCAGCCGAAGTGATGCGCGAACTCGTCGAAGGGGCGGAAACCGCACTCGCCCGCACCAAATCTTACGAATGACACGGGATAAAGGCAGACATGTGATGAGAAACGCCGACCAGCCGCTGAAGGGACATGAACTGCGCTCGCCAATTCGCCCGGGTGAAGCAATTGCGGCCATGCGCCGACTTATCCGGG
>DUBH01000022.1:106566-113902 GCA_012960415.1 Henriciella sp. | reverse complement strand
ACAAGGAAGACACAGCGCAGGTCTTCCATATTGTCAGGGCATTGTCGGGCAATTCCTATTATCGCAGTTTCCGGCGCTTCGCTGCCTCGCCTGAGGGGAAGCGTATCCTTCTGGACCATGCGGACCTACTCGGCACCTTATGTGACCGTGATCGCTTGAGCGGATGCGAACCGGGAACGCTGGGGCGTGCTTATCTTGATTTCGTTTATGGAGAGGGGTTGACCGCTGAGGGGTTAGTGGATGCAAGTGAAGTGGTCGGAGCCGACGATTTCAGCGATCCGGAAGTCTCACTATATCGGAAGCGGCTGCGAGATTCGCACGATCTGTTTCACGTTGTGACCGGGTATGGACGAGATGCGCTGGGTGAATTGTGTGTGCTATCGCTCGGCAACGCTCAGTTCTACAATCACGGAATCGCCTTCATCGTGGCAACCGGAATTGCAAAAACTCTTGCTGAGGTCTCGGGATTGCCGGTGGCCCGTACTGCGTTCGAAGCGTGGAAGCGGGGCAGGACTGCCGCCGATTTCACAACCTTCTATTGGGAAAAACATCTCGATACACCATTAGAGGAGGTGCGACGGCTTTTGAATCTGAAGCCACCGATTCGCTATCTTCGGGTGCAGGATCTGTCCCGCTCACTTGAGCGAGATTTCCAAGCCAGCCGTCAGAGCGAGCATCACGCATGAGTGTCTCCTCCACCTTCAATTTCAGCGACAAATCCGCGATCACCGGTGTCGCCGAGACAGAATTCGTCAAGGGGACCGAACGGACAGCGGTCGACATGATGCTTGATGCCTCGCGCCGGGCGATTGCCGATGCCGGACTGAAACCGTCTGACATAGACGGTATGGTGCCTCCCCCGATCTATACGACATCAGAGGAAATGGCCGCCAATCTTGGTATCGATGTCCTGCGTTTTGCGTCGACAGTACATATGGGCGGGGCGAGCCCAATCACGGCTTTGCAGAACGCAGCGATGGCGATTTCCAACGGCCTGTGCGACCATGTTCTGATAACCCTTGGATGGAACGGATATTCTGCTCTGAGGCCGAAGCCGGGCGCGCCACCGACCCGACCGATGAATATGAACACGCTGACCAACACCATAAAGGGCTATTACATGCCCTATGGAGTGTTCCTGCCAGTGCAGATGTATGCTTGGCTCGCCATGCGCCATTCCAAGCTCTACGGGGTCGGACCGGATGCGACGGCCGCCGTCGCACTTGCCTGTCGCCAACACGCGCAGTTGAATCCGAAAGCCTTCAGCTTCGGCCGAAAGCTTGACGCGGAGACATATCATTCGGCGCGTTGGATATCCGAGCCTTTCCGGCTCTATGATTGCTGTCTGGAAACCGATGGCGCCTGCGCGGTCGTTGTCTCGCGGATGGAGCAGGCCAAGGATATGCCGCATGTTCCAGTGAGCATTGCTGGCGCCGCCGAAGGGCACCCGTATCCCGCCGACGACATTCCCTCGCGTCCGGATCCTTTCAAGATTGGCCTCAAATATGCCGCCCCACGTGCATTCGAGATGGGAGGCGTTACACGTGACGAGATGGACTTTCTCCAGATCTATGACTGTTTCACTTATGTTGTGTTGCTGCAACTTGAGGCCCTCGGATACTGTGAGCCTGGCGGTCAGACCGAATTCGTGGACAATGGCCAGATTGAGTTAGGTGGACGCTTTCCGATCAACACCCATGGCGGCTTGCTCAGCGAAGCACACGTTTGGGGCCTCAACCATGTCGTGGAAGCTGTGCGACAGCTGCGGCATGATTGCGGCGAGCGACAGGTAATGGGTGCGCAGACCGGCCTCGTAACTGGCTGGGGCGACCTCGGTGACGGAAGTATCGCTATCCTCAGGAGGTATGCGTGAACGACGATAACGAACGGCTGCCGAACACCCGTGCCGCAGCGCAGAAGGTGCCGCCCAAGCCGCTGCCGCGCCCGCAGGACCCAATCGAACAGGAGTTCTGGAATCGGTGTCAGGATGGCTATCTCTACTTCCAGCGCTGCGGCAGTTGCAGCACTTTCCGGCACCTGCCGCGTTATATGTGCGCCAAGTGTGGCTCACCAGAATTTTCGTGGGAGCGCAGCACCGGCAAGGGCACGCTTTTTTCCTGGACCGTCACGCACCAGGCTCTGCACCCGGCCTTTGCCGAAGATCTTCCGTTCATTGCTGCAGTCGTAGAACTGGAAGAAGGCGTGCGCATGGCCACGCGCCTGATTGATTGCGACCGCGATACGCTGGAGCTGGATCTGCCGGTGGAGCTCGACTTTGAACCGATCAGCCCCGAGTTTCGCCTGCCCGTTTTCCGCCCTGATATGAACCGGCGCGAGAAAAGATAGGTACGACATGGATCTCGACTACGGACCCGAATATGATGCTTTCCGTCAGGAGATGCGGCTATTCTTGAAGATGCACGGCCATCGCGCGCCGACTGGGCAGGCCCGCGCCGCTCGTCCCTCTGCCGAAGCGGTCGAATGGCAGAAGCTGTTGATCGAACATGGCTATACCGCGCGCACGATCCCCAGAGACTATGGCGGCTACGGGTCTGAGCCAGACATCCTCAAATCGCGCATCATCGCCGAGGAATTCTCGCGCGCGGGCATTCCCGGCGGACTCGCCAATCAGGGAATATCCATGTTGGTCCCCACCCTGTTGGAACTCGGCACCGAGGAACAGAAGCGCCAGTGGGTAGAGCCGACGCTGAAAGGCGAGGTCGTCTGGTGTCAGGGCTATTCGGAGCCCGGCGCGGGATCGGACCTTGCCAGTCTGAAGACCAGCGCACGAATCGAAAGCGGTGAGTTTGTCATCAACGGCCAGAAAATCTGGACCAGTACTGCGAAGCAGGCGGACATGATCTTCTGCCTGGTCAGGACCGAACACGACGCGCCCAAGCATGGCGGCATTTCCTATCTGATTTTTTCGATGGATACACCGGGGATCGAGGTGCGGCCATTAAAGACGATGACTGGTCATGCGGAATTCAATGAGACCTTCTTTTCTGAGGTACGGGTGCCTGTAGGACAAATTGTCGGCGAGCGGGGCCAGGGCTGGTTCGTTGCCAATGCAACGCTGGGCCACGAGCGGGGCATGCTGGGCGATCCTGACGCCCTGGAAAATCGCTTCCAGGCTCTTGTGAGGCTGATGAAGGAAGAACGCATCGGCATGGGCCGCGCGATCGGGGCGCACTGGCCGGGGATCCTGCGCGCACAAGAGCGCACGTGCACGCGATTGCGATCGACAATTCCGTGCTGCGCGATCGGCTGGGCGCGCTTCAGGCCGAAGTGGCTGCGATGAAATGCAACGGAATGCGTATACTTTCGAACAGCCTCAAAGGCGAGCCAGGCGGCATGGCGAAGCTTATCGTGAAGCTGCAAAGCTGCGAGCTGGCACACCAGATTTCGGCGCTCGCCATCGACGCAATGGGCGAGATGGGCATCCTTTATAGCGGTAGCGCGCGCGAGCGGATGAGGGGGACATGGCAATGGAATTACATGTTTCAGCTGGGGCTCATCATCGGTGGCGGCACCGCGCAGATCCAGAAGAATATCATCGCTGAGCGTGGCCTCGACATGCCGCGCGAACCGAAGCTGCCGAAGATCTCGGGTGCGGCGAAGGGAACGGCAGACATGTTACGTCAGAAACAGGGGTCAGCCTGATGGATTTTGGACTTTCTCAAGAGCAGCAGATGCTGCGCGATGCAGTTGCGCGGTGTCTAGCCGATACCTGTCCGCTGGAGCATGTCCGCGAATGCTCCGAGCGGGACAATCCAGTTAGCGACAAGGTGCTGGACGCTCTGCAAGGCCTGGGTATTCCCGGGATGATGATCCCGGAAGAGCATGGCGGCCTAGGCATGACCCTTCTCGACGCTGCATTAGTTGCAGAGCAGCTCGCCTATGCGGTCGCACCAGTTTCTTTCCTTGCCAGTCATGTTTTGGCACCCCTCGCACTCAGCGAGGCAGGCAGCGAGGATCAAAAGGTCAGATGGCTGCCGAAGATCGCGAGTGGCGAGGCGCATATAAGTGTGGCAATTTCCGAAACAGTCGAGGCGCGCGATGGTGCTGGCGTAACCTGCAGGGGTGGCAAACTCGACGGCACGGCGCTGTTTGCGCTGGATTTTGCGGGGGCTGATGCCTTCCTGGTGACTGATACCACGGGGCGGTTGCACCTTGTTCCGGCCAACGCATCGGGTCTCGAGAAAATCCCCCTGACGACGATCGACCGGACCCGCAGTGTCGGGGAACTGCGCTTCGCACAGGTCACCGCCGAGCCACTGGCCGACGATAGCGGTTTCACTGCCGGGCGCCTGCGCGATGCGGGACGCATCCTCCTGGCCGCCGACAGCCTGGGCGCAGGCCAGGCCATGATCGAAAAGGCGGTCGATTATTCTGGACAGCGGGAGCAATTCGGTCGTCTTATCGGTAGCTTTCAGGCCGTGAAGCACATGTGCGCAGAGATGGCCGCACATCATGAACCATGCCGCTCGCTTATCTGGTACGCCGCGTATGCTTATGAGGCGATGCCGGAGGATGTATCGCTCGCCGCCTGCCAGGCAAAATCACATACCGGAGACGTCCATCGCTTTGTCGCCCGCACGTCTACCGAGGTGCATGGTGGTATGGGATTCACCGACCTGGTTGGTCTGCATTACTGGTTCAAACGCATAGGATTCGACCGGCAGGTTCTGGGGGGTCCCGAATCGGCGCGGGCCGAGGCGGCAGTACTGCAAGGTTGGATCAAGGCCGCATAAGATACTCATTAACGGTGGTTCCCTCGGGACTTGCTGCCTTGTCCGAAAGGAAGATCGACATGATAGACTGGAATCTCGGTGACATCCTCGACGCGATCGAGCCAGCCATGCCTCGCAACGCTCCGGCGCTAATACACGGCGACCGGATTATTACCTGGCCCGAAATGTCATCGCGCTCGAACAATATCGCACGCGCACTGCGTCAACGCGCAAAAAATGGTGCCAAGGTGGCCTTCTACATGCGCAACCGACCTGAATATGGCGAGTTGATGGCGGCATGCTTCAAGGGTCGATTGACGCATGTGAACATCAATTATCGCTATCGGCCCGAAGAAGTATTTTACATCTTCGACGATTCCGATAGCGAGGTGATCGTCTACAGCTCTGAATTTCGCGACTGTATTCTTGAGCTCAAGGACAGGCTGAAGAAGGTTCATACCTTCGTCGAAATTGGCGATCCTTCCGAAATAGCGCCTTTTGCACGTTCTTATGAAACATTGGCGGGTGAGGGAGACGGATCGGCGCTCGGTATCGAACGCTCACCTGACGATCTGCTCTTCATCTATACCGGCGGCACAACTGGAATGCCGAAAGGCGTGATGTGGCGGCACGACGACATGCGTAAAGCCCAGCTTGACGCGCAGAAGCTACTTGGCACCGTACCGCAGACACTGGAAGAAAATGTTGCCCTGATCAAAAATGAGGGACCTGGCAGGCGTACTCTTTCCTCCTGCCCGCTGATGCATGGGACTGGTTTTATTACCGCGATCGGTGCGCTGATGTCCGGCGGTGCAATTGTTACTCTCTCGGACCCGTCCTTTGATGCCGAAGAACTGTGGCAGACCGTCGATAAGCACAAGGTCGAGAGTATAGCAATTGTGGGGGACGCGTTTGCCAAGCCGATGCTTCGCACCCTCGATGAACATCCCGGGCGCTGGGATACCAAGAGTCTCGTGTCCATCATCTCGTCCGGCGTGATGTGGAGCAAGGAGGTTAAAGCCGGTCTTTGCAGGCACATAACCCAGGTCGTCCTGATGGACAGTTTTGGGGCTTCTGAAGGCCTCGGCTACGGGCTGTCCATCACGACCGCACAGGGCGGCACGAACACTGCGAAATTCGGGATTGGCGAGTTTTGCGATGTCTTTGATGAGAACGATCAGAAAGTTGAACCGGGAAGCGGCGTACCCGGTTTTATCGCGCGCAAGGGAGCCATCCCCAAGGGATATTACAAAGATCCCGAAAAATCAGCCAAGACATTTCGCACAATTGATGGCGTGCGCTATTCAATACCGGGCGATTGGTGCCAGGTAGAGGCCGACGGAAGCCTGATCCTGCTAGGCCGCGGTAGCGTATGCATCAACACTGCTGGCGAGAAGGTATACCCAGAAGAAGTCGAGGAAGTGCTCAAGACCCATCCTGCCATTGGTGATGCGCTGGTAGTAGGTGTTCCGAATGATAAATGGGGTCAAGCCGTCACCGCCGTCGTCCACCTCAACCACGATGTTCCGTTCGAAGAGCAAGCCATCAAGGACCATGTACGCGGGCAGCTGGCAGGATACAAAACGCCGAAGGCCGTTCATCCGACGAAAACACCCCTGCGTGCATCCAACGGCAAGGCCGATTATGCAACCGCGAAAGCAATCGCGGAACGTCTGACGGTTGCAACGTGATTAATCAGGCTTCTCGCCATTACGACGCTATAATTGTCGGCGCGGGTTTCAGTGGAATCTATCTGCTCCACAAGTTGCGTGACGCTGGATTCAACGTGCTTCTTGTGGATGCTGCGTCGCAGCCAGGGGGCATCTGGTACTGGAATTGTTATCCCGGTGCACGTGTTGATTCGCAGGTCCCGCTCTACGAATTTTCGATAGATGAAGTGTGGAAGTCATGGACCTGGAGCGAGCGATTTCCAGGCTGGGAAGAGCTCAGAGCGTACTTCCGGCATGTTTGCGATACGCTAGACCTTTGGCCAATGATGCGCATGGGGACGAGAGTCAAAAGCGCGCATTTTGAGAAGGAAGCGAAGCGGTGGCGTTTGCATCTCGACGATGATGTAATCATTTCGACACAGTTTCTGCTGCCAGCCCTTGGTTTCGCCTCAAAGCCGTATCTTCCTGATTTCCCGGGCCTCGAAGATTTCAAAGGCCAGTGGTTTCACACAGCACGCTGGCCGCAAGAGGGAATCGACCTCGCCGACCGTAGGGTTGCCTTGATCGGCACCGGTGCAAGTGGCGTACAGGTCGCGCAAGAAGCGGCCAAGTCAGCGAAGAAACTGACTCTGTATCAAAGAACCCCAATTCTGGCTCTGCCGATGAGGCAAGAAAAGCTGTCCAAGATAAATCAGGAAAGGGAAAAACAGGGCTATTCCGCGATCTTCGAAAAACGCCGGCAGACGAGCGGTGGGTTTGAATGCCAATCGCTAGAGGTTTCAGCCCTTGAAGTAGACAAAAAAGAGCGCGATGCGCACTTCGAATATTTATGGCAGCGTGGCGGCCTGAGGTTCTGGTATCACAATTTTGCCGACCTGCTTTCCAACCGTGAAGCAAACCGCCACGCCTACAATTTCTGGCGCGACAAGGTTC
>DUBH01000022.1:104936-106449 GCA_012960415.1 Henriciella sp. | reverse complement strand
ATCCGCCCCATCCGTTCGGCACGAAGAGACCTTCGCTTGAGCAGGGATACTATGAAATTTTCGCGCAGGATAACGTTGCGTTGATCGATCTGAGATCAACGCCGATCCTCCGGGTCAAGCCGCATGCGATCGAGACTGTGGACGGCGAGATGGAATGCGACCTCATAGTCTTCGCTACCGGCTTCGATGCCGGGCGTGGAGGGCTGAGCGACATGAATATCACCGGAGCGAACGGATTATCCCTTTCGCAAGCATGGAAAGACGGGTTGCGCGCGTATTTGGGCATGGCCGTGTCGGGATTTCCCAACATGCTGTTTTCTTATGGCCCCCTTAGCCCGTCGGGTTTTTCAAATGGCCCTTCAAGCGCAGAGGTCCAGGGCGATTGGATCTGCGACTTCCTGGTCTGGATGCGGAACAACGAACAGGACCTTTTCGAAGCCGATCCGGCCGCTGAAGCAGGATGGACAGAAATAGTTGCTCAGGCCGGCGAGATGACATTGTTTCCCGAAGCGGACTCTTGGTACATGAGTGCGAACATTCCAGACAACAAGCGTCAACTTATTAACTTTCCGAGCCTGTCGATTTACGCCGCGCTTTGCGACGATGTCGCAGAGAAAGGCTATCACGGTCTCGCTGTTGAAAATATCTCAACCAAGGAGACGACAACTGAATGAACGTACTGACCAACATCGAAGATCTTTCCGGGGACATCGATCCCGTCTGGGCAGGCGACGGATCTCATCTGCCGAAATGGTTTGTGTCGGCCCTGAAGGTGCCACGCGAAGAGGGCTATGTTGAGATCAACGGTGCCAGAGCGCATTACTTCCGTTGGGGCGACAGGCGCAAACCGAAACTGCTTATGACGCATGGTTTCCTCGCACACGCCCGCTGCTTTGCCTTCATAGCTCCGTTTCTTGCGGAGGACCACGATGTGGTGGCGTTCGATCTTGCAGGAATGGGCGACAGCGAGATGCGCGGGGAGGTCGATCCGACGGCCAGAGGACGTGAGTTCAGTGAAATCGCGGAGGCGCTCGATATGTTCGTGGATGGGCACAAACCCACCCTGATCGCGCACAGTTTTGGTTCCGGCGCGGCACTGACGGCCGTCACCCAGTCGCCCGATGCATTCTCCGGCGCTGTAATTTGCGATCTGATGATCATGCGGCCTGAGCTGATGGAGCAATACTGGAATCGTCGACGCGCAAGCCCTGGATCGGGTAATCCAGACAAGCCCAACAAACGCTATCCCAGTTATGAAGCCGCGCGCAAAAGATACATCCTTTCCCCGCCCCAGCCGGTTGGCGAGCCCTTCCTCGCGGACTACATGGCGTATCATTCCCTGCGGCGCGACGGGGAAGACTGGACATGGAAGTTTTCACCCGAGGTATTCCGGCAGAGCAATAAGCCAGATGAGTGGCTGAAAATGGGCGAGAGACTGGTGAAAGCGCCGGGCCGCAAAGCCATTGTACACGGTGCTAAAAGCCAACTATTTACCCAGGACTCGGGCGAATAC
>DUBH01000022.1:78060-104926 GCA_012960415.1 Henriciella sp. | reverse complement strand
GCGAGTTAGGTGGGGACGATATTCCGATAATTGCCGTACCCGAAGCTCGCCACCATTTGATGCTCGACCAGCCATTAGCTTTTCTAACGGCACTCAGGAGTATTCTTTCCGTTTGGGGGAAATAAACGTACTACGTTTATGGGTTTTCAGTCATGCGTCCCAGGCGAACAATGAAACTTAATAGTTTGAAGAGCCGATCCTATTCCTTTGGGCTATCGACCTGTGCCCCATTTTCTCTTGCATTTTGACCGGATCAACTGAAAAGCCAATGCTTTGAGGTTTATCTGTTGATGATGAAAAGTGGACGAATGAGGCATTGCTGATTCACAGAACAACGAATAATCGGTAACCTGAACGAGCATGTTGCAGGGCATTGTTAGAGGAACCGGCGCTTTACCGGTGTTTGATTTCTAGGTTGAATGACCAACTCGTCTTTTCGCTACTGCGAGATATCACCAGAAATCATCTAGCTTGCGGTGATGATGTGCTTGCGCTTGCCACTCTTCGCTAAAGGTTGATTTAGCCTGCGAGTGATACTTCAAAGGTCCATCACGGTTTACTTGATCGTAAGAATGCATATAATCGGCTATCTTATAATATATAAGTAAGAGTACGGCATGAAAAACTATGATGCTTCTGATCGAAGAATCTCAGGAAACGGTCTGACATTAGCTTGCTCGGTGTATGGTCAAGAAGTAGCGCCGGTCGTAATCTTCGCTCACGGGGGTGGCCAGACTCGACATGCTTGGAAAGATGCAGCCAAGTCGCTCGGTGAGCAAGGCTATCATTCTGTCGCTCTAGACCTCCGCGGACATGGCGATAGCGATTGGGCTTTGGATGGCGACTATTCCTTAAGGCTTTCGGTAGCGACCTGATTGCAGTGGCCGCAGAATTCGAATGTGAGCGCTGTGCGCCGCACATTGTCGGTGCGTCGCTCGGTGGGCTCGGCGCGGTCATTGCGGCTGGAACCTTGAAACCCGGAGTTTTTTCCTCGGTGACTCTAGTCGATATCACCCCTAATTTGGAAGAAAGCGGTGTCACAAAGATTGTCGGCTTTATGGGCGAGCACAGCAAAGATGGTTTTTCATCGCTCAATGAGGCTGCAGATGTCATCGCTAAATACTTGCCACATCGACGCCGGCCTAAAGACCTTGAAGGCTTGCGGAAAAACCTTCGGCTAGGCCAGGACGGCCGCTGGCGTTGGCACTGGGATCCAGCTTTCATTCAAGACGTTGTGAGGCGATCTGCGGTTGAGCGGGTCGGCGACCTCGAGCAATCGGTTCGAAACATAAAAGCCCCAATTCATTTGGTGCGAGGCCGCATGAGTGAACTCGTCTCTGATGCCTCGGTCGAAGCTTTTAAAGCCTTGGCACCCGACGCCCACTTTACGGACGTCGCTGATGCGCGGCACATGGTAGCTGGCGACAAGAATGATGTGTTCACCGCGGCTGTCAGTGATTTTCTACGGAAGCATTCAGAAGGGATTGACGCATGAACGCGACCTTGCCTGATCGCGCCTTTGTTCAGGAGGCATTAGAAGCAGCACCGTTTCACCGCTGGCTCGGACTCAGTGTGACCGAAACGGGCGCAGATGAAATTAAACTGTTAATGCCCTGGCGAGACGAACTTGTGTCGAACCCGAAGGTGCAGTCCGCACATGGCGGCGTGCTCGCCGCGCTGATCGACCTGACGGGATTTTATGCGTTGCTTGCGACTGGAAACATGCCTGTGGCAACGGCAGACCTGCGTGTTGATTATCATAAAATTGCAACGCCCGGCGCGCTTACAATTGTCGGGAAAGTGATTCGACTTGGCACCACTTTGTCCGTGGCGGAGGCCAGTGTTTTTAACAGCACAGGTGCTTTGCTGTCGAGCGGCAGGGGTGCTTATCGCATGCTTAGGGCGCCATCGTGAGTAAGGATGCGCCATCCGCGCCCTTATTTTTCTTTTAGCGTCCGGCGCCAATCCCCTTGAGAAAATAGACGCCTCTATCGACCGATGAGATGTCCGAAATCTGCGCTGGTGCTTATGGGTTCAAACCACTCAAGACCACCGCATTAAAGTGGCCCTCTAGAGGACGCTTTCCGAGAGCCCCTTTTGGCGTTGCCGACAACCGCATACATAATGTATGGAGGCATACAATATTGTAGAGGCTCTCGAATGTCTAAACTGACCGAGTTTGAGAAAGCTGCCGTGCCAGGCGTAATGCGGCGTAGGGACATTCAAGTAATATTTGTTGACGCTGTATATGAAGACGGACTGATTATGTCGGCTCTTTCGGCATATGGAATTCCTTATCTTGAAGTCCATGACGAGGCTGGCGAATTCGCCATCGCGCCGACCCTTGATAGCATTCTGAATGATAAGCAGACTGTTTGGGAGACGAGCCGTAGGCAAATTCTGATAAAGGGCAACGTCTCAAGCTTGGGAGTGTCTCATCTTTGTCTTCGTACTCTGAGTTTAGGGTTTGAAGCATTTTTCTGCCCGACTGAATTCGATGAGAGCCAATTAAATTCATTGATTTTACAAAGACTATTGCGGGCAGGTGTTATGCCGGTTCCACTCGAACATCTTTTATCGGAACTTATCGCCGAGCTATGACTGTGTTCAGTTCTGAGTTGTCAAATGTCGAATGCGGCGTCTAAGGGGCGCGCACAAGCTGCCATGCCACACTCGTGTTCGGCTAAGTTCGCCGTCATTTGTTATTCCGCGATTCTGCTCTTGCGCACTGTCTCGCTCCATATCGACAGACTTCTAAATCAAATGCGGCACCAATCGGAGTCGGGGTCACCGGCACAACTACTGGTCGCGCGCCCAATTTTTTTTTTGACCTGCGACCATTGGGCCCAACGAAAATACAAAAGTTCTTTTCTAAAGAAGTACGAAGGCATATAGTATGGCGCAAACAAAAGGGAGAGAGATAATTGCCATATCTTAATCGACTGTCGAAGGTCACCGCGTCTGTATCCGGGGCAGTATTGCTGCTGGCCGCAGGTGCGCATGCCCAAGCGGAAGTGAACGAGCAGAACGTTGCGGTCTCAGCAAACAGCGAACCGACCATTCGTCGCCTTGGTGCTGTAACTGTCACAGCGCAAAAGCGCGAGCAAAGCCTACAAGATGTGCCGATCGTCGTGACGGCTTTGTCCGGCGAACTACTGAATGATGCCGGTGTTCAGGACATTAAGGATTTGACGGTAGTGACTCCTGGTCTTCTCGTGACGTCTTCGTCGAAGCAGGCCAATACCACCGCTCGGATCCGTGGCATTGGTACGGTTGGTGACAATCCAGGTCTAGAGAGCTCTGTGGGCGTTGTTGTCGACGGTGTTCCACGTGCCAGGAATGGTGTTTCCTTTGGGGATCTTGGAGAAATCGAGCGCATCGAAGTCCTTAAAGGACCGCAAGGAACCTTGTTTGGTAAATCGACCTCTGCGGGCGTTATCAACGTTGTTACAAAGAAGCCCTCCAATGAGTTTGGATCCATCTGGGAAGTTGGAATCGGCAATGAAGGCTTTCTCCGCACGTCCGGAGAAGTTACGGGTCCTTTGTCTGATGCAGTGAGCGGTCGTCTTTACGGGGTCTACGAGGAGCGCGACGGGCTTCTTGATGTGAAAACGGGCAATGGTCCGCGCACCGCAGATGAAACAAGTCAATATGACTTCTACTCCTTCAGGGGGCAGCTTCTTTTCGAACCTTCCAGTGACCTCGAAATCCTTCTTTCGGCCGACTATACCGACCGGGAAGAGGACTGTTGCATGGGGGACTATATAGCGGTGGACCCAGCGCGTGGTCCGCTAATCACCCTGCTGGCAGGCGGCGACGGTGCATCCGCCTTCCCTGTCGATCCGTATGATCGAGTTGCCTTTGCAAATCGTGACGCCACGCAGACGACCGAAGATTGGGGCGTGTCGGCCGACATTTCGTGGCAAAGCGATGTCGGTGAACTAACCTCGATCACATCATATCGCGACTGGGACAATGGTTCCGGACAAGACATGGACTTCAGCGCCGCTGACATCTGGTTCCGCGATTCTGACGAAACCACTGATGCTTTTGCTACGTTCAGCCAGGAAATCCGTCTCGCAGGCGCGACGGACAAACTGGACTGGCTAGTTGGGGCCTACTACGCTAACGAAACGCTTGACCGCACCGATTTCATCAATTTCGGCAATGATTATTTCTTCTACTTTCAGCAATTGCTGCTCGGTGCGAGCGGTGGGGCGTTTAACCTCGCTGCGCTACCCGGCTCCATCTACACAGGTGAGACCAAAGCGACAGAGGATATTTTTAAGCAGGAAGCTGATACGTATGCCATTTTTACCAACAATACGTTTAGCTTCACTGACCAGTTCGATCTTACCGTTGGTCTTCGTTATACGATCGATGAGAAGACGTTGAACTCTGATTTCGATGGAAATGAAGGCAGTTGCTCCACCGCCCTGGCTGTTTTTGGAGCGGCAAATGGTTTAACCCCAACTCTTTGTCTGCCTTGGGTAAACGACAACTTCGTCGGTGTTAGTTCCACTCAAGATCGTTCAGACGAGGATCTTTCCGGTACAGTAAAGGGCTCATACCGCTTCAGTGAAAATCTGATGTCCTACGCATCTTACTCCCGTGGTTACAAGGCCGGGGGCTTCAATTTGGATCGCAGTCAGTTCGGACCCGCAGATCCCGCGCCCTTCCAGCCTAACCTTGACACCGGCTTTGATCCTGAAACCGTGGATGCCTACGAGGTCGGCTTCAAGAGCAATAACGCTGCAAATAGTTTGTTCTTCAACGGTGCCATTTTCTATCAGGAATATAATGATTTTCAGTTAAACACCTTCACCGGAACGAGCTTTATCGTGACATCCGTTCCCGCCGTGATTTCAAAGGGTGCAGAGTTCGATTTCCGATATCTGCCTGAAAAGCTTGAAGGGCTGACACTTCAGGGGGGGCTCGTTTATGCTGAAACGCAGTACGACGATTTTGAAGCAGTGGACTTTTTTGCGCCGCCGCGTTTGCCAGGAAGCACGATTTCATTTGCGCCCCGCTGGTCAGGTACGTTGGCAGTTACATATGAGACCTCTTTTGTCCGCGACTGGGATACGAGATTCAATGTCTCGAGCCGGTACACTTCACGGTATAATACAGGCTCGAACCTCGATCCGCTCAAGGAAGTTGACGACTTGGTCGTGGTCAACGCGAGAATGGGGTTTTATAGCGACAACTCACCGTTTGAGCTGGAGATTTGGGCGCAGAACCTGTTCGATGAAGACTATTATGAGCTAGCCTTTGATACGCCCCTCCAGGGTACCGCGGCTACCCAAACGTCACCGGGTACCGCTGTTGGTGCTTTCCTGGCACCGCCCCTTACCTTCGGTGCAACCGCCCGTCTGCGGTTCTAATCTCAGTATCTTAGACATTAATGCTCTGCTCTTCAAGTAACTGAGGGAGCCGAGGGGCTCAGGTTACTGATATTGGAAATATTCGCGATAGTCATGGCGGTATCCGCCGTGACTATCTGTGAATTTGGGTTTCTGATGCCAAGATAATTTAGGGGTGAGCCTTGTTCAGTCGCCATGCCGTCCGATCAATCCGTCAGTCGGTGTCGTTCGCAATGCCCTTATTTGAAGCGTGAGCGCTCATTTCGTTTGCGCGATTGAGATTCAAAATGACTTTTTCCATATAGCTTTTGACATTCAGCAAATCTTCCTCGGTAAATCCTGCAAACACTTCTGTGGCCACATGGGAGCCCGCCTCATCGATTTCCGCCCATTTGACGGATGCTAAACTTGTCGGTACGACTCGCCAGACGCGTCGATCCTTTTCATCAACAATTCTCGCGACATAGCCGCGCCGCTCTAGTTGATCGATTAAGCTTCCGACTGAGGCTCGTCCTAATTCTAGAACCTCAGCCAGTTCGGTTTGAGTGGGCTGTTTTAGCCTAAATACATAAAGCATCGCCCTCCACTGGGCGCGCGTAAGCTTGAGAGAAGCCATGTCGATGTCGAACCGGCGTCGAAGCTCGCGCGAAACGCGACCGATAAGAAAGGTCAGTTCCACACGCTCATTAGCAGCAAAACGTATATCCATTATCGTCGATGATTTTTTTATATTCATTCCAACCACTTCATTTTCTTGTTTTCAGAGAATGGCTGAGTGGTTGTTCCGGTTCAATCGCTAAATCGCATGCGCACCAAAAAGGGCTGGCTAAATGACTTTAGCCAGCAGGTGTATTGGGAAACGCAAAGTGCAGAAGAGGCCTGTCTGTCCATTTGCCGTTTCAATTAACGTCTAGCGGACAAGGCTAACTATCGCTCTTTACAAATCAAGGATCAAGCAACGCACTCAATCATTGATCTAGATACAGTATGGCGGCTTACAATCGGTGTCAATACAAAAAGTGTGCGCTTTGGCTTAGAGAAGACGGGGCTATTAGCCCATTCCCTACCTAATAATAACGTTATGCTTGCATAAAATAGGAAAGTGTTCTTGTCTGATAAAGTCCGCATAAGACGGACGAAACGAGGGAGGACATTTTGAATTTATCCAGAAAAGTGTTGACAGTTTGCCTGCTTGGTAGCGTCTCAATTTCAAGCTTGGGGGCTGGACTTTCTGCCCAAGCCCAAGACAGCGACAGCGTCAGAACGCTGCAATCGGTGGTTGTGACCACACAGAAGGCTCAGGAATCCGTTCAGGACGTTCCAATTGCAGTTTCAGCGTTCGATGACGAGGCGATCGAGAGACTTCAGCTCACTGGAGGCCCCGATTTAACTAAAGCGGTCCCCAACGTATCCTTCACCAAGGGTCAATTCACCGGTTTCAACTTAAAAATTCGAGGCATTGGCGTAGATGTGGTAGCCACGTCTGGCGACGCTGGTGTCGGTATTCACCAGAACGACGTGCCGCTTCAGTCCAATCGGCTCTTTGAGTCAGAGTTCTTTGACACAGAACGTGTGGAAGTTCTGCGTGGGCCGCAGGGTACATTGTATGGCCGCAACGCAACCGGTGGGGTTTTCAACCTCATAACTGCAAAACCAGTCTTTGGCGAATACCAGGCGGACGCCGCCCTTACCTACGGCAATTACAACACCATCAAAGCCAAAGGCATGGCAAACATCCCATTTGGCGACCGGGTTGCGCTACGTGTTGCCGGATCGCTCACACAGCGTGATGGATATGTTGAAAATTTGGTCACGGGGAATGATGTGGATGACCGGGATCTTTGGTCAGTGCGCGCGACACTAGGATTCGAACCGACCGAATCATTTAGGGGTTGGCTCCTTTACGAGCATTTTGAAGAGGAAGATGCTCGCCTGCGGTCCGGTAAGCAACTGTGCAAGAAAGACCCGCTAGACACTAATTTTGCGGGCATACCAATCGCATTTGAGGATCAGATATATACCTCCCAGGGCTGCCTCAGCGCTCCTTTCTCGGAGTCTCGCGATACAGTGAATTCGGTAGCAACACTTGCAGGTGGCTTGGCTGTAAGGGCTGGACTGCTAAATGGTGATGCGTTCACCGCACCTGCTATCCAGGACCTTAGGACCATCGCGGCTGGGTTCGATCCATTCTACCAGGCCGAACAGGATCTCTGGACACTCAATCTCAGCTGGGACGTCACCGACACACTTGAGTTTACATCGCTAACGAGTCGGAACGAAACATCTGTGATTTCCGTCGAAGATGTTTCCAAAGTCGAGCCCACAATTACATTCAATGACTTTTCCAGCATCCCACCAGGCATCAACCCCTCTATCGATCTTTACAATGCACTTTTCCCTGGCGGCGTAGTCAATGATCCACAAATTGGTCCAAGCAATCTATATACTGTGGCTGACCCGTCCGGCGCGACAAGCGAAGCGTTTACGCAAGAACTGCGCTTGCAATCTGATTTCGACGGCCCCTTCAACTTTAATGTTGGGGCAATTTATATGGATTACGAAGCAGGAAACAGCGATGTAATCGACGGTTACTACTTCGTAAGCAACGCGCTGACCGGACTTTTGCAACTGCACAACGCATCCTTGGCCCAAGGTGGTCCTCCTGCGATCCCTGGCGTACCCTTTCCAGCAAGTTTGGATACGTCGAACGTGGATGGTGATACGAACATTCTGAACTCGCTTAACGGGCTAGGCCGGAATTATTTCAGAACAGTCTCTCCGTATGAGTTGCAGTCTACGGCTCTGTTTGGCGAAACGTATTACGACCTCACCGATGATCTAACGTTCACACTGGGATTGCGTTATACCAAAGACGAGAAATCACAAAAGAACATTCCGACTTATCTGTTTACACCAGATGCGGTGCGGCCGGATCCGACGGCACCCGTTCCGAGCCCGGCAACAGAAGCGGAACTCGATGGAACCGTCGATGGAATCTTCGAAGTAGAATTTGAGGAAGTGACTGGTCGCGCCGGCGTTGATTGGTCGCCAAATTTCTCATTTACAGATGATACTCTGCTTTATGGGTTTTATTCCAGGGGGTATAAGGGCGGTGGGATTAATCCGCCACAGCCCGCGGAAAACGCCAATGCGTTTCCGAACACCTTCGAACCTGAATTTATCAATGCTTACGAGGTGGGAACCAAGAATCTGTTCGCCGAAGGCACGCAGCAACTCAATCTAACCGGCTTTTACTATGACTATACCGACTATCAGATTACTCAGGTAATCAACCGGGCGTCCGTCAACTTTAACGTGGATGCTGAACTGTATGGCTTGGAGGTTGAATATCTCTGGAGCCCTGCAGACAACTGGCTTCTGACCGCCAACTTAGGCTTGCTGGAGACAGAGCTTGTAGATGTATTCGCGATTGACGTTCTGGACCGCACAGCGAGCAACCCAGACTTCGTTGTTATCAAAAACGCAGCCAACTACTCAAACTGTGTTGTATCAGCCCAAGGTTATGCGACCGTGCTAGGCGCGATCGCGGCCGGTCAACTCGCACCCGGCAGTACTGCAGGTCTTTGTCTTGGGAACTTTGCAGGCCAGGAAGCCGCGTTTGGTCTAGGTAATGTATCCTACATGGACGGGGATGGGGCGACCCGTGCGGTCGGTGCTCTCACGCCCTTTGACGGCGTCAACAAAGATTTGCGTGGTAACAATCTTCCTGGCGCACCTGATACCACATTAAACTTGGCCGCAGAATATACTTGGTCCGCACTAGGAAACAGCGACTGGAAATTGACGGTGCGAGGAGATTACTACTATCAGGCAGACAGCTTTTCACGCATCTGGAACGTTGGACGCGATCAGATCGATAGCTGGGAAAACTTCAACCTTTCTCTTGTGTTAGCGAATACAGAATCTGGTCTGCAAATTGAGGCATTTGCGAAGAACCTGTTTGATGAGGAGGTCATTACAGGGGCCTATCTGCAAGATGACAGTCCCGGACTCTACAGCAATGCATTCTTGACTGAGCCAGCCCTTTACGGGGTGACGATTTCAAAGTCGTGGTAGTGTAGATTACATTCAGGCATACCAAGTGGGGCCAAGCCGGTGTTATTTCGGCTTGGCCCGGCATTGTCAGTGACCTGAGCCCCTCGGCTGGTGTTGTCAGGAGAACAGGCCAATTGAACAGGCAAGCCGACCCGACTAGCGTTGCCTGCATGTCCCAAAACCCGTTTCTTTACTTCAAGACATCTCGCGAAATTATCCAGCTCGCGGTCATGATGTACGTTCGTTTTCCGCTGTCCCTTCGCAACGTCGAAGACCTCCTTCACGAGCGTGGAATTGACGTCTGCCATGAGAGGGTATTGTCAGGGGAACTGGCCGATTGAGCCCGTCGGCCGTCTTGGCTAGCATCGCCGGATGCCCCGCAATCCATTCCGAGGCATTGTCAGCGCAACCGAGCGATTGAGCGGGTAGGGCAGGTCGGTTAGCGTTTCGGGATGTCCCGAGATCCGTTCCGATATTTCAAAACATCGCCCGAGATCATCCAGCTTGCGGTGATGATGTATGTGCGTTTCCCGCTCTCGCTTCGGAATGTCGAAGATCTTCTGCATGAGCGCGGAGTCGATGTTTGCTACGAAAGCGTACGGCTCTGGGTTGATCGTTTCGGGCCCATGTTCGCGGGCAAGATCCGGGTGCGTCGAGCCAGCTACATGAGACAGATCACCCAGTGGCAATGGCATCTCGATGAGGTCTTCGTGAAGATCAATGGCGAGACCCACTATCTCTGGCGAGCTGTCGACCATGAGGGCGAAGTCCTCGAGAGCTACGTTACGAAAACACGCGATAAATCAGCGGCTTTGCTGTTCCTGAAGAAAGCAATGAAGCGATTCGGCGCGCCAAGGACCGTCGTGACCGATAGGCTGAGATCTTATGGTGCGGCAATGAAAGACATCGGGAACATCGATCGCCAGGAGGTCGGTCGTCACCTCAATAATCGAGCGGAAAATTCGCACTTACCATTCCGCCGACGAGAGCGAGCGATGCTGAGGTTCAGGCGAATGTCCAACCTGCAGAAATTCGCCTCAACCTACGCTTCGTTTCACAATCATTTCAACCTTGATCGCCACATCAACCACCGCCAGACCTTCAAAACGAAACGAGATGCCGCTCTCCTTGAATGGCGTCAGCTTCTGGCTGGATAGGGCAGAGTGCGGCTAGAGTTGCTGGAGACGGGATTGCATTAGACTGACAGCACCTCTCGCTGCCTAAACCGGCATTTTCGTCGACTAGCAGAGACGAGTTTACATTTGTCTGACACACAATCCAGATCGCTCCATGTCACTGATCGATGCGCTGCGCCTGAGTTGGAGAAACACCCGCTCCCCGCTTGCCAAGCACGGTCCGGGAAAACAGTCGCCAAATCCACTTTGCAACATTAGCGATATCTCTTGGTATCACGTACGCTGCCGGAACAACGAGTAACGTCAATATCGTTGAAGTCGACAAGCCGCCAATCAGCAATGCTCCCAAGGCGTTTCTCCATTCGGCACCATCCGATGTCGCCAAGGCGACAGGAACCATCCCGAAGATCGCTGAAAGAGCTGTCATTAATACTGGGCGAAGGCGTTCAGGACAGGCTCGTCTGATTGCATCGCCGCTAGGCACGCCCTCTTCCATGAGCTGATTGGCGCGGTCGACAAGAAGAATGCCATTTTTCATCACGATACCCATCAGCCCAATTAGGCCGATCTGGGCAAACAGAGACGATTCCAATCCAAAGTAGTAAAGACCTGCGAACGCGCCGGAAAAACTAAGCGGTGCTGTCAGCATAATGATTAAAGGCTGTACGAAAGAATTGAATTGGCTTGCCAGAACCATGTAGAGAACAATACAGGCAAATAACAGCGCAAATCCGATTGCATCTGCAGTCTCAGCCATGTTCTTAGCCATGCCCCCCATTTCGAATGTTATGCCCGGCGGTGGAGGCACATCGTCAATCATCTGGAGCAGTGCTCCAGAAGCTTCACCCAAGGATGATCCTGTTGCCGTGATCGCCAATACGGACACTTTCCGAGAGCGATCTTTTCTGTCGATCTGCGCAGGTCCGGACGCAAACTGTATCTTTGCAACTGATGCAACATCTACAAGACGACCGTCGACTCCGCGCACTTGAACACGCGATAGATCGCTAATGGTTTCGCGCTGAAGGTCGTCCAATCTCAAGCGCACATCATAACGCTTCCCGCCATCTTCAAAGCTCGCGACGTTGAGACCACCCAGAGCAATGCGGGATGTAGACGCAAGCGTGCGCGCTGAAACACCTTGATCTCCGGCGCGCTGTCGGTTGAATAGGATCTGTGCTTCGGGTCGTCCTGATTGATAACTGGTTCGTGGGTCGGAAAACGCACCGTGCGCCCGCATTCGCTGTACCAGTTCGTCTGCGTAATCTGATATTTCTTCAAGATTTTGGCCTTTTAGAATTAGATCGATGTCCGTTCCACCGGAACCTGTTCCACTCACCCAAGGCACTTCAAGCACCGATGTTTTGACTGCGTCCGGCGCGACCGTGGCAATAACAGCGCGAGCTTCGTCCATAATCAAAAATTGAGATTTCGCGCGGTCAGACTTTGGTGTGAGAGAGGCATAAAGGGACAACACATTCGTATCGCTTTGTGCGCCCGCGCCAATCGTGATGAAGATACTTTCAATATGCTCAACGTCTAGCAGTGCTCTCGCAACATTGCTTGCCACTTCACTAGAAGCAGTAATTCCAATTCCTAATGGAAGCTCTATTGTACCTTGAAACTCGCTTCTATCTGCTTTTGAGGTGAAGCCAGACGGCACGCGCGCGGCATACCATCCGCCGACAATTACCGACCCGGCGGCCAAAAGCAGCACAGGATATCGAAAGGTCACCGCCCATGACACGATGTGCCCATAAACACCGTCAACACGGTCCCATAGCAATTCTATCGGGCGGAGCCAGAATGTAGTTTTTCGATGCTTAAGCATTCGCGACGCCAGCATGGGTGTCAAAGTCAAAGCTACAATTAGAGAAACGGTTACAGAGAAGACGATGGCCAAGCCGTACTGGAAGAAAAATCGTCCAACGATACCACCCATAAAAGCGATGGGAACGAAAACTGCGAGCGTGGCCGCCGTACCGGCCAAGACCGCTAATCCTACCTTTTTCGTACCGTCATAAGCCGCCTGCATAGGTGGCTTGCCGTTCTCAATCTCCGTGGTGACGGATTCAACAACGACTATGGCATCATCAACCAGAAGTCCAATCGCAACGGTCAGCGCTAGTAAGGTCAGCACGTTGATCGTGAAGCCCATCAGATAGAAGCCGAAAAAGGTTGCCACCAAAGAGGTCGGGATCGCAATAGCAACGATAAGGGTCGCGCGAACATTCAAAAGGAAGATAAATGTTACGCCGACCACCAGCCCCATGGCGATCTGCAAGTCATGTCCGACGTCCTTGATCGAACTTTCTACAAATTTCGAAATATCGCGTGTGACGACAATCTCCACACCGTCCGGGGCGAGTGTCCGCAAACGCTCAGCTACAGACTTTACAGCACGCGAAACCTCAACTGTGTTTCGTCCGGCTTGCTTGCGGACATCAAGCGAAACACCGCGCCGACCGTTGAGGAAGGCCGCAGAGCGTTCGTCTTCCAAACCATCTTCCACTCTTGCGACATCGCCAACATGAATTACAACGCCGTTTTCTCGATACGCCACGGGTAGATCTGCGAAATCTGCTGGCGTCGTTGCTTCAGCCAACGTTTTGACGCCGAACTCGCGAGTGCCACCAGCAACTTCTAGCCTCCCACCTGGAAGCTCAGCATGCTCACTCTGGACAGCCATGCGAACATCATCCGCAGTCACTCCGAATGATCGCATCCGGTTGTTGTCAAGCCAAACGCGGATAGCTCGGTCTCGTCCACCAACAATCGACACCGATCCCACACCCTTGATGCGTTGAATCTCGTCTTTGGCGATATCATCGGCGAAAGCAGTTATCTCCCGGATCGGGATATCACCAGCAATCATAACCGATATTATGGGTGCGGCATCGGGATCAACTTTATCGACAACCGGTGGGTCAACGTCGCTTGGCAGGTCAGCCAATGCGAGTTGAACCTTATCGCGTACGTCTTGTACCTTTACGTTGATATCGGTTGTCAACGCAAACTCGACTAAGATACTCGAAACGCCTTCGTTACTGAACGATTGCAGGCTTTCGATCCCATCAATCGTGTTGACGTTTTCTTCGATAATATCCGTCACTTCAGATTCTATCGTTTCAGGCGAAGCACCCTCAAGTGTTGTCGTGACAGAAACGTACGGGAATTCGACATTTGGAAACAGATCGACACCCAGTCGACCAATGGAAATCCACCCGAGCCCAACGAGCGCGGCAATGATCATGACAGCGAAAACCGGGTGTCGAATAGAGGTCTTGACGATCCCCATCATGAAACGTCGGTCTCCACTACCGTGCCGTCACGCATCGCATCTAGAGGGTCGACAACAATTAAGTCGGATTCACTCACGCCCGATAGAATTTCAATTCGAACTGGATCAATATCTCGAAACGTAATCGATGCTCGTCGGGCTCGATCACCATCAACTTTAAAGACATAGGGAGAAGTGCTCGAACCCTGAAGCACTGCCCTAGGCAAAACAAGCGCTGGACGCGGGTCAACGTTCACTTCCGCCCGCACTGATTGCCCCGCTCGCACTGCGCATCCCTCATTCAAAAATGCCATTCTGAATTCGACGGTTCTTGCTTGCGGATCAACTCGATCATTTAAAATAATGATATCTGATGGGATAGGTGCACTCCGGCCATCGACATAGAGGTTGCCCTGCAAGCCAAGACGCAACCGACCAACTTCAGATTCCGGCGCAAATAGGATCCCTGCTGCGATCTCGCACTCTTGTATTTGAAGGACCGCCGAATTGCCCATTCCAGAGAAACTATTTGCCATGAAAACGCCTTCGTCGACGTAGCGGGCTGTCACCGCACCATCGAAGGGCGCGCGAACAATCGTATCATCTAGCGCCTGCCGCGCGGTAGCTACTTGAGTGCGGCGAAGCGTGACCTGCGATGCCGCAACCTGAAATGCCGTTTGAACATCTTCGTAAGCAGCTCGTGAGACTGAGCCATCATTGACGAGAACAGAATATCTTTTAAACGCACGTTCGGCATTTGCCGACCCCGCAATTGCAATATCAAGTTGGGCTTCAGCTTCAGAAAGTCGTTGTTGATAGTCGATACGTCGCGTCTGAAACAATGCCTGGCCTTTTTTCACACGGTCACCAACTCCGACATGAATTTTTTCGACTACGCCTTGCGATAGCACGCCAATGTTGCTCGTTTGCTTTGCCGCAATTGTTCCTGACGCGACTAGAGGCTGAGCAAGGTCAATGCGTTCAGCGCTAGTTGTGCTCACTTTAATCGGGGCAATAGTTTTTGGCCTCTCATCTACCGCAACAGCCGTTTGCTCCGGAGGTCGCTCATTTGAGCAAGACGCAAAAAGAAAAACTAGGATAAGCGCGCGGAAAGACAAATGCCGGTTCATGCTGACGGCCTAAGCATCCGATAAGCCCCTCTGCCACTCGAAAGCAAATCGCCGTCACTGCTGTAAACACTGGCCTCCGCCACGGATAGGGTAGCTCCGAGGCGAACCACCTTTCCGACAATTGTAAGCGGGCCAGGCGTTGCAAGTTGATGATAGTCAACACGTAAATCTGCCGTTGCCAGAGGCATATTTCCAGTCGCAATCAAAGCGTAAAACCCCGTCAGGTCGATCAGCGCGGCGAGCACACCGCCATGCGCGGACTCTACCTTCGGGTTTGATACGAGTTCGTCGCGCCAAGGCATAGACAGTTTGATTTCATCCGCGCCTGTTTCGGTCACGGTGAGTCCGAGCCAGCGATGAAACGGAGCCGCTTCTAATGCCTGCTGAACGAAAGCGAGATCAGGCAGAGTTGCACTCATGCTTCAACAACTTCCGAATGCTGCCGCAGAAAGTTACTGACAGCCGTGGTGAATACATCGTTGTTGTCGCCAGCCACCATGTGTCGCGCACCAGCAACATCTGTGAAGTGGGCTTGAGGCAATAAAGCCTGGAATTTTTGCACTGAGGCCTCCGAGACAAGCTCACTCATGCGTCCACGCACCAAATGAACAGGAACAGTGATGTTGCGTACCGATTGCTCAAGGTCCCCAGCTCTCTCAACGGCTGATCGCTTCATAACCCCTTGAATGAAGGCCGGGTCCCAATGCCAACGCCAGCGTTTGTCCTGACCTTGCCGAAGGTTTTTGCGCAAGCCGTCAAGATCTGTCGGTCGGGGCCTGTGAGGTAAATATTGCGCGATAACATCTGCGGCCTCCTCCAGCGTCGCAAATCCATCCACGCTATGCTCGGCCATAAAGCCGATTATCTTTGCGACGCCGCTAGCTTCCATGTTTGGCGTAATGTCCACCAAAGTGATTGAAGCAAAAGCTTTTGGTTGCAGCATGCCAGCACCGACCATGGCACCGAGCCCGCCGAGCGAGGCGCCGACAATGTGAGGTGCACGCCCTTCGTCGCTTAGCTGCTCCGCGACAGCGACCAGATCACGCCCGAAGGCCTCCAGAGAATAGTCGCCATCCTCAGCCCATTCGCTATCGCCGTGCCCTCGAAGATCTAGGGCAATAGAATAAAATCCTTGCTGACCAAGCGATCTGGCTGCGCCTTTCCACGCATGGCGAGTCTGACCACCTCCGTGAGCAAATATTACAGTTGGCGCAGAGTTCTGACCGTAAGCGGAACAGGTCAGTGTCAGACCACTTGCTTGGATTTCTCGCTCGCAACCGTCATTCATAGCCATAATAAATCCCCTAAAATATTATTGTTATGCTCCTAAATGTAAGGTAACTCACAAATAAAGTAAATCGGAATGATATTTTGAAAATTCCAACTGCCGAAAATAGCTTTGTCGGACGTATGGGGGATGATGAGCGAGTGAATCTCAGCTTTTTGCTGGCAGAAGTTACTCGCTTGTTGCGAGCGGCCTTTGATCAGGAAATGAAGCGGCTGGACTTAACGCGGTCACAGTGGCACGCCTTGATTTACGTACTCAGGCTGAAGGCAGCTTCTCAAACCCAACTTGCCGAGGCATTAGAAGTTGCCCGTCCATCTGTTGGCACACTGATCGATCAGTTGGAGAAATCGGGCTACGTAACGCGTGAGGCTGACACGCAGGATCGTCGTATTTGGCGAGTGGTGCCGACAGAGTTTGCGTTGGCGAGATCAGAAGAGATCGCGCGCCTCGCCGAAAGTGTTGCTAACAATGCCTTTGGCGGTCTGTCTCAAGAGCAAATTGAGGCAGCGTCATCAGTGATCCAGGTCATTAGACAAAACCTGGCTAGCTGACGTTCAATCTGACCCAGCCCGTGATTCGGACGGCTGGCCTGCTGCTACCGCTCCTGAATTACGGGCATTGTCAGGAGAACCGGGCGATTGAGTGGGTAGGGCGACGCGGCTAGGATTGCTTCATGCCCCGAAATCCATTTCGCTATTTCAAAACGTCGCCCGAGATCATCCAACTTGCGGTCATGATGTACGTCCGATTTCCGCTTTCTCTGCGCAATGTAGAAGACCTCCTTCATGAGCGTGGAATTGACGTCTGCCATGAGAGCGTGCGGCTCTGGGTCGATAGGTTCGGTCCGATGTTTGCCGGCAAGATCCGCATTCGCCGCGCCAGCTACTTGCGCCAAATCACGCAATGGCAGTGGCACCTGGACGAGGTGTTCGTGAAGAACAACGGAGAGACGCATTACCTCTGGCGAGCCATCGACCATGAGGGCGAAGTTCTAGAAAGCTACGTCACCAAAACTAGAGATAAATCAGCGGCTTTGAGGTTTTTCAAGAAAACGATGAAGCGATACGGTGCGCCGCGGACAGTCGTGACAGACCGGCTGAGACCCTATGGTGCAGCGGTGAAGGAAATCGGAAATATCGATCGCCAGGAGGTTGGTCGCCATTTGAACAACCGCGCCGAGAAGAGCCACTTGCCATTGCGGCGACGAGAGCGAGCAATGTTGAGATTCAGGCGAATGTCGAACCTGCAGAAATTCGCTTCGACGCACGCCTCGTTCCATAATCACTTTAACCTCGAGCGCCACATCAACCACCGCCAGACTTTCAAATTACGACGCGACGCTGCCCTTCTCGAATGGCGCCAACTTGTGGTTGGATAGGGCAGCGTGCGGCTAGCGATGCTGGAGACGGGTTCGCATTAGACTGACAGCACCGCCAGCCAGTTTCCCGAAAATCAGAGATTTTGAGACGTCCCGGAATAGTCCCGACATTTCCGGGACTTGTCGCCCGTTTCAGCGACTCAAATGTGCATTTCCCGTCTCCATTCTACCGCGATCGAGGCCTTTTCGGCAAAAGTCTCCGTTGCCCAATTTTTCAGTCAAGTTTGGCGGTAATTTCCCTGATAATGGGCGATTTACAGGGAATTTCGTCATATTAACAGGTGTTCCATCGATTTCGACTGGTATAAGTGTCGTAAATACAGGGGCTTAGGCGACAAATTCCCTAAGCGCAGGAACAGGGAATTTAATTTCAGGAACAGGGAATTTTTCCGAGCATAACAGGGAATTGCCGCCGACGGATCAGGGAAGCCCAATAGTGACGGGCCTTATCTCGGTTGCGGGTGCATGGTTAGGTTTTGTGAGCGTTGGAACTAGCCGATGGAAAATCGGGATCGTGAACCTAACCGGAGGGCCAGCGAGATGTTCGAAAGTCGTGCTGGTACGGGACCACTCGAGGCAATCAACCGCCGCTCGTTCTTTATCGCAGCGGACTTAAGTCATATGACTTAGTCATAGGCTAAGTCATATGACTAAAGGGTATGACGGATAGGGACATGCCAGGTCCTCAGAGGGTCGTGTTGAAGGTCTTCCAGAGAATGAAGCGCCTGATCGCGCCGGGAGCTAGGACAGAAAAATCGCGTCCTGCTCGTCCCATTTGACCGGGATCGAAATCTTTGAAAGCTGGTAGGCCGAGATGTGCGGGGCCTGGCTTCCTTCGCTGATCGCTTCGAGAATTCGAGGTGACAGGAAAGCCAGATCCAGATTGTGCGTGATGTAAGACGGCGAGACGTCTTGATCATTGGCAATGTCGCCAATCGAGCGTCCGGCTTTGATGAAATCCAGCCAGTCCATGGCCTGGATAATGCGACGGATCAGCACTCGATCCAGTTTCCGGCGCGTGTTCTGTCTGTCCAGAACGAGCTTGCGTTCGACACCGCGTCGGCGTTGCGAAAGTGGTATGCAGATGGGCAGCGTTTCATCGTTTCCAGCAAGATGGATTGCCAGCTCGTTTGAGCCGACGACCAAACGCTCGACCTGGTTCAGCGTTTCGCGCTGCGATGGCTCGTCTTTGCTCGGCAGATGTTGGACTTGCAGGCGATGGACCAGCGCGTTGAAGACAACCTGCTCAAGCTCGCTCGCTGGCAGACGGACCTGATCATCTGCGGACACGTAGTAGCGATAACGTCGCTGCCCTTTTCGGGCATGATGCGCGTAGAAAGACCGGCCCTGACCATCAAACACCTTTCCAGCAAGTGGCGACGGGTTGGCGGCGTTTTTCCGGGTCTTTCTTGCAACTCGATTATGCGCCATCGTGTCTTGAACCCTTATCCAGAGCGCTTCTGAAATGATCGCTTCATGCAGGCCGTCATAGACCTGGTCGCGATGCTTGATCTTGCCGCAATAGAGCGGGTTGGAGAGCAGCTGATAAAGATGGCCCGTTCTGAACGGCTGGCCGCCCGTCACCCGGCCCGAGGCAAACTCATGCTGCTTGGTTCGAAGGCCGGCGGCATCAGCATAGTCCTTCAGTTTCTGGACCGAGCCAAGCACGACATATGCCTGGAACAAGGTCCTGACGATTTCGGCTTCGGCCTTGTTGATCACGAGGCCTGCATCGGTCTTGTCGTAGCCAAGCGGCAGAACACCGCCCATCCACATTCCCTTCTTCTTGGAGGCTGCGATCTTGTCGCGGATCCGCTCGGCTGTGACTTCCCGCTCGAACTGGGCGAACGAGAGCAGCACGTTCAGCGTCAGCCGCCCCATGCTTGAGGCTGTGTTGAACTGCTGTGTCACCGAGACGAAGGACGCGCCCGTAGTCTCGAACCGCTCGACCAGCCGGGCGAAGTCGGCAAGCGAGCGCGTCAGGCGGTCGATCTTGTAGACCACGACCATGTCGATGCGACCGGCTTCGAGTTCAGCGAGCAGGGACTGCAGGGCAGGGCGGTCCATCGTCCCACCGGATATCCCGCCATCGTCATATCGCTGCGGCAGAAGCTTCCAGCCTTCATGTCGCTGCGAACGAACATAGGCCTCGCAGGCTTCCCGCTGCGCGTCCAGCGAGTTGAACGCCTGGTCGAGGCCCTCATCGGAGGACTTCCGCGTATAGATGGCGCAGCGGACCTTCTTCATGTCTGCACACCGAAGAAACGAGGGCCGGACCACTTCGTCCCGGTGATCTCCTTGGCGATAGCACTTAGCGATCGCCAGATCTTGCCATTCCAGAAATAGCCGGCCTCGGTGATATCGACTGTGTGTTCGACGCCGTTCCACTCCCGCACCAGGCGCTGACCGTTGCAAGCTGGCACCGCGCCGCAGGTCGTCTCTCCCACCCGCCGCCTAAGTTTTTTCACCAGGGCCGCACGAGGTTGGCCAGAGACCTGCCATTGCTGCTCGCATGTCAGGACCTTCACCATCATCGGAGAGCGAAGTTTGGGTGGTGGCGCTGAACCGATCATCTCGGTCCAGCACTCGATGAGTTCGTCTCGCGAAAGGCTCTCGAAGTAGACCTGCCTCACGCCTCTTCCCCGCGAAGTTTGAACCGGGCAGGGGACTTCTCGGTCTTTTCGATCCGATCAATGACATAGCCGCGCTTGCGGAGCCGTGTCATCGCGGCGCGGACTGTGTGCGGCTGCCAAGCGAGTAGGTTGGAAAGCTGCTTCAGTGTCTGGCCCTTGCCGGACAGGGCCTCGACCAGGCGGGCTTCCTTGGTGCCGTCTTTGGGGGCGTCGATTGTTTGTTGCTCGGTCATGGCTTGTCTCCGTTGAATGTGTGGGTGCGATCGTTCGCTCCCACTGAGACAAGCCCGGGGCGATACCGGGACACGCTTTCTATTGTCAAAGACAGCAATGCTCGGAACGCGCCTGAAGTCCAGCGGCCCGCGAAAAAGCTGCGTGGACTGTGACGGCGAAGGCGCGCCAAGTGGCCGACATGGACGAGCTGGACCCAATCCGCGAACTGGTTGTTGAGGCGATGGCCGAGTTGGAGCAGGCGTTGGTTGATGGGCTACCGGCGCAGGCGCCGAGCTCTGGAGAACAGGACATTAAGCGGGGGTTGAGGCCAAGCCGGCGACGCCCTGGGACGATGCCTTTAGCTTTATCGGCCAGGAAGCGTTCACAGCGCCTGGGCAACTGCGATATTCCTGCGACCCTGGCGCGACACGTGTCGAAGGCGATACGAACGCTGACATCGAGCCGGAATTTACGCTTCGTCTGGCGTCGTGCGAATGGATGGCAGCTGATGATTTTGTGCTGTGAGAGGTTCGCTGCCTGAGAACGGACCCGAACGGCATCAGAAAATCATCGCGCGGCAAAGTCAGATGGCTCGTGATCGGTGTCAAAGGCGGTAGACTCGGCCAGCGGAGGATACCAAACGATGCAGGCAATCGAATTGCAGACAGGGCTGGGGGCCGTGCGCGGGTCCGGGGATGAGCAGGTCCAGTCATTTCTTGGAATTCCGTATGCTGAGCCGCCTGTCGGCGCCCTTCGTTTCGAACTTCCCCAAAAAGCCAGGCCCTGGGACGGGGTACGGGATGCAACGTTGTCGGGGCCGAACGCGCCGCATCGGCTGAATGACTTCCCGGGGCTCGATACGGTGCCTCTGGTCGGCAGCGGCTGGACCCGGGGTGATGACTATCTGACGCTCAATATCTGGCGACCTGCGGACGGCGGGACTGGCGTGCCGGTCATGGTGTTCATTCATGGCGGCGGGTTCGTCATCGGGAGCAAGGATGCTCCCGCGCAGGATGGGCGTGCCTTCGCGCGTGATGGCGTGATCTGCGTGGCGATCAATTACCGGCTCGGCATTGAGGGCTTCCTGCCTGTTCCTGGCGTGCCGACCAATCTTGGCTTGCGCGACCAGATCTGCGCGCTCGAATGGGTGCGCGAGCATATTGCGGACTATGGCGGCGACCCCTCCAACGTCACTGTGTTCGGCGAGTCGGCCGGGGCCATGTCCGTGGCAAATCTCGTGACCTCGCCGCTCGCCAGCGGCCTGTTCCGGAGGGTGATTGTCCAGAGCGGGCACGGCGCAATGACGCGTGACATAGATGTTGCGCAACGGCTTGTCCGGAAAGTCGCCAAGCTTCTGGGCGTGGCGCCAACGAAAGCCGGATTCTCGTCTGCCTCGGTCGAGGCCTGTCTCGATGCTGTCCAGAAGGTCTCGCAGCCGGCGACGCGACTTGATCTGCGCGGTAAGGACGGGCGTGAACCTGTCTTCGGGATCAGCCGCTTTGTTCCTGTGCATGGCGACGATGTTTTGCCGCTCCAGCCGCTGGAAGCATTGAAGCAGGGCGCGGGTTCGGACATCGACGTGCTGATCGGCACAAATGCCGAGGAGATGAACCTCTACCTCGTGCCAACCGGTGTTCGCGACAAGACTGGCGGGCTTCTTGCCATCTATGTGCTTGGCCGTTCCCAGCCCAGCGCGCGGCGTGTGCTCAAGGCCTATGGGCTGAAGTCAAAAGGCAAGAAACCGGGCCAGGCCTTGCTCGATGCGATGACCGATCTTGTCTTTCGCTGGCCGGCACGCCGGTTCGCCGAGGAACATCGGGGCCGCACCCACATGTTTGAGTTCGAGTGGCGCTCGCCAGCCTTTGGTGGCGGGCTCGGGGCCAGCCACGGGATGGAGCTTCCTTTCGTGTTCGACACGCTGGCATCGACGACGGGTCCGGAGGGCCTGACGGGGGAGGTGGCGCCGCAGGCGCTGGCCGATCACGTGCACAGGGTCTGGGCTGAAAGGCTTCCATTGTGCGGTCTTCGACGCTTGCGCGAATGTATAAATATACACGCTTCAGTCAGGCTGCGAGAATAAGCCGAACCTGCTTCATGGTCATGAACATACGAGACGGATTGCTCGCAAAGGGTTGAAATCCAAAGGCCGCGTACCAGTCGATACGCCGCTGATATGCTAAGACATCACCATCGGACATAACGTCTAGGACGATTGCAAAGCAGCCCGCTTTTTGCGCGATAGCGTCAGCTTTTGCAAAGATATGGTGCATGAGAATTGACCCAAGCCCTTGGCCTTGTGCATCCTCGCTCACTGCGACCTGTCCAAGAAACAGAATAGGTAATTCGCCGTGATCGGGCGCACCGCGCGGACGTTTGACCAATTCGCCCGCATTCATCATGCCGAGATTGATCGCATGATAACCGAGAATATCGGCGCTGCCCTCTTCAACAGCGACATAGACGCGGGTCATGTCGTCCTTTTGCTGCTTCTTTGCGTTCAGCTTGAGAAAGTTGTCCAGTCGGTCAACCCCACAAGAAAATCCGGCCCGATTGTGTCGGGCCGGATCAAAATGCTCAATGCGCAAGTCGCTTGAATCAGTCAGCATGCACGACGCGGTCCTTATAGGCCTTCGCAGCGGCAATCGCGCGTGGCGTCGGCTCTGGCGGCGCATCCAGGGCAGCCGCAAATTGGGCGGCATCTTCTGGCGTCAGCACATGCCGCGAGCGTGTTTCAAGAACGCGCTCGGCTTCCTTGGCGATTGCCGCCCGCAGGAAAACTGATTTATCAACAGCCAATGACGTGGCAGCCTGTTCAATTAGATCGAACAGCCCGTCGCCGTGACGGATTTGGGTCGTGCGAGACTGCTTTTCATCATCCAGAGGACTGGCTTGAAAATCCAACATAGCGAACTCCTTTCATACAGTTATGTAGTGCATATTGCATTACAAGTCAAGTTTTACCGCAATTTCGCACACTGAGCCACAGTGTTCGCCATGGAGAAAAAATGGCGAAATCCCCTAAGCGGCGTCTCTTTTAGGACGTGACCAGACCAAATCGGCTTTGCCATCCTTGTCAAAAAGAGCAGCGTTGACTGGCCCGGCAAAGCTAGGGTCGTCCAGCAGAACGCGCAGATAAGGTTTTGCGGATTCTTTTGCTTCTTCGCGCCATGCGACGCCGAGATCACATTGTCCTGTTTTGACGAAGAAGTCGGGACTTCCGTCACCCTTCTTTCGGTCATTTGCGATGAAGCGCACCTTTCGCGCCATTGCGAGGGTTGAGATTGTGCCCTCATATCCGTCTTTGACGGGCCTGAATTGTCCGATGGTAGCCATAATGGTCTCCTTTGGTTGGTGGACTGGGGTTAAGTGGTGAGCGCTTTGCGCGCCTTTTTGAAATTTCTGTCACTCGCCATGAACGCTTCAAGCATGGACGGGATGAGCTCAGTGACCTTGGCAGGCTGTCCGTAAGCCTGCTCATAGACCCGCGCATAATCCTGCAAGTCAGCTTGAAGCGGCGGCGGCAAGGCGATGCTGAGTTTGACGGGTGTGGTGTCAGGAAGTTGACTGATTTTGAGCGCGCTCATTGGGAGCCTCCATAGGGTTGCAGGACAATGTCCTTGTTGACGATGACGCGCAGCCGCCATCCCGGCCTGATTTTCAGTGTAGGTTGAACTTGAAGCTGCTGGGTGACGATTTGCTGACCCGCCTGATTGATGGTCTGCTGACCGCCATCTCGCAGTGCATTTAGAATATCATCATCCCGGTCACGGCCGATTTCCGAAGAGACGGACAAGACCGATGACAAAATAGCGGCTTTGAAAATCTGCCAGCTATGATGATCGACGCGGTCCTCAAGCCCGGCGTAGCCTGACATATCCACGGCAGGCAGATTGTCGATGGTGATGGATGTGCCGTCCGGCATGATGATGCGTGACCAGACAACCAAGGCCCGCGACTGTCCGTAAGCGATGACACTGTCATACCGGCCCAATAATTTTGAGCCTTGCGGAATGAGCAAATGCTGGCCTGTTGGCGTGTCATACACATGCTCTGTCACCTGCGCGATGACCTGGCCGGGTAAATCAGAGTTGAGCCCTGTCACCAGACTGGCCGGAATGATTGTGCCTGCCATGACCTGATAGGGAGAGATCGGCTGTTGTAGGCGATAAGGATTGTAAATATCAGTCTCGACCTCTGCGCCGAGGAACGCCTCTTTGCGCTCTTGGCGGTTTTGGTCGGGTGCGCTTGGGGCCAAAAGCCCGGCGACTTGTTCTGCACTGCCGCTTTGGTGCGCAATAAAGAATAGCTTCGAGGTGCGGGCCGCGTCGGCTAGCTGCGCTTCTGGCGATGGCTGGGCATTTGTAGGCGCGCTACCGCTATACCTCGTCCGCGCCGGCTCATAGCGGAATGGATTGTCTTCGCGCACGGGTTCGCGTGTCTTGCCAATCATCGCCGAGCCAAGGTCTCCCGGTAAAGGCGGGCCTAGCAGAGGTGGCTCGCGCTTCACGTCAGCATAAGTGCTCGGCATTTCATTGAGGCCATCGGGCAACGCCTTCATAGTCGTATTATAAAGCTCTTGCGGCGCAGCGCCGCCCGACCTGTCGGGCGAGCGTAGCGCAAAGGCGGCCGCGCCCAGCACAATAACACTTGCAGCCCCGACAAGGCCGATAAGGGCGCGGCGATTAAACCGCCGCACAGAACGGGGTTTGCCACGAAGCTCTAAGCTATCGGCCATAACTATAGCCCTGCCATTTTGGTGACGGGGTTTTGCGTGCGAAGAATGCGGACGACTTGCTGCTCATCTTCACCGAGGCGCAACTCGGCAGCGCCAAACAGACGGTCCACGATATAATAAGCGCCATTGATGCGGTAATTGACGAGTTGGCTTTCGCCATTGCGTCCGACGACAAAGAGCGGCGGCGCTTCGCCCTGATCCAGCCGAGCTGGAAACTGGATGAAGACCTTCTTGCCGTCATCAAAAGCGCGCAGGGGTCGCCAATGGGGCTCATCCCCATCAATCTCATAACGGAAGTTCAAGCGCTCAATCTGGAGACCGCGTTCTATAGGCTGGCGCGTTCGTGCACGCGATGCACTTTTACTGGACTTACGGAGCATCAGCTCTTCGTGCGGATAGCGCCAGGATACCGCCGCCATATAAGTCTCGCGGAAGGACTTCATCTCGACATGGTAAGTGCGCTTGGATGTTGTGATAATGAGATTTGTGGTCAGTCCGTGCGAGATTGGCTTAACCAGAATATGCACCTGCTCGCTATCGCCGGAGCCGGAGACAGTATCTCCGAGCACCCAGCGCACTGTATCACCTGCCGAGACCGACATCAGCTCTTCGCCGGGTTGGAGCGCAATATCAGTGACCTGTTCGGGCGCCGTATAAACCTGATAGAGCGCGCCGATTGTATAGGGATAGATCTGTATAGCGTTTACGAAACCGCCCGCTTCCGGCTCGATGGCAGAGGCCGCATTGGCCTGATCAATCGCCTCATGAGGCTTGAGGGTTTGAATTTCTGCGATGGACTCATTGATAATTGGCTTGAGTTGGCCCGCCATGGCCACAGGCATGATGCGTTCATAAATCATTGGCGTATCTGCACCGATTTCCTCCACCGTCAGTTCATCGGGCAGATAGACAGCTTCCATATTGGGCCCAAAGTATGCTTTGTTTTCGAGGGAATATGTACGATATGGCCTTTGTCGGCCCGGATGCGTTCGTCGGTAGTCACGTTTATCGGACCGTCTGTGCCAATGGTAAACTGATCTGCAAGATGTGAATGAGAGCGGTTATCTCCCAGACGCGCATCTAGAACCGCCCATCCAAGGCCCACAATGAGCTGGCCTGACCAGGCTGTTTTAGCCTCCTGCCTAGACATGTTGTGTTTCTATAAGAGACTGATGGCCGTCGGGTTTGGGCGCAAACCAGCGATGAAGCGCTGGCATGACAAGTAGCGTTAGCACAGTCGAAGAGACGAGACCCCCGATAACCACGGTTGCCAAGGGTCTTTGAACTTCCGCGCCAACACCCGTCGCAAACAATAAGGGCGCAAGACCAAGAGCGGTGGTTATGGCCGTCATCAGGACGGGTCTCGCCCGTAAGCGCGCGGCTTCAAGAGCCAGAGCGTTCCGGTCGCGGCCTGCGCGAGCAAAGTCATCCATAAAGCTGACAAGCACCATGCCATTACCTAGCGCGATACCAAATAGAGCGATAAAGCCGACCGTGGCAGGCACAGAAACGGGCAGACCGGTTAGCCAGAGTGCTAACGCCCCGCCTGTTAAAGCCAGAGGAATATTGAATAGAATGACTGTATTCATGTAATGCGAAAAAGGAATATCAAACAACGTAGTGACGCTATATTTAAAAAGAAAGAAATTGTAAA
>DUBH01000022.1:0-78050 GCA_012960415.1 Henriciella sp. | reverse complement strand
TGTCATCAGCAGGATCAGAAATACAATGGCGAGTGTGATCGGAATAACGACAGCAAATCTTGCATTTGCTTGTTGCTGAAGCTCGAACTGACCGCCCCAAACGAGCCGATATCCGGGTGCTAATTGTAATTCAGCGTCGGTCAGGGCCTGAGCCTCGGCGACGAAACTCCCAATATCACGGCCGCGAACATTTGCTTGCACGGCAATAAAGCGCTGACCATCTTCACGGGTTATCTGACGTGGACCTATTACGGTTTCGATGTTTGCAACCTCGCGAAGCGGTATCAGCGCACCATCTTCTGATTTCAACAGGATGCGCCCAATCGCTTCGGGATTTGACCGGGACTGTTCGTTCAACCGAACGATGATTGGGAATTGCCGAACGCCTTCAAACAGCGCGCCGGCTTCGGCGCCGCCAACAGATGTCCGAAGAACCTCTAGGGCTTGTCTGATGTCGATACCGTAACGTCCTAAGGCACTTCGATCGACAGTAACTTTTAGCTCGGGAGCTCCGGTTAGCTGTTCTGCTTGTACATCGGACGCCCCCGGAACCCTGCGCAGCAATTGCTGGAGATCATTTGCTGATTGGATGAGTTGATCTGAATCTGGGCCAAAAATTTTAATGGCGAGTTCTGCGCGTGTGCCTGTCATCAACTCATCTACCGCCATGGCAATGGGCTGACCGACATTGGCAAGAATTCCGGGGTAATCCTCTAAAAACTCAGAGAGCTCATATCGGAACGTCTCAGGAGACATACCCGCCCGCCATTCCGACTTCGGCTTTATCGACAAAAATATCTCAGCGCTGTTGGTCGGGTCTGTCATGGCCCCCACTTCGCCGCGACCAACACGGGTCACGATTGATTCGATTTCAGGAAACGTACTGGCCAAGTGCGATTCAATGCGCGTGACAGTCGCTTCAGCTTGCGTGAGCGAAATCGAAGGCGCCATGGTCACGCGCAACAAGATGTCGCCTTCTTCGAGTTCCGGTGTGAATTCCGAACCGAGTTGTGACCCGGCAAACACTCCTGAAAGCAAGAGCATGCTGGCGAGCACAACCGCACCGGCGCGAAAACGGATAAAAAAGCCAGCGCAGACCGTTATCAGCCTTGTCATCGCGCTATCTTTTTTCTCGGCCGATTTAGCTGGGCGCATCACACCGAAGGCTACAGCCGGGGCAATCAGGGCCGCGTAAATCAATGATCCCGTCATGGCGAGCGCAGCAGATGCCGCAAGAGGCCGGAAGGTTTTACCCTCGACCCCCTGAAGCGCAAATAGGGGTAAGAAAACAACAATCACCACAATGACAGCGGCAATCAGCGGCGCAATCACCTCTGCGGTTGACCGTGCAACGACGTCCCGCCGGGTCTCATCTGGGTCTGATTTCAGACCTCTATCCACGTTCTCAGCAATGACGATAGCGCCATCGACCATCATGCCAATTGCGATAGCAACGCCGCCGAGTGACATAAGGTTGGCTCCGATGCCAAGGACATTCATGGCGACAAAAGCAAAGCCGACTGAGAATGGGATCGACATGACAACAACAAGAGATGGACGCCATCCGCCCAAAAATACGAAAACGACAATCGCAACGAGAATTGCGCCCTGCCAGAGCGCAGTTGTCACCGTGGATGCGGCCTTATTCACAAGTGTGCCTTGGTCATAATAGGGTATGGCCCGCACACCTTCCGGGAGGGTGGTATTGATTTCGTCGAAGCGGGTTTTTACGCGCGAAACCACATCCGATGTGTTGGTGCCGTAAAGTTTGAGCACCATACCGGCAACGACTTCGCCTTCACCGTTTGATGTTGCCAACCCTTGGCGCACACCTCCGCCAATTCGTACATCACCAATGTCGCGCATTCGCACGGGTCGACCATCAGTAGTTTTTATGGTTATGGCTGCAAGATCTTCAACGCTGCGGGCCAGACCAATACCGCGCACCGTAAATTGTTCATCCGCGAGTTCAATAAACTGAGCGCCGAGCGTATGGTTGCCCCGCTCAAGCGCTTCCGACACTTCATTGATCTGAATGTCGTAAGATTGCATCGCTTCCGGGTCGATGAGAACCTGAAATTGCTTCTCATATCCCCCAAGAGACAAAACTTCGGTCACGCCTGTGACAGTTTGGAGTTGGTATTTGACGATCCAGTCTTGTATTTCGCGCATTTCAACCAAACTGCGCGTGCCGGTATCGTCGACCAGTTTGTAGTAAAGAATAATACCAAGACCTGTCGAGATGGGCCCCATTTGGGGCTCACCATAGCCTGCGGGGATAGCATCGCGCGCCTGCGCCAGACGTTCGCCAACAACTTGCCGGGCAAAATAGACATCGGTACCGTCTTCAAAATAGATATTGACGACGGACAGCCCAAAATTTGACACCGAGCGCATATGATCAATTTTCGGAAGACCTGCCATAGACGCTTCGATGGGATAGGTAACATAGCGCTCGACTTCTTCTGGTCCAAGACCGTCAGTTTCAGTAAAGACTTGAACCAGGGCGGGCGTAACATCCGGGAAGGCATCAACAGGCAGAGCGCGAAATGCGAACACGCCGCTAATTGTCATGGCAATGGCGAAAATGGCGGCGAGCAATCGTCCACCCGCAATACGGTGCATAAAAGTTTGCATAATCAATGATCCTGTAACTAGTCGTCGTCGGCGCCGAAGGAGTCTTTTTCGAGCTGTGATTTGAGCGTGAACGCGCCCTCAGCTACATAGCTTTCGCCGTTTTCCAGTCCCCGAAGGATGCTGATATACCCGTCTTGTTCCAGACCTGTGACGACGGGCTTGGGCGCGAAGCCATCTTCGGTTGGAACAAATATCGACGGCGTGGCATTCACAGTCTGAACAGCGTTGATTGGAACCCGAACGAGAGTCTCGCCTTCACCAAGTTCGATCTTTGCCCGGATAAATGACCCCGGTCGCAAGCGGCCATTGGCGTTATCAACTATCACGCGGGCCGTCGCCGTTCGCGACGATTGATCCACAATCGGTGATATAAAGGCAATTTCAGACTGGGCGATTGTCTCGTCATCATCAGTGATCAAGTTGACTTTTGTCCCCTCATCAAGACGGGAAAGATCTTGCTTGAAAACCGCAATATCCACCCAGACAACACCGTCATCGACAATCGTAAATAAAGGCTCAGCTGATGTATCATCTGTATTGACGGCGGCTCCCAGGCTTACGGATCGTTGAACGATTGTTCCCGCGAGAGGGGACGTGACAACGAAATTTGCACCGGTATTGTCTGAGCTGATTTGCGCGGGGCTCAAGCCAAGCGTTTGTAACTTGACCTTGATGGCCTGTAGATTGGCGTTTGCTGCGGATACACCCGCTCGCGCAGCGAGCAGGTCAGCTTCCGAGGTGATTTTATCCGTCCAAAGACGTTCCTCCCTTTTAAGCGTGGTTTGCGCCAAATCGGTCGCGGCTCTTGCGGATATAAAGTCTGATTTTAAGTCAGCGAGTTCACGACTGGCGATTAAAGCCAGTCTCTGACCGCGCGTGACATCGTCACCCTCTGTTGCATATAATCTGCGAACAATACCGCCAATCTGAGGAGAGATTTGAGCCACACGGTCGGCGTCAAACCGGACTTCGGCAGGCAGGTTAAGTCGATCTCCCACCCGCCCCGTTTGGGCAATTTCGACCCTGATTCCAGCTGCCTCAGCAGCGATGTCGCTCAAGCTGATAACGCCGCTTTCGTCATCTTCATCCTCAGCGTCTTCATGAGCGGTAGAATTTTGATTTTCTGCAAGATCAACTGATGTTAGCTCATTGCTGCACGCTGTCAGCATGAGAGTGCCAAATGCAACGATCCAAAAAGTATTCCAATAAGACGTCATAAATTTATTCTCCAGAAAAGGGAGCGGCACCGATAAGGCTTTTCAGGCGCGCTGTTTCAACACGAAGCGAGTGTTTCGCATTCAGAACCGAGCGTTGGGCCTCAAGCAAAGCGTTGCGCGCATCGAAGGTCGTAGTCAGGTCAAACTTACCTGCAGCATATCCTTGGGTGGACGCTTCATAGGCAGCAACGGCGCTGGGCAAGACTGTGTCTTCAAGAATGGTGAGGCGTTGGCGAGCGCTTGTGACGGTCGCGACCGCGCTGCGCTGGCGTGCCCGCAAACGAGCTTCTACGGCGACCTTATTGATTTGACCGGCCTTGGCCCGAATTTCAGCTGCGCGGGTCGCCCCCCGATTGCGATCAAATAAAGGCAGTGGGACAGACACGCCCGCGACAAGCGCGCTGTCACCTGTGCTTTCAAATCGCCGAAAACCAGCCGAAACAGTAATGTCCGGGATAGCAGCGGCGCGTTCAACATCAATGGCCGCCCGCAAGGCATTTTCCGATGCCGATGCACGATCTAATTCCGGATGTGTAAATTGTGTCTCGTCCATGAGCATCGCATCGGCGACCGGGTCTCGAGCCTCAGCAAGACGGAACAATGGGTTCGGTTCACCCCAGAGTGATGCCAACTCATAACGTCGCTCTTCGACCAAGCCTTTCGCAAAACTTGCTGAGGCCTGGGCAGTAGCCGCTGCACTTTCAGCTCTGATCTGCTCGGGTGGCGGCGCGGCGCCGGCTGCGACGCGTTTGCGAACGGTGTCGGCCAATTGTTCCGCAGTTTCGGCCGCAGTGTCGAGCAGCGCCGCATCGTTCAGCGCATGAATATAATCGTAAAAGAGAATAGTGCCTTGCAGTTCTGTTTCGCGCAGAATAACCGCGCACTCGGCGGATGCGAGAGCGGTCAAGGCGCGCGCAGAGGTCTGGGCGCGTTGACGTTTACCACCGAGCCGGAGCGTTTGCTCAAGGCCAAGGGTTGTTTCTGCTTCATTAAACCCGCTCAAAGCACCGCTTCCGGCAAATTCTTCGAGTTATATTGAAAGTACCGGATTTAGTGGGCGTCCTGCTTGCTCTGCGTCTGCTGCACGCGCCATTATTTCAAGGCTCGCAGCGCGCGTTTCTGGCGAGGCGCGACGTATTTCGCGCAATACGGCGTCAATGGTCAGCGGCGCATCCGCGCCCAAAGATGATGCCCCGTCATAGTCATATTGGCTATTTTTTTCACAGGGTCCCGCTTGAGACTGAGCCTGAGCAGGCAGAGAGAGAGCCAAAAGCAGTGTGGCCCAAAGAAATTGTTTCATTGATAGTGTCCTCGATTTGACAGGTCATGCAGAAATGGCTCCGTAATTGGAGCGCACCGGTCAAATACGAGGGGGGCGAAAGGGGCCTTGCGGGCCGTCTCTAGAAAATTGGTCTGAATCTGGCGGTACATGAGCGTTTGTCTTGCGCTCATATGCGTGCATCAAATTGAAATCATTTTTGAGAATGGCGCCGCAAGCCAAGCATTGGCAACATCCCATATCCGTATCGTCGGGACTGTTGCGATCAACCGGATTCAGACGCTCTGCTTGAATGGTTTGCGGGACAGCACTGGCCGGCGACATCGTGCAGAATGCTGCGCCGCCTGTCTGCGGAGCCGTGCTCTGAGCCGATGCTGGGATAATGAAGAGAATCGCCAGAACAGCAAGACAGACGAAGCGCCACGCACTTTGTTTGACTCTTTCATGTTCCAGTTCCAGCTTCACAACAAAACGACAGTCCAAATTACCGGCAAGTCCATCGCAGTCATGACCCAAAATCCACTAACGACGGCATTGCCCGAGCCCAATCGACTTAATAAAGCAAGGTTTAATCCCTCTAGTAACTAGAGGGTCAAGAGATAATTTTCTGGTTTGAGATTTTGGCCGATGCATGAGCGGGTTTGGTAATGCTTTCCATAATCGCACAGGACGCAACTTCGCCGCCTGCACAGGACACTATCATCTCTTTCAACTCCTTTTTGAGAGCGCGTAATTGTTTTAGACGCTTGTCCACTTCGCCCAGATGGTGACGGGCAACCCGGTCTACTTTGAGGCAATCTGCGTTCGGAGTCATTTGTAGGTCGATGAGTTCCCTTATGGCCTCGATTGGAAAGCCGAGATCACGGCATTGCCGGATAAAGAGCAGCCTGTTGGATGATGCTTCGTCATAGACACGCTGTCCACCAGATGTGCGTCCAGGCTCTTGGAGCAATTTGATAGATTCATAATAGCGTATTGTTGTGATTTTTACCCCGGAGAGTTTTGATAATTGCCCAATGGAACGGTTTTGATCTGCCATGTCATTTTCTCCTTGAACCTATAGTGACTATAGGGTGTAACAAACCCCTTTAAGGAATGAAACAGTAGAATTTTGCGGACGTATCACCCTTCTATGAAACGGTGTTCGCCTAAATTACAGGAACAAAGGATAGGCTATGGCGGATGACGATTGCTGCGGCGTTGATGAAGAACAGATCCGTTCGCCGGGCTATCGCCGGGCGTTGTGGATCGTTGTTATATTGAATTTGGGCTATGGCGTCATAGAGCTTTTTGGCGGCTTTCTCGCTAATTCTCAGGCGCTAAAAGCAGATGCCCTCGATTTTTTAGGCGATGGGTCTATCACATTCCTCGGATTGCTTGCGATTGGCTGGTCGCTGGCCTGGCGTGCTCGGTCTGCATTCATTCAAGGCCTTTTCCTTGGGCTGCTTGGGCTTTGGGTGCTGCTCTCTACGATTCTCAAGACACTTACGGACACACCCGTTGAAGCGGGTTTGATGGGATTGTTCGCGTTTGCCGCCTTGATTGTAAATCTCATTGCGGTTGTGCCTTTGCTGCCCTACCGTGACGGAGACGCCAATATGCGCGCTGTGTGGCTTTTTTCCCGTAACGATGCGATCGGGAATGTGGCTGTTATCATCGCCGCAGGTTTGGTTGCCTTGACCTCTACACGCTGGCCAGACCTTATTGTGGCGTTTCTAATAGCGGCATTATTTCTTCATTCCGCCTGGAACATATTGCGGGATGCCCGGCGAGATCTGAAGGTTGCGACATCGCGCGCGACAGACCCGCTGACGCGTGAGACTAAATCCGAATGACACAGCATGTCCGTTGGTTTGGCGCGTCTATCGCGGCAGCAATACTCATCGCAGACCTCTCCAGCAAAGCCGCTATGGTGTCATTTCTTACCGGGTCCGGCGACAGGGTTGAACTGCTGCCATTTCTTGATTTGAGGCTGGGGTATAATCGGGGCATCAGTTTTGGATTGCTGGGATCGTATGGTGACTGGATGCCTTGGGTACTGGCTTTGGTCGCGTTTCTCGTATCTGCCTATTTGGCAACGCTTCTATGGCGCGCCACAAATAAGCGTGATGCAATCTGGATCGGATTGATTATAGGTGGCGCTTTAGGCAATGCCATTGACCGTCTGATAGACGGCGTTGTTACGGATTTCATCGATCTTCATGTCTTTGAATATCACTGGCCAACCTTCAATTTCGCCGATATCGCGATAGTCCTTGGCGTCGCAATTGTGCTTCTGGGAAGCACGAGAAATTCAGCGAAATAATTAGTTGTAAATCAAGATGCCACCGACTGATGCGTTCGGTTAACGTTAACAATAATTTCCAATACTACAGAACAGGATATTGGTAGAACGGTTCGGTTTGCTGGGCATCGTCAAATTTAGGATTCGACGACGAATTGCCCCATCATGCCCGCATCCTCATGTTCGAGTATATGGCAATGATACATGTAAGGTGTATCCGGGTCTGAATAATCTCTAAATGAAAGCAGCAACCGGACGCGCTCGCGCGGTGAAAGCAGCACCGTATCTTTTAGACCAGTTTCGTGCTGAGCAGGAGGCCTACCATTGCGATCCAAAATTCTGAACTGAACATCATGGATGTGAAACGGATGCGGCATCCAGGAGGCGTTTTCGATCTCCCAAATCTCTGTCGTGTTCAATTTCACGCGCTCATCAATACGCCCCATATCCATAGAGCGGCCATTTATCGTAAACCCATTTCCTGCCCGCATTCCCATGCCCATTTGCAGCACAAATTGACGCGTTTTCACTGCAATTGCTGGATCGACCACGGCGTGTTTCATGAAAGCCGTGGGGACTGACGGTGATGGATCCAGGTTTGCGTTGGGGACGATAAGTAAGACATTGAAAGCTGATCGTCCGCCGTCTCTGTTATTATCCTCACGCCACCATCGCCCGCCCATCATGCCCCGGTCCATCATTGCATCATCCATCATACCCATTTCATTCGATGTGGGCGTGGCGATCATTTGCTTTGGCTCACCGTGGCGCATATCAACGAGAATTTCTGCGCGTTCTCCCGGTGAAAGCCTTAGCTTTGACATTTCTAAAGCGGATTCTAAATGCCCCCCGTCGGATCCAGTCGTCAAAAAGCTCTGTCGGTCCGCAAACTGAAAATCATAAATACGGGAATTGGAGCCGTTGAGTAATCGCAACCGCAGTAGCTCGGTCTTGCATTCAAAAACGGGGTCAATCCCACCGTTGACGAGCAAGGTGTCGCCCTGCATTCCCATCATGATGTCGTGCATGGACCTTGCATAAACAAGTTCGCCATTATTCCCAAACAGCCTGTCCTGAACTATCAGTGGCAAATCATCCACGCCATAGGTGTCGGGTAATGCAGGCTCAGTTCGGTTGGGGTCTTTTACGATGATGGGGCCTGCAAGGCCGCGATAGACTTGCGGCCCGGCCTGTTTGTGTGCGTGAGAATGATACCAGAAAAGGGATGGCTTTTGGCGCACTTCAAATTGCGCAGTCCAGGTTCCACCGGGCTTTATCGTCTGATGGGGAGTGCCATCATATTTAGCCGGAACGTGGAAACCATGCCAATGAAGTGTAGTATCCTCTTGCAGCGTATTGTTGACATTGATCCTTACAGTAGATCCTACATCCATCTTGAGCGTTGGACCGAGATAGGCTTGATTAACCCCGATAGTTGACGTTGGGCGTCCTTCAAAAAATGTTGAAGTTCCATTTTGAATCTTCAAATTATATTCCGTGTAAGCGCCATTCTTCTTTCCGGAAAGCAACTGAGGTATTTTGAGAAGTTTTCTCTCAGATTGATGCTGGCTTAGGGCTGAGCCCGCTTGCCCGCATGCTCCTAATGTCAGTGAAAGGCCTCCCATACCCCATAACGTGTCTCTTCGAGTCAGCATAACTTAGTCCTTTTTCATAGACTTACGGTTTTATGGCATGTCTCATGCGTCATCTGGCTTATCGTTTCCGATTGAAAAACAAATACTTCGCGAACGTTGCGATCCCCAGAACAAGAAACACAAAAACAAGTATCGCGAACAAGCCACCAAAAGGGGTCATGAACCATTCCTCTCGCATCATCATATCATTCGAATTCATTTTCATGTCCTTTCATTTGTCTGCATAATTGTGAGAAAATATAACTTTCACGCACTTTCCGCTTTTCATATAAGATCGTAACACCTACAGCGGTTGTAGACTCAAGACCATTTTTTATATTTTCACATTAGGTATGGCGGTGCTCATTTAGGCATTCTATTGACGCCAGCTTTGAACTTGACGATTTGATGTATCGCTATTGAACTACCAAGCGCGACGGGAACAGCCTCTGCTTAGTTCCCGTATGGGCATTGTCAGCGGAACGAGCCGATTGAGCGGGCGGAGTGATCCGGCTAGCATCACGGAATGCCCCGAAATCCGTTCCGCTATTTCAAGACGTCCCCAGAGATCATCCAGCTGGCAGTGATGATGTACGTTCGTTTTCCGCTCTCGCTTCGGAATGTCGAAGACCTTCTCCATGAGCGTGGGATCGACGTCTGCCACGAGAGCGTTCGGAAGTGGGTCGATCGTTTCGGCCCGATGTTCGCCGGCAAGATCCGTGTGCGGCGCGCCAGCTACATGCGCCAAATCACGCAATGGCAGTGGCACCTGGATGAGGTCTTCGTAAAAATAAATGGCGAGACTCATTACCTGTGGCGAGCTGTCGACCATGAGGGCGAAGTCCTCGAGAGCTACGTTACGAAAACACGAGACAAAGCAGCGGCTTTGCGTTTCCTTCGGAAGGCGATGAAACGATACGGCGCACCGCGGACAGTCGTCACCGACCGGCTAAGATCGTACGGCGCAGCGATGAAAGAGATCGGGAATGTCGACCGCCAGGAGGTCGGTCGCCACCTCAACAATCGGGCCGAGAACAGTCATCTGCCGTTCCGGCGACGAGAAAGGGCGATGTCGAGGTTCAGGCGAATGTCGAACTTGCAGAAATTCGCCTCAACCCATGCCTCGTTCCATAACCACTTCAACCTCGACCGCCACATCAACCGCCGACAGACGTTCAAATCAAACCGCGACGCTGCTCTCCAAGAATGGCGCCAGCTTCTGGCTGGATAGGGAGGGCGCGCCTAACGATGCTGGAGACTGGTTCGCATTAGACTGACAGCACCCCAAATCGAAGTTCCTCAAGCATTGGCCTAATGCCATCCTATCAGGGCAGCTTGATCACTTCGTTCAGTGCGCGAAGGGGCCGATGTCTGAGCTTCTGCCTGGCATGAATGGTAGCTGGAGTGAAAAAATCGACTAGCTCAAAGAGTTGCAATCAATTGCAACTCGTCGATTGCACTAGCTCTGCAAGAGCGCCTCAATTTGGTGCCGAGCTATACGCAGAGCTCTTTCATCGAGTTGATGCAAAACAGCAGCAATCTCTTTTTCAAGGCGCACCGCAGCCGGGCTTCTCTTTGGCGCCGAACGGGAAGAGGGAAGTAGGCTTCCGGGAGACGTCTCAAGAGTTTCCGCGATCGCTACTAATGTTTCGAGCGTTGGCAGTGAGTCTCCGCGCTCCACGTTACTGATTGCTTCTGGTGACCTGCCGATCGCTGTTGCGAGGCTTTCCTGCGTCATCCCTTTCGCTCGTCTTGCTGCACGAACCGAGGCTGAAACGTGGGATTTGAGAGAATCGCTCATCCCTCAAAGTCTCTACTCCGCTAAATACAGCGACCATGAAGTCGGCTTTAATTGTTGTCAGCCAGACGAACCGGACTTAAAGTTTAGTTATATTCCTTGGGTAAACTCTAAGCGGGCTTCGGTCGTGGAGATAAGATTACCAAAACTTGGTTGGAAAGCGTGGCTTGCATGGGCCATAGCCCTGACGGTTGCTGCCGCTTTCGTATCTATATCCTCTCCATTGTCCGCAAGACTACTCTGCATTGGTCTGGCGCTGTCAGCGGTAGTTTTGCTGGTCAAATTTCGTGGGCGTCAGTTCGGAAAGACGCTCTTGGTACTCTGGGCTGCTTTCGCTCTCTTCCCAGCATTTGAAATGCGAACTGTGTCGGAGGAACGTGATTTTCTTGCCGCGCTCAAAGTTACGAGTGGGCCGGAGTATCTGTCCTACATTCGCGAAAACGTCGACGACAGTGTGGTTCGACAAGCTATGCTCAGCCTCGACCCTGACACTCTTGAAAGCCTCCAGAAAGAGTTGGAGGCACAGAGAGAGGCAAGCACGCTTGCTCAGCGTCAATCTGCCGAACAAGAGGAGTTGGATCAGCTACGTATAGAGAGCCCACAAGACTGGTTGGCCAAAGTTGAAGAACTTCGGCCTGAACAGCACGCTGATATTTTGGAGGCAGCGCCAGCCCAGATCGAAAGACTGGAAGCAGAGGCCCGCCAACTACCGGCCACGGACCTTGACGGCAATCTTCGGATTTACACTCTGCTGCTCTCGCTCCGTCCAAATTCGGAAAACTACATCGAGCGACTGGAGTATTATCGGCAAGCCGTCGAGAAGCGTGATTGGGAGGCCGCGCATTGCTCCACTGGCTACCCAGAAGACTTGGCGGGGCAGGAGGCAATTCATTTTGTGAAACAGAGCTTAAGAGCGCCAGCGACAGCTAAGTTCCCATTCCCTGTCAGAGGCATCTACCAAGGGGATTGTACCTTTGTTGTATCTTCATACGTAGACGCTGAGAATGCCTTTGGCGCGTCAGTTCGATCAAACTACCAAGCGCACCTCCTGCGCCAGCAGGGAGGTTGGGGGCTTATTTCCCTAGAAATGAATTAGCTCAACAGCACACTTCACACTGTTCTCGCAAACCCTTCCCCGAAGCATTCCGATCCGTAGGATTGTTGCAATTGAATTCTCTTCTGGAAAAACTCTGCTAGGTCTGCATCATAATAGACTATGAGCCAATATGTCCCGCGCCAGCTAACTTATAGCATTGACGGCAAAGACTTTTCCATTCGAGACGAACATCTGGTGGCGCAAGCCGAGAATGCAGTTGTACTCGGCGAAGCCGGCATGGGAAAGACCGATTTGTTGCGCCACCTTGAGAGCTTGGGGGGGAAGTTTGTTAGCGCTCGCCGGTTACTCAATTCAAGCAACCCAATGCAGCTCGTTGGGCATACAAATGTCGCACTTATCGATGCAGTGGATGAGCTGCCCGGATACAAGCAAGGTGATGCCCTAGATGCTGTTATAGGGCGGCTGGATGACGCTGGCAGGCCAAGGTTCATAATATCTTGTCGGGCAGAGGACTGGCGCCAAGCTACAGCCCGTTCAATCATCGAAGAAACGTACGGATCGGCACCGATCGAATTTAAACTTCGTCCATTCGATACTGAGCAGATACAAAGCTTTCTTACCAGCAATATTGGTTCTGCTAGAGCTAGCGAAGTTCTAGATCACTATAACTCCGCAGAGTTTTCTGACTGGCTCGGAAATCCGCAAACGCTTTTGATGATCGCTGCAGTCGCCAAAGAAGGTAACTTGCCGAAGAACACTGCAGATCTCTTTTCTCATTATGTCGATCTAACTTGGAAGGAAGCAAATCCTCTGCGCCTAGAGAAGGAAGAGGGGCCCACTCAGGACGAGGTACTGAATACACTTGGGGCTCTGTCCGCAGCGTTGATCATTTGCGGGAAGGAGGCGGTAGTTCTTGCGAAACATTCGGCCTCCGACGATTCGATTGCGTCCGGAGACTTAAAGCAATTGCCGGGGTTTCACGGTTGGGCCGCGTTAGAAGGAAATAGACTGCTTCGAAGAACGACCCAGGATGATAATTTAGCTTTCACCTTTGTGCACAAACGAATTGGTGAATGGTTGGGGGCTCGATGGCTCGACAAGCAGGTCAAGTCAGATCGACACAAGAACCGGATTGTGTCGGGTTTGGTAGTGAATGGAATCGTTCCGGCTAGCCTGCGAGGGTTGTTCGCTTGGCTTTCGCAATATCCTGCGTTCGCGGAAAATGTCATACAAACAGACCCAATGGCGGTCATAGAATATGCAGACGCAGACAGTTTCCGTCTCACCGAAGGGACAATTCTTTTTCATGCACTGAAGGAACTAGCCGAACGAAATCCGTGGTTTTCGGGGCCGGGAACGTACCGAGCAAAATCATTGATTCTTGGCGGACTGCGAGAACAGTCTCTGGCGGCCATATTTGATGACGCATCGCCATTCCGCTTTAGGCAACTACTCGCCGAGCAGTTTGAGAATTCATCCCTTTTGCGGGCAGAAATCGACCGCATCCGTCGCTTCGTGTTGAGTTCGGAGCGCCCAGCGCGTCTACGGGAGAGCTTGGCAATCAGCCTAATGAAAAGCCTCGGTCCTGCTGATCGAAATCAACTCGTCGAAGATCTTCTGTCTGCGGAAAAACTGAACGACGCCCGAGTTGCTACCTCTGCGATTATAGAGCTTGGCGTAGAGTGTTTCAGCGACGATTTAGTCGCTGATGCGGTGATGACTGCATCGGGTTTTGGTCGTACCGGTGCCATTAAAAAGGATAGTCTTTTTGGTTCCCTCTGGCGGTACCGTTCTGAGCTTCCTGACAAGCGCCTGCCGTCGTTTCTCGATTCATTGGCAGCGCTTGCAAACGTTCGGCTATCTAACAGCGCGGAAATTGAAAGCAGCGAGTTAAGAAGCTTCGGAAACCGATTGATTGCACGATCACTGGAGTCTCATCGTCTTGATTCCGAACGCCTTGCGACTTGGTTGAAAGCCTTCTCGGGAATGGAAGGTTATGAAGACAGCGACAGCAAAATAGTTGGCGACTTCCTCCAAAATCAAGACGAGCTCCGACGGTCTGTTCAACGGAAATTGCTTGGTTGTGCGGATGATCCGGGAAACCTTCGGCTTGCCGCATTCGAGTTGGGACGGGTGCATCCGAGATTAACCCTGAGCGACCAAGACTTCGCAGACTTTGTTTCGCGCCTGCCGTCATCTTATGTGCATTGGCGCGACATAGCTTCGATCGTGAGGCATTCAGCCGAAAGCGGAAGTGCTACGCGAGAAGCCATGCGTCGCTTTGCAGCCAATGAGGTTGAATACGATAAGTGGGTGCAAGCGACACTCAACCCCCCCACGCCACGCTGGAAAATTGAACAGGACGCGCGCAAGAAACGGTTCAACGATGAACGGTTGGCGAATTGGCGAGACTTCCGCAACGACATGCAGGCCGACCTATCGGCACTCCAGACGGGCCAATTTTCAGCGCTGGCGCCAATCTCCAAAGTTTATTTTGGCCACTATCGAGACCTCAACGATCTGGGGACAATCGACGAGAGACTCAATGCGGTTATCGGCCCCGAACTTCGTCAGTTATTCATTGAAGGATTGGAGAATTGGTTATCTCGTGCGGAACAGACGCCATCAGCAGATATCGTTGCTCAAGACTACGCGAAGAACCTCATTTGGAATGATCGCTATATATGGCTCGCGGCATTGAGGGAACGACTTCGCCAGACTGGTACTCTCAGCCATTGCGAAGCAGAGCACATTGTGATCGCACAGCTCCACATTGCACATCACTGGGCTGAAGGTTCTGAGTGGGAGCAACTTCGGTCGGCTGTATTCGATGAGTTGCAGCAAGATGATGCCGCCTTTGAGCGCTATTCTAGACTGATTTGCGAGCCTGCACTGTGGAAGGGTACCGAAATTGTTTCGGGTCTTTATGACCTACTGAATGAGACGTCACATCGGAACGCAGAAACGGTCCTCTCGCTCGCTTGCGAGTGGCTAAGCAAGATTTGGCGGATGCATTGGCGGCCCGAAAGAGAGCTTATCCAATTTGTGCTGGCGCAAGGAAGAGAGAGCTTTTTGCGATCAATCGTAGGGCGTAGGCTGAAAATGAAATCGCTCACCCGAGAACGAAAGCTCACTTGGCAAGCCGTTGCTACAATAGTTGATTTGGCTAACTCCTCTGAGAAATCCGCTGAGTGGCTCAAGAAAGATCCGGACTTGTTCTGGGTGATTCGTGACTTTTTGCGAGGCCCCAGACCTTACGATGAAATTCGTAAGCAAGCTCCCACTGATCTTGCTGCTTGGTTGGTTGAACAAGCGAGAACAGTCTTTCCCTACAGCAATAGACCCGATGGAACTACTTCTGGTGATACCAACTCTTGGGATGCTAGCGAGTACGTCAAGCGATTAATTTCGGCGATTGCTGCTAGTGATGGCCCAGAAGTGCCGACGATACTGGCGAATTTGGCAACTGTACAAGACGGCTATCAGAAACTCGTGCTCTCAGTTTCCGAAGAGAATCGGCAAAGGCGGGCGGAGTCACAATGGAAGTCTTTGCAAATCGAACAGTTGTCAGCATTGGCAAGCGATAGTGTTCCACTTTCGCTGGCCGACCTTCAGCAAGAAATATTGGCGTTGTTGGACCAAGCCGAGGCGATGATAAAAAGCGATGACATCGATAGCTGGCGAGGCTTCTTCAAAAGTGATTTGGCTACGCCAAAGGAGGAAGAGGATTGTAGCGATGCTCTGATTGGCATCCTGCGGCAACTAACTTCGAAAGTGCGATTCAAGCCCGAAAATCACCTTGGAAATGACCGTGAGGGCGACATAGAGTGCACCGCTGGCAAACTCTATATTCCTATTGAGGCTAAGGGGCAGTGGCACCGCGACCTCTGGAGTGCTGCAGACAAACAATTACGGGAACAACAAGCCGTCGATCATCGGGCGCAGGGATTTGGTATTCTTCTGGTCTACTGGTTTGGGGATGCAACGGCGAGTAAGCGATTGAGGGCACCACCAAGGTCGTTAGGGTTGGCAAAGCCCTTATCTCCGCATGAACTCGAAGAAGACCTGTCGCGTTCTAGCACAGCGGTGAGAAGTGGCCGTATTCGAATAAAGGTAATGGACCTGTCACGTAGATAGAGAGGCAGACTAACCACTTGTGGAAACAAGCTGCTCACTCCCAATTGTGGCCCACGTGACAACTACTGTTCCAATTCATTCTGGAAACTAATGGGATAATGGGATAAAATGTATTGAATACAAGGTGCTAATGATATGCTTGCTACTGGCGACCCCTCCCTTCCTCTCCGCCAGCCAGTTTCCCGAAAATCAGAATACTCGAGCCGTCTCAAATTATACGGACTGGATTGTCCCAAAGCTCAGCTGGTGGAGCGGATTGGCCTTGCGGTGGCAGAGCCAGCAATGGCAACCGATCGGTGCCGTTTCCGGCCCATCCTGACGACAATGTATGCATTCCGGATGCCTGCCGTTCACCCTGTTGCATTCAGCTTTGGTCTCCGCGCTGCTGCCCTGTTGCAATCAGGCGGTACGGGCACCGAACGGAGAAAAAATCGTAGTGGTGTGAAGATCCTCACACCTGTCCGGACCGCGCATTCGCTACCCAGTACTCATCCGGAGAGGGGCAGCTGCAGGGCAGACTGAATGGGCTTCCTCTGGATTACAGCAGAGGAACAGGACCATGATAATCAGAAATCTTGCGATCGCCGGTGTGTGTGCGTTTGCACTTGTAGCATGTGCCAACGCACCTGCATCCGCGCCGGCTTCCAGCCTTCGCCCGACCGCGACGATGGTTGCGCCTGAACCCATTGAGGATAGCTCAGGCAAATACATGTCGCCATACACGTCAGACGAAGTGGTTGCGGAGTGGGTCGACAAGGCCATTAGCGCGAAACTCGGTGCCTCGATTGGCGGCACAGCCGGCCGAATGGCGGGTGAAAGGCTGGCGGAAAACGTGCCCTTCGTCGGCGGTTTTCTTGGGCGAGCGGCAGGACAATCCATGGGCCGAAAGATCGCGCTGGAAAGCGTCGGCGGTGAAGCTTTCATGCGTGAAACTTCGGACTTGTCCTTCAACTCAATCAACGATCTTTCGCTGTTTCTTTTCGTCGAACATTCCCACCGGGAAAACTTCGCGGATGTTCTTGCGGCCACGCAGGAAATCTATCCGGAACTGAAGACCGCCTACGGCCCCGCCATACAGCGCGCCGTCAAGGTCTCCTGAGCCCGAACACGCCAGTCAACCAGAGGAGGACGCCATGATTCGTGCCCGAACGATCGCATTCGCGAGCCTGGGACTGATGGTCGCCGGCTGCGCGGCCTCACCGAATACCACTTCGGTGAGGAACAGCGCAGGAGCCGCCACAGTCTATAATGACATCCGACAGTCGGGCGCCGTGCAGGGCGTTGGCATCGAAAGCCAGGACATTGTCAGCATGACCGACCAGATGATGCGCGACATGCTCGTCACGTCCGCTCTGGTCGACCGGCCGACACCGCCCCGGGTCATCATCGACCAGGACGATTTCATCAATGAAAGCACATCGCGCCTGAACAAGCGCATGATCACCGAGCGGCTGAAAGTCCAGCTCAACCGCAATGCGCAGGGCCGGCTGATCTTTGTCGGGCGTGACTATACCGGCACGATCGAGGCCGAGCGCGCCATGAAACGCGATGGGGTCGTCGATGGCGGGACGATCCGCACGACGCAGGCGACCGCGGGCGGTGACTTCCTGCTCGGCGGGCGGATCATGTCGCTGGACGCGGTGCAGAGCCAGACCGGCCTGACGCAGCGCACTCACATGATCACCTTCGAGATGGTCGACCTTGAACTGGGCACGATTGTCTGGACCGGTCTCTATGAATTCGGAAAGACGGCGCAAGACGATGTCATCTATCGCTAGACCCTTGCGGCTCGCCGCCAGCGCACTGGCGCTGGCCGCGGTCGCCTTTTCGCCCGCCATCCCGCAGGAACAGTCGCTCGAGCAGTATATTGCGGGCAAGCCAGCTGTCCTGCAGCCACAGTTCAACGAACTTGTCGCCGGAGGACAGCGCGACTCGGTCCTCAACAATATGGAGCTGGCCAGCATCGCGCTGAAACATGGCCTGTTTGACGAAGCCGCCGGCGCCATAGACCGCGCACTGCTTGATATCATGCAGTACTACGGGCTGACGGAAGATGCGCTGAAAGCGCGGAGCGTCTGGTTCGAGGAAGGCTCCAAGACCTTCAAGGGTGAGCCGTATGAGCGGGCCATGGCGAATTACTATCGCGGCATGCTCGACCTTCGCCTTGGGGACTATGACAATGCCCGCGCGGCCTTCGCCAATGGCAGCCTCCAGGATGCTTTTGCCGAGGAAGAACAGTACCGGTCAGATTTTGCGGTCCTGCTGTTTCTGGCGGGCTGGTCGGCAGAGAAGGCGGGCAGCGGCGCGCTGGCCAACGACCGCTATGCTGAACTGGCGCAGCTGCGATCGGACTTCCAGAGACCTCCGCCCGAACACGATACACTGGTCGTTATCGAGACAGGAAAGTCGCCGCGCAAACTCGCCGACGGCATCGGCCATGCCGAACTCGTCTACCGGCGGGGCAAGCACTTCAAGGACAAGTACGCGTCCGTGGATCTCGGGCAGCCGGTGGAAGCCTATCCGATGGAAGACCTTTTCTATCAGGCATCGACGAGGGGCGGGCGTCATGTCGACCGGATCCTGGAAGGAAAGATCAATTTCCGCGAAGGCGCCGTGATGCGCGGAAGCGCGCTGACTGAGGCGGCCACTGTCTTTGAGGATGTGGCATTCTCGACCCAGGAGTCGGCGCTTGGCGATGTTGCCGCTGGCCTGAGTGTTGTCGGCTCCCTTCAGCTTCTCATGGCCCAGAACGCCAAGCCCCGCGCCGACACGCGCTACTGGAGCGGCCTGCCGGACACCATCCACGTCTATACCTATGACTCCAAGGACGCCGGCAGCGACCTTTTGCAGATTTCCTATCTCGACAAGGCAAAGCAACCGCTTCCCGACATGACTCAGACTGTGAAACGCCACGATGATGGACGCGGTGGCGGTCTCGTCTGGGTTCTCTCACAACACTGAAGGACCAACCGATGAAACTCTTCGCACTTCTTATCGCCGCGCCCGCACTCTGCGCCTGCACCACATCGGTGCCTTTGGCCTCGCCGCCTCCGGCGCATCAGCAGCAGGCCTTCGCAACCGCCAAGCCGCAGCTCAACACGGTCAATATTATCGATGGAAACCTACAGTCGACGCGTCGCCGGGCCGACGGCTCTACCCACGTGTCGACCAAGCTCGCGGTCGAGGGGGCCGGACAGTCTGTGACCGCCACTGGCAATCGTGAGGTCTGGGTCACGCTGCGAAATCTCACTGACTATCCGCAGAACGTGGAATCCCGGGTGACCTGGTATGATCTCTCGGAGCGACCGGTCGACGGTCCGACCGGCTGGACACGGATATTCATTCCGGCCAATGGAGCGGAGACCTTTACCAGTCCATCCGTGCAGCCGGCCGCCGATTCCTTCTACGTCGAAGTGCGGGAGCTTTACTGATGATGGTCAGGAATTTCCTTCTGATGGGGGTGGGCGCGTTTGGCGTCGCCTGCCAGCCGGCGCTTGCCCAGGATCACGCGCCCGCGCCTCTGATCGGTAGCCGGGCCGTAGAGGTTCCTTCCGGGCCGAGCTATGCGAGCCAGATTGCGGACATCAAGGCAGCATTCCAGGCGCAGTATGGCCGGGCCGGCGCGCCGAGGGTCGCAATCTTCTGGAATCGTAAACTCGATGACCAGTTGAGCCAGTGGTACACAGCCTCGCGGAACATCGATACGCGCGACTACTGGCGCGGTGGCGGCTTCACGGCAACGCAGCGACGTCTGGACGTCGAGGACCGTTTCGACGACCGGCCCCAGCCAAATGAACTTGCAGGTTTCGAGTTCGGCGCCGGCCTAACCCGCACATTGATCAATGCGGGGGTCGATATCGTCGACCGTGATGCCATCATGCGGCTCACTCACAACCGGACCGAAGCCGTTGAGGACGGCATCGTGGTCTCCGATTATCAGGAAGTCGAGATGGATGCCCTGAGCGAGCATGCGGATCTCTTCATCGAAGTTCTTTACGCGCCCACAGCGGGCTCGGACGAGCCGCTCACCGTCATGATCTCCATCAAGGAAGTGCGCACGGGGAAAGTCGCCGCCATGTTCAGGAGCCGAAAGACCAGCCTTCCGGAAGCGGCCACAAGGACCGAATGGGTAGCTGGGCGAAGCGGATATGAACAGCGCGAGGTTCCCGTCGAAAACGTCGAGGCAGTGCCGTCTGCGGACGGTATTGCCGTTGGGACGCCAGAGCATCTTGGCTGGAATGTCGCGCTCCAGACGATGCAGGAACTGACGCGTTACTGGAATGCCTATTGATCCGCCCAAATGAACGCCCTGAAAGCTGGCGGATCCGGGAGCCCGTTCCCTCCTCCAAGGCGGGCTCCCGCTTTTCTTTTCTGTTCGCCTGGATAATCATTGCCGTTTGAGAACGTCCCGCCTGCACAGGTTTGGCTCAGGCGCAGCCTCTTCTCTCACTGTAACCTGAAAGTCCCTGTCATGACTGATCCGAGCAAATTGTCGTCGCGTTCAACCAATGCAGCGGTGTTTGAAGACCTGGGACGCTTCAGGGAATTTGATACTGGCCAGACGATCATTGAGGCCGAAGTCGAAAGCTCTGAAGTCTTCTTCATTCTCTCCGGGCAGGTGAAGGTCATGAACCTGTCGGCGGCAGGCAAGGAAATCTGGCACAATATTCTCGGCCCCGGAAATACGTTCGGTGAGATGGCGTCGCTGACAGGGTGTCCCAGAACGGCGAGTGTCATTGCTGTCGAGCCGACCCGTGTCGCCATTCTTTCCAACAGCGAGATGCTTCAGCTGATCAGACGCGATCCGGACATCGCCATCTGGATGATGCGTCAGCTTTCGAACAGATTGCTGGACGCCAACAACAAGCTGCGCTCCCTCCTGTCGCTGAGCATCGGCCAGCGCGTTCGCCAGGAGCTTATCGAGTTGGGCGCTCAGCAATGCCAGTCCGACGGAACAATGATGATCGAGCCCGTTCCAAACCTCTCGGAGATGGCGCGGCGTCTGAACACAGAGCGCGAGAATGTGTCCCGGGAAGTGTCCGCGCTTGTCGCCAAGGGCGTGATCGAGAAAACACCTGAGCGGATCGTCATTCTCGACCCGGACTATCTCAGCGAAACCTCGCTTCTGTAATACCAGCTGCGATTGGTGGACAGCATCGGGCAGGCCGGACAATCCGGCGCGCTATATTTTCCAGTGTGGATTGACAGATTTCCATCTAGCCGATTTCCTGCAAGACGGGGCTTCGAAAGGGCGTTGGGGAATGGATGGACGGGCTTTCCCGGACTATTCCGGTGAGTTGATCTCTCGCCGGTTCCTCGTCTTGCTGTTCGCTGACATCGCCGATTCAACAAGGATCATGGCGCAACTGGACACCGAAGAGTCCTTCAAGCTCGTCAACCGGACGATCTCGCTCATGAAGCGGGATGTGCGCAAGTACAAGGGCAAGGTCATCAAGGTCCCCGGTGATGGGGTGCTGGCCGTATTCGGGGCGAATATCGCCTCCCAGAATGACGCCTTTCAGGCCTGCCTCGCGGCGCGGGAGATGCACAGGAGCATTGAGGAGGCGGCTGCTGGCGATCCTGTCCTGCGTGCAGTCAGGCTCAGAGTTGGTATCCATGCCGGAAACGTCATCGTGCATGGATCCGGGAGGGGCGAGGAGGCCGGGTTCGATACGACCGGCTACGCGGTGAATGCGACCCACAAGATCGAGGCGTGCTGTCCCCCCGGCGAGACGCTGGTCAGCGATGACGTGGCGACGCTTGCAGGAGGTTGGCTGACGTCCGATGCCTTTGAGCTCGAAGACATAAATCAGGACGCCGCCGGGCTTTCGCCACGCCTGTTGAGAGCCCTGTCTTCCAGCTTTACAGTCGAAGACCTGCTGGAGAAGAACCGCATCGGTCTCACCGGCCGCGAAAAGGAGTTGCGGGCACTTTGTGACTGTCTCGACTCCGAGGCGCGGTCCTGTGAAAGCGCAGGCATTATCGGATTGTCCGGCATCGGAAAAAGCCGGCTTGCCCTCGAAGTCATCGAGACGGCTCGCCAGAGCGGCTGGCACGTTCTCCAGAGCCGTGGGCTCGACTTTCTGAGCCTGTCTTCCTACTCGGCGCTGACGCAGCTCATACCGCAGCTTCTGGGGCTGGATGGCCGAGGGAGGCGCCAGGACAGCCAAGAGCGACTGCAGGGCCTGCAGCGCGAGAACGGGCTCATTGCTGCGCCGCTCCTTGATGTAATGGGCTTCGAAACCGACGATCCGGCGTACAGCCGGTCGGAACCGGCAGCCAAGGCTGCTGCAATTGCAGACAGCTTTCTGCAACTGTTCGAAATCTGCAAAGCATCTCACGCGCAGATTTTACTGATGATCGAGGACCTCCACCTGATCGACCAGCGGTCCTTCGACATCCTCTTGCGGCTCAGGCAGCAGCTTTGCGGAAAGGCATTCAAACTCCTGTGCACGAGTCGGCCTGAAGGAAGGGTCATGCTGGACAGGTTGAGTTCGATGATGCTGACACTCGGACCGCTGGGGCGCCAGGATGCGCTGGCGCTGATCGCAAAACTCAGTCCTCGCGAACACCCTCTGCGTGAGAATATCGCCCGAGAAATTGTCGACCGCACGAATGGGCAGCCCTTCGGCATCCTGGCCTATCTGCGGTCCGTGGCCGGGCGCGGCGACATAAGCATCGATGATCTGCCTGCGAGCATCGAGGCATCCGTGCAGGCCCAGCGCGATCGATTGAGCGAGCCTGCGCTGAATATCCTGGACTGTATCGTCGTGTCGAATGGTGGGCTGGAAGCTCCGCTTCAACGCGCCTTGTTTGGTGCAGGAGATGATGATGCCCAGGCTCTGGAAGAACTCCTTGGCGCAGACCTTGTTGTTCGCGATGGAGAGCAGAAGATAAGGCTGGAACATGATCTTGTAGGGCATGCCAGCCTGCGTTTCATGCTCAAGGCAGACCGCCGGCGTCTTCATGAGCGGCTTCTTCAGGCGCTGGAAAGCCAGACGGAATTCGAGGCTCCAGTGGAAAGGCTTGCCCGCCATGCGGAAGGGGCAGGGCAGCTGGAACACGCGCTCGGCTATTACTGGAAGGCGTGCCTGATCGAAGTCGCCCGAGGTTCTCTGGAGGCGATTGCAGCAATCTACCAGAACGCACTCAGGATCTGCGAGCAGATCGGTCCGCAAGCGGATAAATATGTCGCTGATTTCGCACTTCTGACATTCGACCCGTTTCACCAGCACGGCCAGCATCACGAACTGGAAGGGCCGCTGACCCGTGCAGCTGCAATTTACCGTGGGCTTGGTGAGCCCCTGCTGGAAGCACAAGCGCTCGGGCACCTGTCGATCATCGCCTGGCTCAATGCGTCTCAGGCGAAAGCGATGAGCCTGGCTGACAGGGCATACGGCGCGGTGTCTGACAAGCCCGGCTCCTCGCTTGCAATCTATCTTCGCTACTGCAGTGCGAGCGCTTCTCAGGCGAGCGGCAACATCCGCGAGGCAGTTGCACTTCACGACTCGCTGATCGCGCTGCTGGACCAGCGCTCGACCGACGAAAAGCGTCGCCTCAGCTGGCGTCCGGATGTTATCGTCAGGGCGATGGATATCTGGTGTCTCGCCCAGCTTGGTGATTTTGACCGGGGCCACGAGCTGCTGCGTGATGGGCAGACGCTATATGATGAAGAGAGGCTTCCATATACCGCTATCATGATCTTCGCGGCCGAGGGCCTGCTCTGCCATGCCACCGGAGATTATGATCGCAGCCTTGCCGCCTTCAGGAGAAGCTATGACCTGTGTATGTCTCGAGACCGGCTGGCCATGGCACCGCGGACCGCTGCCGGACTTGGACAGGCGCTGACACGGACCGGACGCGCAGAGCAAGCGGTCGAATTCGTTTCAGATTGTCTGGGTCAGAACCTCCAAGTGCGCGGCGGGCGGATGAACTGGGTTTACCTGCACGTCGCACTCGCAGAAGCTCATTGCGCGGTGGGTGCCGAAGACGAAGCGTTTGAGGCGGCCCTCAAAGCCGAACGCTATGCTCGTGAGAACCGTGAACCGGCGGCACTCGCGGTTGCCTTGCTGACGCTTGGCGGCGTTCACCTGAACTTTGGCAGGCCAGCGCCCGCCAGGCCGTTGTTCCATGAAGCGGACGAGCTCGCCCGCGCGTTCCACCTCAAACCGGCACGGGCCCAAGCCTTTGCTGGCAAGGCCATGTGCGACACACTCGAAAAGACGGCGGCAGCGCGGCAGGCGCTGGACGATGCCATCGTTTTCAATGAGCAGATGGGGCTCATCCGGAAGGCGGGGGAACTCAGCCTGTTCGCACAGGAAAGCACGCGCCTGGACGCGGTGCCCTGGTTTCATGATGCGGTCTGATACCCGACCGTGACGAACTTCACGGCGTCCCGAAGCCTGAAGAGGCTATCTGGAGGCGCGCAACAAAAGACTGGGCCGGAGGGGACATGCCAACCAAAGAGACAGGCTCTGCGCAGGCGGGTTTGAAAATCGTCACGGGCAAGCTGCCCGATGGTGACAAGGATCAGATCGCATCCATAGCAGCACAGACGCTGGCCCCGGACGGCCCGAAGGCCATTCGCTACGATGAACCGGCAGGCGGCAAGCACCCGGCCAAATCCGTGATCTACTCCGCTCGGCATGAACTGGTCGTGGAAGCGCTCCGCCAGCCGGACAGGTATGCCCTTCACCACTATGACCGCTCGATTCCAGATACAAAATTCTTCCTGACCTCCGATATCGAGGAGTATCAGAAGCGCAGGAGGCTTATCTGGAATGCCTTCGGCGAACAGCGTCACGCCGGCAAGCTGGACGATTTCGGGGTAGGCGCCCACGCCGATCAGGTCACGACGATGATCATCGAACAGATCAGGGCGCGGGCTGTCGACCGTATGGAGTTCGACATTCTGCGCGAGTTCAGCGTGCTGGTTACATATTATGTTTCGGCCAGGGCTTTCGGTGTCTATGGCACCAGAAACCCGTCCCTGCTTATTCACGTGTTCCAGCTTCTGAAATGGCTTCAGACGCGGCGAAAGCTCAATCTCACACCGATCAGTCAGGAAGCTCACGCCGTCATGGGCGCAGCCCAGCTGATGATCGGCCACCTGTTTGCAAACTTTGAACAGCGCAATGGCCTTCTCAAATTCCTCGGCGTTTCTGCGGCCAGGCAGCTCGACAGACATATTGATCGCGCCGTGCGGATGGAGGCGGATTCTCCATCGGGAACGATCATCACCGAGCTCCTGAAGGTAAAGGACTCGCCAGCTCTGCAGGACATCCCGCCTGGTGATATCGACCGCAACATTCACGGGATCCTGTTCGAGTTTGTCGGCACGATGGTCGTCCTCGTTGGCAATGGCTTCGCGCAATGCCTGCACCAACTCAAGCGGTCCGGTATGTCTTTCAGGGAGGTCGGCCTGCTGATGCAGGATCAACCGGCGGCGACGGCCTTCATCAACGAGTGCATGCGTATGAAGTCGCCGACGGGGCACCTGAAGCGGATCGCGTCTACGGACGTCGAACTGTGCGGCGTTCCGGTGCGCAGCGGTGACTATCTTTCCCTGATGATCCCCGAAGCCTGTCACGACCCGAGAGCCTTTCCGAAGCCGGATGTATTCGACCCGGGCCGTGATCCTCGGCTTTACATCCATTTCGGGCCGCATGACGGCCCGCATGGATGTCTTGGCCCAAACTGGTCCCGTGAAGTCATCAGGCAAATGTTCGTCAAGCTCGGTTCGCTGGACGCCCTCGATTTCATCTCTGGCGACAAACGTGGGCTTCGCAAGGCGTTCGACAGTGAAGACAGCTGGCCTGTCCAGTTCGTCGCCTCGCCCCCGTCCTGATGCCATCCTCAAAGGAACAAGCGGCAATGGCGCTCTCACAGATCACGATATGCTGCCCGATCGATCGCGACTCTCACTGGTCCGGCGTGATCGAGGATGAAATCAACCGGATGCTGGACCGGTTCGGCAACCCGGTCGGCGGTGCATCGAGGCCTGGCGCACCCGCCAATGAGGCTGCGTCACTGGCCCTCAAATCAGCCATAGAGGAAGCCGGCTGCGTACACTTCCTGAGCATGAGCGTTATTCCGGGCCTCACGGCGGGCGAGAAAAGCTACCTTGTCCTTGAAGCGTCGGTCGACGGCAGCGCATCATCGGCTCTCGCAAGGATCTGCGCCTCCAAAGTCCCGGCAGTTCTCTTGCCGGTATTCAGCGCTGCATGTGGTGCGAGAACGCCGGATGATGTCAAAGCAAAGCTGAAGAAATGCCGCGTGCGGGACATCACCCACAGACTACCGGAGATCAATCTTACGCGCCGGACAGCCACCGGCCTGTTCTTCACGGGCGTGAAGGGCCAGACCATCAGCCAGATTGAAGCCAATCGGGACGTGCAGACGATCGCCAGAGCCGCGGTCGATGAACTTGTCGCCGATGACCGGCGCGACTTCACGACAAACCCGTCCGAAAAGCTCGCCGCGATTACGTCTCTGTTTCTCGATGAGCCGGTAGGCCCACAAGCAGCGGCCCTGAAGTCGAAACTTCAACAGAATAGTGAGGTGTCCCACCTGATGGACGGCGATCGATACGCTGTATTGAGCGCCCATGTCCGTGAAGAGTTTGCGCGACGAGCAAGGCTGCCTGTTGGCGATATCAAGCTGCCATTTGCAGATCCGCCAGTGGGGCAGGCGGAAAGTCTGGCGGAAGACAGGAGCTTCGCCGAGCAGGCGATCAGGCTGCTCGGCCTGTTCAGCCGACCCATACTAATGACGGCTGGTCTGGTATTTCTCGCGATACTCTGCCTGCATGCATTCCAGTCCAGCTTCTACGAAAGCCTGGGCCGCGTGTTCGGTGATGTGAGCGCGCAAAACGATGCAGGCCGCGAAATCATTAAGGACCAGACGGTCTGGCCTTTTCTGCGCCTTATCAGCAATTCGCTCGCGATTACCGCGGTCTCGACCGTCCTGGTGCTGAGCCTGCTTGCCGGCATCATAGTGAGGGCGCTGCACCGCGCTGAAGCGCTTAATGCGCAAAAGGCATTTCTCGGCGCACCGGACATCGAAACAGTGCGCCAGATGATGCTGCGGGAAAACCGGACGCCGGCGCAGAACCACATGATCAGCATTACGCGGATTCAGAAGGCCGGATGGCTCGGCAGCCTGCTGCGCAAGCATCTCTTCCTGCCCGTGGCTTTCCGTGCCATCGCCCGCGCGGCGAGCGCAAAGTGGTTCCGGGACGGATTCCTCGCCGATATCGGGACGATCCATTTTGCGCGGTGGGTTGTAATGCCCGGCACGAGAAACCTGGCTTTCTTCAGCAATTACAATTCAAACTGGGAAAGCTATCTGGAGGACTTCATCACCAAGGCGCCGCAGGGGCTTACCGGCATCTGGGGCAATACCGATGGCTTCCCGAAGACCTCAAATCTGTTCGAGGAAGGTGCCACGAATGGAGATGCCTTCAAGCGCTTCGCGCGCGCTTCCATGATCCCCACACGGCTTTGGTATGCGCGTTATCCCGATCTCAGCGTCAATCAGATTCGCCGTAATGCGGTCGTCCTGAGCGGGCTTGGTACGGACGTAAACCGGTCTCATGCCGAGGCATGGCTCAGCCTGTTCGACAGTGACCAGAGGCCGGTCAACAAGATCGAGTTTGAAGATGTTCAGTCCATTGTCTTCTCCGGTTGCCCGAGGCTGAAACACGCAGCCTGCCAGGTCGTCAAATTTCCGGACGGTTTGCAGCAGGAGCGGCTGAAGGCGTGGGCGGCCGACATGACGGCGCGAATAACCACCGGCAAGAAAGTGCCCGGTGACAAGGCCTGTTTCATCGCCTTCTCCCATGAAGGCCTCGTGCGTCTTGGCGTCAAACCCGCTCAGGAACTGCACACCTCTCCCAATCAGCCTGTATCGGGGTCTCCCGACCGGTCGGGGGGATCCTTTGCGCCGGCTTTCCAGCTCGGCATGGACCACATATCTCGTACCAATGTGCTCTCGGATACCGGAGCCAACGGTCCTGAAAACTGGCTGTGGGGTAGCGACCTTGCGAATTCGGGCCGGGTGCATGCCGTCGTCCTGCTTTACTGGAGCCTCGGGAATTTTCCCTCTGAAATCCGCGAAACCCTTGACCAGTTCGGTCTTGAAGCAGGGCCGCTGATCAACATGCAGGCGATGCCTGATGACGGCCCCCTCCGCGAGCCTTTCGGCTGGGCGGACGGTATATCCCAACCCAGGCTTCGTGGTGTGTCAGCGTCCCCACTGGAAGACCCGTTGAACACGGTCGAGCCGGGGGAAGTGCTGCTGGGATACCGCGACAACCGAGGATATTTTCCGCCGACTGCGCTTGTTTCCAAGGCGAATGATCCGGCCAATCTACTGCCGCTTCCGCCAAACGATCTACCGGGGGCCTATCCCGATTTCACCTGCCGGAGCGAGTGGCGTGATTTCGGCCGGAACGGGTCCTATCTCGTCATCAGACAGCTTGAACAGTACGCCGACAAGTTCGACCGGTGGCGCGAGGAGGAGGCTGAAAAGCTCAACAAGGCGGTTGCAGGCCTTCCGAAGAGCATTCGCGAGCGGTTCGTGCCGGCCGACAGTGAGATCGATCGTGACTATATCGGCGCCAAGGTGTTCGGCCGATGGCCGGACGGCGAACCGCTCGTCAGGTATCCCACCAACCCCAGACGTGAGACCGACCAGCAGCACCGGGCCCCGTCCGCCCAGTCAGAGCCGTTCCGGAAACATGCACTCAACGCGTTCCGGTATTCCGATGAGGATCCGCAGGGCTTCAATTGCCCATTCGGCGCCCATATACGCCGGGCCAATCCGAGGGACAGCCTGAATCCCGACAATCCCAATTCGATTGCGATCGCCAATCGCCACCGCATCCTCAGGCGAGGCCGGACTTTTGTCGAACCGGCAAGCAGTGGAGAGGCAGGCCGGGAGGGCACGTTTTTCATGTGCCTCAATGCGGACATTGAGCGCCAGTTCGAGTTTATCCAGCAGAACTGGCTCAATTCCGCCGCCTTCCACGACCTGAATGACGAAATCGATGTCATTGCCGGTCAGACATCGGCGCCGGATGCCTTTCGCAGGTTTTCACTCCAGGGCGCTGGCGGTCCATCACTCGTCTCCGGCTGGGATTCCTTCGTCCGGATGCTTGGCGGCGGCTATTTCTTCCTGCCGGGCCGCCGGGCGATGCAATACCTCGCGAACTCATACACGCCCGCGGACCCGATCAGTTCTTGATCTGAAGCTTAAGCTTGTATGACTCCAGCGGCTCCAGCGATGTGATGTTCTCGCCGCGCTCATATCCCACCGCCAGTCCAACGCCAGCTTCGCCGGCTTTCAGCGGCAGGAGATTCAGGTCGATGGTGACAAGATCTGCGTCGCCCCTGCCGTCATCGGTGCTGTCACGATACTTGTAGCTTCCTGTGAGCGTGGGTCGAAAAGAGCCAATCTCAAGTGGTCTCCAGTCAAGTTCCCAGAGAACATCATACCCCAGCCGGATCGTTTCGCCGACACCGGCCAGTGAAGCCTTGTCGCCCTCATCAATGACGTGGAGGTAATCCACGATCAGGTTCGTCCGCCAGTCGATCGGCGATATTCGCGCAAGTGTGTCGGGCATGTCCAGAATGTACGCCCCGGCTGAGGCTTCGAAGACCCATTGGGCGCTTTCGCGTTCCTCGATATCGCTTACCCAGGCAATATCGATCGCCGGATCACTGATCAGTTTGCTTTTCGCCCAGCCTAGAACCGGTGTGCCTCGCACGCCGAAAGACAGATTGTCGGTCTCATCGTCAGGCTCGAAGGCTTCAGCGTAGTCCAGCCCTATATAAGCGACCAGATCGGATGAATTCCAGAACGTGCTTTCGTCTTCCGGATCGCGCTCCGTCACAGCTTTTCGGTTGAGGTTGTAGCCGAAAGCGCCCTTGAAACTCACAAAGTCGTCATATTCCGACCGGACCGGATTGCCGGCGGCGTCGCGCTGGACGACCGTTCGGTTTTCCCGGTCAAACGCGACTGACAGCTCGATCGGCTCCACTTTTTTGAGGTCGCGCTTTTTCTGGTCGAGCCTGCGTACCAGTGTGTCGGACGTCTTTCCGAACGAAACCATGCTGGGAAGCTTGATCGTGATGGGACCGCCATTCGGCTGTCCGCAATCGATCTGTATCAGGCCCTGCAGCGGATGTTCGGGCGATGCTGATCCCGCTGGCGCATGAACCCTTGAGAGAAAGTCTGCCATGACACCTGGATGAAACGTGGTTGAGGGGGCCGCAGCTGCCGTCTTGGCAATCAGGTCATAGGCGCCATAGGGGATGTCTTCGCCCCTGCTTCCTTCTCTGAACTTATCCCTTATGTGGCTGCGCAGCAGACCGATCTGATGGCACTGGGGTTGAGTAGAATCCAGTTCCGGACAGAATGTGCCCGTCCCGGCGATCAACGTCATGTTGATTGCTGTCAGATAGCCACAGGCGTTCGATGCTTCTTTAAATGTATCGAAGGGAGGCTTGAAGTTCGGGTCGACGTCCGCGAGATCACAATCAGCGTGCGCAGGACCATTTGGGCGTTGCAGTAATTTGTCCTGCGGCAGCGCAATGGGATACGTCTTGGACAGGGCGGGCCAATATGCCGAATAATCGGGCTTATCCGGATCTTTGCAGATCTTGGACGTATCGACTTTTGGGCCAAAAGTCTGTGCTTGTGAGCCATAGGCCATGGTGCCAGCAGCCGCGAAAGTGAGCAGTAGTGGACGGATGAGCGTTCTCATTTCGCACCTGCTGCAAAGGCGAGCGTCAACAGCCGCAATGTCGATGAACCGCCGATCTGCCCCGCTTGCGGATTGGCGCTAAATTTTATCGGCTTGTAGGTGTCCGGCTCCGCAAGATTTTCTCTGAAGCGCTGTTCGACAATCTCTACGCGTCTTTTCAGCCGGCCAAAATCGTTATCCGGCCGCTTGAAAGCGACGGCCAGCGTATGTCCGGAAATGTCAGAGAACCGGTAGTTCGTTCCGTGAAGCCTGTTGGCAGCTTCCGTGCAGACTTCTTCAGCGATATCTTGAGGCGTGTGACCAACAACGACAATCGGTTGCATGATGAGCGCGTTTTCATCGGTCGGCATTGCTTTTCCCTCCTGTAATTGCGGATACTTGCTTGCCCCTTCCCCTGCCTGGGCATTCCAGGACGAGGTGGCGGCGCCTTCCCTTCGCGTGAGCGTGAAAAGCTAGATGAAAACGTATGCTGATAGGCGTGAATATCCTCACGCCTCGCACCGGCATTGTCAGCGGAAGCGGGCGATTGAACGGGTAGGACAGGTCGCGTAGCATCGCCGCATGCCTCGAAATTCTTTCCGCTATTTCAAGACGTCGCATGAGATCATCCAACTCGCGGTCATGATGTACGTCCGCTTTCCGCTTTCTTTGCGGAATGTCGAAGATCCTCTCCACGAACGGGGTATCGATATTTGCCATGAGAGCGTGAGGCTTTGGGTGGATCGGTTTGGCCCGATGTTCGCCGGCAAGATCCGCTTCCGCCGCACCAGCTACATGCGCCAGATCACTCAATGGCAGTGGCATCTCGACGAGGTGTTCGTGAAGATCAACGGCGAGACCCATTACCTCTGGCGTGCCGTCGATCACGAAGGCGAGGTGCTGGAAAGCTACGTTACCAAAACTCGAGATAAATCAGCGGCCTTGCGCTTCCTAAAGGAAGCAATGAAGCGCTACGGATCACCACGAACGATCACTACCGACAGGCTGCGCTCGTATAGTGCAGCCATGAAAGACATCGGGAATATCGCCCGCCAGAAGGTCGATCGCCATCTCAATAATCGGGCTGAGAATTCGCACTTACCGTTCCGGCGACGAGAGCGAGCGATGTCGCGGTTCAGGCGAATGTCGAACCTGCAGAAATTCGCCTCGACCCACGCTTCATTCTATAACCACTTCAATCTCGACCGACACATCAACCACCGACAGTCTTTCAAAACGAAACGAGATGCCGCTATCCTTGAATGGCGTCAGCTTCTGACTGGATAGGGCAGGGCTCGGATTAAGCTGCTGGAGACGGGTTCGCATTAGACTGACAGCACCGCCAGCCAGTTTCCCGGAAGCAAAGGCGCCCCTCCTCATGGCCGTATCGTGGCCAAGCCGACTGTTTCTCCTCAAAATTTTTCTTTTCCGCTTGTCTCTCTTCAAGTGATCGCCAAGAACTGTCCCGAGGGACATTGCTTGGGGGAATGGGGAGCATGGAGGACCGGCCGGGGCTCACTGCCGTCTTGATCTGTGGGGCAGGCCATTCGGGGTCGACGCTGCTGGGTATGATCCTCGGCAGTCATACGGACGCGTTCTATATGGGCGAGGGCGGTAAGGCCCGCTATCTCGGCGATGAACGAAAACCGCTGCGCAAGCGGGTCTGCAAGATCTGCGGCGAGGACTGCCCGGTCTGGCACGACTTCAGCTGGGATGGGAGTGCGCCGCTCTACGCTGCCGTTGCGGCCCATGTCGGCAAGTCTGTGATCATCGATTCCACTAAAGACGAAGACTGGATCAGTGCGCGGGCAAACGAAGTCGAGACGGCGGGTGGCAAGGCGGTTCTAATCTTCCTTGGGCGCGACGGCCGCGCCGTTATCAATTCCCGCCTGCGTAAATATCCTGACCGTGAAGCGGCAATCCAGATCCAGTCCTGGATCGACAAAATGACAAGCGCTGAGGCGCTGTTCGAGGGCTTCATCGGGCCCAAGATGCGCCTGCGCTATGAGGACCTTGCCGAGAATAGCGACAGGACGATCAGGGCGCTTTGTGAGCTGGTCGGGCTGGAATACCAGCCGTCCATGGCCGACTTCACGCGGGCTGAGCACCATGTGCTGGGCGGCAATAGCGGCACGCAGTTCGTTGCGGCAAAGGCCCGCTATGATGACCCGGAAAACGCCTTTGTCAGCCTGACGCCGCGCACCCGCGACTATTACCAGAACCATTCAGGAAGGATCGAGATCGACCTTCGCTGGCAGACAGAAATGAAGCCCGAACACCTCGCCCTGTTCGAGCAGATGGCCGGACCGGCCAATACGCCGTTCCGGTGGGGAGAGTGAATTCATGGCGAAAGTAGACTTGGTCTTCAGACGGATCGATGAGCGCACCCGGGATGTGGCGCTGGAGCTTGCGATCGAGAATATCCAGCCGGACGCGCTGCATGTGATCGACAATGTTCGTCCGTTTACAGAATGCGTCGCCCAGATGCTGCGGATCGACCATGATTGCGACTATGTCGTCTATGTCGACGCTGACTGTCTCATCCTTGAGAATATCCGGCCCTTTATCGACAGCTGCGACGCGCCCTATGTCGACGCCTATGTATCCGACAGGTTTCGGGGACGGCTACATTGCGGTGTCCACATCACGCGGATCGATCTTGTGCGGGCCATGGCAGCGGTCGAAGTGCCTGCTGACGATCTGAAATATGTGCTACGACCAGAGTCCCGGCTGCGCAACCTGGCTATGAAGCCGATGGGCTCTGCCAAGCAGTTCAGGAACTTCGATATCCTGCACGACCATTTTCAGGCCTATCACCACATCTTCATGAAATACGCGCTGCGGGAGCTGCGCAGCCGGACCAAGGAGCAGCGCCAGCGCCTCACCCGCTCCATGAAGAAGTGGGAGACGACCGAAGGGGTTTTCTGCGACCTCACCATGGCGCGCCATGCCGTTGAATATGCGCGGCGCGAAGTGCCTCTGACAGCGACGCCGGATGAGGTGCACGACTTCATCGCGGCGCTGCCGGAGTATGCAGACGCAGAGCTTGTCCGCCTCGGCCTTGATGGCGGCGAGTATCCGTTCACGCGCGATGACCTTGATGCCTGGCTTGCTGCGAATTCAGATCGGATTGCCTATGGGCAGAAGGCGGACAAGCCGAAAGTCTTCGGGCTTGGCCTGTCGCGCACCGGTACGCGCAGCCTGACTGCGGGTTTGCAGATGCTGGGGTTCGATTGCAGTCATTATCCGATCGACGAGGACACCTATATCGAGATTGCGAACGCCCAGTATGACCTGACGCTGCTTCGTTATTTTGACGGGCTGACCGACATCACGACCATTCCGATCTACCAGCAGCTTGACCGGCAATATCCGGGATCGAAGTTTGTGCTGACCATTCGCGACAAGGAGAGCTGGCTCGGCTCCTGTTCTCGTCACTATTACAATCGGCCAGCCTTCAAGGATGTCGATGACCCTGATGAAGAGGTTCATCTGCGCATGCGCCAGTTCCTGCGGGCGGCCGTCTATGGATGCTATAATTTCTGCCCTGAGCGGTTTTCATGGGTCTATGACCAGCACATCAAGAATGTGAAAGACTACTTCAGGGAGAGGCCCGAAGACCTTCTAATCATAGACATTTGTTCCGGCGAAGGCTTTGAGAAGCTGGCGCCATTCCTTGAGCGACCAAAACCTGCAGAGGCTTTCCCGCACAAGGGCGCCGTCCTCTCTCGCAACATGGCTGAAGCGGCTGCCTTGCAGAAAGCGCGCGTCGCGTGATCTGACATGGCGCAGCGCGGGCCCGAGCTTTCCGATCATCTCCCTGGCCTTCGCGAACAGGCCGCTGCGGCTTTCCGGACGTTCGACATAATTGCCGGCGCGCGGGGCGGGCTGATCGGGTCTATCGCCGCGCTGACGATTCTTGCTGCGCTACTGCCGCCTGCAGCGCTCTATGTCTCCAAGCTCCTGATCGACACGGTGCTCGCTGCCATCGAAAGCGGTGCAGATAGCGACCGGACGCTTGCGCTTCAGTATGTCGTGCTGGAGGCAGCGATCCTCGCTGTTCTACTGGTCATCCGGCGAGCGCTGCTCTTCATGAAGGCGCGCCTTCACGCAGAGCTCGGTTTCAGCGTCTCGCGCACGATACTTGATAAGGCGAGCAGCCTGTCACTTGCCGATATCGAGCGTCCAGATGTTCAGGAGATGCTGCTTCACGCCAAGCAGTTTGCGGCCGCGCGTCCTTTCAGCCTGATCGTTCGCGGCTTCGACATATTGCAGGCGGTGGTGACGCTGGTTTCGATAACATTGCTCTTGACGGCGACAGCGCCGTGGCTGATCGTCTTGATGCTGATCGGTGGCCTGCCCGTGTTTATCGGCAATCTTTGTTTCTCTGGCGACAGCTATCGCTTCTACACCGCCCGTTCGCCGCAGATGCGCGAACGCAATTATCTCGAAAGCCTCATCACGAACGAAGCGGCCGCACGTGAGCGTCTGCACTATGGCCTGAGTGAGCCTCTGCTTGGGCGCTTCTCGCAGCTCTTCGAGGACATGCATGCCGGAGATAGGCGGTTGCAGCGGCGACAGGCTGTCATTGCTTCGCTGCTCGGGATCGTCGGTTCCCTGATCTTTCTGGGCGGCAAGCTCTGGATTGTAGTGGTGACGATTGGTGGGCGTTTCAGCCTTGGCCAGATGACCATGCTGATTGGCCTGTTGAAGCAGGGTCAGAACTCCGCGAATGCGCTCCTGTCAGCGCTCACCGGAAGCTATGAGGACGTCCTCTATGCGACCCGGCTCTTTGCGCTGCTGGACCTTGAAGGTGAGCCGCGTGTCGGGACGGCCAAAGCTGGGCCAATTGAGGGGGATGGGCTCCGGTTTCAGGGGGTCAGCTTCACCTATCCCGGCGCTGAGAAACCCGCGCTGAGCGGCGTCAGCTTCCAACTGAAGCCGGGCATGCGGATCGGTCTCGTTGGCGCAAATGGGTCCGGCAAGAGTACGCTGATCAAACTGGCGATAGGTCTTTACCGGCCTGAGGAGGGGCAGGTGACACTCGATGGCCTCAGCCTCGATGAGTGGGACCCGCGCGCACTTGCCCGGCGGATTGGCGTTCTGTTTCAGCCGCATCTCAATTTCAAACTGTCGGCCCGTGACAATGTCGAGGCCGGGTCCGGTTTTGAACCGCTGCCGGGCGACCGGATGGTCGGTGCGCTTGAGGCCGGTTTTGCCAGTGACCTAGCTGCCAAGCTCCCTCAAGGCATCGAGACCCGCCTTTCCAAGCGCTTTCCTGAGGGGATCGAGCTTTCCGGTGGTGAGTGGCAGCGCCTTGCCCTTGCGCGCGCTCATGCGAACGAGGCTGCAGATATTCTCATCCTGGACGAACCGACTGCGGCGCTCGATGCGGATGCTGAGGCAGCTTTCATGTCAGCGCCGCGGCGGTCTCTGCAATCGCTCATTTTGATCAGTCATCGCCTGTCCAATCTGCGCATGGCTGATCTTGTCCTTCTGTTGGAGGAGGGCGCGATTAGCGAAGCCGGAACGCATGAAGAGCTGGTACAGAAAGACGGGCGATATGCCGAGCTGTTCAGGCTTCAGGCCGAGCCATATCAGTCCTGAAACTCGCTACATTTTTCGAGTAATTGTCATCTTTGGAGTATCGAGACTGAACCAAATCTGGAATACCGCGCAATTTGACGCATCTGGCGTAATTCTTGCTAGCGTTGTCCATAAGATATACTAGGTTCTGTAATGTTGATTACAGTTTTTGGGCGGAAACGCTTGGCAGTCAGGGAATAAAAAAGTTGGCAGAACGCGCAGGTTCAATCGCGATCATCGACGATCATGACCTGTTCCTACAGGGCCTTGCGCTTATCATTGAGCGCGACTTCCCTACGTACTGCGTGGAAACTGTCACGGAAGCATCCTCGATCCTGGACAGGCTTGCTGTCGGCGCGCGATTTGACCTGATTATCTGTGACCTCATCATGAGCGAGATGAATGGTCTCGCTTTCGTCGATACAATCCGCAAGCAGGGCCACCGAGTGCCCGTGTTGATGCTGTCCGGTATCAATTCGTCGCCGCCGATTGCCGAAATGCAGGCCGTCGGGGCAAATGGATTTATCCATAAGTCTCAGGGCAGCCGTTCGCTTAGCCACGCTGTGGAGGCGGTCCGCTCCAATCCCTTTAGTTTTAAGGATTTCAGTAGGACGGCCCGCACCATTGGAAGCTCTGATGTTGGAGAAGATTGTATTGCCGACCTTCCGAAACTAGGTGACCGGCAGATTGAGGTGCTGAAACTGTTGAGTGGCGGGGGACAGAATAGCGAAATTGCCCGCGCACTTTCGATCAGCGAAAACACGGTCAAAACTCACCTCAAATATATCTTCGTGGAGCTTGGCGTCAGTCGCCGCACCGAATGTATACAGCGCGCCCAGCAACTGGGACTGATCTAGGTAGATCCTGTAAATCGCGTCAGGCGAATGTCTTGTTTGCTTCGGACAGCAGCGTGCCCAGCATGTGCCGTAAATCGTCCGGCGCAACGGGTTTGAGCATGACGTGAATATCAAGCCCGGCCACTTCTTCCTCGATATTGGCGATGTCGCCTGTCATCAGGATCGCTGGCGTGTTGCGACCCGACAGGCCTCGTAGCTGGCGGATGACTTCCACACCGCCATCCAGCCCGGCGCCCAGACGCCTGTCGACGAGAAGGATGTCAGGGACTTGCTGGCTCGAGTCCAGCAGGCGGGTCGCCTGCTCTCCATTGGCTGCCGTATAGGTCCGGCAGCCCCAGCTGGTCAGGAGGGCATTCATACCCTCGCGCACAGGCTTCATATCATCGACGATGAGGCAGAGAGGCGTTTCGACGAAGGGTTCATTTCGTACTGGGCGCGATGCGGGGGTGACGGAAGGCTGCGTCGAAGCTGGCAATTCCAGTGACCACCGCGTGCCTCTCCCGGGAGCTGAATCGAGTGCCATGCCGATCTTGAGCAGGACAGCCAGCCGCCGAACAATTGAAAGGCCTAGGCCAAGCCCCGGCTTCGCCGCCTGTCCGGCATGGCTGAGCCGGACATATTCATCGAAAATGTTCTCCTGCTGGTCCTTCGGAATACCGGGACCAGTGTCGGCAATCTCGATGACGGGCGCGGCATTGTCGTGTCGGAGCGCGAAGGTGATCTGCCCGGGCGGCGGGGTATAGCGAAGGGCGTTGGAGAGAAGGTTGCTGACGATACGGCTGAGAAGGACGGGGTCGGTCTGGGCAGACACCTTTTCCATTTCCAGCTTCAGGTTCAGGCCTTCGATTTCAGCCTGGGTCGTAAACTGGTGGAGGAGGGGCTTTAGCAGAGCTTCCAGATCTACCGTCTGGATGTCCGGCACCACCGCGCCGCTATCGATCCGCGTGATATCGACGATACCGCGCAACAGGTCGCTCAGCCCCTGCCGGGTCTCGTCAATCTGGTCGAGTAGTTCTTTCTGTCGCTCGCTTGTCAGTTCATTGCGGAGTGTTTCGATGAAGAAACCCTGGGCATGAAGAGGCTGCGAGAGGTCATGGCTGGTCGCGGCGAGAAAACGCGTTCGTTCCTCGCTGGCTTTCTCTATCTGCCTGTTGCGCTCGACGAGCTGGTCGGTCAGTGCCTGATTGCGCCGGGCGATAATGCCATCACGCGTGTCACGGTCGGCCTGACCGCTGACCATGACGCCGAACAGATAATAGAGAATGATACCCAGCGCCGCCATCTGGGTGCCGCCATCGAGCGCGTAAATCCAGTAGGCGGCGAAAGGCAGGATCGTAAAGCTGGCAAGGGCGATGAAGCCTGGCCGGTATTCCGATCCGGGCAGCATGCCGCCGACGGTAATGGCGAAGATCATGTTGCTGCCAACGAACAGGGATGGAAGGTCATTCCCATCGATCTGAAGGCTCGCAAATACGGTCCAGACCAGACCTGTCAGGCAGCATACAATTATATGTCCGCGCAGATACCGTTTATAATTTGAAGGCGTCAGATCTCCGCGTGGATTAAATCTGGCATGGATATAGGTGACGCCAACCATCGCAGATGCCGCGCAGAACCATAGCGCCGCAAATTCGGTCTTGCCGAAAGCGATAATCATGATGGTCAGATAGACAATCACCGCTTCGACAAAGACACAGGACCGCACGACATTGTCGCGCAGGAGGCGTGCCTGCTCGAGCTCTATCCGTAGCGCATCTGATTCTTCTGGCGTCTGCATGTCCCCCGCACCCGATTCCGCGATGCCTTCTCGACATTCGCATTGGGTCCACAAATGTCTTGCGCCGATAAGGCGCTTCGCACAACCTTGGGGCTCGCTGAAAGTGGCCTTTCGATGCAGGCGGCTGCCTTGCAGAAGGCTGCGACAAACTGATCGGATGGGGTGTCCTTATATGGGTAAACTTGAACGGCTTGCTGTGCGCAGCGGCTTGCTTGGCATTGTCTTCAGCTTTCTTGCCGGCGCTGTGTCTGCTCAGGTTCTGCCGCAATTGGCGTATGACGAGCTGTCGGGAGATTTGTTCGAGACCCGCTCGTGCGAGGCGGCGGCCAACCCCATCTGGCTGGTCCCGAACACACATGGCACCGCAACTGGCTGGCTGACAGGCTTCGCGCGTGAGCGAAACTACATGGTCAACAATTATAGCTCCCTTCTGGATGCCTGGGAGGAGGCTGGATATGCGTTCAGCTTCTCTGAGGTGCCCACGGCCATTGCCATGGAAGAGCTGGCGCCAGATGCTTTCGAGCGTTTCAAGACAGCGCTCAGTGAAGAGAAGGTGTCCATCGCAAACGCCTTCATGCTTGAGTTTGAGCCGTCTTTGGTTCAGGCGGCGACAATCATGAGAATGGGGCGTACCGGGATCAGCTGGTACGAGGACGCGCTCGGTGTGCGGCCCGACAATGCCTGGTTTATCGACGTTCTCGGCGTCACGCCAAATATGGCTGAATTTCTCGATTTGCTTGGCATCCGCACCATGATGCACGTGCGAAACGCCGAGACGAAAGACCAGCTCTATTATCTGCAGGCCGCAAGCGGTGCGCGGACCATCGTTTCCTCAATGAACAACTATGCGCAGTGGCGGATCAGTTATCGGGAAACGGGTCCGTTGCCTCAGCATTGGCGCGAACACATGATGCGCGAGCTGTACCCTGAAATAGCTTACCAGCCACAGATCCCTTTCGTCTGGCCGATTGGCGCGGGAGATTACTCAGCAAAGCCGGAGGACCCTCGACGTCTGTATGAAATGACCGGAGAGGTGAAAGAGCAGGCCGGCAGGGTGGCTTGTCTTGGCACGCTCGACGACTATTGGGCGAGCATTGAAGCAGCTGATATCGATAGCGACAGCCTGAAAACTGTCACCACACCAAGCCTTTTCGCGTACAACGCTTTCTGGGGAAACCTCCCGCAGATCAAGCAAGGCTTTCGTGCAACGGAATCCAGGCTTGTCGCAACAGAGATCGCAGCTTCGTTACTCTCCATGAACAATGCGGATGCGTATCCCGCCAAAGAGCTGGATGACGCCTGGTGGCTTCTTTTGCTCAATTCAGACCGGGCGCTTCAGTGGGGCGCTGGCGCGGGCGATGCGTTCATCGGCGAACGTGACTGGAACTATATGGACAGGGAGACCTCGGTAAACCTGCGCCTCGACCAGATATCGGATGGCCTTGGAAGTGGTTTCGTATTCGACCCGATCGCGTGGCAGCGGACCTATCCTTTTTTCTGGCCCGAGACGGAAAGCCGACCGCTCAATGCGCTCTGCGAAGCCTCGATGCGGGACGGCGGCGCTTGGTGCCGCGGGTCGCTCAAGCCCATGGGGACAGTGGAACTGGAGGCGGCGGTGACCACGCTGCCTGAGCCAGAACCATTTACCGGCACCGTCGTGGCAGGTGATGTGACCGTGGAATTCGATCAGCGCACCGGCGACATCATTACGCTACGAACCGATGAAATGGCAGCGCCCATAGTAGGACGGCTGAACGAGCTGGTCTGGTACGTTGACCATCAAACGCCTGAGCAGGGCTTCAGCCCGCCAGACCTTCTGGCCCCATGGTCGGGGCGAGAGATTATCGGCCGCACATCTGAAATCGAAGCCGAATTCAAGCAATACCGGGGTGATGTCTACACGACTGTCCAGATCACCAACGTTGCCGATGACGGAAGTCACTTTGAACGCCTTGTCTTCATACCGCACACCGGCGACAAGATTCGTTTCCAGACGGTGTCGAAAAACGTCCCGTATGGCAGGATGCTGGTGGCCAGGCACGATCTCGCCGCGCCGATTGAACAATCCCTTCGCGGGACGCCTTTCGGGTTTGATAGAGACAGGCCGCGATCGATGAGGGGCATGGATGAAGTGCGCGCTTCCCATGATCACTTTTATCTCGGGCTGAATGACACCATCGCGCCGGCATCACTCTGGTCCAGCCACCATGTCGGGAGTGGCCAAGGCATCGTTCTTCTTGATCAGGGGCTTTCGGGCCGCGAATGGAGCGAGACGTTCGTCGATCACTTTCTGATGAATGCCCAGCCGCACTACAGGGCCAAGGAGAACGAGCTCTATTCCGGACAACCGGAACGCGTTTTCAATTATGCTATTGTGGCTTCGAGTGGTGAAGACCCCATCCGGTCGGCGCGTGCAGCGAAGGAGTTGGTATATCCGCTTCTGGAAACTGGCCGAATGAGGCGCGGTATTGAGGTCTCCGACACCATTGTCGTCGAAGCGATCTCTCGTGAGCAAGATGAGATCAGGATCCTCGCGCATAATTTTTCGACAAGCGAAGTTGAGGTGTCGGTCCGGATCCCATGGCCGCACGATTCCGCGCATCTGTTTGGCTCTGAAGCGTCACCAGACGGCGAGCTTGCAGCGAGAGATGAGACGAGCACCTCAGTTCGGTACAGCTTCGCGGCTGCGCCTCGCGACGCATTCGAGATTATTCTAAAGACGCTCGAACCAGTATCTGAAGTCGCCCTACGAGAGGGCTGGGAGGATCTGGTACCTGAATCGAAGCTGCACACGCTTGATTTCAGGGACACGTCGCTTGTTGGACATCCCCCTGAATGACTATCCGACGCTAATTTCGCCAAGCGGATCTTGCGGGCAGGCGGGCTAAACCCGTTCCAGCCCGGCAAGCGCTAGCGAAGGGCAGGGGATGGCGTCGGGGCTGGTGGTCTTGGCGTCCTTGCTGAAGGCAGCCTGAACGCAATCGAGATCGAGATCCTCCATGGCGTCATAGGTGTTGAGATAGACATTGCCGCTCAGCTCATCGAGGAAATGAGAGCGTTGCAGCCGGTCCATGACGGGGCCTTTGACCTCTGAGAGGTGGAGTGTGATGCCCGCATCCCGTAGCCGGAGATTGATCGCTTCGAGGCTTTCCAGACCGCTCGCATCGATCCGGTTCACGGCCGAGCACATCAGGACAAGGTGTTTGAGATCCGGCCTGTTGCTGACCACGCAATAGACGGTGTCCTCAAGGAAGCGCGCATTCGCGAAATAGAGGCTCTCATCGATCCGGATGGTGAGGACCGTGTCAGAAATGACTACGCGGTGGCGGTTCACGTTGCGGAAATGGTGTGTCCCCGGCACCTGTCCGACAAGGGCAAAGTGCGGGCGGCTGGTATTGTAGAGATGCAGGAAGAGCGACAGGCCGACGCCGGTCGTGACACCAAGCTCCACACCAGCAAACAAGGTGACGAGGATGGTCGCTGCCATCGCGCTGAAATCAGACTTTGAATACGACCAGACCTGGCGGAGTGCCTTGAAATCAACGAGCGACAGGACGGCGACAATGATGGTCGCAGCCAGTACTGCTTGAGGCAGGAAGAAGAGAAAGGGCGTCAGGAACAGGGTGGCGAGACCGATGCCGACAGCCGTGAATGCGCCTGCGGCCGGGGTCTCAGCGCCTGCATCAAAGTTCACGGCAGAGCGGGCGAGGCCGCCCGTGACCGGATAGCCGCTTGAGATGCCTGCTGCGAGGCTGGAGACACCGAGGCCGACCAGTTCCTGATCCGGGTCCACGCGCTGGCGGCGCTTGGCCGCGAGCGTCTGCGCCACCGAAACCGACTCTACAAAGCCGATCAGGCTGATCAGGGCCGCTGAGCCCAGAAGCTGCATCCAGATTTCGCGGTCAAAAGCCGGAAGGCCGATTTCAGGCAGGTTGCGCGGCACCTCTCCGAGGATACGGACACCGTCCTCATCAAGCTGCAGGAACGCGACGGCGAGAATGCTTGCGACAACGGCGAAGACCGGGCCGGTGCGCGTCACGATGGCTGCGGCTTTTTCCGGCAGACCTATTTTCATCAGGGCCGGCTTCAGGAATTTGCGCGAGCCAAACAGGAAGACGAGCGAGGCCGCGCCGATGATGAAAGTCGGCGCGTTCGTGTCGCCCAAATTGGCGACGAGGGAGGTGACGATCTCCAGCAGGTTACCGCCGCCCGCATTGATACCCAGAATGTGCTTCAGCTGGGACGCTGCGATAATGATCCCCGACGCGGTGATGAAGCCGGAGACGACAGGGTGGCTGAGGAAGTTCGCCAAGAACCCGGCGCGCAGCAGGCCGAGCACGAGCAGGATGGCCCCGGACAAGAATGCGAGGATCAGCGCGGCCTGGATGTAGGCCTCGCTGCCTTGCGGTGCGATCTTGCTGGCAGCGGCCGCCGTCATCAGGGAGAGGATTGCCACGGGGCCGACAGCCAGCGTCCGGCTGGTACCGAAAATGGCATAGGCGACCAGCGGCAGGATGGATGCGTAGAGCCCGATCTGCGGTGGCAGGCCCGCCAGCATCGCATAGGCCAGCGATTGTGGGATCAGCATGATCGTCACGATCACCGCCGCGATCAGATCGTTGATCAGCGTGTCGCGGCGGTATTCGCGCCCCCATTCAAGGATGGGGAAATATCTGGCGGCTCGGAATGCCATGGTCGGCGTCCTTAAGGGGTTAGAGCGCGTTGATCGGGATCTTCATGTAGCGTTTGCCATTCTCCTCAGCGGGCGGCATTTTGCCGGCACGCATATTGATCTGCACCGATGGCAGGATGAGTTTCGGCATGGCGAGCGTTGCATCCCGCTCGGTACGCATCGTCACAAACTCTTCTTTCGAGATGCCCGTATGGACGTGTTTGTTATGCGCCTTTTCCTCGGCAATCGTGGTTTCCCACACATACTCGTCGCGGCCCGGTGCCTTGTAGTCATGGCAGAGGAATACGCGTGTCTCGCCTGGCAGGGCAAACAGCTTCTGGATCGAGTCGTAGAGCGTTCCGGCATCGCCGCCCGGAAAGTCACAGCGCGCCGTGCCGAAGTCAGGCATGAAAATCGTGTCGCCAACGAAGAGCGCGTTTCCGATGAGGTGGCTCATACAGGCGGGGGTGTGGCCAGGCGTGTGTATGGCGCGGGCGTCGATCGTGCCGACCTTGTAGGTCTCGCCATCCTTGAAAAGGTGGTCGAACTGGCTGCCATCGGTATGGAATTCCTGACCTTCATTGAAGATCTCGCCGAACACTTTCTGAACCGTGGCGATGTGCTCGCCGATGCCGGTGCGCCCGCCGAGCTGGCTCTTGATGTAGGGCGCAGCTGTCAGGTGATCGGCATGGACGTGGGTGTCGATAATCCAGTCGACGGTCAGGCGTGCTTCTTTCACGAAGGCGATCATCTTGTCGGCGGATGCGGTATTTGTGCGCCCAGATGCCTGGTCGAAATCGAGCAGTGAGTCGACGATGGCTGCCTGCTTGGTGGCCTTGTCCCAGACCACATAGCTGATCGTGTTCGTGGCCTCGTCGAAGAAGCCTTTCACTTCGGGTTTCGTCATCGGTTTTCTCCTTCGGGCTCTGCTTCGAAGCGGACATCCGGGTCCGCGTTCGAGCCGAGCATCACGGTGCAGATTGCGTCGACCAGCGCATGAACGCGTGCATCGACCAGCGAATAGTGAACGACCTTGCCATCCCGGCGGGCTGAGATGATCCCTTCCTCGCGCAGCTTGGCGAGTTCACGCGAAAGACGGGGCTGGGGAATTTCGAGCTGTACCTCAAGTTCGCCAACACTCATCTCGCCGCCGCGAAGCTGGCAGCAGACCATTAGCCGGTCCGGATGCGACAGGGACTTCAGAAGCGTCGTCGCCTCGCGGGCGAGCGGCTCCATGTTTTTCACATCCTTGATCATAGCGAGGTCCGATACATCTTGCGCAAAGTCACTTTACATTTTACATAAGCGTAAATTGTTAGTTTGGGAAGTCGAAAGTGGAAAATTTCACACCTATCAGCGCTAGCATCGGCGGAGCCTTGATTGGTCTCTCCGCAGTCTTGCTCATGACGTTTCATGGGCGGATCGCGGGGATCAGCGGTCTGTTCTCCGGAACCGTATTCGCGGCGAAGGGCGACCGGAGCTGGCGCGTCTTCTTTGTGGCGGGGCTGGTGGTAGCGCCGCTCGTCTACTGGTTGGCGGCCGCAGAGAAGCCTGCCTTCGACTTGCAGGCAGGCTGGCCACTGATCGTCGCAAGCGGCTTGCTGGTCGGCTTTGGCACGCGGCTCGGTTCGGGTTGCACGAGTGGACATGGCGTGTGCGGCCTGTCGCGCCTGTCGCCGCGCTCAATGGTGTCGGTCGTGCTGTTCATGGCTGCCGGCATGGCGACCGTCGCCCTCATCAAACCCCTGATTGGAGCCTGATGCTCATGGCACGTAATCTCATGGCCCTTCTGGCGGGCCTCACCTTTGGTCTCGGACTTGTTATCTCGCAGATGGTCAACCCGGCGAAGGTCATCGCCTTCCTGGACCTCTTCGGGAACTGGGACCCGTCACTTGCCTTCGTGATGGGCGCCGCGCTCCTCGTGACGGCAGTTGGCTATCGCCTTGTCTGGCTGCGCCCGCGCCCCGTGCTGGCAGAGAGCTTCCAGGTGCCGGGCAACCGCAAGGTCGACGCGAAGCTGGCCACAGGCGCTGTCCTGTTCGGCATCGGTTGGGGCCTTGCCGGTCTCTGCCCGGGGCCAGCGATCGCAGCGCTCACGATTGGGGGTGTTCCGGCGTTTGGCTTTCTCGCGGCGATGGCGGTAGGAATGCTGGCGTTCGAGTTGTTTGACCGACGGGCCGCGAAGGCCGCCTAACGGCCTTTGAAGACAGGCGGGCGTTTCTCCAAAAAGCTCGCCACGCCTTCCTTATGGTCCTCGGTCTGCATCAGCGCCCGGATTGTCTCAATGGCCCAGCCGCCAAGCTCGCGCGGGTCGCCATAGGTTCCCTTGCGAATGCCTTCCTTCATGTAACGAAGAGCGAGAGGCGGGTTCTCTGCGATACGTCCGGCAAGCGCTCTTGCCTCATCTATCAGCTGATCGTGCGGAACCGTGCGGGAGACGAGGCCAATGCGCTCAGCCTCCTGCGCGTCAATGACGTCGCCGGTGAACAGAAGCTCGGCGGCCTTTGCCGGTCCGACGATGGAAGGCAGACGGTAGAAGCCGCCCACATCGCAGACGAGACCGCGCTTGATGAACATTTCAGAGAATTTTGCCTTGTCTGAGGCGATGCGGATATCGGCATAGAGCGCAAGCTCCATGCCCCAGCCGATTGCGGCGCCATTGATCGCGGCAATCAGTGGTTTGTCGCATTCGAGCGCAGCCATCGCGGCAGGGGTCGGCTGGTGGCGAACTGTCGGTGACTTCGGTGCCGCGTCCTTCGGCTTGGGCGCGGCCATGATTTCTCGGACATCATCGCCAGAACAGAAAGCGGGGTCCGCGCCAGTCACGATCACGCAGCGCACATCTGCGTCAGTCACAGCCCGGCGCAGCGCGCGCTCCAGCCGGTCATAAGCATCGAAATTGAGCGCATTGCGCCGCTCTGGCCGGTTCAGGGTGATGGTCGCAATGTAATCTTTGACGTCGTAAAGGACGCTGGCGGCGGTGTCTGTCTCTGACATGGTGGTCTCTCCCTGCGGTGTATCAGACGCCTGCTCTTGCGGCGGCGTTTATCTCCCAGCGCTAGCGGGCTGACGCATGGGAGGGTCAAGCGCTGTTTTGCCCGGAGAAATAAGTTGCCGCTTGCTGCCCATCTCACTGGAATTTCGCGTTGACCTCTGCGCGCAGCAGTCCTATCAACCCGCCTTCCGAAAGTGCCCAGGTGGCGGAACTGGTAGACGCGCACGGTTCAGGTCCGTGTGGAGCAATCCGTGGAGGTTCGAGTCCTCTCCTGGGCACCAAACTTGACCCGTCACTTTGCAGTTGGCCCAAAACTTTGAAGGGCAGTGATGTGTTGGCGGTTCTATAACCGGATTTACGGCAGTATTGGAGACGATCAGCAAAAGTGAGCTTCAGCACCATTCTTTGATGCTCAATTCGTCCGGAACGCCATAAAATACAAGGGTTTGCAAGAAACGTCATAGCGGTTCTATAAGCTTGATCGAAGCTGGGCTCCGAGCCCGCGTTCTTGCGACTGAAGCTCTCTGCATCGTCGAGCTGTCGCATTCTCTGCTTCTCAAGCCGATCCATCTCTTTTTCGTAGACGGCGATCATGCGCGGTTGAGAGCTTTCCAGTATGCGATCTACCAGCTTCTCTATTTGCTTTTCGATAGACTTGGCGGCATCAAGCGCCGCGCTTCGCCGCGCATCGAAGTCCTGAATGCTCTTATCCCAAGCCGCTTTGAAAAGGCGTGTTGCTACACGAACTATCGCCTGGCTGGGCCGGACTGATTTCAGAAGAGCTTCAAAGTCTTCTTCAAGCTTCTCTTTTCGCACCGACTTGCCATAGGATTCGTCGCACGTCTTGGTTTGACAAACATAGTAGCCGTACCTCTTCGAACGCCCTTTAGAGAAACTCGCTTTATACGGGACGCCGCAATCTGCGCAGCAGATGAATGATCGAAGTGGAAAATCCTCATTGATCGTTTTTCTCACGGGTATCGAAAGTGCGCGACCGCTTAGACGCTCCAGCACTTTCTCGTGCGTAGCGAAGCTTATCAGGGGCTCGTGGTGAGCCTTGGTGAGCGGGATGTCCCAATCAGGGTAGCAAATATAGCCTGCGTATAGCGGGTTGCTCAGCAGCTTTTTGATCTTCTGTTTATGAACTTCGCCATACCTATTCTTTGGGAAGCCCGAATGGCGATCCAGAAAGCGTTTTACCTCCATCTGCGATGCAAGATCGCCCGATGCAAAACGTTCCAAAGCTTGAGCCAGAATGGTTGCGGCAGGCTCTTCACGAACCAAGTCTTTCCCGCCGACTCCACCTCCGCCTTTTTCAAATTTGTAGCCGTTCGGCTCTCTCAAGGGCCAGTAGCCGCTTTGCATCCTTGCCCGCATGCGCGAGGCCGCTCGCTTTGCGTTATTGATGCGTTCTTCTTCGACAACTAGCGCACGCAGCTTCTCAGGGAATTGTGCTGTGGGGTCATCGGAGAACTCGATGGAAGGAGAAAGCAATTCTCCTCCAGCTTCCCTTATGTCTCTTCGGAGACTCATGTGTGCGATGTAATCGCGGGCCAGTCTGCTAATATCGTCTATAACGACTGCCATGTTCTCGCGGCGATGTTTTCGAAGAAAGCTCAGCATCTCGTCCATACCTGGACGTGAGGCAACGCTGCCCGTCATTGTGTCCGAGAACACTTTTATTGGACGTAAGCCTCTGTAACCCGCATAATCGCGGCAGGCTCTTTCTTGCGACCGCAGCCCATCCCCATCAGACTTTTGCTTGAGGGACGACACACGCACGTAAATAACGGCCTTGCGTTTAGGCTCTGCCTTGTCGGTTATAGATGGATCGTGCTCATTCATGGGACTCCTCCCCTGTGGCATGCTCAAGGCACGCAGCATTTTCGATTTTTTTGTTTTTGATGTCCTTCGAGTCTACCACAGATCGTTGCGAAATAGCATTTTCAAACTGTCTGAGATCAATCGCGTCCGTGACGGCGTCTAGCCCCAAATAAGCCCTGACCGCGCTTTCCAGTAGGCATTTGATTATGTGGATAGCTTGCAGCTTTTCCTGTTCGCTCAGTTCGAACTCAGAAAGCTCCGACATCAAGTCTGAGATGCTCGCCTCAGAAGGGAAGTTTTGCGGGAGAACCTCAATGGTCTCCAAATAGGATATGTCGTCCGTGCACATTTTTCGGACCTCTTTTCTTTAAATGTGGGGAATAAAATCTTCCCAGTCGGGAAGAACAAAATAGGAACATTATCCTATCTTTTCCTGTTTGGCAAGGAATCTTTACCCCGAAAGGTTGGGGCCTGATCGACCAGAGCTTTCAGGTGATGCTCTATCTATTCCATGCGATTTGAAGGAGCGATCCGTTAAGCGGTGTGTGGCTTGGCGCACGCTTTCCTTTCGATTGCGATAGTTCGCGTAGACTTCACCAACGGGATCAACGGCTCCGCGCTCGCGCGCCTGATCTATCCAGGCAGATTTCATTTTGTGGAAGTGTCGCTCAACCTTGTCTCGAGTTCGCGCCGCGCGGTCTATCATCGCGTGTGTCTCTTTTTTGAGCGGGTGAGCCGCCTCACGTTTTACGGCTGGAGAAGGCGCTTCACGTTTTGCATCATAGCCTGGCGTGTTTGTGATTTGATCGAGCCGCGCCTGTCTTCTGCTCCCGACCTCCGCCATCAAGCCTTCAGCCCGATGCGCGACAAGTCGCTGCGCCTCTTGCTCTATGGTCGGGCGTGACATGTGAGGAGGGCTGAAGTCTTGCGCTTGGTTCTGACGCTTTAAAGCGACTTTTTCTCGCGCATCATTCAGCCATTTCTCGCGGTTCTCGCTGATATGCTGAGCTACCTTCCTTCGAGCTTCACTGGCCCACTTTTCAAGCTCCTGAAGCGAACGGAAAGCTTCAGCGTCGCCAGCAATTCTTTTGAAAGTCGGCAAATCGACGGTTTCAAACTCTTCTTTCAATGAAGGCATGATATTTCTCTCGCTTTAGTGACGAAATTTGAAAGCGAGAGGCGAAATCGGATATACTCAGTGTAATGAGTAAAAAGCCGCCAATCAGACATGCAAAGAATGACAATTCCGGATTGAGGCTAGTGGTGGACCAACCTCTCGGCCCGGAAGATGTCCAGCGCGTCATAACCGGAATCACCCAGCGCCTAGAGGACGAGGGGGCGAGCCGCGCGTTTATTATTGATGCTCTGTTTAATGCCATCTTGGATATCGCCTATCGCGCAAGTGTGGAGCAAACCGAAGACAGCTCCGGCTTTCTCGCACTCGAACGCTACAATCAGCTTAGCCACAGATCGGGAGAGTTGGAGCTGCTTAAGGCAGAAATCATGGCGCGTTGCTGCGAGCAGCTCACAAGCCCGCCATCAGAGACGTAGTTTCACACGGCCTTTGTATTTCTTCTTCCCGAAATAAGGGTTTGCTTGCGCCTGAGAGCGCCAAGGCGTCACCTCATGATAGCCGACTTTGTCTAACTGCATCGGTGGATTGTTGCGGTAAAACACAATCGACCTGCTGAATTGTCCAACCTGCTCAGGCGTGAGAATTGGTTTAGCAACCTCCGATACCGTGCTCGAAACCGGGCTAAAGAGGTTTCGGCCTGTACTGTAGGATTCCTCGCGTAGCGAGCTTGAGCCCAACATTTTCGAAATGAGCTCTCGCGCTTTCTGCGATCCTGTGCCGTGGAATATCTTGAGCTCTGTCTGGGAAAGAAGCGTTTCGAGGGACTCTCGGCCATAGACATGCGCCCATTGTTCGAGCTCCTGAAGCACCACAATAATGCGGATGCCGAACTCTCTTACTGAGGTCAGCAGCTTTGGCAGAGAGGCGATTTTGAAGTTTGTGGCCTCATCGAGAAGGAAGACAACCGGTGTGCGGTCAGCGCTCCTGATCAGCTCTGAACTGGCGGCCTCTGTGACCAGCGCGATCCATTCTGCGAAAGTATCTTGCTGGGTTGGGTCGCAAATAATGTAGACCGTCACTTTCCCAGTTTTCAGCTCCTCCATATCGAAATCGGAATGCTCAGTCGCAGCAGCCAGCACGCCGCTGGCCGAGTAAGGCTCAAGAACTTGCAACGCGCCTTCACGAAATGACTCAAATTGACGAGAGTCACCATTCTCGATCTTTCGAGTTAGGTCTTTCGCCATGCCTGAGAGATCCCCAGACAGAACGCTGGTCGCTTGTGCTGCATAAAAAGCGGCTTCGAGGCGGTCGATATCTCGAAGCAAGGACAAGGTTTGGCTCAAGGTCACCGTGCCGAACTGGGTGACGAGATATAGCATTGAGAATACAAGAAGTTTCCGCGATCCTTCGCGGAAGAAGCTGTTCTCGCCTGGGGCTGCGGGCTCCTTTACGAGCTGGAGCGCCAGTTTCTTTGCATCAGCTACAAGATGCTTATGTCTGGTAGGCTCGCTCCAATTCTTGATAAGAGATGTAAGAGGGTTGAAACGCGCGCTTGGTCCAAGGGAGTCTTTGAAGAGCTCTCCAGGGTTTAGAAAATAGGTTTTATTTTTCCTGCGATGCCGCGCAGTGATACAGGCCAAGCTACCCTTCAAATCGGTCACGAGCATTCCTAATGGATTGTGCAGTAACTCCGGAATAACCGTCCCAACCGTTTTACCGGCGCCACTTCCTGCCAAGACCATCGCTGATGTCTCGAATGGCAGAAAGACACCTTTACCGTGGGAAACGCCGCAGAACAGGCCTGTTTTTCGTTTGGATAGTCTGCGTATAAGCCGCGCGCCGGCCCAATGCGCTGTCCCCTTATTTCCTTTCGCTTTTCGGACTTGAATCTGCCGGCGAAACCGGAGCGCATATTTTAGAATTTTTCCGAGAATTTCGAGCCCGATGAACGCGGTTCCGAGCCAGAGGCAATAGGGGATGAAATAGAAATCCGGATCATATCGCATGGGATACGCCAGGACAGAGATGTAGACGAGACCTGCAAAACAGAGAATTGTAGTTAGGGGATGCGGCTCTTTCTTTTCTTCTTTGGATGGCATGCCGAACTCCTTGCTGTTGCGTGAGAGATCGAAAAGCGTGACGTGTGTAGACCGAATATGCGGGAGTGTTTGGTGCGCGTCGTGGATAAGAAAAGGCCCCGCCATGTGTGGCGGAGCCTTTTGCATTTTCCGTCTGATCTATTGAGCAGAAACCAGAGCTACTGGATCAATCGTAATCCATGCGTCATTCGTGGCAGAGCCCGATTTCAGCAAGTTGGTGAGGCCGGATGCACGATTGCCTTTCTCAGCCGAGATCTTGAATTCTCTGGCGTAGGTCCTTCCGTCGACAGCCAGCCTCACTTCACCAGAAATCCCATCAGCCTGATGGCCGGAATAGAGATTCACGGCGATGAGCAACTCATTGAGATTGATAGGCGCGCTGAAGCTAATGGTTTCGAGCCCGTTCATCAGATCGCGACCCTGAACGAAGTCCTTGTGGAAGACCCCTTCGCGAGACCGCGTACGGCCGAAGTACAAAATGTCCGCCCCTGGGCCGGGCCGCGCGTAAATGTCGAGGTCGCAAGACGAGCAATCCCACTTGATACCAAGCTCGACATTCTTAGCCTCTGCAATTTCAGACGCTTCCAATTCACTCGTGCTGACCTCACGGTCGTAAATAGGCACGTAGCGTCCTCGATCTATGCGAACCTGTAGCATCTCCAGCTTGTCGGAGGGCGAGGGCTCGAATTTCTCGGTCGGTTGACGAACGCCGCTCTTCACGCGCTCTATAAGCTGATCACGATCTGCGCTGAAAGTTGCAAGTTCAGCCCCGAGAGCGTTTGAGCTAATTGCCCAGAAACGGCCGGTGAAATAGCTGTGCTGATCATTGACCGACCACCGGTACCCTTCGCTGGCGAAGTGGATCGCGACGCCCTCTAATGGCTTGCCAAGACCTGACATACTGAAGGGTGAGTTGGCGCGATCTGTGAAAACGTGACCATCCGATGGTATGCGGCCGCCGGCCATATAAAGGCTTGGCTGGCGGGGGTTGTTGATGATCGGCGAGCCGAAGATCACAACCGTCTCAAGCTGGCTCGTCGGAGCCTGTCTTGCGAGGAGGCGGAGAAATTCGCTCAGATCGAGTGCGCCTGCTTCGCCATCCGCGTTGGCAGATTTGGTAAATTGCAAAATTCGCCGTACGCAGCCTGCATTCTTGTTGAGCTTCGCTTTGGCTGACCTGTAGCTGCTACGATCAGGCACTTCGAATGTGCAGATCAATTCGCCAGAAAATGCATCGAATACCGAGGCGGTTTCGCCTGGCTCAACTGTCTCCAGCATTAGTCGGATCGCATCTTTGGCTTCTGCTTGCTTGAGCGAACTTTCGCCATGCGGTGAAAGTCCGACCGCAAGGTTGTCAGCCTTGGCAGCAGGTGCTGCCAAGGCCAATGCGATAGCCGATGATGCTATTGCGATTTTAAGCATGTCCATGAGAAGTCTCCTTTGTCTCAAGACCGCTTGCCGGATTGCTGGGAAAGCCAGTCGGCAAGAGCCTCGCTGACATATGCCGCGCGAGCAGCGGACAGTCGGGAGACTTTGCCGTGCGCCTCATTGAAGACTTCGCGCGCGGCGGCGACCCGCGCTTCCCACAGATGCACGTCCTTCTCCGCTTCTGGATAAGCCTCATTCGCTTGGCGATAACCGACGCGGTAGCTGGCTATAATTTTGTCGACGACAAGAAAGAGCGCCGCACCGATCAGAACCTCTGCCAGGATTTGAACGGTATTGCGCAGGGCGGTTAGATCATGCCCGCTATCGCTATCTTCGAAGAGCGCATCAAGATTGATGTCAGGGGTCGCACCCTCAAAGCTCACCGAAAAAAGGACAACCCATATGACCGCAGTGATGCAGGCGAGGGCGAAGATGGTGACAGAGAAGTTACGTCTGCTTTTATCGAGCTGGAGCAGGTTGCTGCCGCTCTTCAGGGCAATTGCGGCCGCTGGCACTAAGCCTGCCAGTAGCCAGGCTAGAATTGGCTGATCTAGAAATACGGGGATACCCGACGCCAAAATGACAGTCGCGACATTAGTTGCTCCAAGCGCTAGCAAAACGCCGCTCGAGCAAAGAGCGACTAACAAGGTGATGCGATCAAAGACCGACCACTCCGAGAATGAAACGTCACCCTCGCTTGCGTTCTCTTGTTCCGTGATCTTGCTCTTTGAGGCGTAGCGATCCGTTCCTTCGAGGACCTTTTGTGCTCGCCGAAGTTGACGATCACACTCATCGAGGTCGAATTGCGCTTGTTCCTCCTCTTTCTTCGCGCGCGAGTATTCGTGGCCATGTTGAGCATCCCACTTGTTTTGTGCATGAGTCTCGACCGCTTGCTTGCCTTCCGAATGGTTGCGCAACTGACGCGCGAAATTGAGGTCTGGATCGACCGAAAAATCTTTCGACATAGCCTGAGCCCTTCGTGTTTGAAGCGCCGCATCAAGACGATGCAGCGCTCCAATTTTGAGTTGGGATCAGCCTGCTCGCTGGAGAGTTCCTGGCGCTCTGCAACGACACATCATATCCGGCTAAGCGGGTAGCGTTATCGGCTTCCGAACTATTGGGTTTCCGACAATTTTAAAGTGCAGGTCAGCTATCAGAAGACGGTCATAATTTGTCCGATAGGGGGCCTTTTTCGGAGGCGTCGAAACGAAGCGCTTGATGTGCGTAATCCAGCTTCCGTCATCATCGAATGCCCGCTCCACCCAATCCTCCGGCACTAGCAACTCTTCTCCCCATTCATCGCGCAATTGCACATGGGGGTGAAAAATTGAGGAGGTGAAAGCATTGAGGCCGCCCGTGCGGGTAATGCCCTCAATCCAGAACTTATGTGCCGTCCAGTATAAGAATTGGCGGCTCATTATGTCGTGATAGCGCCCAGCTTGAACCCTTGTATTCTCCGGAATGTATATCTTCATCGGGATTGCTCTTTAGGTTGAAGAGCACGTCTGCTCGTTTGATCGGTGTCGACCCAATGATCCGAGCAGAGGCTAGGGTGGGATACATCCCGTTTTGTCCCACCCACCTATTGTGCAGTATTTACACGACTGAAAATATACAAAAAATTTGCATAATAAATATCATAATGATATATTAATTTGTGACTGTTAGCTTAATTTTAAATGAAGGTGGTCTCGCCACCCAAATGCAAATTGGTACACTTGGGGACTTCCCTCATTGTGTGGCCTTAGCGCTATATATGGAATGGGAGGTCGACCAAATTGAGGGAAGCGCCGGTATTCCCTTGGAGCGATGCCTTGTTCAAAGGTTTTCGCCGGTTGGCTCGAGAGGATTAGAGCGACCAGGGCGCGCCGAAGGATTTGGGCCCGCCCTAAAGATTTACGACGCCCTCAGTAATAAGACTTACTTCGAGTGTCATTATGCCGTTTTGGGGCACGGTACGTGGGGAGTATGCCACAACACCGAGGGGCCTGCATTATATCTTAACGACGGCAAAGACGAGATCGTGGAATATTATATCAGAGATCAGGCTCATAGGGTCGACGGTCCTCAGACAATTTATACGGACCTGCGAACCGGCAATGTTTATAAGAAGATTTGGAAGCAGAATAACGAACATTTCCGCGAAGATGGGCTGCCTGCTGAAGAAACATATGATGATAACGGCCAGCTCATTAAGGCAGACACATATGTCGATGGCATGTATCAGGGTACTAATCGAGTAGAAATTGACCCTCAACCATAGGCAGCTAGTATTTTCCCATCAGGAGAAAGCTGCTTGCGCGATCTTTCGAGACATATTGGAGCTTATAGTAGCCTCCGTTTACGATGGGAAAAATTACCGCGCTCCCAACGTGAAGCGTTCGTAGCGTCCATCGCTTCAATCCCGACAATTTACCGCAAAGATGCATTTCTTCATCGCGCCGATGAATTTATTGAGATTTGCGAACTCTTTGAAATCAAAGTAGCGAGCGCCACGGATAGCGATAAGGGTGCTGGAAATATAATTTCCGCGCGGTACCCAAAGCTTGTACCGCCTACGGAGCCAATCGACGGCACGACGCCAGTTAGGCGGTATGCGGCGCCATTTCTGCTTTGGTGTTCACTATATTTCCCAGAGGTTTTCAACGATTACGCTAAACTCGTTGGGTGGCCCGAAAGGGCGTTGGGCAACCGAGAACAAAGTAATTCCCGTTCGACGCTTGGGCTTATTGTTCCTAAAAAAATGGAGCTTGCGCAAAATGCCCATGTCGCAAATATGCGCTACTCACAAAAGGCAACCGACTTCGTTGGGCGAAAAGCAGAGCTTGAGCGTCTTACAGATTTCGCCAAAAATGATGACCAACGAACTTTCAAATGGTGGCAGATCGCCGGTCCGGCAGGACAAGGCAAGAGTCGGCTGGCTCTTCAGTTTGTCGAACGTTGCGTCGGTGAGGACTGGGAGGCAGGTTTCGTTCTTCACTTTGACGATGCTTTCATAAGCAAGCTTGAAAACTATGCCGTCCAAAAGCCACTATTAATTGTGATCGACTATGCGTCCGACCCTGAACGCGCAGCGTTACTCGGTAAGGCGATTGCGGCGCTGAGCGTACTAGACACACCCCACCAAGTTAGACTGCTGGTCTTGGAGAGACAGCCATATGATGGGCTATTCGACCCGAACTATGGGGCTAGTCCTGAAAGGCTGGCGACGAGTTGGCATCATGTCTTGTTGGCCAACCTGGAATTGGATGCCCAGCCGGCTCTTGATGCCGTATTTGACCCGAGGCGAGCTCTCTATTTAGAGACAATGACAATCGATCAGCTCAAAGAGATTGCTGCATTCTGGGTCGCCAGTCTCTATCCAGGCCGAAGCCTTACTGAGGATGAGTTTGCGGCGATTGCCTCATTCCTTGGAGCAAATGAGCCGTCATCGAAAAACGAGGCATCTGACCGTCAAGCGCGCACGTCTAGGAGAACTCCGCTTTTTTCAATGTTGGCGGCGGAGGCTGTGACCAATGGATGTGGGCCTGTGTTGCAGTACGATGAGTCAATTTATCCACTTCTCGATTTTGCCTTGGATCATGATGCAAAATTGATGTTCGGAAAGCCTCACGAAGCGAGATCTCTAAAAGGTTTGGCGCTGCGTGTTGCCCCAGCGCAATCCGAATTACAGGCAATGTGCGCGAACGTCGTTGGGCAAATCGATATGAGGGAGCTAAGCGATAGGTGGCAGGACCCCGATATCGACATCGTTCAACGCTTGCTTGGATATGCCCTCGCATCGGAAGGGTCACACTATTCTAGAGTCCACGCCCGAGAGCCGGACGTACTAGCGGAATATCAAGTTTTACGCCTCGTGGAGAGCGCTACAAACTATAATAGCGGAGGCCGCAGCCCGAGAAGAAATGATGTTACCGATCTCTTGGCGTTCTGCTGGAGACATAAACCGAGAGCGACATTTTCGTTTCTATATCGGTTGATTGAAGACTTTCCATCGCATCCGTCGACGCTTTTTTTGCTGCAGCAGCGGCCAGCGATAGAAAGCGTTCGCCTCTGGATGATGTTGCTGAGCTATATTCCAGAAATCGCTTACCATGAGCTGGGGGCGGAAGCTTGCGTGTTGTTAGCTGAAAATTGCGCGGAGGCGGGAGACGCTTATGCGATAAATCAATATCTAACTGGCCTCTCGGCATATGTGATTGCCCTAGCCAGGAATCACGAATTTCGTAGAGCGGAAGACCAGTTCCATGTTCTAGAAAGCGTTTTAAGTCAAAACTTGGCGCCTAAAACCATTTACTCACTTCTAAATGCGTCGTTCTGGATGGTTTTTGTTTCTTATGACGCCGGGGATCTAGCCAAGTGCAATTCATACCACCAAAAGGCTGTGGAATATTGGAAGAATACATTTCGCGACCGTCTGTTTGGCGAAATGGAAACAGTCATCGAAAAGCAGTACACGTTTTCTCTCTATCTGCTGAGCGATATTCTCGCCGAATATCAAAAGTTAAATCTTGCTGAATTGCGCTTTTTCTCTGCTGACCAAAATTCATTGTACTTGGACGACTCGCACGTTCGCTTAGCTCGAGTTCGTGCATCGTGTTCTCTCGCTTTGCAAGGTTCCTCCACCGAGAGTTTGGACACTGCAACCCGCTTTCTAGCGATGACTATGGAGGCATTTTATACGATCAGTCACGCTAATGATCTGATCCCCCGAATGGCGTCTGCTTGCATTTCCGTTGGTAGAGAAGCATTGAGCCGGGGGCTTGATTCAATCGAACAGGCGCTGACAGCCTTCACATTTGCGGAAAAGTTGTTTGATCAGGACGAAACGTTTTTGGTTGAAGGCAAAAGCTTCACCCTGAGAAGTGAAGAGGTGCAAGCGATCAGGCGCTATTTCGTCTTGTTCGGATTGGAAATCGTTTTTTTGATCGGAAAACTTCGAGCCGAACTGAATTCTGAGAAATTGAATGATCTTTATCTGGGAGTGTACGAAACAATAAAGAAATTTGTATTTTTGTGGGGTGAAGAAGAGATAGACGATATTTATTCAGAGGAATTAAGTGAGTTGTATCGTCATTTCGAATACGTTGAAGCCATAGAGCTTTCAAATATGACGCTCAACGACTTAAGCAGGCTGGCAGAGGTCAGTGACAATTCGAGCGTGCGAGCAAGATTCAAGAAATTGGAAGATCGCTTGAAGCCTTAACGGAAGAACTAGGCAAGATGTGCAGTTGGTACGACCACTGCCATCTTGGCAAGGGAAACCCCTTCGGTTTCCCGTTGCATCCCATCCCGATTCAGCGCGCTTCATAGCCCAAGTTTTGACCCTCAGTTGCGTTTCATGTTCGCCAGACCTCGAAGACGAGGATGCTTCATGTCACTGCAATTTTGGGCAGGGCATTTGCGCGCTGATAGACCGTATCGCCGGTCAATCACTCGCAGGGCGTAACCTGCCCCCGTTCTGCACCACCCCTGTTTGAACGGCCGCCCGTTCAATCGACGCTCAGGGGAGCGGCTGCGCTAGCCCCCAAGAACCCCACAGCAAACGATGGCGCGTTCGATCTGCCATGAGCATGATGAGTTTTCCCCACCTCAATTGCCGCTGGATAGCGCTTCTCTTTGACCGCTGCGTAAGCGCTCTGGGACAATGGCGCCTATGGAGCGCGCGCCAATCACGATCGACATCATCAAGGAGCTGAAAGCCTTACAGGAGCGATCAGGCGTCACGCCCGCGCAGCTTCTTAAATCGCGTATCGATGTGCCGGACGGGCTAAACTCAAACCTCATCGGCCTGTGGCTAAGCGGCAAGATCAGGCATGCCCGCGCGGAGCATCTGGACTTCGTTCGAAGCGCCTGGCGCGAAACCAAGGGCAGCTTCACCATCACCGATGACATACGAGATGAGATGACGCGGCTTTTTGAGGCGAAGCAAATTGACTGCGCCGCCCTCGCTAGAATGCTTCCGAGTGGGCCTTACAGGTTTCCAAACGCGCAGACGATTTGGTTCTGGAAGGATGGCCGCATCACCACGGCGGATCGCATCGCATTCGACGAAGTCATGCGGATATTGCGCGCCTTGCCGGATAGCGGCGCAGCGCCAACAGCGAAGCCCCAATTCGACGCCTCCAAGCGTGAGACTTTGACGGCGGAGATGCAGAAAAAATTTGAGCGCGAGCTGGAGCGCGCCCGCGTATCGCTTCCCGGCTTAATCGCAGAGCATAAGGATCTATTGCCGGCCGACCTTACGGTTCAGATCATGTCGAAATGGAAGCATGGCCGCGTGAAAACCGTTCAGAGTGACCTGTTCAAAGCGGCTCTAGCCGTGCTGAAATCCTTACCCAGCGTTGCGCCGACGCAGGATCAAAGTATCAGCACATGGCAGTATGTGTCAGAGGGGCGCGAGCCTATTACTGCAGAGCAGAGGGAAGCGCTCCAAAGCAAGCTGGATCGCCTGAACACAACGCGGCCTGAATTCGTGCGTAGGCAGGCAAAATCGCTGCCCGAGGGCATTCGTGCACCGATGATAACGAGCTGGGCCAACGGCGTCACAAAAACAGCTAAAAGCGGATATGTCGACCAATTGCTAAAAGCGCTCGATGAGGCGCTTTCCGAGCAGAAAATTTAGCTCAAATTTGAACTAAATCCCATCAATCCAATACGTTATCTTAATCTTATGTAAACTATATCTTAAGTTGATTCCTGTACTCTGAATATGCGCATGGGGAAATGCGCCAACGATAAATAAACAGGGGTGTGGGGAAATGGCGATTACGCTACCGCAAGATATACAGGATTTAGAGATTCCGCCGGGCATGGATGCGCGCGGCGGAGATCTCAGTACGAGAGAGACATTCGAGCGTGCTCAGAAGGCTGATTTTGCGGCCCGTGACGCGCAAGATCTACTTCAGCGCCAAATACGAGGCGTAACCGAGTTAACGGGGGAGCAAGCCAACACCGCCTCTGCCGCTCACAGCGCCAAAAATGACGCGGAAGAGAAGAAGCGTCGCAAGCAAAGCTCAGACGCGTTGGAAATGCAGATGATCCTCAACTCAATGCGCGAGCGTATGGCCGTGCTTGATGGCCAGATTGCCGACTTCGAGGCAGGGTTCGAAGCCAAATACGGTGATGCGTGGCGTGAAATCATGGCTAACGAGATTCTTGATCCCGACGAAATACCGGAGCGCCAACCAGGCGAAAGCATGGAGGATTATAGGGAGCGACTGGAAAACGACTTGATTGAGGAAATGTTGGATGAGAACGGCAAGATCAAAGACGAGTACAAAAATGATCCTGAGAAGCGCCAATGGGCGCAATGGGCTGAAGCGCAGCATGAACGCCGCGAGATTGGCCGAGATTACGACGTGCTGAGCGATCCTTCTTCGCCAACGGAACAACGAGAAGCGTCCCTGCAAAACACGCGCGAGTATGGGTTCAATGAGTCAAACCAATTCGACCAAAAGAGACTTCAGTCAAACATCGAGAATTCGGGAATTGAACAAGCGACTGAAATAGTCGCGGATAATACTGATAACTCGCTAGAAACTGCTGCTGTTCAGGGCGACAGTATGGATAGCTTTCTTAATGCAGGGCCAAACCTCTAGCCTTGCGGGCGAAGGTCATTGTTGAACTTTATTTGTGACGCATCTGTCGGAATGGCTCTACGTGCTTCCACCAGAGAATATGGTCCGAAAACATATTCATCTGTATGAAACGCAACGCCAGTGCCTGCACTGTTGCCTTGTTCAATAAAGAACGCGACTTCTTCGATTCCCGCACCTTTAAAGTCCGCCCTCAGAACACGCTCAATAGTTTCAGTCGGAATGGTGTCTGTCCCGAGCCTGAGTGAAACGGCTACCCCATTCGGGTGATCGACCGCCCATTGATTCGCTGGACTATGCGCGTCCGACAATATGAAAGCGTCGGTCGCGTAATTTGCTGGAGTTGCTGAGCTAGTTGAGGCTGTCTGCACAGTGGTCGATCCTCTGACAAGCCTTGCGTCATCATTTTGGGCGCTCGCCGCAAAAGGCGATACGACCACTACGGCAGCCATAACGGCACCTGCAAATTTACCTGTAAGTGGGAGTCTTGAACGGTTTGCGCGATTTTCGCCCGCGCTTTGGCTAAGAGTTTGTGTTCTCAAATATCTATGTGGCGGCTTATCGACCCCGCCAAAGTCAACAAAACTATACGCCCAATTGGGGATAAATGCAAGTTTTAGTGTATCTGCACTTGATTGTATTCTGTTCAAAATCGATCATTATTGAAACTGTGCATCCTATTCATTGACCGATTATTATGGTATGAGGAATTTCAATCACTTAGTCTCAGAGCGACCAGTTGGAGCGTGCCACTATGCCGCCATTTCAAAACCGATCGGTTTTGAATGGAAAGGTCACGCCTGATGAGTGCGCCACCCCCTGAAAGCTTGCGGCCCCGCCTGATCGGCTATGCCCGCGTATCACGCGCCGACATGAAGGAGGATCGCCAGACGCAGCGCCTCAAGGAGATGTGCGAGCGAGTGTATACCGAGAAGGTATCGGGCGCGGCGAAATCACGACCTGTGTTTGAGAAGGTGCTTGCGGGCTTGCACGCAGGAGACACGCTGGTGGTGCTCGACCTGGACCGGGCGTTCAGAAGCTCGCTCGATGCGTTGCGTACGATGGAGACCTTGCAGGCGCGCGGCATAAATCTGCGTATCCTCAATATGAATCTCGACCTCTCGACCGAGTTCGGGGAGGTGGTGTTCGGCATTCTCGCGGCCCTAGCGCAGTTCGAGCGCAAGATGCTTGCCCGACGCACCAAAGAGGGCATCGCCGCCGCTCGCAAGAAAGGAAAGAAAATCGGCCGGCCACGCGCCTTGAGCGCGCACCAGGCGCGGGAGGTTAGGCGGAAAGTTCGCAAACGAGAATGCACTGTCACAGAAGTGATGACAGAGTATGGCGTGTCACGTTCGAGCGTTTACCGGGCCAAGCAAGCCTCCTGAAAATTCAAATATTTTCTTTTCTTCTCAACCTAAAAACTCAATAATGATAAGCTGGAGGAGAAATGAAGTTTGAAAACATTCGATTAGACAAGCTCACAGTGAACCAGGCCAATGACCGGCATGGCGAACTAATTAGTGAAGATGCCGCTATAGAATGGCTTCTCACCCACCGCGCTAACCACATGCGCAACCTCGCCAAGGATGTTGTTGAAGCGGGCGGCCTTTATGAGCCGCCTCTTATTCATGAAGAGAACGGCTCTTACGTTGTTTACGATGGTAACCGGAGAACAACGACACTCAAACTTCTTCAAAAGCCACAATCAGCACCATCAAAAGCTTGGGCAGAGTTTTATGCTGGCCAGCGCGCCAACTGGCAGGGAAAGTTTCCGACAACCGTTCTGTGTCAGATCGAACCTGACCGAGAACGATTGGATGAAATTTTGTATCGTCGGCACACTGGTCAGCAGTCAGGCGTAGGTCAGAGCCAATGGGATGCTCCCGCAAAAACAAACTTTGAAAGAAGAACAGGTAAGAACACCAAGCTCGATATTGCCGAGGCGGTAGAAAAGCTTCTCAAAGAGAATGACGGCCTATCTGAAAGCGCTCAAATCCCTAGATCGAACTTCAAGCGATTGCTTTCCGCCGAGCAATTTCGAAATCGGGTCGGAATAAGCGTAGACAAAAACACGCTTAATTTCACTCATGATAAGGCCCGCGTTCTTGCGGCCTTGAAGAGAATAGCTTCAGATCTAATCGCCAAAAAAGTCACTTTGGATGAAATCTGGGATAACAAAGCAAAGCGAAAGTATCTCAACAAATTGGACGAAGAGGGCGTTCTTCCAAGCGTTGAGGACGCGCTGCCTGAGTCGAAGCCTGTCACAAAAAAGGCGAGTAAAACGCCGGATAAGAAGTCCCCAAAGAAGTCCAGTCCGCCTGAGCGCCGAGTAAGGCTGATTCGAAATATCGACCACGGAATTCAACCTTCGAGGGCGAATAGGAAAGCACTCGATATTTTTGACGAGCTGCAACACCGGCTAAAATTCGGCGATCACGACAATGCCATTGCCGTCTTGTTCCGAGTGTTGCTTGAGATCAGCATTGATATCTACATCCATGAAAAGTCGCTGACCACAGCGCATAAGAACGACAAGTTGGCCAGTAAATTTCGGAAGGTGCTGGATGATTTGGTTGCGACCGGAGAGCTAGACAAAAAACAAGCCTCATCTCTGAAGAGCTTCGAAAAGTCGGAAGCACTTTTTTCCGCAAACACGCTTCACGCCTACATCCATAGTGCGGAATACTTTCCGTCCGACCACCACCTCAAAGGCATGTGGGACACACTGGAGACGTTCGTGGTGAAGTGTCTTCAGCCTTCAGCGTAAGCGAGTTCGATGAATGCATGTAGTTTTTGACGAGGTTCCGGAGCGTATACTGGGCGTGGCAAAAGGCGTGCTCGCCCAGGCAAACATGCACGCCGTTTTTGCGGACCCAGGAAACGAGCATTGGGACTTCATCTGCATTGCGAATGCTGCGCACGCCGGAGAGCTTTTCATCAAGGCTATCGTGGCGCAGCAGCATCCGCTGCTTATCTTCCGCGATCCTTTTGGTCTTGATGCAGGCGCGGATGAAATGACGATCGAAGATCTGATTGCGCGCGGGCGCACACACGATTTCGAAAAGCTCCCTAAGGTCCTCTGGGCCGCGACTGGAGAGAGGATTGCGGACCTGGAGCTATTCCACCGCGTTCGAGCTGCCCGTAACTCGGTGCAGCACTTTTGCGCCTTACCCCACGAGGACTACCGAGCACTCTCTCTCGAATTTATCTATAAAATTATCGACCCACTAATCTTTAAGTTTTTCGGGCTTTTCGCCATAGACTACCACGAGGATCATAACATCGGTTATGATTACATTGTTGGCAGCCTCATTCGCCGTGAATTGAGATTTTCGGTGCCGGCCGATTTCTCGGTCGGCGAAATCGACCTTGTCGACGAACTATCTCTAACCTCAACGGCTTATCAAGAATGGTGGAGATCGGCTCTTTCTACGCTTGAGAGCCATAGCTGAGAGATAAAAATTTGACGGAGTGCATACCTAAGACTGTGTTGCTTCTTTTCGGCGCAAATCTATCTAATCAGTAGCTCTGTTCGCGGAAAATTATCCAGCTCCTAGAGCCGAGCGCCTTTAGCTGCTTACACGTCATCTCACTTGGCTTTATTTAACCGACACGCTCAACGCGCCCGCCTCATCGCTTTGCAGATGAAGCCATCGCCCTGGTTGGCTCTTAGTGCCAAACTCCACGCGCTCTATCTTTCCGGTTTGATTTTTATATTGCAAACGTACGGCGTCAATCGCCGATACCCATTCAGCTTCAAGCCAAAACATTAGTTCCAGAACGACTGCGCTTACGCTCACCGTGCCTTCACCGACCTTCATTTCTACGTCGCGTTCGAATGGAAAAGAGGCGTTGCGTACAACGGGCGATTCATTCTTGTTCACCCCTACAAATGGATCGGTGGCATCCTGCAGTTGTAGCCAGAGATCATTGAGCGAAAATCTGTGATCTTCCTCTATGTTTCGGAACGTCTTCTCGGCTGGGTCCCAGTCTTTAAGCAACATGAAGTCACATTCCTGTGCGGAGGTGACAGCATCGGACGCGTCGAATCTACGCTTATTGATTCCAACAGAATGAAGCGCGCACCGCCGAAACCAGAATAAAACGAGATCGATAGCAAGCGTTTTGCAAACATCTTTAGGCTTCAGCTCAGTGAGTTCACGAAGTTCAACTCCATGATGTTCTGCCAGCGTCCAGCAATCTTTTGAAAAGCCTGAAGAAGACACCGCTATAAGCCGATCTGCCCCTAATGAGGTTTTTTTTGTCGCGAGTTGCTCAATCCACGTTACATCTTGAACTTTGGACCGCCGCCTGCATTCGACGATAGAAAGATGACTATCCTCTTCTTTGCCTTGGCGGAATGAAGCATCCACCTCCCTGAGTTTTCCGGTAACACGGCAACGCAACCGGTCGGGAGATTTTACGATAACGCCTACTGGCCGAAGGTCTTGTTCAATTCGCGCGACAAGCTTTTCAAATTGTCTCCACTCTTCCGCTTCATGTGCCATCTATATCCGGCTTAAAAAAGTTGGAGTGAAGATTGCTCAGTACCGTGGCCACTGCGCGTATTTGATTTGCTCTGAGCGCCGGATTGAAGATCGCCGCTTTGCAAGATGCACTGCAAATCAGTTTTCGTTTTGAAATTATAGAAAGACTTATCGTCCGAGTGGAACAGCACGACCCTTTTACCGGCATCAAGAAGCTCAAGCGCATTAGCCACAGAGCCCTTGCTTTTGCCATCCCACAGCACGAAACCCAGGTCAGCCTCTTTTGCCATCGCTTTGTCTTTCTCGGTGTAAAAAGCACGTCCTTTCAAATGAGGGGCAACAAGAATATTCTTGGTGGTCCAGCCACCGACATTATTTCTGCACTTATCTCCCGAGCAAAAAACTTGGACATTTCGATAGCCGCGATCATTAAAATAGGACTGCATCGCCTTATCGGCGCCATTCGCATCGCCAATGAGAATTGTAAGCTCATTATCGATCATCTTTGCCAAACGGCTCAACACAGATTGATGGAGACGTGAGATTTGACGGGACCCTGATAGAAATACGCGTGTCATCTGTTACTCCTCGTCTTCGTCATAGCTAGTACGCTGACCTTTGCTGCTTCTCCCTCTTCAAGTAGCAAGCTCGTGGCAATTCGTAAGGTAGACCCCGATCGATACAGATCATCCACGATCAGCACTTTTTTGTCACGAAATGCGGAAGGGTCGCGAAGGGATAGCGCTTCCTGCAAGCGCTCATTGCGCTCCACAGGGTCTGTTATACCTTTTAGCTCTTCAGCCCCTTCATTGATCAAATTGTCTGATATAACCTCGACCTTACGGCGTTTACCTAAGGCCTCAGTAATAAGTGGTACTGGCTGAACTTTACGTTGCTTGTTCGTGGCCGGAACAGGCACGAGACAATCAAACGTCTCGATGCCTTTTATGCGATCTAGAAGACCTACAATGGCTTTTACACCAGACGTATCGCCACGATATTTGAGCTGATAAAGTAGCTCGCCCATTTCACTGCGCTTGTTATCGAAAATATTGTGCCCATGGGCGTCATAGCCAAGATGCTCACTCGATACCGTGTGGACATCATAGGCAAATCCCGAATGCCAATTTCCTTCTATCTTCATCGCTAATTTCTCAAACCTCTAATCAAGTCTACCAGATTTGCTCACCGCTTCGCCACATCAGACTTTGGCGACCTATCAATTGCAGCAGCAAAGCCCGAGCGACCGCCTATTTGGGGAACAAGACACTGAAGAAATTTCGCTGAGGTGTCAGCTTTAGCACATCGCCTGGGCGAATCGTGTTGGCCACACGCCTTGGTCCGCCATTGGGTGTCACTACTGATAATTCCGGGCTATCGATAATCGCTTGATGAATGTCATCTGAGTGCGACGGCGTATGATTATATACGCCGTGATAAAAGTCGCTCATTTCGATTGCATCGCCAAAATTGGCGAGCGCTCTTGGAATATCATCATGTAGCTGATCGATAGCTCTCTTCCGGTCATCATCCTCAAACAGATAGAGCAGACCCTCCTGATCCGGGTCATATGACAGCATATTCAGTCCTGGTCGGCCAAAATGTGCCTGTGAGCTACTGTTCTGGTGAAGGATGTCGTTATAGACCTGCCGCGCCCGAAAGTTTTTGGCGAAGTGGAGGAGCCAGTAGCGATAGCCGGACGGGTTATTAATCGAGAATGGGCTTGTAAAAGAGCCGAACCCTCTGAACGCATCGAAAACGGTGCGCTCAGCGGCCCCTAGCCAGGCTTTATTGGTCAGGCATTCTTCTACATCATCCAGCGTTTTTATTTGTACGCCGAATTGCCTCAGCCGCTTGCTCAACTCATCCTTGTCCGTTTTGGGGAGAAACGTCAGAAGGGCTTGAATTGCAAAGGTCAGAATAACCTCAGGCGCCGGATAGGAGCTGAGAATATCTGAAATGGTTCTCAGCTGAACTTTGCTGTGACCGCATTGATCAAGGTTGAAGAGAACATTGCTGTTATGACCGCGCGTTTGAATGGTCTGCTTGATTGAGGGATATGCGGCCTCGAAATCGTTCGATAGGAACTGGCAATCCACTGCCAGATTGGTCGCATTGTCCTTTATCTCTGCAAGTATCGGCGCGACGTTCGACTTACAAAGCTCGACCACGCCGGGTATCGCGTCGTTTAAGATAACAAGCGCGTCAATCTGAATCGGGCGTAGCCCCTGATCGCGACGAGCAATATTCAGCTCCTCTGCCGCGCTCTTTAGGACTTCAAGAATAATGATTGGAGATCCCGCCGCGCCGCACGAATAACGGGCCGCGCCACAAAATCCGTCTACAATGGCAATGCGGAAGCGCTCTTGATTGGGGTGCTGACACCGAACGCGGAGATACTCGGATAGATATTCCCGGAGCACCTTATGCTTGCGCTTTGAGTGTTCATCCAGGACCGCTCCGTCTTCCCAATTATATACCTTTTCTACCACTACCCAGTGTTCCTACAGCGATGCCGCCACAGCCTCCGGCATTTCATCCCAATGGCGTCCGCGATAAGAGCGGCCATTTGCCTTTTTCGAGCGCTTCTTATTATCAGCGCCCCAAGTCCCCCACTGCTTGAAAAAGAACGCTGTTTCAGCGTCCCGGCATTGATCGTAAATCTCATCTATCCACTCAATTCGAATAGGCCGCGCGGCATGACCACTTTCGCCACCAACAATCGCCCAGTCGATAGACTTTAAATTGATTGACCCCACACTGCCAATAAGAGGCTCGAACGAAATAAATCGAATGGCTGCAGGGACGCGGCGCAGATTGTCGATGCGAGAAGCAACCTCAGAATTTTCGACGCTCGTGCCAAGCCAAACATTTGGAAGCGGTTGATCGCTAAGAGCCGCTAACAGTTCGCCCATCCGGTCAGGTCGTTTGGTCAGTATCTGATAGTGATGTTGCGGCGTTTCCTTCATCACTTTCCAGACCTCCGCAACAAAGTCATTGCTCACGTCTGGATGAAAGAGATCGCTCATCGAATTCACGAAAATCTTGCGCGGTTTTTTCCAGCGTTTGGGGATTTCCAACGCACTATGGTCTTCTCGAACTATGCCGTTCCAGACCGTTCGGTTGCCGCTTTTCCGTGTAAGACCAGCATACTTTTCTACGCCCATTGCTTCTAGGCGTTTCGCCATCTGCATGGCGTAACAATTCGTGCAGCCTTTGGACATGATGGAACACCCGGCAACTGGGTTCCATGTCGAGTCTGTCCATTCAATTTGAGATTCGGCCACGCAAAATTCCTATCTTTTCTCCTATATTCACTGAAACCTTTTACAACACAGTAAACAGTCTGTTCACTTTTTGTACCACAGCGCTAAGTTGCACGGCAATAGCTTTCTAAATCTGACGGTCTGCGTGGGTTAGCGTCCCCTTGGGGCCGGGCTTTCGTGAACCAGGCCCGCTTTCGCGGTCCCGGCCATACGGCTTCAATCCCTGACGCGCTTATGGGCCAGCCCCTCAGCGCACTTCAGAAAAAATAGACGGTCTCCCGAGGCTCGCGGACATGCCCGCTGCGCCCGCCGTCGATTTTTCCTTCCGTTTGCACACCCCGTTCTCGGCGAAGGCCAAGGGTTCATGGCGAACCCAATCCCAACGGAGGTCTTAAAAATGAGAACGACAAACGATGAAATCAGAATCTATGTGGCGTGCCTTGCCAGCTACAATGACGGTATTCTTCACGGCGCATGGATCGATGCAACCCAAGGGCTGGAGGGCGTGTGGCGTGAGGTGAGCGCCATGCTGCTCCGCTCTCCGGTAGAGTATGCCGAAGAATGGGCTATCCACGACTATGAAGGATTTGGCGAGCTGCATCTCTCAGAATATGAGGGGCTGGATCGAGTGTCCGAGTATGCCGCCTTTATCGAAGATCACGGCGCTCTCGGCGCGGCTTTGCTCAGTGAGAGGGGCGATCTCGAAGACGCCCAAAAAGCAAGTGATGAGCAATATGCGGGGCAGTTTCGGTCTCTGGCAGACTTTGCCGAAGAGATCACCGAGGAGACCAGCGAAATCCCCGAAAACCTTCGCTTTTACATAGACTATGAGGCGATGGCTCGGGACTTGGTGATCAATGATGTTTTCACAATTCAAACAGGCTTCGAAGACATTCACGTCTTTTGGCAGCGCTAAGGGAGGGCAGGTCAATGACGCACTGTCAGCAACTCGGATTTGATGGCCTCCTGCATGACGCGCACAAGCAAAATATTAAGCGAAAGCAGGAACAGGCGTGGAGTCATTTACCAAGCACGATGGATGACGCCATCGCTTACATGCGATCCGAAATCCTGCCGCAGCATCATAACGCTATGATGGCGCTCGATTTTGAGACCGCTATTGCGTGGCGCGAGGAAGCCCACTTGCTCGCCTCAAAACTCAATGGCGGTCATTGCGGGATCATTGCAGGGCCTGACGCGCCAGGGTGTATCCTTGATGAGCGTAGCCGCAGTGCCGATGGTAATGTTCCAATCTGGGGGCAGTCGGGCACGTTCACACTTTCGCTCGCCACGATGCGGTGCTCGGTGGATGTGGACGGCATGTTCGGCATCGGCGGTAAGTTCATGCAGTGGACGAGCTTCAGCGTAAAAGCGGTGGATTGGGATAGGCGCTTTCTAAGCTCTACAGGCTATCGCAGCTTTCTCGGCTATTATCTCGAAACTGACGAGCCTCTCAGCGTGGACGACTTCGTGCGCCATATCCTCGAAGGCTACATTAAAGACGCTTTCAAGAGCCGCTCAGATATGCCTATTCCGAAGCGGTTGGGATCATAACGGCTAGCGTTCAGGAACGTGCAATCGCTCACGCCTAATCCAACGATACTTCGATGTCGACGCGGCGATCTCTGCCCAAACGGCGCGACGCGTCTTGCTGACGCTCAAGAATTTTTCTGCGTGCGACGATCTCTCTTTCGAGCGCTCGTCGTTCGCGCCGCTGCGCGGCGCTCATAGTTTCTCGTTCGAGCTTATCGCGCTCTTGCGCGGCGAACGCCTCAGCTTGCGCTTCGGCCTTCAGTTTGGCTCTTTTGCCCGTCACGAATTGCCAAAGTCCCTTTAGACCTTTCGCAAATCGAGCCGACCGCACCCTCGCTTCCTCAGCCTGTCTGTCTCGATGAAACGCGAGCAGTGTTCTCCGCTTCTGGCGATGCGCTTCTATCATCGTCTTTCGTGCCAGCATCATTGATTTGAGCTGCGCTTCGACCTCTCGGCGCCGGCGGGCTTCCGTCTCGCGCTTTTGCTGAATGTCTTTATTCGACAGAGAAGAGCGGGCCTCTCGAATGCCCGGCCAGCTCTTGGGGTTGCCCAGCCTTGCTGCAAGCTCCCGGGGCTTCACACCGCACCAGCGAGACAAAGAATAGGGCTTGTCGGTCTCATCAACAGCGACGAAGCCGCGCCGGTCCCCTCGTGCAACCGCAAACCCTGCATCGAGCAGCGCAGCCTTAAAGGCCGCAGCCGAATCCGACCTCGACCAAGCCATTTGGAATAGCCGCTTAAGTGCTTCAGGGTCTCGCTGGGCGCGTTTGGCTTGCTGGTGCTCGGCAAGCTCGTAATTTTCTTTGCGGCCGCTCTCATGCTTTTCAAGGCCCGCAGGCAGCTGCCACTCGTGCGCTCTATAGAGGTGGCAGGCCACATCCATCAGCTTTCGCTTGAAATGGGGTAGATGGATGGCTCGCATATTCTCGGTATCGATCCTTGAATAAACGAGATGGGCATGAAGCCGACCGAATTTCTCATGCAGCACCATAGCTCTCGGCTGGCCGCTAAGGCCGAGCTTTTTCTCGATTAGTCCCGCAGCATCTTCAAAGTCACCGATTTTGACCTCTGCGTCGGGGGGAGGGTTTAAACTGACTGAGAAAAGATATTTCTCTGCCCGCGTGGCTTTCGAAACCGCGTGCGCTTCCTCAAATGCGCCCTGCAGATCGTTCGCTACAAACCCAGTTAGCTCATGCAACATAATATGCTCGTTATCTTCAGCATTCATGAGGTGAGCGGCCAGTTCGCGGCCATTGGCGCGTTGAGAGGCTTTTATGATCATTAGCGCAGCGCCTTCAGGATTGCGTCCCTGATCTCGCTTACGGCATTCAATGCGGACACAAGCTCGTTTCGGAGCTCGTCATCTAGGGCAAGCGCACCAATTTCGGCAGAGTGGGCGAGTGAACGAAGACTAGCTGCCATACCAGACCTCCCAAGTGCCGCTAGCAATCGCGCAATGTCTTTACGGTTATCAACGGCTTTTGATCGGGGCTGCTCAGAGAAAATTCTCTCCCGTACAAATGCATTCACCGATTGGCTACCAGCCTTCCGTTTGATCCATTCGCGCTCAGCATTGGACACGCGAACTGAAAGTGGAGCAGGCCGCTTTTTGTATTGCGCTGTTGGCTTCGACTTTTGCTTTGGCGCTTCTGCGGCCTGATTAAATGAAAACTGACTTCTCTGGGTCACGGCTCGAATTCCTGAAGGGGGTCAAGCCCTTCGAGAATCGAGTTCCAATCTGCTAGAATGTCGAAAAGTTGGTTCGAGGCGAGTAACTCCTCGTGCACCATTTTCGGGTTTATTTCCAAGATATTTCAGCTGCTTACGCTAGGTCATAGGCCCGGCGTTATTTGTGGTGTACTTTTGCGAGAACCGCTTCGGCGGGTCGCTGTACAGTTTCGTCAGATTATACGCAGGCCGATGTCCAGAGCATTTGTAGAGATCGGGGATATCCAGCCGCTCGTCGATGCAGCGGTCGAGCATGGTGTAGACCTTGCGCCTTTCCTGCAGACTTCGGATAGCAAGGGTGAAGGCGGCGGCGCCTCTATCGCTATTGCCGACTATTTCCGTATCCAGAGATCGCTCGCACTGGCGTCCGATGACCTCACGGCCGTCATCTCGAGCCGGAAGCTGACCTTCAAGACAGGTCAGTTTCTCATCGCACAGATGCAGAACGCCACCTCGCTGATGGCGACGATCGAGATCCTCGCTGAGCATATGAACATGATGCATGGCGATACCTATAACTCGGTCCGGTTCGGCGACAGCCGGCTGGCTCTGATCATTGATGACAGCCATTTCCCTTATCGCTCGCGCGAGAATACCGATTTCGTCGAGCTGGTCGGCGACTGCCTGACGATCAAGATTCACTGTCTTCTCGACAGTCTGACCGAGGGGGCGGCGAGTGCGGCGCTGCGGCGCATAAAGCTCAAGCGGCGTCGCGGCGAGACGCGCCGGCCGCAGAATGCGTTCTGGTCGGTGCCACTCGAATATGGCGCGCCAGCCTATGAGCTCATCTACGATTTTGACCTCGCCTGCGCACCGCTTCAGATCCGCGAAGCCGTCGATATGAGTACGGACGGGCTTTTCTCGCGCGTCATCAGCCACCTTGATGCGCGCGATACCCTAGAAAGCGAGCGCAGTATTGCGGCGCGCACCCGCGATCTTGTGGAGGATGGCCTTTCGCGCCAGTCAGACGTCGCCCGAAAGCTCGACATCAGCGTTGCGACGCTGCGCCGCCGCCTCTCGGAAGAGGGCGTGCAGTTTCGCGATTTGCTGCTAGAGACACGTCTTCACCGCGCCGAAAGCATGTTGAAACGCGGCGCGTCCGTGGCCCAGGCAACTGAGGCACTGGACTATTCCGACATCCGGGCCTTCAACCGCGCTTTCAAGCGCTGGAAAGGGAAGACCCCTGCCGCCTTCGCGCAGGAATTCCAGAGCTGAGCGCGAAAGCCTGAGCGAAAGTGTTCACTGACCTTGACGCTAAGTGTCATGGCGGCCAGCCGATAAGATGAGACACCTGCCTGCAATGCGCGAAGATGCATGAAGGGAGGATATCATGAAACTTTGTACCCAGCATTCCGCTCGCCTGGCGCTCGTCTCGGTCATCGCTCTGACCGCCGGTATGGCCGCCAGTGCCCAGACTGACACAGTCGCTTCCGATACCGCTGACGAAGTCCAGGACCAGCGCCGCTTCAATACGGTGACCGTCACGGCACAGCGCCGCGAACAGAGCCTCGTTGACGTTCCGCTGTCCGTTTCGGCTTTCGACGGAGAGCTTCTGGCAGACCTCGGCGTGGCTGACCTGACAGAAATCGCGAAGATTTCACCGAACGTGACGCTGGAAGTTTCCCGCGGCACGAATACGACGCTTTCTGCGTTTATCCGCGGCGTTGGCCAGCAGGACCCTGTCGCAGGCTTTGAAGCCGGCGTCGGCATTTATGTCGACGACGTCTACCTCAACCGTCCGCAAGGCGCTGTTCTCGATGTCTACGACGTCGAGCGCGTCGAAGTCCTCCGTGGCCCGCAAGGCACGCTTTACGGCCGCAACACGATTGGCGGCGCGATCAAATATGTCACGCGTGGGCTCAGCGATGAGCCGACCTTTGAAGCCAATGTGAAAGTCGGCAGCTACAGCCAGCTTGATGGCGTCCTGACCACATCGCTGCCAGTGACTGACACCTTCCGTGTCGGCGCAGCTGTAGCAAGCTTTAACCGTGACGGCTTCGGTGAGAACCGGATCACCGGCGAAGAGAACTATAACAAGGAGCTCTTCGGTGCCCGTGTTTCGGCTGAGCTCGACCTAGCCGACAATTTCCAGCTGCGCGCTGCCGCAGACTATTCTCTGGACAAGTCAAACGCCCGTCAGGGCCATCGTCTGATCCCGGATCAGTTCCCGCCTTTCACCTATCCGGTGCTTGGCGACGTGTTTGATACGCGCGCAGGCCTGAACGCTGTCGACCAACGCGTCGAAGCCTATGGCGGCTCGCTCATCGCTGAGTGGGAGCTCAACAATAACTGGACGATCAAGAATATCCTGGCTTACCGCGAGGATGAAAGCACCTCGCCGATCGACTTCGACTCGCTGCCAGAAGCCGATGTCGACGTCCCGGCAATCTATGAGAACGACCAGTTCTCTGAAGAGCTTCAGTTCCTGTATTCCGGTGACCGTCTGAACGGTCTCATCGGTGTCTACTATCTCGATGCAAACGCTTCGACCGTCTTTGACGTGCTGCTTGCGACGACCGGCGCTGTCCTCAACCTTCCGGGCCTCAATGCGCAGACCTTCGGTGATGTGGGTACGGAAACCTGGTCGATTTTTGGTGACTTTACCTACGACCTGACAGATCGCTGGTCGCTCTCGCTTGGCGGACGCTACACTGAGGATACACGTACCTCGCTCGTGCAGCGTCGCACCTATATCGGCGGCTTCTCCGAATTCTTCGGCGGTGCCGGCATCCCGATCGCGACAACGTCAGATTTCAATGGCGAAGCGACCTTTGACGACTTCAGCCCGAGGGTCTCGCTTAGCTATGCGGTTACGCCAGAGTCGAACCTCTACGCGACGTACTCGCAGGGCTTCAAGGGCGGCTCCTTCGATCCGCGTGGCCAGACGACGGCAGCCCCTGACCTCAACCAGGATGGGACGGTTTCGCAGGACGAGATCTACACTTTCATGCAGTTTGATCCGGAAGAGGTCGACTCCTATGAGTTCGGTTACAAGGCAAGCCAGCTTGGCGGCCGTATCAATTACAGCCTAGCCGGTTTCTATTCCGACTATAAGGACGTGCAGGTGCCAGGGTCTATCGGCGTCGATACCGATGGTGACGGCGTCAACGACTCCTTCTCGGGTGTTACCACGAATGCTGGCGCCGCCACGATATGGGGCGTCGAGTTCGAAGGGACGGCAACCCTCGCCGAGGACATGGCGCGCCCCGGCGACCTTCTGAACCTTGGCTGGTCTGTCGGTTATCTCGATGCGCAGTATGACGAGTTCATCGACGCTTTCGGCAATGATGTCTCTGACCAACGCGTCATCCAGAATACGCCAGACTGGACCGCGAACGGCCGGATTTCTTACGATACGCCGTTCGCCGGGGGTAACCTGCTTCTCAACACGCAGCTCTCCTATCGCGGCGAGTCCAGCCAGTTCGAAGTGCCGAACCCGTTCCTCGACCAGGATGCCTTCACGCTGTGGGATGCCAGCATCCGCTGGGAAACCGAGGATGGCCGCTGGGGCTTCAGCCTGACCGGCAAGAACCTTACCGATGAAAAGTACATCGTTGCTGGCTATAACTTCGTGACGGTGAATCCGAACGGCACGTTCACGCCAACGCTCGGTCTCGAAGGCACGCTGACTGCCTTCTATGGCGACCCGCGTACGGTGACGGCCGGTATCGACTACCGGTTCTAGTCAGATCTTTCCTCCCAAGGGGTGCGGCGGGCGCCAGTTTGTGCCGGCCGCACCCCTGATTTTTACGGTAGGGACGTGCCTTGAGCGATATTCACTACAAGTCCGCCGACGGTCTCGACCTGTTTGCGAAATCCTACGGTTCGGAGGATGCTCCGCTCAGCGTGCTCTGCATGCACGGGCTGACGCGGAACCATAAGGATTTCGAGCCGATGATTGAGCGGCTTGGGCCTCAGTACCGTTTTATCGCGGTCGATGTTCGCGGGCGCGGCCAGTCGGACTGGGCGACCAGGCCTGAAACCTATTCGCCGCAAGTCTATGCGCAGGATATGTTCGCGCTCGCTGACCAGCTTCAGCTCTCCCGCATGGCGTTGATCGGAACTTCCATGGGCGGCCTCATGGCCATGATCATGGCGAAGGTCGCGCCGGAGCGGATCAGCGGAATGGTCCTCAATGATGTCGGCCCCGTGGTGAACCCGTCTGGCCTCGCGCGGATCGCTGCCTATTCGAAGGACCCCAAGCCGGCCTCGACATGGCAAGCAGCGGCCGAGAAAGTGAAAGCCGCGCAGGCCGACGCCTTTCCGGGCTTTGGCGATGATGACTGGATGGCATTCGCAAAGCGGACATGGCGCGAGGAGCCAGATGGCTCTGTGCGTGCAGACTATGACCCCGAAATCACGCGCTCTCTCGGCGAAGCGAAGGCGGGGCTGATGACCAGATTTGCGATGTGGCGTCTGTTTGGGTCGCTGAGATCTGTCCCGCTTCTGGTCCTGCGCGGGGAGACGTCCGACATCCTGACGAAGTCGACCGCCAAACGGATGGCGCGCCGGCATCCAGACAGCGAGCTGGTGACCATTCCGGATCGCGGCCACGCACCTCTGCTTGATGAGCCCACCGCCATCAGCGCCATTTCGACATTCCTTCAGCGACTGGAGACCAAGTGATGAGCCAGCAAGCAGCTGCCCCGAGCACCAGTTCAGTCCCCGGGCGCGCCTGGGTGCTTGCTGTCCTGACCCTTGTCTACACGTTCAACCATGTCGACCGGCAGATCCTCATCACGGTTATCGAACCAATCAAGGCGGAGTTCGGCTTCTCCGATGGCCAGATCGGCTGGCTGACGGGCCTCGCGTTTGCAGCGCTATATGCCACGCTGGGTATTCCGGTCGCCATGTGGGCGGACCGGGGAAACCGGCGCAATATCATCGCGCTCGCGCTCACCATCTGGTCCGGCATGACGGCGCTGTCGGGGTTCGCGCAGAACTTCTGGCATCTTTTCCTAGCCCGTATGGGCGTGGGCATTGGCGAGTCCGGTGGCACGCCGCCAGCGACCAGCATGATTGCAGACCTCTATCCGCCCCAGCAGCGGGCCTTTGCGCTTGGTGTCTATACCTGCGGTATCGGCTTCGGGATCATGATCGGCTACATCCTCGGTGCTTATGTATATGCCCATTTCGGATGGCGTGCGGCTTTCTTCGCTGCCGGTATTCCGGGGCTTGTCCTCGCCCTGCTGGTCCGCTTCACAGTGAAGGAGCCGGTGCGCGGTTTCTCCGACGCGAGCCAGCCGACTGAGGACGCGCCGGGCTTCGGCGAGACCATGAAGTTCATGGTGAGCCAGCGCAGCTACATGCTGATCCTGCTTGGCTGTCTTCTCATCTGTATTTCGGCCAACGCCTTCGTCGCCTTCACCTCCAGCTATCTGCAGCGCACATTCGATCTGCAGCCACAGGATGTTTCCTTGCCGCTCGGGCTTCTCATCGGCGGCGTCGGCGGGGCAGGGGCCATGATCCTTGGCGCGACGTGTGACCGGCTCTCCACGAAGGATTTGCGCTGGCGTCCGTGGATCATTGCCGCGACCAGCGCCGTTGCGCTGCCATTTGCATGGATGTTCCTGAGCGCGCGGACGGTGGAGATGGCCTATGTCTGGAACATCGTGCCGAGCTTTGTCGGTCTCATCTACGCCTCGATCGCTTATACCGCGACGCAGGAGCTGGTTCGGGTGCGGATGCGCTCGGTCGGTGCCGCTTTCACCCTGTTCTGCCTGACCCTTATCGGCATTGGCGGGGGACCGCTCATCGCGGGCACAATCAGCGACTATTTCGCGGCGGCCGGTCATGCGAGCCCTCTGGCGGATGCCCTGAAGGTCATTCTGGGTTTCAATGCGGCCAGCATCCTCTGCCTGGTCTTGGCGGCGCGCTACTACCGCGATGATGCAGCACGCGCCATGAAGGCAAGCATTGAGGCCTGATCTCCTCCGCATACCAACCTGTTCGCGCTACAGGCGAAGAGGGCTGGACAACCTCTGATCGTGCTGATTAGCGTGATCGCGGGGACATTGGGGGATTTCATGAAACTAAGTATTCTGGATGGTGATACCGTCCTGCTCAACATTGAGGACCATCGGGTCGACCTGCCAAGCTCGGAACGAGAGCGTGCAACGTCCATGATGCTGTTGAGCGAAGCGTTGGTCCTATTGGCGAATGCCTGTGAGGCAGACGCAATCGAGGAAGCCGCGTCCGAGATGAGCGACTCGATCCGCGCCAGCATGACGGTGCGGGTGCGCGCTGACGAGATTACCGAGAAAACGAAGCACTAGACGCTGAAGGCGGCGCGCTTCGTGGAACGGCCCGGCGCGTAACTTTCGACAGACAACAAAA
>DUBH01000021.1 GCA_012960415.1 Henriciella sp. | reverse complement strand
AACCGGCCGAACGCTTCTGACAGGCCGCGCCTTATCGACTTTGCACGCGGCTTTCCGAAAGCTGAGACGTAGAGGTACAGCGTCAGCAGGATATGCCCGGGCAGGCTCGCGATGAGGAGCAGGAGCGGGGTGTTCTTCAGATAGGTGGTCAGCCGGTTGCGTGTGCCCTGGCGCACGGTGAAATCACTGCGAAGGCCTGTAATCGCGCTGCCATGGTGGCGCACAATGGCGCGCGGCACGAAGATGCAGCGTTCGCCTGCAAGGCGGAGGCGATAGCCAAGATCGACGTCCTCACAATAACAGAAAAAGCTTTCATCAAAGCCGTCCGCGCCGAGGAAGATGTCCTTGCGGATCATCGCCGTCGCGCCGCAGGGCGAGAAACACTCGCCTTCTTCTGGCAGGTCGCTCGCCTTCGCGCCAAAGCCGCCGCGCCACGGGAAACCGAAGACCGAATAGCAATCACCCGTCCCATCAAGGCGATTTGGGTCTTCAGCATCGAACTGGGCGCTCGCAAACTGGGTGACATCCGGATAGCGCTGCGCAGCATCTGCGAGTGTCTCAAGCCAGTCGGCATGCGGTTCGGTGTCGGGATTGAGCAGGATGAGCCAGTCGCCGGTCGCTTCCTTCGCGGCGATATTGTTGCCGCCTGCAAAACCGAGATTGTCGTCCATGCGCATGAGGCGCGCGCCATCTAGGCCGGAGAGGTCCAGCCGGTCGGCAGAGCCATCGGTCGAGGCATTGTCCACCACCAGCACTTCGAGCGGCTTCAGTGTCTGCTGTTTCAGGTGGTCGATGGCGGACTGGATCAGCTCGCCGCCATTATAGTTCACGATGATGACGCTGGCGCGGAAAGGCGATGCGGCAACCAAGGTCTGCTACTCCAGTCAGGCAAGCCAGATCATGGTTTGCGGGAAGCCGGACGTCCAGCCGATCTCACTTGTGGAGCCCGGCTGGACGTCATCAGTGATACCTAGAGGGCAGCTTTTACTGCCGCCGCGATGGTTTCCTCATCGAGGCCAACCGCCTTCAGCACCTGATCATTGGTGCCCGATGGCGGGGTGAGGTCGAGGCCGAGGCGGATGAATTTCCGGTTCGACAGCGCACCAGCTTCAGCCAGCGCGGTCGCAACGGCGTCGCCCTGACCATAGCGGCGATAGTGGTTGTCGATGGTCGCGACGAGCTTTGCATCGCCGATCGACTTCGCCAGCCATTCGCCATCAATGATGTTGAGGAAGGGCAGGGAGATAACGGCGGCGTCGACGCCCTCACCAGCAAGTCGGTCTGCGGCCTTGAGGGCCTGCGCCGTGCCGACGAGGCCGGACGCGATGAGTACAGCGCTGCCATCGCCCTTGCGCGCAATACGGCCCTGGCCGGCGGCGGGGGTCCAGCTGGCGTCGGCTTCATAGGCCGTCTCATATGGAATGGAGACGAGGCGCAGGAAGGATGGGCCGTCATGGGTGTTGAGGCACCAGTCGAGCAGCGGGGCAACCTCATCCGGGTGGGCCGGTTCGACCATCGCCATTTTCGGGATGGAGCCGAGCGCAGAAATCTCACGCACCGACTGGTGAGAGTGGCCCGGGCCGCCCGGCAGCGCACCTGACAGGCCGCCGACATAGACGATCTTCGTATGCTCGGTGGCGTTGTTGTAGATCTGCTCGTTCGGACGTGTCGACAGGAAGCAGGAGAAGGAGTGCACGACCGGGAGCAGGCCCTTCAGCGCCATGCCGCCTGCCTGGCTGACCATGTCCATCTCGGCGATGCCGCATTCGACGAAACGGTCAGGATGGGTGTCGCGGAACGGCTCAAGACCCATGTCCAGGACGAGGTCTGCGTCCAGCGCGACGATCTTCTCATTGCGCTTTGCCTGATCGAGCAGCGCGGCCGTATAGGATGGGAAAAGCTTGACCGGGTTGCCGCCCTGCGGGGCCGCCGGGCGCTCGATCGTCTCGAACTCAGGCTCTGGCAGACCAGCCGCCTTGTGACCGTCGAGGATGCGGGAGATGAGCTCCTGCGCGCCGCGCGTATAATCTTCGGCCTGCGGGGCACCCGAATGGAACTGGAAGCGCTCGACATCGCTGTCGACCGAGACGCCTTCCATGAAGCTCACGCCCTTGCCCTTGATCGTGTTCGCGATGATCACGCTCGGGCGCTTTTCGTCCTGACGGGCCGCATTGAGCGCGTCGCGCATGGCGTCGATGTCGTGACCGTCGATGCTTTGTGTGTGCCAGCCAAAGGATTCGAATTTTGCTTCGAGGTCGCCGAGACTGGAGGTGCGCTCAACCGAATAGTCCGACTGGATCTTGTTGTGATCGACAATGACCGTGACTTCGGCAACGCCGTGATTGGCGGCTGAAATCAGCGATTCCCAGATCTGGCCTTCCTGAAGCTCGCCGTCGCCCGTCATCACATAGATGCGCGCAGGCTTGCCCAGCATACGGTTGGCGAAGGCCATGCCCTTGGCCTTGGAGATTCCCATGCCGAGCGAGCCGGTATTGGTGACCATGCCCGCAACGCCGACATCCGGGTGGCCCGGCAGGCCGTCAATCTTGCGCAGCTTGTGGATCTTGTCGAAAGGCAGCACGTCCAGCGCAGTCAGCACGGCATAAAGGCCGGGCGCGTCATGGCCCTTGGAGGAGAAATAGAGGTCCTCGCCCTTCATCTCATTGAGATAGAGCCAGGCGACCACATCCATGCTCGAGAAGCTCGAACCAATATGGCCGGAGCCTGCATTGGCGATCATGTAGAGCGTGTTGAGGCGCGCCATGTCCGCGAACAGGCTGGTGCGCTGCTCTGCAGAGGCGTTGCACGCCTGCACGCGGTCAAAGGCAGGCTTGTCGAGATAATAGAGTGTGCCGGAGACGGCTTCGGTAATCAGGTCACCCATGGGGTCGTATCCTCAGATTTTCGGTTCAGGCGCCTTGCCAGGCGGGTTGTTCGATTTTCGGCAGTTCGGCTTCGCCATCCTCGACCATCATTTCAAGGAGGCGCCAGTCGCGCGGGGAGTTCACATCAAGGCCTTCGGACCCTGAGGTCAGGAAAGGTGTCAGCACTTCGCCAGCGATGGTGCCAGCTTCCAGCGCGACACGCGACCAGGCGATCTCAAGGCTCGCATTCTGCGCATAGACGCGCGGCAGGCCGGGATACTGGGTCGAGTGGTAAGGCGTGATTTCTTCCGGCTGCATCGGCATGAGCGGGTGCATCCGCTCTCCGCGCACGACCCACATCTTGCCGGGGTGCTGAGCGCAAGGCTCGACCGCGCGAAGGCTGTCGACGCCTTCCTGACGGGTGAACTGGTCCCAGGCGCGCTGGATGGTGGAGGGCAGGCGGCACGGACTGGTCGGGCGCAGCAGGGCGAAGGCGTCATAGGCCTCTCCCTTGTCCGCAAACCAGCGCAGCGCGTGCTGGATCCAGTCAATGTCCGGCGACTTGTCGCCTGAATATTCCGGCGGGCGCATGAACGGCGTCTCTGCGCCATAGTGGCGGGCGACCTTCGCATAGTCATGCGAGTCGGTTGAGACGATGACGCGCCCGAAAATGCCGGACTGTTTGGCCGCTGCGATCGTATAGGCGATCAGAGGGTGGCCCATGAGCGGCGCGATATTCTTGTGCGGCACGCGCTTGGAGCCAGAGCGGGCCGGGATGAGTGCGATACAGCTTGGGGAGGACGCCGTTGCCATGTGCCTAGAGCCGTCCCGGTTCGGTGATGAGGTAGATGTCTTTCAGCTCTGTGTAGACATCCAGCGCTTCCGTGCCCGGCTCACGCGTGCCGTTGCCAGAGGCGCGGAGGCCACCGAACGGCATGTGCGGCTCTGAGCCGAACGTGCCCGCATTGACGACAGCGACGCCGGTGCTGAGCTCTTTCGTGAACGTCCAGGCGCGGTCCCAGCTGGTCGTGTGGATCGTGCCGGTGAGGCCGTATGGGCTGTCATTGGCGAGCGCGACGGCTTCTTCGAAGCTGCTGACCTTGTAGATCGCGCCGACCGGTCCGAAGAGTTCTGTCGTCGAAAGGTGAGAGTCTGCCGGAGAGCCCTCGATTAGCGTGGCCCGAAGGTAGAAGCCGCCAGAGAGGTCGCCGCCCATGCGCTCGCCGCCGCAGAGCACCTTAGCGCCTTCGCTCTTGGCGCGCTCAATGGCGCTCAGCATGTTATTAAGCTGGCGCCCATTAATGACGGGGCCAAGCTCACAATCGTCGCCGACACCGGCCTTCAGTGAGTTTGCCTTGGCGACGAAGGCGTCGACGAACTTGTCATAGACGGCGTCCATGACGATGAAGCGGCTGCCCGACGCGCAGCGCTGGCCAGCATTAGAAAAGGCAGATAGCGAGGCCCAGTGAACGGCTTTCTCGATGTCCGCGTCATCGCAGACGATGAAGGCGTTCTTGCCCCCAAGCTCCAGAGAGACCTTCTTGAGGTCCGCGCCAGCCTTGCCAGCGATCTCACGGCCAACGCGCGTCGAGCCTGTGAACGAGATGACGTCGACGTCTTTATGGGCGGTCAGCGGCGGGCCGACTTCCTGGCCGAGGCCCTGAACGACGTTCATAACGCCGGCGGGCACGCCCGCTTCAATCAGGGCGCGGGCCATCCAGTCAGCTGAAAGCGGGGTGTCTTCTGCAGGTTTCAGGACGACGGCATTGCCGCAGATGAGCGCTGGGAAGACTTTCCAAGCGAAGTTCGGGGCCGGCGTATTGGCGGCGGCGATCAGGGCAGCGACACCGCAAGGCTGGCGAACCGTCATGCAGGACTTGTTCGGCGCGCCGGACGGCATGGTGCGCCCAAAGAGGCGCTGGCCTTCACCGGCATAGAAGCGGCCGCACATGACAGAGCCGGTCGTCTCGCCCATGGCGGCAGAGAGCGGCTTGCCGGCTTCTTCGGCGACGATCTTCGAAAGCTCTTCAGCGCGCGCTTCGATCAAGTTGCAGGCGGCGTGCAGGATCTGTCCGCGCTGGACGGCGGGTGTATCAGCCCAGGCCTTCTGCGCGGCCTTTGCGGTGGCGATCGCCTTCTCGACCTCATCGGCGCCGCCATGGTGCAACTTGGCGATGGGCTTGCCGCTATGGGGGCTCAATATGTCAGACGTGGTCTGACTGGAAACGGCCTCTCCATTGATCAGGGATTTCACGTTCTGCGGATCGAATTTGTCCAGCAATGACAGCTCCTGTGATCGTCTTTACTCGCGCGGCGGCTGCGCGCGTCCCGGTGCTAGCCGATTAAAGCCAGCCCGGGCAAGGTCAATTGGTGGCTACGCCGCCTTCAATTGCCGCAAGCTCGTCCTTCATGACGATCTTTCCAGACAGGGGCTCCAGCGTGATGGCCGGGATCGGCTGTGAGAACTCGCCCTCGACCACGGATGGGTCAAGCTCGACCGGGTCCAGCGTGTTATTGACGAAGACGAAGGCCTCGTCGAACTCACGCATGTGCACATGATTTGAATAACGCACGCGCTTTGTGACGCCCTGACCGACCCGTTTGGACCAGATATCGAAATAGGCTTCGCTGGTGTAGATATCGAAGAACTTCGCCGGATGCGTATGGAAGAGCACGTCGAAATGCCGGTTTGCGTAGAGCATGAAGAAGCAGGTCAGATATTCAGCCAGATGACGCTCAATGCCGGCATCGGTCATCTCGAAACGTTTGGTCCAGCCTGAAATCTTGTCTTCGGTGCCGTGAAACCGGTAGGTGCCGGACTTTACGATGAGCTGTTTCTTCATCACATGAGAGTTGTCGAAGAACTGCTGCAGGCGGTCATAATAGTCGATGCCGTCGCGTTCATAGTTGCGCCATTCCCAGCGGAAAGGCTGCTCCCAGAACATGCCGTCTGATATCTTGAGATACTGGCGCACCAGTTGCGGCTCAGTGACGAGGATGCTGTCGAGCATTGTGCCGTTCAGAAAAAGCGTTTTGCCATTCTCCTTGAGCAGGGCATGGAGTTCGCGGAACAACAATATCTGGTTCTCCTGAAAGTTCGGGAACCAGTCTTTCGGCATGTCGAAGATGAGGCTAGGCGCGCCGAAACCATAGCGGCGGACGGCGTAATCGATCAGGACGGCATCGATCTCATTGGCAACCATGATTTCGAGGACGCGGTTACAAAGTGCCGTACGCACCTCTGGTCTGCGAATATCGAAAACGCAGCCTTCAGCGTCGAGGGCAGGGCCTTCGACGAATTTCAGACGGTGCTTCGGCTCGAGACTCTCGTCCGGATTGTGGACATAATATTCTTCCGGCAGGCCCGCATTCGGCCCGAAAAGGTAGCCGTCGTCATAGTTCAAAACGGCATAGCCGATGAAGCGCTTGTTCAGCCCCTTGCGCTTGAAAACCTCCCGCATCTTCTCGAATGCGGGCATTTTCATCGTCAGCTTACAGACGCTCTCATCATAGTGATAATTGCTGGGCGAGTAGCCGGAATAGCGGGTGTAGGCATGCGTGACTTCAGGCCCGCCGCGAAGCGGTGTGCCCATCTTGCCGACCTTGGAATTCAGGAACGCAATCAGCGACCCCGTCATGGTCGGGATGAATGGGTTGTGGGCTTCTCTTGTGACCCACGGATCACCGAACGGGTTGAGCAATTGCTCCTGCTCGCTCTTGTCCTCAGGACGATAGATTGCGACCCCGTCCCTGAACCTCGACAGTTTCAGCATCTTTGCCGAACAGGATTCGCTTTCAATCCCGTCACGAGGCTGGAATTTACGTTTTGGTAAATTGCGCCGGACGAAGCGTATCGCCTGATCGACGAGTAACGGCATCTTGAAGCTCATTAGAGGTCCCCACCCTGATGCTCTGCATTGAAAACGAAGGGGGCGCCCTCAAGGATGCCCCGTGTAATCGTGTCGAGGCCCGGCCATTTGTCGGGTGCAAGCTCATCGACGCTTGGCACTTCGATGTCGAACATGGCGCCCGTCCCGTTTGGCTGCAGGAAAGGCAGCGGGATCATGCGGCGGAAGAAGAAGTGGTAGGCGTAGCGAAGTGCGCGCTCACGGTCGGGTGCCCATTGGCCGGGGGCGGCTGGAAGCTGGTCGAGCAGCTTGAAATAATGCGGCTTGTCGCTCGCATCCTGGGTGACGCCCTTGTTGCGGATCCAGGCTTCGCCGGCGACGATCACAGGCTTGCCCAGCGGGGTGAGCTCCGTGCCCATCTTGGTGCCATAGATGATGACGGCGTTGGAGGCGTGCGCCAGCGCATAGGTGCTCGCGTCCTCATCCGGCGCGATGATGTGAATGTGGCGCGGCAGTTCCGGGAAGGCCTTTTTCACTTCGTCGATGACGCGCTGGCGCGACGGGATCGCGCCGCGTACTTCGGCAGGGTGGACACGGATGACGACTTCGAGGTCTGGCCGGTCAATGAAATAGCGGATGGAGTCGATGATCCAGTCCTTCATGCCGGGGAAGGCGTTGGCCGGATAATGCAGCTGTGCGTCCCACATGACATTGGTCAGCATGGAGACGACAGGCTTTGAAAGGTCGATGCCCTTCTTCTCTGCGAAGGATTTGAAATCGGAATCCGGCTCTTCGTGGAAATAGATCCAGTCCTTGCCGCCGCTGGCACGGCTTTCAAGATAGGCACGGACTTCGGCGCGGACCGCTTCGGACATGTCCAGCTCTTCCCACGTCTCGACGGGCTCGCTCATCATGGTGTGATGATAGGTGTCGTCATGGCTGAAGATGAAGCAGTTCTTCCGGTAAGCCACGACCCAGGTAACGACGCGCACGCCTGCCTTGCGGCAGACATCGGCGGCGATGCCCTGCGGGCTGTAGATGCCGTGATGGAGCACGCAGACTTCGGGCTTCCAGGCGGCGATGATGCGCTCATAGACGCGCTTGGTCAGGATCGCGCCCTCAAGATAGCGACGCTGCACCTCTTCGGCGCGCGGCTGCCCTTCCAGGTCGCCTGTCGCATAATAGCGGAGCGCGCCGGCCAGCGCGTGCTCGCCGACCGCGATGCCGTCCAGTTTCCAGTCCGAGATGGATGCGAGATCGACGCTTGCCGCGAGCGATTGGGCCTCGCTGAAGTCTTCCTGTTTCAGGTGGTCTGAATAGCGGAACTCAGGCAGGCCCATCGGGCGATGATTGTTCGTGCCGCGGTTGAAGCAGGCCTTGCAGAGACGGTTAACGAGGCCGAACTCGGCAATCATGTCAGGCGGCGTTGCCTCACCATAGGTCGGCATCAGGCAGGCAGGCATCGAGCCGTCACAGAAAACGCGGCCAACCTGCGCCCCGGCCTTGGTGAGGCCCGCAGCCAGTACGCCGTCCAGATTGGTCACCGCGCCATGCATGCCGGTGTTCGAGCCGATCAGGACGCGTGGCCCAGCGGCTGACTTCACATCTGCTTCCCACTGGCCTTTCGATGCGGCGATCAGGTCAGGCCAGGACGCAAAGCCCTTCTCGGGTGTGAAAGGCTTGGTCGCGCCTTTGAAGCGTGGCGGCATTTTCAGTTTCGAGGACATAAGCGCTTGGTTACTTCCGTTCTTCGCCATCGGCCGGTTGCTAGGGTCGTTCTGCAGGAGCCGATCAATTTTAGATAGAGATAGTTTCAGCCGCCAGGTGGGTTGGGGGTAGGCTGGCGCTCTTCTGGTCTGAGTTCGCGAACCACCTTTGCCGGGTTGCCCGCAGCCACGACACCTGCCGGAAGGTCGCTGGTGACAACAGACTGTGCCGCCACGACCGTATCGTCGCCAATGGTCACGCCCTTCATCACCGCGCTTCGAAGTCCGATCCAGCACCGGCTGCCGATGACGATTGGCTTTGAGCGGATTTCGAGGGGAATGGCTATCCGCTTGTCGCCCAGCATGCGGCGAAACTGGATTTCGCGCTGGTCGGCATGGGTGGGGTGAGAGTCGTTGTCGAACAGCTGGACTCCGTGCGCCAGCAGGGTCGCCTGACCAATCGTGATGGATTGAGACGCCGACAGGATCGTGTCGTCGCCGACATAGGTGTACTTGCCGATCCGGATCGTGGCGTCACCTTCGGCCTTCAGGATCCCGCGTATCGCGGTCGGGCCATGGATGCGGACGTTTTCCGGTGCCCCGCCATTGATCAGCCGCGCCTTGACGCCGAGTTTGACATTGTCATCGACGACAGCGCCCTTCGAGAAACGCGTCCACACATCAAGAAGACGTTGGGCGTCGGCTTCATTGCCGGGGATATGGCTGGCAGCTTCGGAGAGGGAAGCTACTCTGGGATAGACAAGCCCTTCCGCGAACGCATGATCGTCCGGGTACAGTGCGCCGCGCATGTGGTACTCTCCCTCACCAGCTCCACAGCGTTAGTTTTCTATTTGCCGTGGATCAAGTCCAGCGCTCAGCGTATCTTTGATTGGCGGGGCGCTGCAACTTGAGCAAATGGCTTTACGCATCTAACGAGCGTTGATAACGCCTCGCGCCGTACGCGAAACAAGCTCAGGAGCTCCCATGAGAATTGGGCTGCGCATATTCTATAACCCGGCATGGATGGGGGGTGTGAACTATGTTCTCAACATCGCCCGCATGCTGCGGACGCTGCCTGAAGGTGAGCAACCTCACATCACCTTCCTGACCAGCACGCCCCAGGCGGAAGAGATTGCCGCAGAACATGCAGGGCTGGCCGATGAGATTGCGCCCTTTGCAAATGCCGCCACCCTGAACCTCGACTTTGTCTATCCGGCCACCCAGCTGCCTGAAGCGCCATTTGGCGCGCCCTGGGCCGGCTGGATTCCTGACTGGCAGTGCCAGCACTATCCGGAACTGTTCCCGCCTGAGGAACAGGCTCGGCGTTTCCTTCAGTATAGAGAACTTGCGCGCGGCCCGGCGGCCTGCGTCTTCTCAAGCCAGCAGGCGATTGAGGACACGGCGAAACTGTTTCCAGAGTTCGAGAAGGACCATTGGAAGATTTTCCACTTCCCCGCGGTCTTCGATGAGGGCTTCTGGCAGGAAGGCGGCAGCGATACCGATGCGGTGCGCGCGCGCTTTAAAGTGCCAGGCGACTATCTCATCGTCTGCAACCAGTTCTGGCGCCACAAGAACCACCTCCAGATCGTCGAGGCGCTGGCCGCCCGGCCGGAGCTTGATGTCCATGTCGTGATGACCGGTGCTATCGAGGACACGCGCTGGCCGGACTATGCCGCCAGCATCCGCGAGCTTCTGGCGCGCGAAGATGTGGCCCGCCGCGTGACCATCACGGACCGGATCAGCCGCGACGAGCAGCTTGCCCTTCTCAAGGGCGCACGAGGCTTTGTGCAGCCAAGCCTGTTTGAAGGCTGGAGCACCTTCGTCGAGGAATCGCGCGCGCTCGGCCTTCCGGGGCTTCTGTCCGACATTCCGGTCCACCGCGAACAGTCGCCAGCCGGCTCGGTTTTCTTTGACCCCAATGATGTGGAATCGCTGGCAAATGCGCTCGAGGGTTTCTGCGCGGACCTGCCGCCGCGCCCGGGCCTTGCTGAGGCTGGCGCGCGTCATGCGAGCTATGTCGCAGGCCGTGCACGCACCTTCATGGAAATAGCTAGATTTACCGCGCAGCGCTTCGACCCTGCGCGCCATGATGCCGGCGCCGTGATTGCGAAGGCCGCCCCCGCCCTCTTCGATGAGATTGGAAAGCACCGCCATGTCACGCAGGAAGCTTTTGACCGCTGGCTCGGCAATACACGCCTGTCGCTGCGGGATAATCCAGAAGACCTTGCGCGCATTGGCGGCATGATCAGTGAGAGCAACTCTGCCTTCGCGGCCAAGAGCGACAAGCTGCTGGTGCAGGCGACCCTCGCCAAGGCGCCGCCAGAGATGCGTCAGCGCTTTGTCGATTACGATCCTGTCAGTGATGAGGCAGAGCGCCGCGAACGCATTGCGAGGGTGCAGTCAGCCATTGATTCTCCGCGCGCACGCGCGCAACTTGCGTCACAGAATTTCCTGTTCCGGCTGAAAGACTTTATCCGCCGGAAGCTGCGGAGCTAGACCGTCCGAGATGTCCACGCCGTCGAACCAGCCCGTGATCCATATAAGGCCGCAGCGCCCTGTTGGCATATTGAGCCTCACGGAAATCTGGAATTTCCGGGTTCTGCTGGCGCAGATGATCAACAGGAATATCCGTTCGCGGATCCTGAACTCCCCGATCAGCATCGTCTGGGGCTTCATCCGCCCGGCCATCATGGCGTTGGCGCTGGTCTATATTCGCCACATGTCGGCGGCCAATCTGGGTGCGCAGATCCCCTATCCGCTCTTCATTTTCAGTGGTCTGTGTTTCTGGTTCCTATGGGCAGAAATGGTGATCCAGTCGGCGGGCTCACTGCGGCTGGACTCGGGGATATCCAAGAAGGTCTACTTCCCGCTGATCCTCAGCCCGATTGCCGTCATTGCGTCGCGCTGGGTCGATATTTTCATCATCTCCGCCGCCATCATCGCCTATCAGCTCTATCTCGGCATTCCCCTGTCATGGGATATTGTTGCCATGGTGCCCGTCGTGCTCGTGATGTTCCTGCTGGCTTTCGGGATCGGAGTGCTCTTTTCCGCGCTCTACCTGATCCACCAGGACAATTCGAAATTCCTTGAGACGGCGGTCTATCTGGGCCTGTTCCTGTCGCCGGTTCTGTTTTCGAAGGAAATCCTGCCAGAGGTCATCCAGACCTATTACAACCTCAACCCGATGGTCGGCGTGCTGACCGGTCTGCGCGGCGCACTGTTTGCACCGGAACAGGTCGACTGGACGTCGCTGGGCGTCTCCGCGATTATCGCCGTCGGGTTCACGGTTGTGGGACTTCTGCTTCTTGACCGGATGGCAAAAGGTTACGCTGAGCGAGTATGATGCCTGATACTTTGCCACATTCTGCGCCCGAAGCGGCGGACGATAAGGATGAGCGCAAGCTCGTCATGGACGTGCGAGGCCTGTCGAAGCGCTACAAGATGACCTCGGCGGTGACCCGGACGGACAAGGACGGTCACACCTATAAGGACCACTATTATCAGGCGCTCAAGGATGTGAGCTTCAAGGTCTGGTCAGGCGACCGTGTCGGCATCATGGGGCACAATGGCGCTGGTAAATCCACCTTGCTGAAAATCCTCTCCCGCGTGCTGAACCCGAGTGAGGGCGAAGCCTTCATCTATGGCCGGGCAACCTCCTTGCTTGAGGTCGGCACAGGCTTCAATCCGAAGATGACCGGGCGCCAGAACGTCTATCTCAACGCTGCGCTGCATGGCCTGACCCGCAAGGAAATCGACCAGCGCCTCGATGAGATTGTCGCGTTTTCGGAGATCGGCCGCTTCATCGAGGAGCCGGTAGAAAATTACTCCACCGGCATGCGCGCACGCCTTGGTTTCTCGGTTGCAGCTCACCTCGACCCTGACATCTTGATGCTTGATGAGGTCCTCTCGGTCGGTGACGCGGCCTTCCAGAAAAAGTGCCTCCAGCGCATGGATGAGATCACCGGTCACGACCGAACCTTGCTCTTTGTGTCGCATTCAACAGGCGCGATCCGCCGCTTCTGCGACCGCTGCATCTGGATCGATCACGGCGCCGTCGTGATGGACGATGACGTCATGACCGTGACCGAAGCCTATGAAGCGCAGATGATGAATGTCGCGGCGACCTATCAGGCGCCGGAAAAGAGTGAAACCGCCAAGGACGAGACGAAGAAAAGCGCCAAGTCCGCCAAGCCGGAAAAAGCCAGCGTCCTTGAGGCTGAGGTCGATGGGCCTGTTGCTGAGCTGGTGACGGCGCGCGTTCTCGATGACGCCGGTCAGATTGCCCGCTCGGTCAAGATTGATACGCCAAGCGCGATCGAGATCGTGTTCGATGTGCTACAGGCTGATATGCGTGTTGAGCCAGCCCTTCACGTCAAGAATGAGATTGGCGATCTGATGTTCGTCGTCGCCTTCACCGATGACGAGTATCCTGGCGCCATCAATAAGCCCGGCCGTTACAAGTGCTGCGCCCGCATTCCATCAAATCTTCTCAATGAAGGCCTGCACTACATCACCGTTGTCATGGTGACCGCAGATCCGCTGACACGCCATCAGAGTGTCGAGAATGCCGTGTCGTTTTCGGTCTATGAGCCACAGGGCGATGACATTGCGCGGGCGCGGGGGCGCTATTCACGTAATTTCCCAGGCGGGCTGCGGCCGCGGTTCGACTGGTCAACGGAGCGCGACAAATGACGCAAGCGCCTGCAACCGCCCTGTTTGATGTCGATAATTACATCGCGATCAATGAAGCGCGCTGGACCATTGCGGACAAGGTGATCAAGGCCCTGCGCCATTCCGGCATGGTGCTCGATACGGCCTATGATTTCGGTGCGGGGCCGGGCTGGTTTGCGCGGCGGCTCAATCATTCGAAGCTGGATGTCCTCGCCCTTGAAGGGCGTCACGATGTGGCTGAAGCGGGGCGCGCACGGGCACCGAATTGTGAATTCGATGTGCTCGACTTCGACAATTGCGCGACCTCCGAGGCGCTGCCGCCGCGCGACTTTGCGCTTTCCTTCGGTATTCTCTACCACCTCGAAAATCCGCTCCGCGCGCTGCGCATGATGGGAGAGATGACCGGTAAGGCCATGCTGCTCGAGACGATGGTTGTGCCGGGGGATGACTTCATTGCGCGCGTGGCGCGCGAGAATCCGAATGAGACCCAGGGCATCCAGCCCCTCGCCATGATTCTCAGCCGCGCGGCTCTGGAGCGCGGGATGTGGGCGGCTGGCTTCAGCCATGTCTATGAGTGCACGTTGCCGGTTGAGCATGATGACTTCCGGGACCTTAAAGCCCGTCACCCACGCCGTGGCATCTGGCTGCTCACACGCGAAGCGGTTAGCATCGATGGCTTCGAAGCCCTGAAGATCGAGGAGCCTCGCCGTGACGACTACTGGCGGAAATAGCGGGTCACCCGGCCTTGTGATGATTGCCGGGGGCGGTGGTTTCCTGGGGACCGCGACGGCCCGGCTGATGGCGTCGCAGGGCTGGAAAGTCGTGACGCTGGGCCTTGGCGCGCCGCAGGACGCCTTTGTGCGCGCGGGCAATGTCCACCACGCTGAAGGCCTGATCCAGCGCCAGCTTTTCCATGCGGCGATGGCTGATCATGGCAAGCCCGATGTCATCATCCATGCCGCTGGCGGGGCGTCTGTCGGCCGGTCGTGGGATGATCCGCGCGGCGACTTCAACCTGTCGGTTGGCAGCACGGTCGAGATCCTCGATTTCATTCGCGAAGAAGCGCCAGAGACGCGTCTGGTGCTTGTCTCGTCTGCGGCTGTGTATGGCAATCAGGGCAAGGACCGCCTGTCTGAAAGCGACCCGTGCGAGGCCATGTCGCCCTATGGCCTGCACAAACATGTCTGCGAGGAGCTGGTCACTGGCGAGGCGCGCATGAACGGGCTGGATGTATCGATCGTGCGGCTTTTCTCCATCTTTGGCGAAGGGCTTCGCAAACAGCTTCTCTGGGACATCATGCGCCGCGTGAGCGCTGACCCTGAAACGACGCTGGACCTCTGGGGCAGCGGGGATGAGACCCGCGACTTCGTGCATGTCGACGACGCCGCCGCCATCCTCGCCACTCTGTCTGCCAAGCCGGGCGGCAAGGGGACTGTGCGCCTGTTCAATGGCGGCAGCGGAACTGCAATCTCTGTGCGTGAGCTGGCTTCCATGCTGGTCAAGGCTGCGGGATATGACACGCCGCTGAGCTTTAACGGCAAGGCGCGCTCAGGTGACCCGGTGCATCTGGTGGCAGACGCTGCTCATCTTCGCAGCGGTCTCGGTTTCTCGCCCAAGGTGAGCCTAGAGGCGGGATTGAAACGCTATGCGGACTGGTTCAAGACACAGCAGTCCTGAAAACTATGGGAATAATTGAATGACGGATGCCGTTCTTTCGATCGTTGCGGGCACCTATAACCGCTGTGACCAGGTGAAAAGACTGGTCGAGTCCGTGCAGCGCGAGACCAAGATTCCGTACATCCTGTACATCACTGATGCTGGCTCGACCGATGGCACGATCGAGTATCTGGAGTCTGTCGCCAGCGACCGCGTGCGCCCGATCTTTGTCGGTAAGCTGCTGGGTCAGGCGCGCGCCTATAATGACGTCTTCATGCAGGTCGACACGCCTTATGTTTGCTGGGTCAGCGATGACAATGAGATCGTCGATAATGGTCTCGACAAGGCGGTCCGCATTCTTCAGGCGAACAAGAAAATTGGCATGGTCGGCCTCAAGGTGAAGGACAAGGAAGGCCCGTTCGTGAAGGCGCCTTATATTGGCGGCGTCTCGCCGATCGGCATTCTCAACGTCAATCAGGGCATGCTGCCGACCGAAGTGATGCGCGCTGTTGGCGGCTTTAGTGAGGAATTCCGCGACTATGGCATCGACCCTGACCTGACCGCGAAGGTGCTCTTCCTTGGCCGCGATGTTGTCTACACGCGCGATGTGACCATCCATCACTATCGTAACTGGGCCGAGGACAAGGAAAGCGAAGACTACAAGAAGCTTCAGGCCAAGCATGAGCGCTTCCATGAGCTCTACAAGAAGAATTACGCCCAGTATGACGCGCCGAGCCGGACGTGGAGACTGAAGAAGCGGGCATGGGATTGGGCGAAAGCGCGTCTGTCCAAGCGCTTTGACCTGTCGATGAATTCATCGAAGCCGATCTTTCGGAATCTGCCGCGCGATTACTATAATACGATGATGGCCAAGCATATCGGCATGTTCGACCCGATCCTGACCATGAACAAGGATTTCCATCTTCGCCAGCGCTATCGCGGCCGCAGGCCAAGCATCCAGCTGATCGGCGAACCCGGCAATAATAGCTGATGAGCGCTGGGGCCGCTGACCCTCGGAACGCCTGGCTGGCGGGGGATCAACACGCGAAGTCCCGCCGGAAAGTCTATTGGCGTTCCGCGCTGGAAGCGTGTGGAAACAGGACGCCCGTCCTCCTGTTTGGGGACAGTATTTTTGCCGGCGAAGTCGAATTTTCACGGTGCACTGACGGTGTACGGGCGGTGTTTCTGCCGGTGGTTTTTGTAGAGCTTGGTCTCAACCGGCTTTTCGAGGCCGCGAACGAGCCGCTTTTTGCGATCTTCGGAGGCTCGCCGGATGACGGTGACGCGGTCGATGCGCTGATCGAGATGGCGGCCGCGAAACCCGGCGCCCGCTTCGTCCTTCAGGATAGCGGACCGCGCCCTTCAACCCCCGAAACACTGGCGGCGCTTATGTCGGCAAGGCTTGGACGGCTGGTTGATGCGGGGCTTTCGGGGCTCGTGCTGACATCGCCGGCAGCCTCTGGCGTGATGGAACGGTTCGACTGGTCAAGGCCGCTCCGCGGCGGCGGTCCGAGCGCGAATGATGTCACGGTCAGGGTCGCAAGTGAACGCGGTGTTCCGTCTCTCGATTTCGCAGTCTTGATGCGAGAGCTGGCGGCCAATCTCGGCGATGAGACGCTGTTCCAACCCGATGGCGTACACCTTAGCCTTGCCGGGCGACTGGTGCTGTTGGGCGCCGTCTATAAAGGGCTGACGAGTGAGGTGCCTGTGCTGGACGATCTTGCTGGCGAGCTTGCGAAAGGCTGGTCTGAGGCGGGGACTGAGGAGAAGGTGTCCGCATCTGAGCTGCCCGGCTTTGCCCGTCTTATCAGTGAGGCGCTGGCCAGGCAGGGCTGAACTTTCAGACCGAATGGGGTGCACGTCTAGGGTCACCGCTCCAGTCAATTGCCGGAGCCCCAGATGGACCAGACCCCACGTATCGGCCTTTCATATCTTTCCGCCAATCAGGCGATGAAGCATGTCACCCTGAATGAAAGCCTGCGGCGGCTGGATGCGGTCGTGCAGCTGAGCGTGGTGAGCCGCAGTGAGGCGACGCAGCCAGAGGCGCCGCTGGCGGCGACATCCTACATCCTGCCGCAAGACAAGACCGGTGATGACTGGGATTTCATGGCTGCTGGGGCCATTGCGAGCTTTCAGGATGGCGCCTGGTTCGAGATCGCGCCGCGCGAAGGCTGGCTCGCCTGGATAGGGGACGAAGCGTCTCTTTTTGTCTTGGCGGGAGAGGGTTGGGAGGCTGTGCAGGGCGCTGGAGGCGGGCCTTTCGAGACGCTGGGTATCAATTCGGAGGCCGATGAAGCCAACCGGCTGACCGTGCGAAGCGACGCTGAACTGTTGACCCATGACGATGTCACGCCGGGAACAGGGAATGCGCGCAAGATCATCAACCGGGCCGATGGGACCAAGGTCGCGTCTGTTGTCTTCCAGACCGATTTTACCGGCGAGGCAGAGTTCGGGCTGGCCGCGAATGGCGGGTTCGAGTTACGCACCAGCGCTGACGGGACGGCCTTCGACACGGCGCTCAGCGTGGATACGGCGACAGCGAATGTTGGGGTGGGCGGTGCGCCAACGGGTCGTCTTTCGGTGATCGACCAGAGTGCGGCAACGAATGACCAGCCGACACTCAGCGTCGTTCGAGACGGCTATTTCGCGACGGCCAGCCTCGACACCTATGCCAGCGCGGCGACCTATTCATCCTTCTCGATCCAGAAGCGCGCACGCGGAAGTCTCGATACGCCGCTTCCGGTCCAGTCGGGCGACTGGTGCGGGGGCTTCTCGTTCCGCGGGTTTGCGGCGGGCGGCACCTGGGTCCAGAGCGCGCTGGTGAATGCGCAGGTGGACGGCCCTGTTTCAGGGACTGGTATTCCGATGTCTCTCGGTTTTTGGACGGGTGTTGGCAGCGTGAGTGAACGTGTACGGATCACATCCTCAGGCCGGGTCGGTATCGGTACGAGCGACCCGAGCTGCGCACTGCAGGTCGCCGGCGCTGTCAGGCTTGGTAGTTCAGCACAATCGAGCCTTCCGAGCGCATCTGAAGCTGGTGCCGGTGCCCTCTATTTCGTACCCGACCTTGTCGCCGGGGCAGGCGTGATTTTCAGTGATGGGACGGCCTGGAGAAGCGTCACGACAGGTTCCAGCATCTAAAGGCCGTAAACGCTGACTTATTCATGTTTGATCGATTGAAAACCCCGGGGAAACGGGCTAGCCCTTGCCGCGAACCTAGCAGGCGGGGACCGCAGTCTCCGAAGAGAGAATGAGGGTATAGTCATGGCTAATCGTGAAATGGTCGTGGACGGCATCAAGATCAGCGACAATGACGATATGTACGTCATCGCCGAGATTGGCCAGAACCATGAAGGTGATGTCCAGAAGTGTAAGGATCTGTTCGATGCAGCGAAAGCTGCAGGCGCGCACTCTGTAAAGCTGCAGAAGCGCGACAATCGCTCGCTTTACACCAAGGAATACTACGACCAGCCGTACAATTCAGAGAACGCATACGCGCCAACCTATGGTGAGCACCGCGAAATGCTCGAGTTCGACCGCGATGAGTGGATCGAACTGCGCGACCATGCCAAGAAGATCGGCATCACGCTCTTCTCCACCGCCTGGGATTATAAGAGCGCGGACTTCCTCGAAGACCTCGACATGCCGGCCTACAAGATCGCTTCGGGCGACCTGAAGACGCTGCCGCAGATCAAGTATATTGCGAAGTTCGGCAAGCCGATGTTCATCTCGACCGGCGGCGCGTCGATCGAAGACGTTCAGCGCGTTTATGACGAGATCATGCCGATCAACCCGAACATCTGCATCATGCAGTGCACCTCGGGTTATCCGCCGACCTTTGAAGAGCTGAACATCCGTGTCATCGAAACCTATCGCGAGAAGTTCCCTGAGATCCCGATCGGTTTCTCAAGCCACGATAGCGGTATCGCCATGGCCATGCTCGGCTATATGTGCGGCGCTCGCGTGCTGGAAAAGCACTTCACGCTGAACCGTGCCTGGAAAGGCACCGACCAGGCATTCTCGCTGGAGCCAAACGGCCTTCGCCGCCTCGTCCGGGACCTGCAGCGCGCCCGCGCCGCACTCGGCGATGGTGTGAAGCGTACATACGACTCCGAGCACGCCCCGCTGATCAAGATGGGCAAGAAGCTCTGCGCAACCAGCGACCTTCCAGCTGGTCACACGATCACGGAAGCGGACATCGCGCTGAAGTCGCCGGGCGACGGCATCGCGCCTTACTTCCAGGATGTCTTTATTGGCAAGACGCTGAAAAACGCAGTTGCCGATGATCAGGCCTTCACCTTCGAAGATATCGGCCTGACGGAAGCTGCTGCGAACGAAGCCCTCAAAGCCTGATTGGTAAGAGGGTGTGGGCTCGCTTCTCAGCGACATACGCACAGCCGTAAGGCAATCTGAAGCCTATGCGCCTGTCCGGCGCTGGCGGCTTGAACGACTGACGCGCCGGCCGGGGGTCTACCCTGACTGGCGCGTTCTGCTTTCCGGGCATGAGCAGGACTGGGCGGCCGCGCGCGAAAGCGCCTGTGGCAAGCGCATCCTGATTGCGACCAGCCTTGGGCTTCATTTCACCGCGAACACGGTCGACACGCTGATGGCGGCGGCGTTGACGCTCCGCGGGGCGAAGGTCGATATCGGCTATTGCGATGGCCTGCCTGCCTGCCAGGTGATCGAGCATACGCTTGCGCCAAGCCTGCCGCGGATCGCGAAGGAAGGTCCGGAGCCGGATTTCTGCGAGGCATGTACGGGCGCGGCAGACCGGGTGAGTGCGCCTCTGGGCCTTAATGTGCGAAAGTTTTCGGATGTGCTGGATGAGAGCGACCGCGCCGAGGCAACGGCCTTTGGTGAGCGCTGGCAGGCCCATCGCAGCACGGAGCATGACGACCCGCGCGTCATGCACGCCTATGCCGGGGCGCTGCGCTTTTTCGGCAAGGGCGACCTGGGGGGCAGTGATCTCGAGACGCAGATTTTCAGCCGCTACCTCGCAGCCGCCTGGCTCTCGGATGCGGCCGCGCGCAGGCTGATCGATGCCCATAAGTATGATGTCATTGTCGCCCATCACGGCATCTATGTGCCGCAGGGCCAGTTTGCGGAAGCGGCACGCGATAGCGACACGCGGCTTGTGACCTGGCACCCGGCCTATCGGCGTGGGCGGCTGATCTACCAGCATGGCGATACGTATCACCGCGCGATGATCGATGAGCCGGAAAGCGTCTGGAACCAGCGCGCGCTTAGCCCTGCTGAGACTGCAGAGCTCGACGCCTATCTTGCCTCACGTGAGACCGGGGCGCAGGACTGGATCACTTTTCAAAGGCGCGATCCGGAAAGCCTGCAGTCGACCTATGCGACGCTCGAGCTCGACCCGGCCAAGGACACCTATCTTCTGGCGGCGAATGTCGTCTGGGATGCGCGGCTCAACTATGCCCAGTCTGCCTATGGCCACATGATTGAATGGGCGATCGACACAGTCTCGTGGTTTGCGAAACACCCCGATCGCCAGCTGGTCGTGCGTTGCCATCCGGGCGAGGTGATGAACAGCCCGCGTGCGTCTGACAGGCTGGACGATGCTCTGCGCGCCGCCTTCCCGAAGATGCCCGCCAATGTGCGGCTGGTGTCGCCCGAGAATGACATCAACACCTATTCCATCGCGCAGCTTTCCAAGGGCGCGCTGATCTTCAACACCAAGCTCGGCATGGAGCTGTCGGCGCGCGGTATGCCCGTCGTGGTGGCGGGCGATGCGTGGATACGCGGCAAGGGCTTCGGGCGCGACGCCTATGACCGCGAATCCTATTTCCGCTTGCTGGAAAGCCCCGGCACGTTCGATCCCCTGACTGAGAGCGAGATCGAAGCGGCGCGGCGCTATGTCTACCACTTCTATTTCCGCCGGTGCATTCCGCTGAAGGCGCTGGACGGCTCTGCCGGGTGGCCGCTGACGCAGTTGCATGCAGACGCATACAGCCTGGCAAAGCCGGGCGCGGACCCGAACATGGACGCGATTTGCGAGGGCATCCTTGCTGGCGCGCCATTTGAGACGATAGATGACGAGAATGCGCGGGACCGCGCGGGGGAGACGACATGATCAGGTCGCTGGACGATCCGGAATTTGCCGCGCGGGCGCGCGATGTCGAGATACTCGGCATCGATTTCGACGGGGTGATGACCGACAACAAGGTCTATGTGTTTGAGGATGGCCGCGAGGCGGTCGTCTGTTCGCGCCTTGAGGGCTATGGCCTGCGCGCGGCAGCGGCCACGGGCGTCTACTGCTTCATCATGTCGACCGAAGAAAACCCCGTCGTCATGGCGCGGGCGAAGAAGCTGAAGATCGACTGCCAGCAGAATATTCCAGACAAGGTGGCGGCCTTCACCAAAGTTCTGGAAGAGCGCGGCCTCAGTTTTGAGCAGGCGGCTTTCATCGGCAATGACACCAACGACAAGGGCGTGCTGGAGTTGGTGCGCCTGCCGATCTCTGTCAGCGACTCTCACGAAGTGCTCGACGCGATCGAGACATTCAGGACAAAGCGCGTCGGCGGAAATGGCGCGGTGCGCGAAGCCTGCGATGCGATCGCGCAGGCGCGCTCAGGCATAAAAGGATAGGCAAGATGCTGGACAAACTTTTCGGATTGTATGGACGCACCATCGTGGTGACCGGCGGCTATGGCCAGATCGGCCGGGCCATGGCGAATGGCCTTGTCGGCTGCGGTGCGAATGTCGCCATCGTTGAGCCAAATGCCAGCGATGAGGCGACCGCGAAAGCGTTTCCGGATGCGCCGGATGATGTGATCAAGGAATTCTCTGCCGATGTGACGGACCGGGCTTCGCTTGAGGCCGCGCTGGAAGCCATCACCAAGCATTTTGGCACGCCGTCCGGCCTTGTGAACAATGCCGCGCTCGACAGCCCGCCGAACTCCACAGCGGCAGAGAATGGCCCGTTCGAGGACTATCCGGCCGCAAGCTGGGAGCGGATCATGGACGTCAATGTGAAGGGCGTTTTCCAGTGCTGTCAGGTCTTTGGCAAGGCGATGGCCGATGCGGGCAAGGGCTCGATCGCCAATGTCGCCTCCATCTATGGCACCGTGTCGCCGGACCAGTCGCTGTATCAGTACCGGCGTGACCGCGGGGAGACCTTCTACAAGCCGGTCGCCTATAGCGCGTCGAAATCGGCGCTCTACAATCTGACGCGCTATCTGGCCGTCTATTGGGGGCCAAAAGGCGTGCGCACCAATACGCTGACCTTTGCCGGCGTCTTCAACAATCAGGACGGCGAGTTCCTCGACAATTACGAGAAGAAGATCCCGCTGCGCCGGGGCGGCGATTATGACCGCCTGCGCGGTATGGCGCTCGCCGAAGACTATGTCGGGCCGACGGCCTTCCTGATGTCGGACGCCTCATCCTATGCCAATGGCGCGGACTTCCGCATCGATGGCGGCTTCTTGGCGATGTAGGAGAGACGCGGGGTGGGGATCATCAGGTTTCTTCTGGCGATGACAGTCGTGGTCGACCACTATGGCGGTGTCCTTGGCTATCAGATGGGCTCAGGCTCCGTCGCGGTAGAGGCCTTTTTCATCATCTCGGGTTTCTACATGGCGCTGGTTCTGCAGGACCGGTATGCCGGGCGCCTGAAGCTGTTTTATACGAACCGTTATCTACGGCTGTTCCCGTCCTATTTCGCCATCTTGCTGCTGACGCTTATCGTCGGGATTGCGACGGGCGCCCATAGCCGGTTCACGCTGCCCATGGATGAGCTTGCCGCTGTCTTCATGGCAGGAGATTTCTGGACGAAAGCGTATATCGTCGTCTCCAATCTCGGTATCGTGCTGCTGGATGCGGCGCTTTTCCTGTCCTTTGACGGCGAGAGCCTGAGCCTGACGACTGATTTTACGGACTCGGCCGTGCCGGTTTACCAGTTCCTGCTGATCCCGCAGGGCTGGTCGCTGGGACTTGAGATCTATTTCTACGCGCTGGCACCATTTCTTCTGGTAAAAGGATGGCGTATCGCGGCGGGATTTGCCTTGTCGCTTGGTGTTTTTATCGCGCTGTCGATAACGGCCTTGCCAAGCGACCCGTGGACGCATCGCTTTTTCCCATCGATCCTTTTCATGTTCCTGGCAGGGTCGCTGTCCTGGAAGCTATTGCGCCACAGGCTTGATGCGCCATGGATAAAGAAGCTCGGACTGGTGCTGCTTGTCCTGAGCGTGGTTGTGATCCTAGCGCTTAATGCGAGCCCGTTTGGCAAAGAGGTTACGCGTTTCCTCTTGCTCACACTTATCGCCATCAGCGTCGGGCCAGTCTTCGCGCTGGTGAAGGACAACCGGTATGACCGCGCGCTGGGTGATCTGTCGTATCCGATCTATGTTGCGCACCTGCTGGCATTCATTATCGCGGGTGAGATCTATGCCGAGGGACAGGCCCTGCTTGGCACGGTGCTGACCATTCTGATCAGCCTGGCGCTGGTCTATGCGATCGAGCGCCCGCTGGACCGCTACAGGCATGCGCGCCTGCAGCGCCGCAAGGATGCGAAGACGGGTGAGGCTGGAAGCAGCTAAGTCGTTTATGGGCGCCGGCGCAGGTGCTTGCCGAGTCCGATCTCATACAGCGCCTCGCGCTGCTGCAGGATGCGGACGAGGGCGCGCTTTTCATCGATCTCAGCCAGGAGCGCCTGCTTTTCGTCTGCGAGCGCGGTGATTTCTGCTTCAAGGGCGGCCTGCCGCGCGGCGGCTTCGTCGAGTTCGCGGCGTTGACCGGCGCGCAGCTCACGGCTGACCTCAAGATGCTTGCGCGTTTCCTTATGGTCGCCGCGCTCCTGCGAGAGAAGCATCTTCAGGTCACGGTGGGTCTTCTCGTGAGCGGCCTTTTCGCGTTTGAGGGCGTTGCGTTCTTCTGAAATGATATATTTCAGGTCGCGGTGCGTTTTCTCATGCGCGGCTTTTTCTTTGGCTAGCTCAGCATCGAGCCGGGCACGGGTCTGCTCATGGGCGGTCTTCTCTTTTGAGATGAGAAGATCGAAATCCCGGCGCGCCGAGTCCTGGGCAGCCTTCGCGGCTTCCAGCTTTTGCTGCAAGTCGGCGGAGAGATTGCGGAACGCCTCCAGGCGCTCGCTGAGGGATTCGCGGGCGGTGACGGCCGTCTGGAGTTTGGCTTCGAGGTCTGTTCCGCGGGCTTCGGCATGAGTGAGCAGACGTTTGGTCGAGATGACTTCCTGTTTGGACGTCGCCAGCAACTCATCTGCCTGTGCCAGTTTGGCTTCGAGGTCCTTGCGGGCGGTCATCGACTCCAGGAGCGTCTTCTTAAGCTCCTCCGCGCGTTCATACTGGCGATCAAGGGATGCTCGGACATCTGCGAGTTTCTGAGCGTGTTCTTCCTCGCGGGTCGCCAGCTTTTCCTGAAGCGAATCCGTAAGCTTCTGGAACGCTTCCATGCGTTCCCTGTAGCTCTTGAGGTCTTCGCCAAGCTTGTCCGATTTGAGACGCAGCTGCTTTCTGTCTGTGTCGGCCTTGTCGTAATGGCCTTGTAACGCGGTCCGGTAGGTTTCTGCGCGCTCGATCTCGTTCCGTAGACGGCCGACTTCGTTCATCACGCGCTTTGAGAGCGGTGTTGCGCTCCCGGTTGAGGGAAAGTCCTCTTCGAGGCGCTCGACGTCTGCAACCTTGTTTCGGATCTTGCTGAATTCACGCAGGATCAGGTCTGGCGCATTCTCCGATGAAGCGCTCCTGGCGGTCTCAACCTCTCGCTCCAGCGCATTGAAGAAGTCGCTTGCCCATGCGCAGTTTTCCCCGGCGAGAAACACGGTCCCCGACGTATCTACCGGGATGTCGCTGGCCTTCTTGAGCTTCACCAGCTTCTGGCTGCCATCGTAAAGCTGCGCCTCGAAGCCGTTCTTCAGGAGCGGCTCAAGCTCTGCGAGGAGGCTGTCGCGCGCCTCGGCCGTGAGGTTCTTGTGGCTGTATTCGAGCATGACGAGCGCGGATTTGCAGCGTTCCAGCGTCTTGTGGGCACCGGCCAGCACCTCTGCCTCGTGGCCTTCCGTGTCGATCTTCAGAAAGTCGATCTGGTCGATGGCCTGCACCGGTTCGCATTTGTCGAGGGCGACCTTTGCGACTGTCACCGTGTCGAGCACAGGCGAGCGGCCCGTGTCGCGAAGTCCGCTGAAGGCGCCGTCGGTGGCCACGAAGAATTTGGCCTTGCCGCCCCGCTGGGAGACGGCCGCGTTCACCGCTTCAACCCGGTCTGAAAGACCGTTCTGCTTGATGTTCTTTTCCAGAAGCTCGAAAGCCGATGGAAGCGGCTCAAGAGCGATGACCTTGCCGTTCTGTGCGACATGACCGGCATGGACGCCGAACAGGCCGAAATTGGCACCGATATCTACGGTCGTCGCGTCCTCTGGAAGTGTGGCAGTCAGCGCATTGAGGACGTCGGTCTCATTCATGTTGCCGAGGTAGAATTCAGCGCCGAAAAGGTCGCCGAGATCGACGTCGAAATTCAGCCCGTTCTTGAGGTTGGCGGTGCCGGTCTTGCCGGAGCCCGCCGGAAACAGGGCGCGAAGCCTGGCGCGAATGAGGCCGCTCAGCTCGATACGGGATTGGGCATCCCGAAGCGTTGCGAGGAGGCGAAAAAGTGAAAGCAGGTCCGGTTCGGGCGACTCGCCCCGCAGCAGGTAAGGCGCCCTGAGGTCAGCCGCAGTGGCCGCGTTCGCAGATGCGGCGGGCGTTTTCGCTGCCGGCTTCTTCGTTGCGGTCTTTTTCTTGTTCTGTGCCTGCGCCATGCCTGCCATCTGTCTGCGGAAGTTCGGACATTAGACCGGTTCACCCGATCCGATATCTATTTCAAGTTTGGATTTCGCTTTTTGGCGACACGCTCTTCGTGTCGATAGAGCTTTGTCCACTCCTTGTCGGCCTCGTCACCGGGCGGCTGGTCGAGATAGATCTTTCCCATTTTCCTCACGCCTTCATCCGTCACCAAGTCTGGCCAGTACTGCTTCATCTGTGACCGGTCGTAGGACATGAGCGCCGTGTTACCGGCCCGAAGCTCTTCTTCTATGCCGACATAGTGTTCACAAATTGACTGCGGTGCATCGATGATGGCGTAGCCGCTGTCCCAGATCTTCAGCGACAGGTCGGTGTCCGACTTGTAGAAGACATAGTCGTCTTCATTGGCGTATTGGGCAGCCTCGAGCGCTTCACGCGTATAGATGCCATGGTTCAGCATCAGATTGCCGCCAATGGTGCGCTGGACATAGTACCGCTTCTGCTTCGGCCAGTCGCGGAAATAGAAGGCGCAGGCCCCGACAGGCACGCCCGCCTTCCTTGCGGCTTCGATTTGCTCGATGCCATTGCGGATCGCGCCGGGCATTAGAAGGCAGTCGTCCGAAATCATCAGGATGTAATCGGCCGAGGCGGCGCGAAAGCCCATATTCATGAAGCCGCCCCAGCTGCGCCGACGCATGGAGGTCTCGCCATTCTTGTAGCGATTGTACTGGAGGATGGTGATCACATCCTCCTGCTTGGTGAGCCAGGGGATGGTGCGGTCTTCCGAGCCGCCATCAATGACGATGATCTCGCCGTCCATGCCCTCAAGCTCGCGTCGCACCGAGGCGAGGCATTTTTCGAGAAGTTTGCGCCGATTGAGCGTTCCCAGAACAACACTCACACGGGGGCGCTGGTCGAGGCACGCATGACGGGGCCGGGGCTTGCCAGCTTGCCCGATATCCGGCCGGATCGGATCGACCGTATGATCGACGACAAATCGGCGCTGCTCTGCATCGAGGTTGTCATGCCAGTTGTCTGCGGCCGCGCGCTCAGCCTTTGGCTCAGGCTTGCGGCGTCCGCGGATCATTGAACTTGCAGCACGGCGTGCGCGTCTGGCCCACTCCATATCCTGCTCCTGCTAATTTACTGCTGGTCGAATGGTCGATCTCAGCACATCATCACGCTTGCAAGACCTGTTTTCACCAGTCCCGAAAGTCTGACAACCGAATATCAGCGGTGAGCGCATCAAGACGTGCAGCGCTCACCCTGCGGCCAGATCGTCTTCTGAGGCTGCTGTGTCTGTCGATCCCCGGGTTCAGGAAGCTGCAGGTGCGGGCGCGCCTGTACCGTAGGAGCTGCGCTCCCAGATCGGGTGATCGTCCCGGATAAAGATGAGGTGCATCTGCCAGAGCGCGTGATCACCTGGCCGGAAGAGCGGGTCGCACATGTCCACGCAGCGGAAGCCGAGTGACTTCATGTGGAGCGACATCTCATCGAAGGTGAGGTTCTTGCGGTCCACGAAGTTCAGCTTGAAGTTATAAACCTCCATCATGATGAGGCTCGTATTCTTCAGCGTCTCTTCGCACCCGGCGAGGATGTCGAGTTCGACTCCGTGCGTGTCAAACTTCATGAAGTAAGGCCCAGGCATGTCGAACTCTTTGACGAGCGTGTCGATCTTGCGGAGCGGTGTGGTGTGAACATTTTCGCCGCTTGCGACTTTTGAAAGCGCGCCGCCGACATCGTTGGATTTGAGGAACTGGCCTTCGCCATCTTCGGACGAGGCACCACAGACAACGTATTTGGTGCCTTCATGCGTGGCAGCCAGCTTTTCCCAGATTTCCAGGAAGCGTGGGTCCATGTCGATGAGCAGGGTCTGCATGTCAGGCCAATGGGACTTGTAGAAGCCCAGATCATCGCCGCGGCCGGACCCGATATTAATCAAGCTGCCAACCTCGATTTTCTTTTCTGCGATCCTGGCAAACGCGTCTGCGATATGGGCGGAATTCTCAATTGGCATGCGGCAGTCCTCAAGCGTCGAAAGTCGAACCCGTGTAGCCGCAATTGCGCTGGCAGAGCAAGCGGTGTGCGGATGTTACGTAGTTGACATTTTAACGCTGTGGGAGATTCTCCCGGCAAGTGGGTTGGAGTTAATTAATCATGGCAGTTGTCAAACAAGACGATCGTAGTGCGGATGCCGGCGAGGCAACCCGGGAATATGAAGCTGAGCTTGCAGCGCTGAGAAGCGACCGCAACCGCTGGAGAGGCGAGGCCCAGAACCTGGCTGAGCAGTTTCAGAATACACCTACGATTGACCGCTCCTACCTTTTGACAAAGGGGACGATGCGTCAGCGTCAGACCTATCACATGCTGGCCCGCGAACTTAAAGCAGCGGAAATTGAGCGGCGCCGTGAGCTTGGCCAGAAATATCTGGCCGAGCAGGCTCTGGCTCCTGAGACATCAAAGCTGGTTGTCCTGCAGAAAGACGGGTTTGCGTCGGTCGATCTCAGCCGCCACCCGCTGGTACAGGCCGCTGTGAAAGAGTGTCGCGATACCTATCAGGAAGCGATCGACTCCGGCAAAGAGCTTCTGTCCAAGGACAGCCTGGAATTTGTTGGTGACGCCGGTTGGCCATTCATCGCAAGCGGCGGCGTCTACAAGCTGGCGACGAGCCCGCTCCTGCTGGCGCCGGTTATCCGATATTTCGGCATGATGCCGATCATGACCGGTTTTGGCCTGCTGTCCGCACGCAATGAAGAGTTCTATCCGCATTCGTCACAGCGGCTGCACTTTGACCCGGAAGACCGCACCCAGCTGAAGGTCTTTATCTATGTGACGGACGTTGATGAGACGTCGGGACCATTCATGGCCGTTCCCGCAGAAGATAGCGCCGTCCTCTATAATAATCCGGATTTCAGGCTGGCCCGCCAGGATGACAGCGCTGTGCGGGAAGGGTCTATCCGCACATTCACCGGCAAGGCTGGCACCGCGATCTTCTGCGACACGTGCCGCTGCCTGCACGCAGGTGCGCGGCCCGGCGACAAGAAGCGCCTCATGCTGAGCATCGAGTACAATATGCCAACGCATCTCAATTCGAAGCTCTGGGAGGGCGACCCGACGCCAGAGCGTCGCAGCCGGACCCTCAAGGTCAGGGATTATAATCTGAACGAGTATACCGAGGCCTTGTTGGCGCACCCCAAGCCCGTGTAGAGCTGACTGAACCACCAGTCGGATACATGGCAGTTCAAGGGAGCGGGATAGCTCATGCCTGATACAGTGCAGGAAGTGAACGTCGACAAGCTCGTTGGCGAACGCGATTTCTGGCGGAACAAGGCTGAGCAGTTCATGGCGGTTTCGCGCTCTGCCGCCGTGTTCGAACGCTCCTTTGTCATCAGGCAGGGCAGCATGAAGCAGCGCAAGCAGTACCATGAGCTTGCCCGCTTCATGAAAGGCGACGAGATCGCGCGCCGCGAGGCGCTCGGGCGACGTTACCTCGCTGAGAAAACGCTCGCGCCTGAGACGGCAGAGTTCGAAATTCCGAAAGACATCGCGCACGCGTCGATCAATCTCAGCCATGACCCGCTGGTGCAGGGGGCTGTGGCTGAAGGCCTGAAGTCCTATGAGGATGCGGTCGCATCGGGCAATGAATTCCTGTCAAAGGACAGCCTTCAATTTCTGGGATCAGCCGGTAAGCCGTTCGGCGCCGACAGCGCCATCTTCAAGCTGGCGACGAGCCCGCTGCTTCTGGCGCCGGTCATCCGCTATTTCGGCATGTTCCCGATCATGACGGGCTTTGGGGTGACGCTGGCGAAGAATGAGGAGTTTCATCGAAAATCCTCGCAGCGCCTGCACTTTGATCCGGAAGACCGCGCGCAGCTGAAGGTGTTTCTCTACATCACCGATGTGGACGAGAATTCCGGGCCGTTCATGGCGGCGGCCGCCAGGGATTGCGAGTTCCTGTTCGAGCGCCCTGACTTCGTTCTGGACCGACAGGAGGACACAGTTCTGCCTGATGACGCCCTGCACGAATATCACGGGCCAGCTGGCACGATCATCTTCACCGATACGTGCCGGTGCCTTCATGGCGGCGGGCGTCCCGGCAATCGTGAGCGCCTGATGCTGAGCATGGAATACAACATGCCGACCTATCTTGGTGCGAAGCTCTGGGAAGGCGATCCGGAGCCCGAACGGTGCCGAACGGAGAATATCAAGGTCGCCAATCCGGACGAATTCATGGATGCCCTGCTGGCGCATCCTTCGGCTGGCTAGTTTCGTTTTCTCTGTATAGGGTTTCGCGCTAATGAGCGTCGTCACGGCACTCTCTGTTCTTGCTGTCCTGACCTAGGTTTTCCATGCTCGTACACTTTCATATTCCGAAGACTGCGGGGACCAGCACCAAACGCGTCATTGAAAGCTGGTACGAGCTTTACAGGGTCGAGCAGGGGCAGCGGATCAATGAGATCCGTGATGGAGCAGGCGAGGAAGTCTGTGTCACCAGCCATTTCGCTTCGTCGATTTTTGGCGAAGAGGGCGCGCTGACAGATGCCCTGCCGGAACTGGTGGGGAATCCGGACTACAAGGTATTCACCCTTCTGCGTGACCCGCTGGATCACCTCGTTTCGTCCTACTACCACCTCCGCCGCAAGAGCGATAAGGACCTGCCGCAGGACATCGTCTCGTTCGCGGAGTTTCCGAACCGCTTCATCTATAGAAACTCGATGTGTGCGAGCAATGCTGAAGAGCGGTCGAACATACTGAATTCCTTCTATTTTATCGGTGATACGTCGGATATCGACAGCTCGATGAAGTATCTGGCTGAGCTCCTCGGGAAGCCGCCGATCGACGTGCCGAAGGAGAATGTCGGAGACCGCGACGAGCTTATTCTACAGCTGACATCGAGAGAGCGCGCACGGATCGAGCGGGCGCTCGCGCCTGAGTATGAGCTGTTCGAGACAGTCCGCGGCATGCTTCGGGACCGGAGTTTCACGGGAAGCCCGGAGACGCGGGCTGACCAGTTCGCCTTCACGACGAATATGGAACGGCGAATTCTCAGTCCTCAGCTGCCGGGCGCCGATGAGGTCGAAGAGGTGAGCCTGCAAACCAGCATGCGGGAACGCGAAGCCGCCTATAACGAGATCATTGCTTCGAAGTCGGCCCGGATCGAAGAGCTGGAACTGCGTGAGGCGTATCTGTCAGGCCAGTTGAAACGCGAACGCGACCAGAAGAATGCGGCGCTACTGGAGGCGAGGGCCTTCAGTCATTTGTTGCGGGTGGAGCGCAAACAGAGGTCAGCCGAACGCGCCCTCGTGGGGAGGCTCTTCCCCTCATGGGAAGTGCAGAAATGGCGTGCCATCCGGGTGAAAAACAAGCTTGGCCGAATGTCCAAGCCCGTCATGAATGTCGCGGGCCGCGTCCTGAACCGGTTTAGGTAGCACGCTGTCAACCAGACGCTGGCGTCAGGCGACGTTGTCGAGATACCACTGATAGGTTGAGGCAATGCCCTCGCGCAGGCTGATCGATGGCTCCCAGCCCATTTCGCGCAGGCGATCAGCTGACATGAGCTTGCGCGGCGTGCCGTCTGGCTTGGTCTCATCCTTGACGATCTTGCCGTCGAAGCCGACCACATCTGCGACCATTTCCATGAGTTCGAGAATGGTGACGTCCGTGCCGGAGCCGACATTCACGTGCTCATAGCCGGAATAGTTCTTCAGCAGGAAGACGAGCGCGTCGGCGCAGTCATCGCAGTGCAGGAATTCGCGACGCGGCGTGCCGGTGCCCCAGATCTCGATCTCGCTGGCGCCGGCCGTCTTGGCTTCGTGGGCCTTGCGAATGAGGGCCGGCAGAACGTGGCTGGATTTCAGGTCGAAATTGTCGCCGGGGCCGTAGAGATTGGTCGGCATGGCGGAGACATAGTCGCGGTCATACTGCTTGCGATAGGCCTGCGCGAGCTTGATGCCCGCGATCTTGGCGATTGCATACCATTCATTGGTCGGCTCAAGCGGGCCGGTCAGCAGGCTTTCCTCGACAATCGGCTGGTCGGCGAACTTCGGGTAGATGCAGCTGGAGCCCAGGAAGAGGATGCGGTCGACATCGCTCTTGTGGGCGGCATTGATGATGTTCGCCTCGATCATGAGGTTGTCGTAGAGAAAGTCCGCCGGATAGGTGTCGTTGGCGAGGATGCCGCCGACCTTGGCGGCCGCAACGACGATGGCGTCTGGCTTCATATCGGCCAGAAGCTTTTCGGTTTCGTCCTGGCGGATGAGATTGGCCTTATCGCGCCCGGCGATGATCACCTCGCAGTTTTCCTGCTCCAGACGGCGCACGGTTGCGGCACCGACCATCCCGCGATGGCCGGCAACCCATACCCGTTTTCCAGCGAGGTCATACATGATCAGGCGTCCTTCCAGACCGGGTCGCGCTGCATGACTTTGAGGTCCGACTGGACCATCTCACGAGCGAGATCGCGCGGAGAGGTCTCATGGCTCCAGCCGAGCTGCTTCTTCGCCTTGGCCGGATCGCCGAGCAGGAGCTCAACCTCGGTCGGGCGGAAGTAGCGTGGGTCGACCTCGATGAGGCATTTGCCGGTCTCGGAGCAATAGCCCTTCTCGTCGACGCCCTTGCCCTTCCATTCAAGCTTGATGCCGACATCTTCGAAGGCCCACTCGACGAACTGGCGCACATGGGTCGTCTCGCCGGTGGCGAGGACATAGTCGTCTGCCTTGTCCTGCTGCAGCATGAGCCACATGCCGCGGACGTACTCACGGGCATGGCCCCAGTCGCGCTGGGCGTCGAGGTTGCCGAGGTAAAGCTTTTCCTGACGGCCAAGCTTGATGGCGGCAGCGGCGCGCGTGATCTTGCGGGTGACGAAGGTCTCACCGCGCAGCGGGCTCTCATGGTTGAAGAGAATGCCGTTGGAGGCGTGCATGCCATAAGCTTCGCGGTAGTTCACCACGATCCAGTAAGCGTAGAGCTTGGCGGCAGCGTAGGGGCTGCGTGGGTAGAAGGGGGTGGTTTCCTTCTGCGGGACTTCCTGCACAAGGCCGTAAAGCTCTGACGTGGAAGCCTGGTAGAAACGGGTCTTGTCTTCCATGCCGAGGATACGGATCGCCTCGAGAAGGCGAAGCGCGCCCACTGCGTCGGCGTTCGCGGTGTACTCAGGCGTCTCGAAGGAGACCTGGACGTGGCTCTGGGCCGCGAGGTTGTAGATCTCATCTGGCTGGGATTCCTGGACGATCCGGATGAGGTTCGTCGAATCGGTCATGTCGCCATAGTGAAGGATCAGGCGCGGGTCATCGACATGCGGGTCCTGATAGAGATGTTCGATACGTCCGGTATTGAACGAGGAAGACCGGCGCTTCACGCCATGGACCGTATAGCCCTTCTCCAGCAGGAGTTCGACCAGATACGCCCCATCCTGTCCCGTCACGCCAGTGACCAGCGCTGTCTTGTTTTTCGATGTCATTGAAACAGTCCCGTAACTAAACTTTTGGGCACAGAATGTGCGCCGCCCCAAAGTCCATTAGCGAAGGGCTCGCGCAGGCTCAACTGCTTCACCCACAAAGTGTATGTTTATTGAGCTTCAGCGCCTTTTTGCCACGCAAGGAGAGGCCTGATCGGGCCAGGAAAAGGTGATTGCCAGTCGCCAGCGGCCGAAACAGTGTCCGGGGTTGCAGAAGTGACGTCCACGGTCACCAGCGACTCGCAGACATCCCAGCGCTGGACAGGGTCGGGATCGCAAAGTGAGGCCTCGAACTCATACTGGCTGATGTTCAGAAGGTGAGGGGGGATGACGGCCGAGACCGTGTGCACGCCTTCTGCAAACCTGTCGGTGCCGTCATCGGGCGTGTACGCCACGGTAAAGACGGTTTTCTCGTTCCAGAGAACCCGAAAGGCTGGCTGGACGCGTTCAGAGGCGTCGTGAACCCTAAAGCTGAGATGTAGGAAAAGCGGCTGATCGCACGCGTAAGGACCATCGAAATCCCCCGCGCCGTCCGACACGTAGAATTCATCAATGGATGCGACAGGCGTCTCGTTCTTGCCAATTGACCTTTGTGGACTGGCAGTCTGGCGCACGACATCCAGAAACTGGTCGGTGCGGTTCCAGGCGAGCGGCGCTCCGCCAGCAACCGACTCGCGCACACGCTCATAGATCTTCCTGTCCAGCGCGAACTTGTTCGTCAGCATTTCGAAGTCTGCATCCGATAGGGTGGCGATCTGTTCGTCGCGAATTCCAATGCGCTGTGTCGGCACCTCCAGCCGCGGCTTTCCGGCCCGGTCGGCCAGTATGTCCATGCTTGTCTGGATGTCCTCGGTGAGGCCGACGAAAAAGAAATTCGACAGTCTCGCTTCGATTTCGTCCTCACGCTTGATGTGCAGAACCTTGGACAGGCTGAATTCGAAAGGGCGTTGAGCATATTGCGCCAGGCTCAGCGTCAGATCGCTGTGACGCATCTGGTGATAGTAGTAGGAAATGAAATGCTCGACGGGATCCCTGACGAAGGTGATGACCTTGAGGTCAGGATCGCCGGCGAGGTCCGGTTCTCTCGTCAACAGGGACGCCCTGGTGCCTGCCAGTCTGCCGCCAAAGTGGCCGGTTGTGCATTCAGGGTGAACGCCAGTGCCGACCTGCCGGTCAGCGTCCCTCTGCAATTCAAACCATTGCTCGAGAACGCGCTTCACGCTCGTCCCGGCGGTCTTCGGGATGTGATAGAAAATGTATGCCAATGTAACCTTGCTCCCCACATTCTGTTGGGCATTGAGAGACCGGCCAGTGGCGTGGACTCCTGAGCATTGGCTTATAAAAGCATGAGGCGCATGGCCAGTCCGTACAGCACTCCCGGTCTGGCGTCTCGTGCCCTTCTATCGGGCCTGAAGCGGCTTCCACCACCACTCATTCTCGATGAACCAGTCGATGGTCCGGGCAAGGCCTTCCTCAAATGTGACCGAGGATTTCCAGGCGAGTTTGCTCTCGATCTTGCTGGCATCAATGGCGTAGCGAAGATCGTGGCCGGGGCGGTCCGTTACAAATTGGATAAGGTCGCGGCGCGGCTGGTCTGCGGGGCGGCGCGCATCAATCAGGTCGCAGATCGCCTCGACCACCTGCAGGTTCGTGCGCTCCGAATTGCTGCCGATATTGTAGGTCTCGCCCGGCGCGCCCTTCAGCGCTACCGTGGCAAGCGCATTGGCGTGATCTTCCACAAACAGCCAGTCGCGGACATTCTCGCCCTTGCCGTAGACGGGCAGCGGCTTCATCGCGAGCGCATTCAGGATGACAAGCGGGATCAGCTTTTCCGGGAAATGATACGGCCCGTAATTGTTCGAGCAGTTCGTCACGATGACCGGCAGGCCATAGGTGCGCCCCCAGGCGCGGGCGAGGTGATCGGACGAGGCTTTTGAGGCCGCATAAGGAGAGGAAGGCTCATAGCGCGAGTCTTCGGTAAAGATGCCGGAATCGAGCGGCAGGTCGCCGTAGACTTCATCGGTGGACACGTGGACAAAGCGGAAGCTGTCAGACTTTTTCAGGTCCTTATCCCAATAGCGACGCGCCGCCTGCAGCATGGTGCTGGTGCCAACTATGTTGGTCTGAATGAACGCGCCGGGGCCTGTGATGGAGCGGTCGACATGGCTTTCCGCTGCCAAGTGAAGGACAGCGTCGATCCTGTTCTCGACGAGGAGGCGATAAACGAGCGCCTCGTCGCAGATGTCGCCCTGAACGAAGCGGTAATTATCGAGGTCTTCGATCGGCTTCAGCGAGCTCAGATTCGCGGCATAGGTCAGCTTGTCCAGATTGGTCACGTCGTGACCGAGGTCTCCAGCCAGATGCCGGCAGACAGCTGAACCGATAAAGCCAGCGCCGCCTGTAACGAGAAAATTCATGTCGCGTCCGTGTGCAGTCCATCCTCATCGCGCGGGGCTGGCGCCGACGTGGCCAGCTTGACGATGCTCAAGGCCCGATGTCATAGAACGCCCCTCAAGTCGAGGCCAGTACGGCCATAGATGATTGGTAGAGCAGGGGATTTGGTATGAAGGGCATCGTTCTGGCCGGGGGAACCGGTTCACGCCTGTTCCCTATGACGATGGCGGCATCGAAACAGCTGCTGCCCGTATTCGACAAGCCTATGGTTTTCTACCCGATCAGCGTCCTCATGCTGGCGGGTATCAAGGACATTATCATCATCACGACCCCGCACGATCAGCCGGCTTTCGAACGGCTGCTGGGGGATGGCAGCCGCTTCGGTGTGAATTTCACCTTTCGTGTCCAGCCAGAGCCCAAAGGCATCGCGCAGGCCTTCACGATTGCTGAGGACATCATCGACGGTGAGCCCTGCGCGCTCGTTCTGGGTGACAATATTTTCTATGGCGGCGGCTTGGGAGGCCTGCTGCTCAAAGCGGCTGCAATCTCCGATGGCGCGACGGTCTTTTCCTATCCCGTCAGTGACCCGGAACGTTACGGTGTGGTGGAGTTCGGCGCCGATGGACGCGCGGTCTCTATCGAAGAAAAGCCCGAACAGCCAAAGTCGAACCATGCCGTCACCGGCCTCTATTTCTATGACGCCAGCGTGTGCGACCGGGCCAAGGCCTTGAAGCCATCGAAACGCGGCGAGCTAGAGATCACCGACCTCAACCGGACCTATATGGAAGAGGGCAAACTGTCCGTGCAGCCGCTGGGGCGCGGCTTTGCGTGGCTCGACACGGGCACGCCAGACAGCCTGCTCGATGCGAGCCAGTTCGTGGCGGCCATCGAGAAGCGGCAGGGCATGAAGGTTTGCTGTCCTGAAGAGATTGCCCTGCATCGCGGCTTCATCACGCGGGCTGAGCTGGAGAAGAATGCGGACTTCTACGGCAAGTCTGAATACGCCGCCTATCTGCGCAAGCTGCTTACCCAGAAGGGCTAGGCACTAGGCTTTCCCGAGAAAATTCCGGACGACCCTGGCACTCATCGGCTGCCACTCCGGCATGGACCCGAGCAGGCCGTCGGCAAGACTGACGTCCAAGACCAGACCTCTCGCCCTCTGCGCAGGCGTCGGGAAGGTGCTGCCGGGAACGGGCGTCATTTCAGGCGCTGGGCCGCCGCATTCACCTGACACGTCGAATATCTCGAGTGCCCATCCGTAGCGGCTGACGGGTTCGGGCGGGCCAAGATGAAGGAGAGTTGGCACGTCCTCTTTTGCGACCATCAGATCGCTCAGCCTCAGAAGGTGTCCGGCCAGCGCATCGATATGGGTCGGACGACCATATTCATCGTCGACGAGTTGGAGGTGATCGCGCTGATCGGCGACAGCCAGGATCTTGCTGATGAAGCTTTCGCCTTCACCTGAAAACAGCCAGCTAACGCGCGCGATAGAGTGGCGGCCACCAGCTGCGCGGACCGCGAGTTCCCCATCGAGCTTGCTCTGCCCGTAGACGGAGTTTGGCGCGGGTTCTGCCTGTTCGGTTACGGGCTGAGCGGGCTTGCCCTGGCTGAACACCATGTCCGTCGAGATGTGGATGAGGGGAATGTCTTCCTGGGCGCAAACCTCAGCGATGAGGCCAGCGCCTGTCGCATTGATCTGGTGTGCGCGATGAGCCTCAGCCTCAGCGCCGTCGACATTCGTGTAAGCCGCCGCGTTGATGACGAGGTGGGGACGCGATTGGCGAATGGCCCGCGCGATTGAGGTCCGGACTGTTATATCGAGCGCGTCTCGGCCCGGCGCTTTGCAACCAAGGCGGCCCAGCGCCCGGCCCAGCCGCCCCGCGCCGCCCGTGACGAGGATGGCGTCCGGGTCCATCAGTTCGCTTGCGTGAATGGAGATTTCAGCGCGCCTAGATCTGGCCAGTCATGGTCGCGTCTGGAGAGGGTGACGTGTTCTCTGATCGGCCAGTCGATGCCCGAACCCTCTCCGTTCCAGAGCAGGCCGCCCTCGGTTTCCGGTGCATAGTGATCGGTAACCTTGTAGTAGACGAGCGTATCAGGATCGAGCGTCTGGTAGCCATGCGCGAAACCGGCCGGGACGTAGAAGACTTGCGGCTGGTCACTGCTCAGCACCAGGCAAACCGATTTGCCATAGGTCGGCGAGCCGGCGCGGATGTCGACGATCGCATCAAAAATCCTGCCGCGAATAACCTGGATGAGCTTTGCCTGCGCATGGGGCGGGGCCTGAAAGTGTAGCCCGCGCGTCGTGCCGATCTCGGCGGAGAAGGCGTAATTGTCCTGAACCCAGTCTTCCTGTGGCAGGCCCGCCTCTTTCCAGTCGCGGGCATTCCATGTTTCGCAGAACCAGCCGCGCTCATCGCCGGCGCGCCTTAGGCTGAGCAGGGCTGGCCCGGATATGGAAAAAGTCTCGACAGACGTGATTGGCATGGCGCTTGATTGCCTTCACCGCAGCGAAGGTCAAGTCATCGCAGGTTGCAATCTGGGGTGTGTCACGCCTAAAGCCTTGGGACGATTTTGGAGGGTAAAGCGTAGATGACGATCTCTATCAAACCGGTGGTGTTGTGCGGAGGCAATGGGACACGGCTGTGGCCGCTTTCAACGCCGCAACATCCAAAGCAGTTTCTCAACCTGCTCGGTGCGTCCTCGATGCTGGAAGTCACGCTGGCGCGGGTTCAGGGAAATCCCCTCGACGGCCTGTCCTTCAGCCAGCCTATGGTGATCGGGGCAGAGCGCCATGGCGGGCTGATGAGCGGTCTTGCCGGCGATGCCGACATACTGATGGAGCCGGTCGGCAAGAATTCAGCCGCGCCAGTGGCCGCAGCGGCCCTTTCGGCAGATGCAGATGATCTCGTCCTCATCCTCCCCGCGGACCATGACATCGCAGATCTCGGCGCGTTCCACCGCGCGATCCTCGCGGGCGCGAAAGCGGCTAAGACGGGCAGCGTCGTGACCTTCGGGATCATCGCCGAAACGCCTGCGACGGGCTATGGCTATATCGAAGCGGCCAGCAAGTCCGGCGACGTGATCGATGTGGTTCGCTTCGTCGAGAAGCCGGACCTTGAGACAGCGAAGTCCTATATCGCGTCGGGCAATTTCTTCTGGAATGCCGGTATCTTCCTGTTTCGTGCAGGCGACATGATCGAGGCGTTCAAGGCGCATGCGCCGGATATTCTGGACGCGGTCAGCGCCGCCATGCCGAAATCGAAACAGGGAATGGCTGCAAGCTTCGACACGGCCGCCTTCGAGGCCTGCCGCTCGCAGTCGATCGACTATGCCATTATCGAACACCATGACGATCTGAAAGTCGTGCCCGTCGATATGGGGTGGAGTGACATTGGTGACTTTCAGGCGCTGTGGGAGCGCTCGGAGAAGGATGAGAATGGCAATGTTCTCATCGGCAATGTCAGGGCGATTAACTGCAAAAATTGCTATATCCGCGCGATGGATACGTCGATCTCAGTGGCAGGCCGCGAGAATACGGTGATTGTGGCAGCGGGCGGCGAAATGCTTGTCTGCGATATGCACACGGTCCAGTCGGTCAAGGAGCTGGCAAAGGCCTGAAGCCTGGCGCCGACTGCTGAAATGAGAAAAGGCGGACCGTGAGGCCCGCCTTTTTTAGTTCTGGTTCTGAAAGATATCAGCGTGTCGGCTGGGAGACTTCGGGATTGATCTCGATGAGATTGACCACATAGACCAGCGACGCGTCTGGCGGCACCAGGTCATCGAGGCCAGCATCGCCATAGGCGAGCGGCGGCGGAAGATGACCGATGAGAACGTCGCCTTCCTTCATCAGGCTGAGCAGCTGTGCAAAGCCAGGAATGAGGTCGCCAGCGCGCACGACAAGCGGCGTCTGACGGCCCCAGGTCGAGGCGACGAGGGCGCCGTTCTCTGCAAGTCGGGCTTCATAGTCGATGGCGACGAGGTCATCAGCGCGCGGGTTCGGCCCGTCACTTTCGCCGTCTTCGATCTGGAAATAGGTAAGGCCCGATGGCTGGCGCTGGATGCCTTCGCGCGAGCGATCCCAAGGCAGGAAGTCTTCCCAGACGGCTGCCGACACGCCTGATGGCGGTGGGAGGCTCTCGACCTCCTCTGCGTTCAGGAAGCCGTCGAGGCGGATCTTGAAGACCAGGTCGGAGTTCGGCGGAATCGCTGCGCTTGGTGACGCGCCGCCATAGGCCAGCTCTGCCGGGATGTAGGTCATCCACTCATCGCCGGGCGTCATGCGCTTCAGGATTTCGGTCCAGCCCGCAATAACCTGGTCGATCACAAAGATCGCTGCTTCACCGCGGTCATAGGAGCTGTCGAACTTGGCACCGGTCTCTTCGAGGTAGCCTTCATAGGCAACGATGACCGTGGCACCATCGAGAGGTGGCTCGCGATCTTCGGGGCCTTGCGCGATCTCAATCCAGCGAAGGCCTTCTTCGGTGGTCTGGAGGCCTGCGCAATTGGTCGGGAAGGGCGGCTGGAACGTGCCGGAGCCGCGACCATAATCAGGGCAAGGCGCGCTGGCCTTGGCGGCCCGCTTCGCGGCAAGCGCCGCTTCGCTGTCAGCGGCTGCGGCCATGGGTGTATCAGTCTGGGACGCCGGGGCGGCGGTCTCACAGGCGGTCAGTACAAAGGCTGCGGCCGCGAGTCCGGTGAGAACCCTGGCAAACTGCCCATGCTTGCGTTGCGGTTGAGCCATCGTGACGCCCCCCTCCAAGTCTATCCGCAGTCTGCCTAGCAAGATTTATTCCGTTGGCAGAACATCAATCAGGTTGACCTCGAAATTGAGGTCGGAATTTGGCGGGATCGCGCCTGGATAGCCGCGCTCACCATAGGCAATGTCCGAAGGCACATGGATCAGCCAGCGATCGCCCGGCTTCATCAGGGATAGCGCTTCTTGCCAGCCGGGAATGACGCCATTCGCCTGGAACATGATGGGCTGGCCGCGCTGATAGGCGCTGTCGAACACTTCTCCGCTTTCGGCAAACCGGCCTTCGTAAAGGACGACGACCGTATCATTCGGCTCCGGGCTGACGCCATTCTCGGCGCCGCTTTCGAGAACAACATATTCGAGGCCGGAATCGGTCGACTGCACGTCAGTATTTGACGAGTCCCACGGCGTGTAAGTGCTCCAGGCGTCTTCGTCTGCAGGCGTCGGTGCGAAGACCTGTTCCAGCGAAACGCGGAAGATGAGGTCATCGCCCGGCTTGATGATGCTGTTCGGGCGCGGCGTCTGGCCATAGGCGAGCTCAGACGGGATGTAGAAGACGTATTCGTCGCCTTCCGACATCAGCTGCAGGCCCTGCGTCCAGCCGGGAATGACCTGGCCCACGCCGAAAATGGCAGGGCGACCCTCATCGAAATTACCGTCGAAGGTCGTGCCGTCGGTCAGACGGCCCTCATAGAAAACCTGAACGGTCGAGCTGATCGTCGGCGAAGCGCCATCTTCAGGCCCCTCACGAACGACCACATACTGAAGCCCGGACTCGGTTTCCTGAACGTTTTCCGCCTCTGGGTCCCACGGGAAGAACTCATCGAAGCTCTGCTCCTGTGCATTGCAGGCGGCCAGCAGGACCGCGCAAACGAGGCCAGAGAGAGGTTTCAACATGTGGGCAGTCTCCATCAGAGGCTTTTAACTGTTTGAGTTGAGGAACTTAGGCAAGCTTTGGCTGCCTGTCACCTGCGGCTTGATGGAGCGTTCGCCTAGCTGGAGCGGGGCGGATAACCTGCCCGATCAAGTGCGTCGATGATGTCCTGCGTATGCTGCGCATCGCGCGTTTCCATGAGGATGTCGAACTCCGCGCCCTTGGCCGGCACATCGAGCGCGATCCGGTTGTGCGAGACTTCCATGATGTTCGCGCCATTGTCGCCGATGATCTTGGAGACGAGCGCGAGAAGGCCCGGGCGGTCATCCCCGATGATACGGATACGGGCGAGACGCTTTTCACGCACAAGCGCCCGCGTCAGCACGGAGGCGAGGAGGCGCGTATCGATATTGCCGCCGCAGAGAATGAGGCCCACCTTGCGGCCAGCGAATTTCTCCGGGTGAGCAAGCAGCGCAGCGAGGCCTGCCGCGCCCGCGCCCTCTGCAATCGTTTTTTCGACATCGGCGAAGAGGGTGATGGCGCGCTCGATATGCGCCTCCTCAACGAGGAGGATTTCATCGACCAGTGCCTCGACGACCTCTTTGGTGAGGTTGCCCGGTGTCTTGACCGAGATGCCTTCGGCGATAGACGCGCCGCCGGTCTTGGCTTCACGGCCCTCGATGGCAGCGAGCATGCTGGGGTACATGGACGCCTGAACGCCAACAATCCTGGTGTCGGGCTTCAGTGCCTTAGCAACGGTTGCCATGCCAGAGATGAGGCCGCCGCCGCCAATCGGCACGACGAGCACATCGAAGTCCGGACCATCCTCAATCATTTCGAGAGCAGCAGTGCCCTGACCCGCCATGATGAGCGAATCGTCAAAGGGGTGAATCCAGGTGAGGCCTTCGCGCTGGCGGACCTTTTCAGCAAAAGCCTTGGCCTCGTCGAATGTCTGGCCTTCCAGAAGGACGCGGGCACCAAAGTCGCGTGTATGCTGAACCTTGTTGAAGGGCGTCGTTGTCGGCATCGTAATGGTGACGGGTATGCCAAGGCGGCGGCCGTGATAGGCAACTCCCTGCGCATGGTTACCAGCGGATGCAGCGATTACGCCGGCCTGCTTTTCTTCTTCACTGAGACGGGCCAGCTTGTTGAGCGCGCCACGCTCCTTGAAGGCGGCGGTAAATTGCTGGTTCTCGAACTTCACCCAGACTTCCGCGCCGGTAATCGCGCTGAGAGTCTTGGACAGGCGCAGGGGCGTGCGCTCGATCTGTCCTTCTAGGACGCGGGCGGCATCTCGTACATCGTCGAGGCTGATCGGAAGTTTCTTGCTCATGGCATCATGTCCAGTGTCAAACGCGGCGCACCCTATTGAGGGGACTGTGGCCGCGCAAGCTGCCAGAGCCGCTGTGTTTACTTGCCTGTAAATTCCCGTTTGTTTAAGCGCGAGCGCAGGCAGAGTGAGGAACGCTACAATGAAAACGCTTTCCCTTCCGGGTCATGACATAACCATTGGAGAGGGCCACCCTCTTACCGTCATGGCTGGCATGAATGTTCTTGAGAGCCGCGATCTTGCCATGCGCATCTGTGAGCATCTGAAGACCGTCTGCGAGCGGTTGGACTTGCCCTATGTTTTCAAGGCGAGCTTCGACAAGGCGAACCGCTCATCCATCAAGTCCTATCGCGGGCCGGGTCTCGATGAAGGGCTACGGATCCTGTCAGACGTCAAGGAAGCGTTCGGCGTCCCGGTCGTCACCGATTACCATACGCCGGACCAGGCCGCCCCCGTGGCTGAAGTGGCTGAGGTTATTCAGGTGCCTGCTTTCCTTTGCCGCCAGACGGATCTCGTTGTCGCGGGTGCCGAAGCCGTCATGGCGAGCGGCGGCTGGCTACACGTGAAGAAGGCGCAGTTCCTCGCGCCATGGGACTGCAAGAACATCATCACCAAGATCGGCGAAGTGACGGGCGAGGCGCGCAATCCCACCATTCTGTGCGAACGCGGATCGAGCTTTGGCTACAACAACCTCGTCGTCGACATGCTGGGCATCCCAGCGATGAAAGAGCTTGGTGTGCCTGTCACGATTGACGCGACGCATGCCGTTCAATTGCCAGGCGCCGACCCGCGCACGTCTGGCGGCTCGACCGGTGGGCGGCGCGAGGGGGTGGCGATCATCGCCCAGTCGGCAATTGCAGCCGGTGCAGACGGGGTGTTTCTCGAATTCCACGAAGACCCCGACAAGGCGCTCTGTGACGGTCCAAGCTGTCTCGACCTCGCTGGGGCCGAGGCCCTGCTGTCGAAATTGAAAGCCATCCATTCTATCGCGGCAGGTTGAAGCATCAGCCTGAATGCTGCGGTGCGAATATGATATTTTGAGTAATATAGAGAATATGCACGAACGGTTAGGACTCATCGGCTAGGAGTGCCCCCGGTTTAGTTCGGGTAACCCTATGTATCGTGTCCTTTCCTGTCTCCAGGACGACCACGCTTTTCTCTATGTCGCACTCGCAGTCTTCGTATGTACTTTGGGTGCTGTCTGCGCGCTGATCGTGTTCCACAGGGGCATGGAAAGCGAAAAGGAATCGACGCGGCGTCTGTGGGCTGCCGCATCCGGCGCAGTCACTGGTCTCGGCGTCTGGGGCACTCATTTTGTGGCCATGCTGGGCTATCAGCCGGGGTTCGACGTCGCGTTTGATGGCGTGGTGACACTGGTCTCCGCCCTCATCGCAGTCGCAGGCTTTATTGCGACATCACAGCTCCTGATCACGTCGCTTGGCCCGGTACGCAGGACGCTTTGCGCCTTCATGGCAACGGCGACGCTCGCGATCATGCACTTTTACGGGCAGTCTTCACTCAAGGCATCTGCACTGATGGAGTATGACCCCGGCTATGTTGCTGGCGCTGTTGCGGTCTGCGGCGTCTTTTTCGCGCTGACCTATTCGGTCGGCATCAGCGAGCATAAGAGATGGCGGAATGTGCTTGGCGTCGTCTTCACGCTGCTCGCCGTCGCGTCTGTTCACTTTGTGGGCATGGCTGCAATGGAGGTTTTTCCCCTTCGCGGCCTTGAGGAAACAAGCTGGACCCTTTCACGCGGCGATCTCACGACGGGTGTGATAGCTGGCGTGGTGTTCATCCTCGTGGCGGCGATGCTGGCGGCTGGTTTCGACAGGAAGATTTCCGGCATGCAGCGGCGCGAAACCCGCCGCATATCCATGCTTGCAAACTCTGCCTCTGAAGGCATCGTGATTGCTGACGCCAAGGGAAATGTGATTGAGGTCAACCGGGCTGCCGAGGACCTTCTGGGCGCTGCACGCAGCCATTTGCTGGGCCGCGCGGTCCTTCCGCTTGTCGGCCTTGGCACACAGCCAGCGGATGATGACGCCTATTGCGAAACCACGCTTACAAACACCGACGGCGTACAGATCCCTGTCGATGTCCGCATGAAGCGACTGGACTCCTATGAGGGGGACGGGGCGGGTGGGGCCAGCATCTTTTCCATCCACGACCTTCGCGACCGCATGCGCCAGGAAGCGGAAATCCGCGAACTGGCATTCAATGACCAATTGAGCGGCCTTGCCAATCGTGAATCCTTTCAGCGTGAACTGGCTGCAAGCCTGGCGCGCGGCGGAGAAGAGCACACTGCGGTCATCCTGTTCGACCTTGATGAGTTCAAAGATATAAACGACCAGTTCGGTCACGATGCAGGCGACCGGGTTATCGTCGAAACCGCAGAGCGGTTGCGTGCACTGGTCCCGGCTGGAGGAATGGCGGCACGTCTGGGCGGCGATGAGTTTGTGCTGCTGACCGGTCCAAAGCTTCCTGTTGAGCGGATCAGCGACTACGCCAACGAATGCGTGCGCGCGCTGTCGCTTCCGGTGCAGCATGATGAGATCGGCATTCGCTGCGGTGCGAGTGCCGGTGCCTGCGCAATTACAGAAGCGACGACGGATGTCGGGGAACTGTTGAAAGCCGCTGACCGGGCCCTCTATGCGGCCAAGTCAGATGGCCGTGGCAGCGCCCGGCTCTATGATAGGGAGCTGCACGAGCGCTATGAGGCGCGCCGCGACGTTGAAGTCGCCCTGTCGCGCGCCGTCGAGAATGAAGAATTTGTGCTTCACTACCAGCCCAAAGTGTGTGCGCAGACGCGGAAGGTGTTGTCTTACGAAGCCCTGATCCGCTGGGAACGTCCCGGCCACGGCCTCGTCATGCCGAATGATTTCATCGAGATCGCAGAGCAAAGCATGGTCGTGACGGATATTGGCCGCTGGTGCATTCGCGAAGCGTGCGAGGCCGCGTCACGCTGGGAGTCGCATCTCGGTGTCTCGGTCAACCTGTCTGCGCGCCAGTTCCTGGACCCGAAGCTTTATGGAGATGTTCGCGAGGCGCTACGCCGGACGGGTCTTGCCCCGAACCGCCTCGAACTCGAGATCACAGAGACGGCGATCATCCACAATGTTCAGGTCGCGGCGAACCTGCTTGAGAAATTCAAGAAGCTCGGCGTGCAGATTGCGCTCGACGATTTCGGCACAGGGTATTCCTCGATGCGGTTTGTCCAGCAGCTGCCGTTTGACCGCATCAAGATCGACAAGTCCTTTGTCCTGGCCATGGAAACGGACGCCAAATCCTTCGCCATCGTGGATGCAATCCTGCGGCTAGGCCACAGCCTGTCCATTCCGGTCGTCGCTGAAGGCGTGGAGACCGAAGCGCAGGCCCTCCGCTTGCTGCAAGCGAACTGCCATGAGTTTCAGGGCTTCCTGATCAGTCGTCCGCTGCCGATGCCAGCCTCCATCAAAGAGATGGTTGACGAGAAAGCACGCGGCGCAGCCTGAGGCTCGTTCAGGCCGCTTCGGTTTTCTTTGCGTAGAGGCCTTCGACGCCTTGATACGGGTCATGCTCTGCCACAAGATGGCCGGGCGCGACTTCGATCAGCTGCGGACTGTACTGGTCCGCATCCGGATCATCGATCACCACCGATTTCATAAAGCGGAGCGGCGCGCGGCTATCGAGCGGTGAGGGCAGGTCGCCGCGCAGCTTGATGCGCTCCTTGCTGCGTTCAAACTCAGGGTCCGGTGTCGGCACAGCCGAGATGAGCGCTTTGGTGTAGGGATGGCGCGCGTCTTCATAGATGGCGGTCCGGCCCGCAACCTCGACCACCTTGCCAAGGTAGAGGACCATGACCCGGTGGCTGATCTCGCGCACGACCGAGAGGTCGTGACTGATGAAGATCATGGCGAGGCCGAACTCCTTCTGGAGATCGATGAGCAGGTCGACGACCTGCGCCTGAACCGACACGTCGAGGGCGGACACCGCTTCGTCGCAGATGAGCAGCTTGGGCCGCAGGATCATGGCGCGGGCGATGCCAACGCGCTGGTTCTGGCCGCCTGACAGCTCGTGCGGGTAGCGGTTGATAAGGTGCGGCTCCAGCCCGACGCGGGGCAGGAAGTCTCGCACCATCTTCTCGCGCTCTGCCTTCGACATTTGCGGTTTGTGGACGGTCAGAGGTTCGGCGATGGACTGCCCGATGGTCATGCGCGGATCGAGTGAGGCGAGCGGGTCCTGAAAGACGATCTGCAGGTCTTCGCGCAGGGCATTCATTTCCTTGCGGCCAGCCTGAGTGATGTCGCGGCCCATCCAGGCCACGGTGCCGGCAGATTGCGGCACCAGCTTCAGGACGGCGCGGGCGAGGGTGGACTTGCCGCAACCGGACTCGCCGACCACGCCTAGCGTTTCGCCAGCGCGAAGATCAAAAGAGACGCCATCGACAGCTTTCAGCATCTTGGTCCTGCCGAAGAGGCCACCGCCGACATTGACCGGGAATTGAACTTTCAGGTCGCGGGCTTTCACGATTGGCTCTTCGGCCTGTGCAGGCGGCTCGCCGATCTTCGGGCGGCCTTCGCGGTTTGGCTGGTCGATGCGCGGCACGGCATTGAGCAGCATCTTCGTGTATTCGTGCTGGGGCTTATAGAAGATGTCGTCGCTCGTGCCTGTCTCCACGATCTCGCCGTGGCGCATGACGATGACGCGGTCACACATGCGCGCGACGACGCCCATATCGTGGGTGATGAGCACGATACCTGTGCCGGTGTCTTTCTTCAGGTCGTACATCAGGTCGAGGACCTGCGCCTGTACCGTGACGTCGAGCGCGGTGGTCGGCTCGTCTGCGAGCAGGAGCTTTGGATTGCACAGCATGGCGATGGCGACCATCACGCGTTGGCGCATGCCGCCGGAAAGCTCATGCGGGAACTGGTCGAGGCGGCGGCGGGCTTCGGGGATGCGCACCTGCTCCAGCCAGTCGACGCAGCGTTTGGTGGCTTCCTCGCCCTTCATATTCTTGTGCAGGGCGAGCACTTCGCGCATCTGGGCGCCCACGGTCAGATGTGGGTGAGCGAGGTCAGCGGGTCCTGGAAGATCATCGACATCTGCGCGCCGCGGATCTTGCGTAACGTCTTGGCTTTCGCGCCGACCATTTCCGTGCCCTGGAAATTGATCGAGCCGGTGACCGTGCCGTTATCTGCGATCAGGCCCATGGCAGCGAGCGCGGACTGGCTCTTGCCTGAGCCGGATTCGCCGACGATGCCGAGACATTCGCCCGGTGCCACATCGAAGCTGGTCCCCTTCACGGCGTGGACAGTGCCATCCGGCGTGTCGAAATCGATCTTCAGGTCGCGAACGGAAAGGATGGGGCTGGTCACGTCGGGGGCAATCCTTCGGGTGGCAAACGTCTTCGGTTCTCAACGGGCCCGACGGGCGGGCGCAAGTCAACAGGTTGCACCAGTTGGGACGCCGGCTGCACCTGCAGAAGTGCCCCTGGAGGGGCAGATTGCCGCGAGACTTCCGCTTGCGCGCACGCGCGTCTCCGTCCTACGAGTTGGCCGGACTTTAGCAGGACAAGAAACTTCCGGAGAAAACGCCATGCCCGTTATGACATTCCTGAATACCTGTATCTTTGATCATGGAGCGATCCAGAAACTTCCCGGCGTTCTGAAAGGCAATGGCGTCTCGAAGCCTTTCATCGTCACTGACCCGGGCATCAAGGCTGCTGGCCTGCTCGACACGGTGCTGGGCGCTCTGGGCACTGAACCGGGCGGTATCTTCGCCGACACGGTTGCTAACCCGACAGAGAACCAGGCCATCGAGGTGGCTGAGCTCTACAAGTCTGCTGGCGCGGATGGCATCATCGCGCTCGGCGGGGGCTCGTCCATGGATCTTTCCAAGGCGGTTGGTCTGCTGGCGGCGCATGGCGGCCCGCTGGAGAAGTATGCTGCCATGTCCGGCGGCTCGAAACATATCGGCAAGCTTGATCCGCTGATCGCCATTCCGACGACGGCTGGCACCGGTTCGGAAGTCTCTGTCGGCATGATCACGACGCTGAACAATGGCCGCAAGGAAACCTTCGCGTCGCCGAACCTCATTCCGCCGGTTGCGATCTGTGACCCGGACCTCACGCTTGGCCTGCCGAAGATGATGACGGCAGCAACCGGAATGGACGCGGTCACCCACTGTATCGAAGCGATCCTGGTGCCAGCTTCCAACCCGCCAGCCGAAGGCATCGGCTATGACGGCCTGACGCGCGCTGTCGGTGATGGCTGGCTGCGCCGTGCCGTGCAGGATGGGTCTGACAAGGAAGCGCGCTGGCACATGATGATGGCGTCGTATGAGGGCGCGCTGGCGTTTGTGAAGGGCCTTGGCTCTGTGCACGCCCTGTCCCATGCAGCAGGCCGCCTGCATGAAAAGAAGCTGCACCACGGCACGCTGAACGCAATCTTCCTGCCGCACCTCTTGCGCTTCAATGACGGCTCGGCGGACGGCAAATATGAGCGCCTCCGCTTTGCGATGGGCTTGAAGCCCGGCGCGGACCTCGCCGAAGCCATCGAGAAGCTGAACGAGGATATCGGCATTCCGTCGACGCTAAAGGAAATCGGCCTTGAGGCGTCTGACGGCCCGGGTGTCGTCGAGTATGCGCTGGCTGACCTTGCCCACCGCGGCAATGCGAAGACGGCGACGCAGGCCGACTATGAGAAGATCTACGAGCTTGCGCTTGGTTAGGCACTGCGCCTAGCGTTGACAGTGGCCACAATAGAAGCTCGAGCGTCCCGACTGGACGATCCGTCTGATCGGGGCGTTGCAATTCTTGCAGGGCTCTCCTTCGCGGTCATAGACGGCAAAGGTGTGCTGGAAATAGCCGAGCTCGCCGCTGGCCGCCTTGAAGTCCGAGATGGATGATCCGCCCGCGGCGATGGCTTCGCGGATGACATCATTGATGGCGATGGCAAGCCGACCGGCACGCACGCCTGAAACGGTCGACGCCTTGCGGCGAGGGCTAATGCCTGCCCGCCAGAGCGCCTCGCAGACATAGATGTTGCCGAGCCCAGCGATCACGCGCTGATCCAGCAGGACCGACTTGATTGGCCCGGACTTGTTCTTCAGCGCGTCGCTCAGCCAGGCATGCGAAAAGCCATTGGAGAGCGGTTCAGGCCCAAACCCGGCAAGGCGTGGATAGACATCCAGCTGCGAGAGCGGCCAAAGCTCCATGAAGCCAAAGCGGCGCGGGTCGTTGTAGGTAACCGTCTCGCCGCCCTCCATCTGGAAGACGACATGGTCGTGCTTGGCGTCAGGCGTGATTTCGTGATGGAAGCTGCCCGGGCGGCCTGCGCCGGTGATCGTGAAGCGGCCTGACATGCCAAGATGCATGATCAGTGCGTCGCCTGTCTCCAGCTCTGCCACCAGGTATTTGGCGCGCCGGCCCAGCCGTTCGATCCTTTTGCCCTGCGTACGCTCAATAAAGTCGCTTGCGAACGGGAAGCGCAGGTCAGGGCGGCGCAGCTCTGACGTGAGGATGCGCCTGCCATCCATGACGGGGGCAAGGCCGCGGCGAACTGTCTCTACTTCGGGCAATTCAGGCATGGGATGGCGATATAGCGTTTCGGAGATGCTGCCACTATGGTCGCCGCGCATGACAGATGATTTGAAGACAGACAAGACGGTAAGCTTCGGCTTCGAAGAGGTCTCGCCCGAGGAGAAAGTCTCGCGGGTGAAGGGCGTCTTTGCGTCGGTCGCGAGCCGCTATGACGTGATGAACGACCTCATGTCGGCGGGCGTTCACCGGCTCTGGAAGCATGACACGATTGCCAAGCTGAATCCGCAACCGGGTGAGAAACTGCTCGATGTGGCAGGTGGCACCGGCGATCTTGCAAAGGCCTTTATCGACCGCGCGGACAAGGCTGGGCGCCGCCGCCAACGCGGCGCTGAAGCCAGCGCAATCGTCTGCGACATTAATGAGGCCATGTTGAATGCTGGCCGCGCGCGCCGCGACATGGCGGCGTATCAGCACCGTCTCGATTGGGTCTGCGGCGATGCGCAGGCCCTACCGTTTGAGGCGCGCAGTTTCGACGCGCTGACCATCGCTTTCGGGATCCGGAATGTTGCTGACCGGGCGGCTGCGCTTTCAGAGTTTCGCCGCGTCCTGAAGCCAGGTGGGCGTCTCGCCGTACTGGAATTCAGCCACATGACCTCGCCATCGCTGCAGAAGATGTATGACGCCTATAGTTTCAGCGTCATTCCGAAACTCGGTGAAGTCGTCGCCAGCGACCGGAAGTCTTACCAGTATCTGGTCGAGTCCATCCGCCGGTTTCCAAAGCAGGAAGAATTCAGAAAAGAACTGGACACAGCCGGTTTCTCGGCTGTGTCCGTCACCAATTTCTCAGGTGGTATCGCCGCGCTCCATTATGGATGGGCGGTTTGATAGATTTACTCGTCCGGCGTATCGACGGACATGCCGTCCTCACTGACCGAGATCGACAGGTCGGCATCGCCGCCCGCTGCGCTCGGCTGGCCAGCGAAGTACCAGATGCCGAAACCGATTACGGCGACGAGAAGCGCGCCCACGAGGAAGTAGAGAAAACCATTACTGGATTGCGTGTTATCAGCCATTTGCCAACTCCTTGTTGTGGCGATCAAAACGCCAGTGCACTGAAAGCGTTCCCGAATATTGGAGAGGTCCCTTGCTGAAAGCGCTTGCTGATTATGGGCGGCTGATGCGTGCGGGTACGGCGCTGGTGCGCCATGACGTGATCCTGCCCGGTGAATATCAGACGCGTCTGCCGCTTCCGGCGCGCATGGCCGGACGGGTGCTGCGCCTGTTTGGCGGGCGGGCCACAGGTCGTCCGGGAGAGCGGCTGGCTACCGCGCTGGAAAAGCTTGGACCTGCCTATATCAAGCTCGGTCAGTTTCTGGCCACGCGGCCCGATGTGTTCGGCGCAGAGACCGCGCAGGACCTTTCGCGCCTGAAGGACAAGCTGGAGCCTTTCAGCATGGCTGAGGCCCGGCGCATCCTGGCTGAGGAGTTTGGCCAAGAGGAGGCTGAAAGCTTGTTCGCAGGCCTCGGCGAGCCAGTTGCTGCCGCGTCACTGGCGCAGGTGCATCGGCTGGAAACGTCCAATGGGCCGAAAGCCGTGAAAATCCTGCGGCCAGGTGTCGAGAAGCTGATCTATCAGGAGCTACGCGCCATACGGCGGGCAGCAAGGACGGTTGAACGCGCTTCTGTCGAGAGCCGCCGTCTTGAACCGGTGAAGTTCACCGAAACGGTCGCAACCTCCATGGAGAAAGAGCTCGACTTCCGGCTGGAAGCGGGCGGCGCCGACCAGATGCGGTCGATCTCCGAGAAAGACGACTGGTTCCGCGTGCCTGCTGTCGACTGGGACCGCACCGCCCAGCGCGTGCTAACCATTGACTGGGTCGAGGGGATCCCGCTGACGCGTCCTGAAGCGTTGGAGCAGCCGGGCCTTGAGCGGGTGGCGCTCGCCAACAAGATCACGCGCGGCTTTCTTTCCCACGCGATCGGCCACGGCGTTTTTCACGCGGACATGCATGAAGGCAACATCCTGATCCTGCCGGACAATGAGGTCGGTCTGGTGGACTTTGGCCTGATTGGCCGGATCGGCTTCAATGAGCGCCGCTTCCTCGCTGAAATCCTATGGGGCTTCATCCGGCGCGATTATCAGCGTGTCGCCGAGGTTCACTTCGAGGCCGGCTATGTGCCGGCGAACCAGTCTGTCGGTGAATTTGCGCAGGCGCTGCGCTCCATTGGAGAGCCGATCCACGGCAAGCCTGCCGAAGATGTCTATATGGGACGCATCCTGCTCCAGTTGATGGACTATACGCGTACCTTCGGCATGCGGCTGCGGCCTGAGCTTGTCCTGCTTCAGAAAACGATGGTCCAGGTCGAAGGGGTCGCGCGCTCCATCGACCCGAAGCATGATATCTGGAAGGCAGCAGAGCCGATCGTGAAGGGCTGGATCGCGCAGAATTTCGGGCCCGCCGGGGCGACAAAGCTTGCGGCGCGCCAGGTCCGAGAGGTCACTGACAGGTTGAAACGGCTGCCGCACGTGATGGATGCCTTTGAAGATTTTCTGGAAACCGAACGGGCACGGGGCAAAGCGCCAGTGCGCGGGCAGGGGCCATCTTTCTGGCCTCTCGCAGGTCTCATCGGGCTGGCCGTTATTGCAGGGTTCGCGCTCGCACAATTCGCGTAAAGCGAGAATGTCCTGTGCGCTCGCCGGGGCCGTGATAGGTTAACGAGTACTTAACCTTAACACTGCCCGGACGACCCTGGAGGGCCACCCCATGAAGTATATTGCCGCGACCGCCGCAATCTGTCTGTTTCCTGCTTGGCAGGCAGCCTCCGCGCAGGGCTATGGCTGCTCGGAATTGACCGGGGCCAGCTATGCGCACACATGCGGCGGCTCTACCTCTGCGACCAAGATCATCCGCGTTGAGCGCCAAGCCTATGGCCAGCCGCCTTCGCCGACCAGCCATCACGGGGCCAGCGGCCATGTGAGCGGCGCGCGGGTCGGGCACCATCCGGGCGGGTATGCGCACCATTCCGGCAGCTATTACGATCATGGCGTCCATCCGGTGCGCCATGCCGACCGCGCTGCGACCAGCTATGGCTTCGAGTGGTGGACATCCGACCGGTATTACGGCCACGGCTATCGCCCGACGACCAGCTATCAGACCCATTATCCCACCCATCATGGGCGGAATGTCGGCGTTCATAGCGGTTCGCGCACCTATGTGACGACGCCGGTGAGTCCGTGCGGCTACACCGCGCCGCGCGTTTCGACGACTTATACCGGCTGCGGCAGCACCGTTTATTCGTCTGCCCCGCGCGTCACCACTTATTCAGCGCCAACGACCTACGCCGCGCCGGTCACCTATTCCAGCCAGACGACCTATGACACCTATGACGCACGTAGCAGCGGCTATGCCTATGAAGAGGCGTATGACTATGACTACACGCCGGTCGTGGCCCGTGCCTCTGGCTATTGCGCACTGGAAATCACGCCGCTTGGTGAGGATCGCCGCGGGCGTAAACTTTACGAAGTCTGCTACCGCGACCTCTCACCGGTGAATGACGCGCAGGCCATTGAAATCCTTTATTCGCGTATTGCGCGAGCGGCCGACGCAGCCTGCGACGCCAATCGCGGCTCGCTTTCCTATCAACGTGAAGAGCGCCGTTGCGAGGCGAATGCCATTGAGCGGGCGGTCTATGATACGGGCATCGACGCGCTGCAGCGTCATCACCTGATCAGCACGGGGCAAGGTGCGCCGCGCGTGACGGTCGGACCGCTGCAGCGCTACTAGGTCAGGCAGATCGAAAGGCGGCCTAGCATCGCGCAGGCTTGCCGTCGATTTGTAAACCAAATCCGTGTTAGGGAGAGACCGGGCAACCGGACACCCTGTCATGAGCAGCAAGCGTATTCTTCTCATCATTGGCGGCGGCATCGCGGCATACAAGTCGCTGGAGCTGATCCGCACGCTGGCCAGGCGCGGCATCTCCAGCCGTTGCATCCTGACGTCGGGCGGCGCGAATTTCGTGACCCCGCTCTCTGTGTCAGCCCTGTCCGGAGACAAATGCTATAGCGACCTTTTCAGCCTCGATGATGAGGCAGAGATGGGCCATATCGAGCTGTCGCGCTCAGCTGACCTGCTGGTCGTCTGCCCCGCAACGGCGGACCTGCTGGCCAAGGCAGCGAACGGCCATGCGAATGACCTTGCCTCAACCACGCTGCTCGCTACCGACAAGCCGGTCTTGGTGGTACCCGCCATGAATGTCCGCATGTGGGAGCATGCCGCAACGAAGCGCAATGTGGAGACGCTGCGCGGTGACGGTGTCGAGGTGATGGAGCCTGATACGGGCGCCATGGCGTGCGGTGAGTTTGGACCGGGACGCCTGCCTGACGTCGAGGCGATTGCCGACCGAGTTGAGAGCGCGCTCGCACGTCAGTCCGGACCAAAGCCGCTTGAGGGCAGGCATGTCCTGCTCACGGCAGGGCCGACGCGTGAGCCTCTGGACCCTGTGCGCTATCTCTCCAATCATTCTTCCGGCAAGCAGGGCTATGAGATTGCAGGCGCTCTGGCAGAGCTCGGAGCGCGGGTCACACTCGTGTCCGGCCCGGCCGCCCTGGCGGCGCCGCGCGGAGTCGCTCTCGTCCGCGTCGAGACAGCCGTAGAGATGATGAATGCGTGCGAGGCCGCGCTGCCCGCAGACGTGTTTGTATCGGTCGCAGCGGTGGCAGACTGGCGCCCGTCCACCCCGGCAGACCGAAAACTGAAGCTCAAGGATGAGGGCAAGGGCCCACCCGCGCTCGCCCTGTCTGAGAACCCGGATATCCTCTCCACCATCTCCCGGCTTGAGAAGGGCCGCCCGCAACTCGTCGTCGGCTTCGCAGCTGAGACAGATGCGGTAGAGGAGAATGCCCTGCGCAAGCGTGCCAGGAAGGGCTGCGACTGGATCGTTGCGAATGATGTATCTGGCGATGTGATGGGCGGTGCCGAAAATGAGATCGCGCTGGTTACCGATGCCGGCGTCGAGAACTGGCCGCGTATGGACAAGGCCGCTGTGGCGCGTCGCCTGGCAGAGCGCATTGCTGATCAATTGTCGGGCAAGGGCAAACCCCGCGTCGCCGCTGAATGATTTGTTGCGCCTGCGAAATGAACAATTGCGCGGCGCAGCGACCAATTGATTCAACCAGAGAAATCAAATCTCAGCCAACTGCGCACGTGCGGAACGAAATGCATTGACTCTTGTTAGCTAACCGACGTGATAAGAAATTATTGGTGATTGCGTCACTAAGCTGAAGCGTAAAGTAAACCGGACAGGACCATGAAGCTCATTATCGGCTATTTCACTTTGATCGTCGTCCTGCTTGCAGGGCTGTCCATCTTTGCGAATGCGCATGCCGAGAGCGAGGCCAAGGCGCAGGAGACGGCGCCGGCGGCTGAGCTTCAGCAGACCAACGGATCGGTGCAGCCGGCCGTCTCTTTTGTCGAAGACGTTCCAGCTTACGTCATCTAGACCTTTTCAAGTTGACTCTTGCGGGCGACTCCGTCGCTCTGCCTCTCATGCAAGAGATCAAAGTCGCCATCCGTACGCTCCCCCATTTTGAGGGCCTGCCATTCCCTAAATACGAGACCGACGGTGCTGCGGGCATGGACGTTCGCGCTGCCTATGATGAAGGCGACGCATTCGAGCTGAAGCCTGGTGAACGGACCATGGTGCCGACCGGCATCAGCGTGGCGATCCCGGAAGGTTATGAGATCCAGATGCGCCCGCGCTCAGGGTTAGCTGCCAAGCATGGCCTGACCTGTCTCAACAGCCCCGGCACGATCGACAGCGACTATCGCGGTGAGCTGAAAGTCATCCTGATCAATCATGGCAGCGAGACTTTCACAATCGCGAGGGGTGAGCGGATCGGCCAGATGGTGCTGGCGCCGGTGACGCGTCTTGTCTGGGGAGAGGTCGACAGCCTGCCTGAGACAATGCGCGGCGAAGGCGGCTTTGGGTCGACCGGGCGCTAGCCACGTGTTCGAAAATCGGAGCGGACCAACCAAATTTTCTTGAATTACGAGCGAGTAATCCTTATTATCGAATTACGATAAGAAAGGATCGCCTCATGGAAATCACCAGCCCCTTCACAATGATCGTCTTCATTGTGCTCGTTTGCGTCGGTGCCGGCGTGATCAACAATTACATCAAGATGAAGGCTGACCGTGAGAATGGCGCTGCCAACCAGGATGAGCTGGAATCGATGCGCCGGGATATTGCGCGGCTGACAGAGCGCGTGCGCGTGCTTGAGACGATCGCGACCGACAAGGATGAGCGCCTGCGCGATGAGATCCGCCGCCTGGCCTAAACGCCAGCCTTAAATCAGGACGCCGTCTTCCTTGGCGAATTTTGCCAGAAGATAGGCGTCAGTCTCCTCAACCGTTTCCAGCTTGCCGAAGGCGAACGCATTGCGGTCGATGACCATGTCGCGCGGCCGCAACGTGCGCGATATCTCCAGTCCCTCAAGCGTACGCGCGCGTGAGAAGGCGACATAGGCCTGACCATGAGCGAACATGCCCCGGTCGAAATCGATGAACACCTTGTCCAACGTCAGGCCCTGCGCCTTATGGATGGTTACCGCATAGGCGAGCCGCAAGGGCACCTGTTTGAAAGTGCCGACGACCTCGCGTGAGACTTTCTTCGTCTCCGGATCGAGCGTGTATTTGTACTTTTCCCAGGCGGCCGGTTCGATCTCATGAATGTGGCCGTCCAGCTCCACCCAGACATTGTCGCCCTTGAAGCCCTCGACCGTGGCCAGCGAGCCGTTCACCCAGCGTCCTTCAGGGTCATTCTTGATGAGCATGACCCGCGCGCCCTTCTTGAGCTCGAGATCGGCTTCTGTCGGAAAGGATTTCTCGTCAAATTGGCCCTGAACATTGGCCTCGAACTCATGCGACTTGCCGGGAAGGTCCGCGAGGCGCGCCTGATTGATGCGGAAGGCGTTCGCATTGTTCGGCGTGAGCACGACATGGGTTTCGCTGGCTTCGACGGCCGTGCGGCCGGAAACAGCGCCCTGTAGCAGGCGCTCATCAGTTGGCGCGAGCCGCCCCTGCCGCATCGCGCCGAGCAGCGCGAGGAAACGCGGGTCTTCCTGACGGAAAACATGTTTCAGCGCCAGCAGCGCAAACTCGGCCTGTTTGAAGCCGGGTGCATTGAAGAAATAGTGCCCGCCATAGCGCTCATTCAGGATTTCGGCTTCTTCACCGCGCGCGACAGGTGGCAGCTGGTGCAGGTCACCTGACAGGATCATCCGGACGCCGCCAAAGGGGCGCTTATTGCCGCGGTTGAGCTGAAGACTCTTGTCGATTGCGTCCAGCATGTCGGCGCGGACCATCGAGATCTCATCGATGATCATCGTCTCGATCGCCTTGATGAGGCGTGCGCCGCGAAGGCGCTTGATGTCTGCTTCCTCGATAAGGCGCGGCGGGAATTTGAAGAAGGAATGGATGGTCTGGCCGCCTGCATTCATGGCAGCAACGCCTGTGGGCGCGAGCACGACCGTATTCTCGCCAGCCTCCGCCAGGAAGCGACGCAGCATGGTCGTCTTGCCGGTGCCTGCCCGGCCCGTCAGGAAGAGATTGCCCTGCGCACCCGCGCCTCTCGCAACCCATTCGGCGGGTGCGGCATAGACCGTATCGGGCAGGGTATTTGTGTCAGACGTTTGCATTTCACGTAGCCTTAGACGCATCCGCCCTGCTAAGCGAGGGCATGGCACTCACTCCGCAGCAGCTCGACCGTCACAAGCGCCATATCCTGCTCAAGGAGATTGGCGGGCCCGGTGTGCAGAAGCTTCTGAGCGCGAAAGTCTCCATCGTCGGGACAGGCGCGCTTGGCGGTCCCTGCGCCATGTATCTCGCTGCAGCTGGCGTGGGTGAGATCGAGCTGTGGGACGCCGATACGGTGGACCGGTCGAACCTTCAGCGCCAGGTCCAGTTCACCGAAGCCGATATCGGAGAGGCAAAGGTACGAAGCCTCGCCGCGCGGCTGAAGGCAGCCAATGCGGACTGCCGCGTCAGCGTACAGCCGCGCCGCTGGGGCATCGCGCAGAAGCTGTCAGGCGACATCGTGATTGATGCGACCGACAATTTCGAAACCCGTTTCGAACTGAACCGCGCCGCGCATGCGAGCGGACGCGTTCTCGTGTCTGGTGCGGCAACGCGCTGGTCGGGGCAGGTGTCTGTCTTCGCGTCTGGCGTTGCAGCAGGCACGCCCTGCTATCAGTGCTTCGTGCCCGAAGCGCCGCCTGAGGCAGAAGCCTGCGAAGATGTCGGTGTCGTTGGTCCGGTGACTGGCATCGTCGCTTCGCACATGGCACTTGAGACGCTGAAGCTGATCACCGGGTCAGGCCAGCCGCTGATCGGCAAGATCAGCGTGCTGGACGGCTTAGGCGGGGTCACGCGCCAGATTGGTTTGCCGCGCGACCCAGCCTGTCCGGTATGTGGGTCGAAATCTGGCGCCTAGCTGGAAAGGTCGGTGTAGATGAGCGCGGTAAAGCGCTCAGCATTGATGAAGCCCCAGTCCCATTCGCCTGCCCAAGGCGCGAGCGGATTGGCGGCCTGAACGGCTTCGAGCGACGCACCGCCCGACATTTCCTCCTCCACTGCGGCGACAGCGGCGACCATCATGTCGCGCAGCTTCTTGATGTCCTCGCGCGTCGACTCCGGGCCGTGACCTGGGATGATGCGGGTCTCGTCATTGGTCAGGTCGTAAAGCGTCGATAGTGCCTTGATGTAGCCAGCGAAGGTGCCGCCGCTCCAGACGTCCACGAAAGGGAAACGACCGGAGAACATGACGTCGCCAGTGTGGAGCACATTGGCTTCCTCAAAATAGACAGCCGAGTCGCCGTCCGTATGGGCATCAGGAAGGTGTATGATGTGAATGGTCTGACCGTTCAGGTGAACGCGGATCTCTTCTGAATAGGTAACCAGCGGCCAGGCAGCTTCTGGGGCAGGTGGGGTGACGCGTGTTTCGCCGCCCATCTGGCTCGAATTCTCGGTGGTGAGGCGCGTGCGGACCCCGTCATGCGCGAGGATGGTCGCGCCGGTATCTGCCATGGGTACGTTTCCGCCCGTATGGTCGCCGTGCCAGTGCGTGTTCAGAAGGAAGCGCACCTCGGCCTCGCCAGAGATGTCCTCAATCGCCGAAAGCAGGGCAGGGGCCATATCGGCATACTGGCTATCGATCACAAAGGTGCCGTCCTCGCCGGACAGGACACCGATATTCCCGCCGCGACCGGTCAGCATGTAGATGCCGTCGCCAAGGTCAGTCGTTTCGACGGGCGTGGGCGATGCCGTCTGCGCCGTGTGGGTATGTGACCCGTGGGCCAGTGCAGGCGCTGCGCCTGCAAGCGCGAGCGCAGCCACCATGGCGGTCCGTTGGGTAAAAGTCTTGAATGTCATTGGATGCCTCCCTCAGCTTTCGGGAGACAAGATGAGCCGGGTTCTGCGTTCGTCAATGGCGCGCGAGGCGCCCTTCGATCAGGCGGCGGATGCCTTTGCGGCTTCCGGGCAGAGAATCTTGCGGATTTCCGACTTGTCCTTTGCCTTGCGAAGCGCTTCGCGGACGGTCGGCTGGCGCAGCGTCCGGCTGACCTGGGCGAGGGCGCGCAGGTGATCTGCGCCTGACCCGACCGGTGCAATCAGCATGAAAACGAGATCGCAAGGGCGCTCGTCGACGGCATCAAAGTCGACGCCGGATTCAAGACGCACAAATCCACCAATTGGGTGTGGCAGGCGGTCAATCCGGGCATGCGGAATGGCGACCCCTTCACCGACACCCGTAGAGCCAAGACGTTCGCGCTCCATCACGGCATCGAAGATGTCGCGTGCATCGAGCTTCGTCCTGGCCGCAAGCGCCTGGCTGAGCAGCGTCAGCGCCTGTTTGCGGCTGTCAGCGGAAGAAGGTTCAAGGATTACGCCTTCAGCGAGAAGGCTCGTCAAATCAGTCGCCATAACGCGTCCGGATGTTCTGTCAGGATTTGCTGTCTGCGGCCGGGTCGACCCAACCGATATTACCGTCTGCACGCCTGTACACCATGTTGAGACCAGAGTGTTTAGCATTCCGGAACATGAGTGCGGGGGCGTCGGCAAGTTCAAGCTGAAGGACCGCCGCCGAGACTGTCATCGTGCGAATTTGTGCGGCAGCTTCTGCCACAATTACAGGCGCATTGCCGTCTTCGCCAGTCTCTGCCGGATCTTCGTCTTCACCCTCAGGCGCACCTTTCAGCACGAAGGCGGATGCAGGCTCGCTCGGGAAAGGCGACTGGCCGTTCTTGTGGTGATCCTTCAGGCGGCGCTTGTAGCGGCGCACGCGCTTCTCGATCTTGTTCAGCGCCTCGTCGAGCGCGACGTATGGGTCTTCGGCCTTACCCGTCGATTGCAGGATGATGCCGGACGGCAAGTGAATGTTGCAATCTATTTCGGTTTCGTGGCCGCTCGGGCTGACGGTGACGTGACCATCAAAATCCCGGTCGAAGTATTTGGTGACGGCAGCTTCCAGGCCCGTTTCGATACGAGTCTTGAGCGACTCGCCGAGGTCCATCTTCCGTCCTGCTATTTGTATCTGCACGGAACTCTCCGGTTATGGGTTCCCAGTATAACGCCCAAAATCTTGGATTACGAGGCGTCGCCTCCATAATTTCGTGACAGGTTGAGTCAATGCGCTACACGCAGGGCATGTGCCTTCAGGCGCTGGCACGTATCTGTCGGCGCCGCTGTACACTGGATGGGATGTTGAGGCTCTCGCGGTATTTCGCGACTGTCCGGCGGGCAATCTCGATGCCGAATTCTGTGAGAATCTCGACGATCTTGTCGTCGGAGAGAACCTTGTTGCCCTCTTCATCGATCAGCTGCTTGATCCGGTAGCGGACAGCCTCGGCAGAGTGGGAGTCGCCGCCTGCCGTGCCCGGGATAGCTGCCGAGAAGAAGTATTTCAGTTCGAACAGGCCGCGGGGGGTACCCATATATTTGTTTGAGGTCACACGGCTGACGGTCGATTCATGCATGTCGATCGCGTCAGCGACCTGTTTGAGGTTCAGGGGGCGCAGATGCGCGACGCCATGAGCAAAGAAAGCGTCCTGCTGGCGCACAATCTCGCTGGCGACCTTGAGGATGGTGCGGGCGCGCTGGTCGAGCGACTTGATCAGCCAGGAAGCGTTCTGCGCGCATTCGGAAATGAATTCCTTTTCGCGCTCGCGCATCGGCAGGGCGCTGACCTCGGCATAGTAGGCCTTGTCCATGAGGACGCGCGGCAGCGTGTCCGAATTCAGCTCCACGGCAAACATGCCGTTCGGCATCTCACGGACGAAAACATCAGGGGCGACAGCGATTGTCGTGCCGCTGGCAAAGGCAGAGCCCGGACGCGGGGTGAGCGCGCGCAGTTCGGCGATCATGTCGAACACGTCTTCCTTGTCGACACCGCAGATGTCGCAAAGGCCCTTGATATCGTGCTTGGCGACGAGGTCGAGATTCCTGACCAGCGCGTGCATGGCGGGGTCGAGCCGATCGCGATCTTTCAGCTGAAGGGCAAGGCATTCGCTGACGTCGCGCGCCATGACACCAACAGGCTCAAATCCCTGGCAGACTTCGAGGACGGCCTCGACATTTGCCACATCAGCGCCGAGGGCGCTCGCCACTTCTTCGAGGTCAGTCTTGCAATAGCCTGCCTCGTCCGTCTCATCGACGAGACGCGCGGCAATCAGCTGATCAGCCTGCGAGAGGCCGGACATGGAAATCTGCTTGTGAAGGTGCTCATGCAGCGTCGTTTCAGAGCTGAGCGAGCCTTCGAAATCATAATCGTCGCCAGAGAAGCTTCCGCCAGAGCCGGCCTGCGACCAGTCGGTGCGGGCGGACGGGCCAGACATCTCGTTGGCCGTCGTCGCACTGTCAGACGTGGTGCCGCCATCGTAGAGGTCTTCCTTGGGCGCATCCATCGCTTCACGCGCTTCATTCAGCGCCGAATTGTCATCGAGGTTGAGCTCTTCGCGCTTTGAGGCCCGCTCTGGCGCTTCACGGTCGCTGTCGTCGCGATCACTGCTCTCGCCGTGTTCGAGCAGGGGATTACGCTCGATTTCCGCCTCAACGAACTCAGCGAGTTCGATGTTGGACAGCTGCAGCAGCTTGATCGCTTGCTGCAATTGCGGGGTCATCACCAGGGACTGGCCCTGGCGCATGTCGAGACGTTGTGAAATGGCCATAGGCGTTACGCAGCAAACCGCTCGCCGAGATAGACCCTGCGCACATCCTCGTTCGACAGGACATCTTGAGGCGTACCTTCAAACAGCACGCCGCCATCATAGATGATCGATGCCCGGTCCACGATCTGAAGCGTCTCTCGCACCTGGTGGTCAGTGATCAGAACGCCTAGTCCGCGTTGCTTGAGATAACCGACCAGATCGGAAATGTCCGACACGGCGAGGGGGTCGATACCGGTAAACGGTTCGTCCAGAAGCATGAAACTCGGTCTGGAGGCGAGTGCACGCGCAATCTCCACGCGCCGGCGTTCACCACCCGAAAGGGAGGTGGCAGGCTGTTCGCGAAGATGTGTGATGTGCAGCTCTTCCAGAAGGGCTTCGACTTCCCGCTTGCGAGCGGCCTTGTCCTTTTCGACGAGTTCAACGACCGAAAGAATATTCTCCTCGACGCTCATCCCGCGAAAGATAGAGGCTTCCTGTGGCAGGTAACCGACACCCAGGCGTGCGCGCTGATACATGGGGAGGGTGGTTACATCCGCCCCGTCAATCTCGATCGTCCCGGCATCGGCGCCGATCAGACCCATGATCATGTAGAAACACGTTGTCTTGCCCGCGCCGTTCGGCCCGAGAAGACCAACAATCTCACCGCGTTGCAGGGAAAGGGACACGTTTCTGACGACCGTGCGCTTGCCAAACGACTTGGCAAGCCCGTGCGCTACGAGACCTGTAGCTTCTGTCGTCATAAAATCCATTCCCTTGCCCGGCGCGGAAGATTGCCGCCCGGATAAATGTTTATGCCATCAGGCTTAATATCCGTTTAGACCGGTCGATTCAATTTGATGCATCTTCCGAAGGCGTCTCGCCATCGGCTTCAGCGCCCTGTCTCTCGTTCGGAGAGATATTGAACTGGACCTGGCCGTCGCCGCCATCGAGTGTGGTGCGGCCTTCTTCCAGGCGCATCACAAGACGCCGGCCCGTTGCGACATCCTCGCCGCGCACCAGAACGACCTCGCCGGTCAGCGTGATGGTGTCTGCACGCGCATCATAGGTGCCGACATCGCCGGTCGCCTTGAGATCTGGCGTCACGTAGAAGACCTCACCCTCGGCAACCATCGACTCGATGTCGCCAAAGCCGCTCATGCCCGCAGTCTGGGTTTCGCCCGTGCCACCATAATAGATGGTGACCTTGTCAGCGCGAAGGCGGGCATTGCCCTGCATGATATCGACGTTGTCGATCAGGACCACCTGACGCTGACGTTCCAGAACTTCACTGGTATCGGCGTTGACCCGGATCGGACCGCCTTCGCCGGAAATCTGCGCAAGCGCTGCCGGGGCAGCGATTGCAGCAATAGCCAGTGTCGTGATCAGACGTCTCATCATCTCAGTACTTACTCCTCATCGACGGCCGGTGGCGCCGGGTTTGCGGCCGATGCGTTGCCTGGTGCATCGCGCCCGCCTGGAAAGATCGTCATGTTGACATTGCCACGGCAACGCAACCGATCGCCATCTTCAACAATCTCATACGTGTCACAGGTCACATCGCCAAGGGGACCTGACCCGACAAGTGGATCGATTCCGTCCACGCGTCCCTCACTAATGAACATTTTCGCTGAAGTAGAACGAAAATCGTAGCCTTGGGCATCGACCAGACGGACATCCTCAAACAAGGCCAGTGTCTGTGCGGCCTGGTCGTAAAGGCCGGACGGCGCGTCGATTTCTGTCCCGTCCTCCGTCACAAGCCGGGGGTTCTGCAGGGCGATCTGCTCCGGGTTGTCGCGCTGGCGCTGGGCGGTATCAGCTGTGATCACGATCGTGCTGCCCGTTTCGTCGCGGCCGGTGAACCTCGCATTCACCATGGTAACGACTTCTTCCGAGGTCAGTTGTTCAATCTTGCCCGGGCCGCTTGTGACAGCGTTTGCGGCAAGGTGGCCGACCATAATGCCCGCAGCAATGGCGGCGCCCGCGGTAAAGGCGAGCCTCAGCATGGCAACAAGCGCAGACCGTTTGCGCGCCTGCGCAAGCGTCATCTGCCGCCGCGGCTCCCAAAGGCTGAGGGCGCTATTTGAGTCTACAGCCAATAGCCTTGCTTTCCGTTGCTAAATGCCGTGTTCACGGCGCCCCTTCCCCTCAGCCTATCAGCGCAAAATGCGGCGATAGTCTGTCCCTAGCTGTGCGCAAAAATGTCTGTATCGCCCCAACCTTCAAGGTCAAGTTGTGCCCGGACCGGTAGAAAATCAAAGCATGCCTGCGCAAGGTCCAGACGGCCCTCTCTTTTGAGCATTTCTTCCAGACCAGCCTTGATGGCGTGGAGGTGCAGGACGTCACTGGCGCAGTACTGAAGCTGCGCGTCTGTGAGCTCTGGCGCGCCCCAGTCGGATGACTGCTGGGCTTTTGACATGTCGACGCCTGCAATCTCGCGCGCGACATCCTTGAGGCCATGACGATCCGTATATGTGCGGCACAGTTTGGACGCGATCTTCGTGCACCAGATCGGCGCGCAATCGATGCCAAGCCAGTGCTTCATCATGGCGACGTCGAAGCGGGCAAAATGAAAGAGCTTCAGGCTGGACGTGTCTGCCATCATCGCTTTCAGGTTCGGACAATCGAAGCTGCGGTCGAGCTGGACGACATGTGCCGTCCCGTCGCCGCTTGAAAGCTGGACGACACACAGCGCATCACGAAAAGGGTTGAGACCCATCGCTTCGGTATCGACGGCAATTTCCCGGCCAAGATCGAGATCGCCGGGCAGGTCGCCTTTATGTAAGGTGATTTTGTTCATGAAATGACGCCTTAGCCATTCTGCTGCGCGACGCAAACCGTAAAGTCGCAGAAAAGCCTTATGGAGCGCGGCTCGCAGAGCGAATATCGCGATTGCGATTGGCCATCTGCACACTCACCACATAAGCCTTGTCAGACTGCATGCTCGCCAGGATCAGACCGGCCTGGTCGCTGTCCATCAGGCGCAGGAAGCCGGCAGCGAAATTCGGGTCCATCTGGTTGAAGATCGGCGCAGCCTGATCAGGCTTCATCGCGCTGTACATTCTGGTGAGATGTTCGAGGTCAGCTTCCGCGTTCACAGTCATCTCGTCCCAGCGCGCCTCGACGGCCTGTTGCAGGGCGGTGAGTTCTTCAGCCTTGCGGCGAAGGTCAGCCTCGCGGGCTCGAAGGTCGATCTCGCGCTGCTGGAAGTCGGCTGAGCGGGCCTGAAGCACGCTCTGGTCGCTTGCGAGCGCTGCGGCGGCTTCTCCGGTCAGGCAGAACTCAGACGGCAGGGCTGCCATCGGTTCTGTCGAGACGTTGGGCGTAGCTTGTTCGCCGCGCGCGGCTTCCGTCGACTGTGCGGCGGGTTGGGCAGGAGAGGCGGCCGCTTCGACTGCCGCGGCTGGAGGAGAGGTATTCTCTGCAGATGCCAGCGTATCAGGCAGGATGCGCACGACGCCGCCCACGGTGAAGAGGACGCCGAGCGTGATCAGAACATGTGTGCGCGCTTTTCCGGCCATCTCTCTTTCAGGTCCTAATTATGGTTCTGGGTGACCCAGGCTTCGTCGTCTTCGAAAAGGAAGTCGCCATTGCGCGCGGCTTTTTTGAGCCTTTCCTGACGCGCACGCATTTCGTCGATCAGTTGTTCGAGCCCACCTTCAGACCCGGCAGACAGTCTCGCCGGGGCCGCTTCACGGGCAGGCTCGTCATAGGTTGTCCTTGGGCGGGCCGGCGCTGGGGCAGGGCGGCGCGGGGCGGCGCGATCAGCGCGCTCGACCAGCGCTTCCAGCCGGTCGCATGTCGCGTCCGCTTCCTTCATCAGCTTGCTCAGCCGGGCGGCCAGTTCGCCAGCCTGGTTGCGGGTTTCCGTGGTCGCGGACGAGACAGCGGATACGGACTTGGTCATCGCCATGATGGTGGCGCCGAGCCCGTCGCGGGTGTCCTGCAGGGATTTCAGCCTGCGTGAGAGCTGCACGCAATAAATGCAGGCTGCAAGCGAGACGAGAAAAAGCGCAAGGTCAGTGATCTGAAATTCCGGCATGGCGCTACCTCAACATGAATTCGGTTATCAGGACGCCGCGGGCGCGCTCTGCGCCAAGGACGAGTTCGGCGCGCCGCGACAGCTGCTCTTTTAAGTCAGGGTAAAAGGCTTCTGCCTCAAAATCCGAGATATCAATCGCGCGCAGATAGGTCAGGAAAGCATCCTGAAGCATCGGAGAAGCGGCCCGAACCGCCTCGACCTCAGCGGCAGGCGTCATGACGACTGCGTTGACTTTGACGTAACGCGCATTGGCGCCGTCACCGACCGTGATGAGCATGTCTTCAAGCTCTACATAACCGGTGTCGGCGCTCGCCAGAGGGGCTGGTCCGTGCGCGTCCGGTGTGACGGCGCAGGCGGCCGATTCGGTTGTGGCGGACGGGGTCAGGAAGAAGACTGCCCCAAAAGCGGCTGCACCGCAGATGACGGCAATAATCGCAGAGTTTACAAGGAGGTTGCCGCCGCTTTCGGCGGGCGCGACATCATCTGCGTTCGGATTGCGGGCGTTATCAGCGGCCATCTGCCCCTCTCGGCAATGCATCATTCCACACCGCTGCTTTAGTAAATCCCCGGTAAAGGAAGCGTTAATGATTTCGCCCGATTTATTAATCATTCCATCTGGAGCGCTTTTCAGAACCCGGGGCTGATATCCGCTATGAAATTTCTAGAGACCTTGAAGTCCTTGCCGCCAAGCCGCCAGCTTGCCCTCGCGGCTGCGGTGCTTGGTGTCATCTTCGCGATGGTGTTCCTCGTCCAGGGTGCGATGAGTGAACCGAAATCGCTGCTCTACTCCAAGCTGGAGCCGGCGACGGCTGGTGAGGTGATTGAGGAACTGGAACAGCGTGGCATCGACTATGAGCTGCGCGGCGACTCGATCTTCATCGCACAAAGTCAGCGCGATCAGGTCCGTTATGCGCTCGCCCGTCAGGGCCTGCCGCAGCAATCGGTACAAGGGTATGAGCTGCTCGATGATGTGAACGGCTTCTCCGTGACATCAGAAATGTACAATGCCGCTTACTGGCGCGCCAAGGAAGGTGAGCTGACGCGCACAATTCTGGCCATAGACGGTGTGTCGGCAGCGCGGGTCCATATTGGGGCCAGCCTAGGTTCAGGCTTTGCCCGCTCGCAGGCGCCGCAAACGGCATCTGTCACACTGAGCACCGCGCATGATCTGTCACCCGGTCAGGCCGAAGCTATCCAGTTTCTGGTGGCGCTCGCTGTTGCTGGTCTTGCGCCGGAAGACGTCGCTGTCATCGACCCGGTCAAAGGCGTCATTGCCGGGCCGAATGTCGCGAAAGCCTCCCAGCCATCCATCGCAGCCGACAATCAGGCAACCATGCTTGAAGACAAGGTCATGCGTCTGATCGAGGCCCGCGTAGGCGCTGGCAATGCGCGCGTCTCAGTCAGCGTCGATGTGAACCGTCAGCGTCAGACTATTTCAGAACGCACCGTCGACCCGGACTCGCGGATCGTGCGCAGCCGCACGACGAATGATGTCAGCGAGACAAGTGCCGGCACGAGCGGCGCCCTCAGCGCAGCCAGCAATTTGCCGCAGGGTACCGGTGGCGGTGAGGGCAATTCCAGCACGATGCGCAACTCCACAGAGAGCATCAATTACGAATTCAATGAACGCCGCACCGAAACCGAACTCCTGCCAGGGCAGGTGGAGCGAATTTCGATCGCCGTCCTTCTCAACGAGGATGCGCTTGTTCAGGAGGGGCTAGACCCTGCCGCTGCGCAGGCCGCCGCGCAGGAAATCCTGAACGATTTCGAGCAGCTCATCCTGTCTGGTGCGGGCCTCAACACTGCGCGGGGCGATACGCTGACGGTCGAACTCATGCCATTCCAGGTCGCCGAAGTTGCGGAAATGGTGACGGCACCAAGCATGGTTGAAACGCTGGTGCAGAACTATTTCTGGTCCGGTTTGCAGGCGGTGCTGCTTGGCCTTGTCGTGATTGTGCTCGGCCTTGGCGTTGTGCGCCCGCTCCTCTCGCAGAAAAAGCTTGAGACGGCCGCCCTCGAAGGCCCCGTGCCAAACGCGGCTGACAATGCCAGAGAAGAGGCAGCTGATCCGTTCGTCTATCTTTCCGATTACACCCGCGAGCGCCCGGATGAGGCAGTCGCCCTGCTTCAATCCTGGTTGAGCGAAGACAGAAAGGCGGCTGTGAATGAGTAGGGCAGTCTTTTCCCGTTTTCCGAACTTTGATTCCGTGCATGCCGGCGCCTCGGTCAAGGCAGCTGCGCCAGCTCCAAACCCGCGTGACCGCCTGGCTGAGCTGGAGCAGGCCCATGAGCGCGAGATGGAAAAGCGCCGGCGCGAACAGGACAGCCAGTTCAGCCGCCAGATGGGTGAAGTTCAACTCATCCTGGACTCGCTCGCAGGCAAGGTCGAAAAGATTGAAGCGGATGCCCGCCGCCAGACAGCAGCTTCCATTGCGGCGATTGCAGAACGCCTTTTCCCGAAACTTGCCCGGCGGTTTCTGGCAGAAGAGATTTCTCTCAATCTGGAAAAGATGATCCCGCCCGGTGAGGTCTGCATTGACATAAAGGCCGAACCACATCTGGCTGAGCAGCTGTACGAGGCGATCCAGCGCTCAAAGCAGCTGGCTGAAATCTGCAACGTGATCCCACAGGAAGATGCCTGCGGAAACCGCGTCGATGTCAGCTGGAAGAGCGGGGGTCTGGATTTCGACTTTGATGGTCTGTTGGAGGCCTGCATCGGGCATCTACGCAGCGAGCGGCCGAATGAACAGGAGAGTGGGTGATGGCAAATCCTGAGGTTCAGGCAACAAGTGACGACGCAGAAGACCGGCGAGACACCTCTCCGGTCAATCAGTTTCGCCGCGCGATTTATGGCGTGCCTGTCACCTTGACGGTTTCCGTTGGTCAGCGCCGCCTGAGCGTTCAGGAAGTGCTCGACCTTACGCCAGACTCGGTGATCGCACTGGACTCGCGCATTGAAGATCCGGTCCGTCTGATGGTCGATGACAAGCTCATCGCACGCGGAGAACTGGTCGAGACTGATAATGGCGGGATTGCCGTCAAGATCACGGAAATCGCGGAAGAGGCTGATGCTTCTGAAGGCTAGCGATAGTGGCCTGATCCTGCGTCTCGCCAGCCTTATTGTCTTTGCCCTGATCGTTGGCTTTGCGGCGCATGCGCAGGATACCGGCGATGCAGGCGCGGCGCTTGATGCCGTGCTTGGTCAGGACGGCGAAGGCGGGCTAAGCGGCACCGTCATTATCCTGTTCCTTGTCGTGACGGTGCTCAGCCTCGTGCCGGGCCTCGCCATGATGGTGACCTGCCTGCCATTTCTGGTCATCGTGTTTTCCTTCATCCGGCAGGCGCTCGGCGTTCAGCAGGCCCCTCCGAACATGATGCTGATGGCGCTCGCCATCTTTCTTACTTTCTTCATCATGGAGCCCACCTTCACCCAGGCGTGGGCGAATGGCGTCTCTCCATACATCGACGGCACGATTGATGAGGCCGTTGCCTGGCAGCAGACAACCGATCCCTTCCGCACCTTCATGACCGCGCGTGTCGAGCCGGGGACACTCAGCGTGTTGGGCGATGCGCTCAACCGGCCGATGGTCGAAGGCGAAGAACCGGCTTTCTCGATGCTAGCCACCGGGTTCATGCTTTCTGAAATTAAACATGCATTTCAGATCGGATTTGTAATCTTTCTTCCATTTCTTGTTATTGATCTCGTCGTAGCGTCTGTCCTCATGGCCGTCGGCATGATGATGGTTCCGCCCACCGTTGTGTCGCTGCCATTCAAGATCGGGTTCTTCGTGCTGGCCGATGGCTGGCTGAAGATCACCGAGGCACTGGTAAGAGGATATGCCGGATGAGCGAGGCTGCGACAAAGCCCGGATCGAACGTCACCCAGATGCGCGCCCGAGGCGGCGCAGCATCCGGCAAGGTTGGCGCGATCCCTCCGGCAAGGCGTGCGGCTGTCGTGATCGCCATGCTCGGAGAGCAGGCCGCCCGTCCTATCGTTGAAAAGCTGGACAACGCTTCGCTTGCGCAGGTCGCAAATGAGCTGGAGGCCGTGTCCTATCTTGGCCGCGAAGAGCTTACTGAGATCGTCATGGACTTTCTCCAGGCCCTGCGTGCAGCCAACGGGTCCTTCCGCGGCGGGCGCGAACGCGCGCGTGAAATCGTTTCCAGCTTCCTTGATGAAAATCGCGCCGATATCGTTTTCGGCAATGTCGAAATGCCAAAGCCCCAGCCTGTCTCGAAGTCGAGCGATGTCTGGACGCGTCTTGAAGCGCGCAAGCCTGCCGTCGTGGCGGCCTATCTGTCGAAGCTGACAGCGAATATCAGTGCAATCATCCTGCGCAAGCTCGACGTAGCCTTTGCCTCAGAAGTGGTCGGGCACCTGCAGGAGCCGATGCTGGACAGCACGATCGGATATCTTGTTGGCGGCGAGGATGTCGATAGCGAGATCGAGGATGTCGTCGCCCAGATGGTCGAGATCGAATTCCTCAATCAGGTTCAGACGACCGAAGATGAAGGCGGCGGGAATGCAGAGTCCGTTGGCGAGCTGCTCAGCCTGCTGCCGAACCATACGCGCGCACGTATCATGTCCTTCATCCGCACCGAACATGAAGACAAGTTCGAGCGCATCGAGAAAGTCATGTTCACGATCGAAGGTCTGCCAGAGATCCTGGCGCGCCAGTCTGTGCCGGTTATCTTCAAGGAACTGGGTGAGGATGAGCTGGTGCCTGTCCTGGCGACCCTGACGGGTCCGGCGCAGCGTGTGCAGGACTATCTGCTTGAGAACATCTCTTCGCGCCTCGCCGTTCAGTACCGCGATGCGCTGACTGATCCGAACCGCAAGCCGGTCGAGGACCCTGAAGCCACGCAGCGCACTTTCCTGACGACGCTCATGTCGATGAAGCGCCGCGGACTTATAACGCTTGAGAAAGCTCCGGCGACAGCTGGGTAGGACAAAAGCCGGTCGAACGCAGTTCGCCCTTTGCTCTAGTGGCCGCTTACCTACTGGATAATCAGGTCTGCGTGCAAAGCGCCTGCCGCCTTCATCGTGCGGATGATGTCGCCCATTTCCTGTGGGGACACACCGAGCGCGTTGAGGCCTGCGATCAGCTGCGAGAGCGTAACATTGGCGTCGAGCGTTGCGATATTGCGCGTGCCGGTCTGGCCGATCTCGATCTGCGAGCGTGGCAGGACGATCGACTCGCCGTCTGCAAACGGGTTCGGCTGTGAGACCACTGGCGTCTCCGTCACCTTGATGGAGATGTCGCCCTGCGCGATGGCAACACGCGAAATGGTGACATCCTTGCCAAGGACGATTGTGCCGGACTGCTCGTCAATCACGATGCGTGCGGGCACAGCGACTTCAATCGGAAGGTTCTCGATGCTGGCGAGAACGCGCGAAGGTGAACCCTGAAGGCTGCGAAGGTCGATGTCGACTGTGCCGGGGTCGCGTGTATAGGCGACAGGAGAACCGATGGCGGCATTGATCGTGTCTTCAATACGGGCGGCGGTCGTGAAGTCTGGTTCACGAAGGGCCAGGACCAGCGAGTTGCGGTCATTGAACTGATAGGGAATTTCACGTTCGACGCGTGCGCCGTTCGGGATGGCGCCCTGGGTCGGCGTGCCGCGACGGGCACGTGCACCGTCTGCCTTCACATCGATGCCAGAGACAACAATGCTGCCCTGTGCGACGGCATAGACTTCATTATCGGCGCCTTTGAGCGGGGTCAGCACCAGCGTGCCGCCTTCAAGGCTCTCGGCGTCGCCGATAGAGGCCACAGAGATGTCCAGCGTTGAGCCGTTGCGGGCAAAGGATGGCAGCGTCGCGGTGACAAGCACCGCGGCGACATTGTCAGGTTTGATGTCTTCACCCTGCACGTTCACGCCCAGCCGCTCGAGCATGTAGGTGAGCGAATCCTCGGTAAACGGAGAGTTTCGCACCGAGTCGCCGGTGCCATTCAGGCCAACCACGATACCGTAGCCGATCAGATCGTTCTGGCGGACGCCTTCGACATCGACCACATCGCGGATGCGTGTCTGCGCGTCGGCCTGCAGGGACGGCTGGGCCGTAACGGCAAGGGCTGCGAGGGCGAGAAGAGCGAGGATCGGCTTCATCAGATCACCTTAGGAAATTCATGAGGCTGAGCTGCGAAAGTCTCGCGGTCAGCATGTAAGAGGCTTCAAGACTGGCCTCGAGGGCTTTCAGTTCGGCGGCGGCTTCGTACTGGTCGCGGGAGGTCATGCCTTCCAGCAGACTGTTCAGCACGACCTTTTCCTTTGCCAGGCTGTTCAGCCCGGTGGCGACGCGCTCCTGCAGGATGCCGTTTGCGGCGCGCAGCTGCGTCAGCGCGGCGTCCGCCTGCACGAGGCTGTCGGCCGACGCGGAAATGACGCCGAGGGCTTCGGGCGTCGAGAGATTGTCGAGACCGTCGCCCGGACCTGCCATGGCAAGCACACCAAGATTGCGAAGCGTCCGGATGATCGCGGGGTCGAGACCTGTGACGGCGTCCCCGTCCGAACTTGTCTTGGCACCGCGATAGAATCCATTGGCGAAGTCGCCCGTGTCGAGATCGAAATAGGCATCGAGCCTTGCGTCGAAATCGGCCTGATCGGTGGCGGCGTCTGCGATTGCGCGCAGGTCCGTCATGAAGTCCTCAGGCGATCCGAACGGTGCCTTGTCGGTGGCATCACCGGAGAAGAGAAAGCGTTCGCCATGTCGCGAGTTTAGCGCGATCAGGGCGCTATCAAGCTGGGCGCGCGCATCCTGTGCGAGCGCGGTACGCTCAACAGGCGAGCCTGCGCTGAGACTGTCGAGAGCGCGGACGGAAATTTCGGCGAGGCCTTCCTGCATTCGCGACAGGCTCTGCTGGGTGATGTCGAGGCGGCTCTCGCGGATCTGCAGGAGGCTGGTGTCGCGATCAATCTTGTTGAGCACGTCATTGGCGACCATCGCCTTACCGATCTGTCCGGACAGGTGCGCCGTCGGGTCGGCGGTGCGCCCGGTCACAGCCTCGCTGGAGGTGCGGTCGATCCGCTCACGGATCGACTGGATATCGCGGCTGAGCTGCGTCGTGATGGAATTTGAGAGGTAGGATTTGTTGATCATCCTAGAGCTCCATCAATCTGAGCATCATCTGATTGGCGACTTCGATGACGCGTGCATTCGCGGCATAGGCCTGCTCAATCTGAAGAAGGAGTTGCATCTGTTCATCGACATCGACGCCGGTCTGCTTCTGCTCGGCCTCGACCATGATGGAGTGCTGTGCGGCAGTAGAGGCCTGCACCCCTTCGCTTGCGACCCTCATCTGGCCGGTGCGCGAGGCAAAGCCTGCGACGAGGCCCGTAGCGGTGTAGCTGCCCTGGAAGCCGCCGCTGCTGACAGAGCGGTTGGCGGTCATCGCATCCAGCATGGCATTGAACAGGCTGCCATTGCCTGCATTGCCGACATCGACGGCGTCGAGCCCGTCGCGGAGGAGCGATAGCTGGCCGCCCTGAAGGGGGTCGATCAGCGGGTTGATAGAGATCCGGGCGGCGACACCCGCGCCAGCAGTCGGATTGGTATCGATCAGCAGGCTGGTATTGGCACCGCCCGCAAGGTCTGCATTGTCGAGTCGCGCCATCACATCGCTTGCGACCGTATCGAGCTGTTCCTGAAAGGCGGGGAGGTCAGTGTCACGAAGCGTGAAGAGCGCCCCGAAAAGCCCGCTGGAGATCGCGCCATAGGAGGCCGCGCCGGGCGTGATATCCACGTTTCCGACCTTGATGCCCGAAAGGGCGCCAGTATCGATGCCGTCGCCAGGGCCGACAGCTGCGGCAGGCGAAAATTCAATCTCGCGCGCACTGCCCGCCAGAAGGAATACGCCTTCCTTGGTCATGACATCGATTGCGCCTGCCGGGCGCTGGACGGTCTGAATAGGCACGAATTCCGAGATCGTATCGACGTAGCGCTGGCGCTCATCCATCAGGGCAGCGGCTTTGCCCGATGTCCTGTCGGTGCCCGCAAGCTGCGAGTTGATCGCCTGAATCTGTCTCAGCGCATCATTAACAGTGTCGACGCCGCTTGCGATTTCCCTGTCTGCCTCAATGCGCTCTGAGGCGACAAAATCTGAAAGATTGTTGAATTCGGACGCCAGCGCGCGAACGGAGTCGACGATGGCGTTGAGGTTGGCCTGGGATTCCGGTGTCCCGGCTGCATTGGCAAGTGCGGACTCAAAGTCCGACATCATTGAAAAGAGGCCGGTGCCGTCGACGCTGTCACCAAGGCGGGCTGAGAGAGACGCCCAAGTGGACGCCATCACGCTTGCCTGGGCCAGATCGCTGCCGGCGGCCATGCGCTGCGTCGTCAGCGGATCGTTCGCAGCGCGTCCGACACCATCCACCCGCACGCCGGATGGATTGGTCACCGTCATCTGCTCGCTGACAAGCACCGAACGCCGGACATAGCCCGGCGTTGTCGCATTCGAGACGTTCGTTGCGACCATATCCGCCCGCAGGCCGGTCACTTGTAGACCGGTGCGGGCGGTGTTGATGGCGTTTGACAGACTCAAGGGTTAGCCCCCGCGCTCAGCGACTGGTCTAGCGCTTCAGGTTCGTCGTTTCCTGAAGCATCTCATCGACCGTCTGGACGATCTTCGCGTTCGACGAATAAGCCCGTTGCGTTTCGATGAGGTCGGTCAGTTCTGCTGCAATGTCGGTGGTCGACTCCATCAGGGAGTAACCTGCAACTTCACCGACAGGACCCGTGCCAGCGTCCCAGAGATAGAGGTTGCCGCTTTCAGCCGACACGGAGAAAGCCTGACCGTCCTTGGCGCGCAGACCGTTCATGTTCGGCACGTCGCCGACCGGGATCTGGTAGAGTGCGCGGCGGTAGCCGGAGTTATAGACAGCCTGCAGGAAGCCCTTCTCATCGACTTCGACGGACTGAAGGTCGCCAATCGGTGCGCCGTCCTTGGTCACATTGGTTGGCGAGAAGGGGGCAGACAGCTGTGTGACGCCAGTCGTGCCGCCTGGCTTGCCGACCATCACATCGACGTCGCCATGAGGCAGGCTGAGGGTCATGATGCCCGTGTCTTCGTCATAAACGGTTCCAACGGCAGGGGCGACCTCGTCAAGGCGGCCGCCCTGGTCGACAGCGTCCGTGAAGTCGAGCGTCAGCTCTGCAATCGGGTCTGTGCCGCCAGTCGCGCTATCAAAGACCTGCACAGTCCACTGATTGGTCGCGCCGTCAGCTGGAACGTTCGGGACAAAGGACAGCGACAGGGTCTGGGCACGGCCGATATTATCAAAGTATTCGATCGGCAGATCATATGCCTGACCGGACGCCCCTGCGAGCGTCGCGTCTGCTGGCAGGTTGATGCCAAGATCGATCCGGGAAGTTGGCGAAGCAACATACTGAGAAGCCGAGATGTTCACCGGCTGCAGGTTTGCACCGCTGTTGCGGCTAACCGTGCCGATACCACCGTCGCTATCAACGGCCCAGCCGAGCAGGAACATACCGCTCTGGGTGCGAAGGTTGCCTGACTCGTCGGCGTAGAAAGAGCCGGTCGGGAGCAGCATGAGCTCGCGTTCAGATGCCAGCGAACCAACGCCAGCACCATCGGTCACTGGCAGGAGGCCGCGGCCGCCGACTGCGATATCGGTCGAGTTGCCCGTATTGATGAGCGAGCCGGTCTGCTGGATATCCTTGAAGGTGTTCACGGTCACACCGCCAGCCGCGTAGGCGGAGGCCTGTTTCTGGATGACCATGCTGGAAAAGTCTGCGACGCTGCGCTTGTAGCCGTAAGTCGAAGAGTTCGCGATATTGTCGGAGATCGTGGACAAACGGCTCGCGTTTGAATTCAGCCCCATTACTCCTGCATTCAGGGACGAAGAGATACTCATTGACAACTCCTTTGTCAGATTTCCTCTGAAAGTGGAGCTGAATGTTTAATAGACGGATAATTAGCTCGCGGCGGGCCCCGGGGCATCTGTCATGATGGTGATCGAGATGCGTCGATTGCGTGCAGCCGATGGGTCACCAGGCACCAGCGGGTCGGTATCTGCCCGGCCTGAAACCTCTCTGACGCGCTCGACCGGGAAGCCATTTGCAGCGAGGAGCTGACGGGCGGTATTTGCGCGGTCAGAAGACAGGCGCCAGTTGTCATAGCCTGCCGCCCCGCGAAATGGCCTGTCGTCAGTGTGGCCGACAATCTTCACGTCATTCTCAAACGCGTTGAGCGAACCTGACACAGCATCAAGCAGATTGGTCATGAGAGGCGTTGGTTCGCTACGGCCCAGCTCGAACAGCGGACGGCTTTCGGAATCAACGATCTCCAACACAATGCCTTCCGGCGTCATCTTGACCATCAGGTGCTCTGACAGCCGTTCCGGGTCCTCGCCCAGCTTCTCTCGCATTTCCTCAAGATCGCGTTGTATGTCGGTATGGCGCAGCTGCTCCATCGACTGGCCGTCGCCTATCCCTGTTGCGCCGGTACCGACCTTTACCGCAGAATCGTCCGCCATGAGCGAGCTGCCATTGAGGCCATCGGCGCCGCCGCCGGACACACGGCTCACAGGAATGGACGGGTTGAAATAGTCGGCAATGCCCTTGCGCTGGTCTTCGGTCGTCGCATTGAGCAGCCACATGAGCAGGAAGAACGCCATCATAGCGGTCACGAAGTCGGCGTATGCGACCTTCCAGGCCCCGCCATGGTGCCCGTCGCCTTTAACGACTTTCTTGCGCTTGATGATCGTGACGTGGTGAGCGTCGGACGGCGATTGTGCCATGAGAAGACCCGCTTTCTGCAGTTTCAGCATCTCCAATAGCAGAGAGACGCTGACGCTTCGTCTAGCCAGGGGTGGCGATTGGCGCGGCTTCTCTAACGAAACGTTTACCAAATCCACCGACACCGGACTGTGGAGAAATAGCCAATCGGCTGAGGGGCTGGCGTGTCGGAAACATTGCTCAAAATGATGAGGTCAGCGGGCGGATTACCCCCGTCCCTCCTGCAATGTGAGCCGCTTTGGGCTGCCATGTCGAAGGGATGCGAGACGTGGCTGAAAGAGGCCCTCGGCTTCGAAATGAAGGCCCAGATCGGGGCCAAGGCCCTCTGTAACCTCGAACAGGCCAAAGTCCGCATTCGTGAAAAATTCGGCTATATTTGTTTACCTAGAGGGACGGGCGGTCTTCACGCTATCTCTCTCGGTGCCTCGCTCGCAGAGCGTTTTGTCGCGCGCCGCCTCAAGGAAGACCTGTCCCATGTTGAGATCGCACCACCGCTTTTCCTGCGGCTGATGTGTGACAAGCCTGTCCGCCGGCTGATGAGTGATCTGGCTCGCGCCGTGCCAGCGGGCCTTCCGCTTCCGGAAGATTACATGGTCGCCGATCCAGCTGGCCTGCCTGAGCCATTCCTCGATGGGCCGAAGCTGGTCTGTATAACGGTCAACCTTTTCGGACGCGGCGATGTCGAACCTACAGGCCGCCTCGATTTTTACTATGACGTCGAAAGCCTGACCGCGCTTGCCGAGCGGCTTGACCGCGCTGTTGCCGCAAGCGCGAAACCAAAACCGATCGTCAACAAGTCCAACCTGATCAAGTCGATCCGCCGCTCCAGCGTTGGGCTGGACGCTGTGCTTGCGAAGTTGCCGATCACGGTGGCCGACTGCTCGCGCCTCGAAGTTGGCCAGGTACTACCGCTGACCGATGCGGAGGGGGGCAAGCTTTACCTCCACGCAGAGACACTGACCGGACCTGTGGAAATCGGTGAGGCTGAATTAGGCAACTGGAAAGACAGACGCGCCATAAAGCTGACTTCGCCCCTGCTGGAAAGTTTCGTTCAGGAGCTATCGGGCGCCTGAACGAGGGAAATATCCGCGCCTTTTACGGCGCGATGGAGGATGAGTTGAACGCAATACTGGGCATCTTGGTGACGGTCGGCATGGTCTTCGGCGGCTATATTCTGGCTGGCGGACACATGGAGATCATCACCCATGCGCTTCCATTCGAAGGCATGATGATCGGCGGCGCAGCCATTGGCGCGCTTCTGGCGGCTAACGATTTCGGCACGATCAAGCAGACGGGCGCGGACGTGCTTGCTGCGTTCACAGGCTCCAAATGGAAGAAGGCCGACTATCAGGACCTACTCTGCCTCATGTCGGAGCTTCTTAATGTCCTGCGCACCAACCCGGTCGACATCGAACAGCATATTGAGGACCCGGAACAGTCGTCGATCTTTCAGCGCTATCCGAAAATCCTCAAGGATCAGGACGCCATCAACATGATCTGCGACACGATCCGGTCGATGTTGATGAACTTTGACAATGTCCACCAGGTCGAGGAACTGCTCGAAAAGCATCTGGAAAGCCTGCACGAGGACAAGCTCGCCGGGTCCCATGCGCTCCAGAACATGGCGGACGCGCTCCCGGCACTCGGCATCGTCGCGGCTGTGCTCGGCGTTATCAAGACCATGTCGTCCATCGACAAGCCGCCTGAGGTTCTTGGCGGCATGATCGGCGGCGCGCTTGTCGGGACGTTCCTTGGCGTGTTCCTCGCTTACGGTCTCGTTGGTCCTTTCGCTGCCCGCGTCAAAGCCCTCCGGACCGAGGAGCATTTCTTCTACTCTATGATCGGCGAGATGCTTGTCTCCAATCTTCACAAGAACCCGGTCAATATCTGCGTCGAGGTGGCAAGACGCCATGCGCCAGCGCGGGTGCGGCCATCCTTCAACGAAATTGAAGAAGCATTGAGGGGGCTGAAGCAGGCAGCTTGAAGAAGTTCGCGAGCATATGTTTTGGCGCTGCATTACTGGCGCAGGCGGCTTCTGCTCAGCAGGAGCCGCCGATCGTGTCTGGTCAGCCCGACGAAATCGAGCGACTGCCTACCCAGCTCGACAGCTTCGTTCAGGAAGCGATCAATGAAGGCCTACTGAGACCGGCCCGGCCCCAGTCCGAGCAAGCGCAACCTGCGCCGGTGGCAGATCAGCGAGCGCAAGGCGAAACCCCGCGAGACATTCGGCCAGAAGCGGTTGAGGCCGCAGAAGAGCTCACGCCAGCTGAGCCGCTGGCTGCCGCCCAGACAAAAGTCGACTATCTCTGCCCTGAAACCTCGCCTTTCGATTTTTCAGAATTCTCTGACTTTGTGTCCTACGGCGACCTTGCCCAGTGGCGCGGCTATCTCGAGAGCGAAGAGCGCACGACAGCGCTGGGCCGTCTGATGGCGAAAGCCTATCTTTCGCTCGGCATGATTGCCGAAGCCCGCGCCGAGATTTCTGGAGATCACGGGCAGGGCGGGGTGGCGCTGCGGTTGTTCACTGATCTTCTGGACCGGGACGCCCGGCCGAACCTGTCATTCTTTCGCGACGTTGCGAGCTGTTCTGCATCGGACAATGTCTGGCTTGCAGTCGGGCAACTGAAATCCAATGATGCAAATGGCGCCGACCTGCTTGCGCAACATTTCGCTGACTTCCGCGCGCTGCCGCTGCGTCTCCGGGCTGACGCGGCCCTGATCATAATACCGGCCCTCGACCGTCTCGACCGCCCGATCCTGTCGGAGCGTCTGATGACGAGCTTCACGGCTGAAGAAATCGCGCAGAGCCATGAGTTGCAATTCGTGAAGGCGCTGCAACGCCTGTCCATGGGCTCACCCAGTGCCGCAGAAGACATTCGCGCCTATCTGCGCCGGGCCCAGTACCGCAATGAAGCGGCCGCAGCCCTTCGTCGTGATGGCAAGGCAGTCTCGAGCGATCTCGAACGAGAGATCGTGGACTATTACATCAACGAGCTTGGCAACCTGCCTGCAGAAGCTTCGGTTTCAGAAAACCTCGAGCTCATCCTGCATGATCTGAATAGTGCTGTCGGCTATGACCTTACGCTGCGTCTCGCCGAAGTGCCTGCGGCGGCTAGCCCGGAAGCGCGTCAGCGCCTTGCTGCCCATTACGAAACAATGGTCGATGAAGACCTTCATAGCGATGCCTTCCTCATCAATCTGAAGGCAATGGACGCGCTGATCAAAGGTGAAGACCTTCTGGCCGATCGCGACGGCACCGAGGCGCGGTTTGCCCGGGCCGCCGCCATCGCGGCCAATCTTGGCCTGCCATCCATGTCTTCGAAACTGTCTGAACGCCTCACGCATGACGCCGCGCTTGACCTTGCGCAGGCTGAGCTCGCCTTCCGGCTCAAGGACGAAGTGACGCTGGCCCGGCTTATCGAAGAAAATCCCAACAGTGTTGCCATGCGCAAGATCGCGCTGATCGATGCCATCAATCGCGGTGATCGCGAGGCATTCAATCGGTTTGCCAGAGGCATCCCCGAAGATATCGACACCGCTCTCATGCTGATCGAAGCGGACGCGGCCGCAGGTCACTGGATCGTGCCACAGCGCTTCTACACCATCGCCGCGAGAAGCGGTGACGAAGACACCCAGATCCGCGCGCTTCGTGTGTCTGAAGCGCGTCCTGCCCCTGAAGCGTCACCTGAGGGTGAAATCGCGCTGACCGATGTATCCTCACGGCTTGAGCGCCTGCGCGAGTCCCTGGGGCCAATTCCGACGGAGGTTCGCTGATGTCGAACGCAATTTACGCCGCCCTAGCCCGCCAGACCGGCCTGATGAGTGAGATGCAGGTCGTGGCCAACAATCTCGCCAACGCCAGCACCACGGGCTACAAGTCAGACCGTGCCATCTTCGCCGAATTCATCGCCGGGACGCGCAACAATCTTGCAGATCTGTCCATGGGCACGCTGGCAGGCCACGAGTTCGACCTGGAGCAGGGCGGTCTTCGCTTTACCAATGGCACTTTCGACCTTGCCATTCAGGGCGAAGGCTACTTTCTCGTCGAGACGCCGCAGGGCCAGCGCCTGACGCGCGCCGGGCACTTCCAGCTGAATGCTGAGTCAGAGCTCATCACAGATACCGGCCTTCGCGTGCTCAATGCAGGCGGCGGCGCCATCCAGATTCCGGAAGAAGCGACCAATGTCAGCATCGCCGGCGACGGAACGATTTCCTTCGATGGCCAGATCATTGATCAGGTTGGCGTTGTCCAGCCAGAAGGCCAGCTCAGCCGCGTCGGCAATGCCATGTTCGCGGCCGAGGATGGCTTCCAGCCTGTCGAGGAGCCCCGCGTGGTGCAGGGCGCTCTCGAACAGTCAAACGTCTCTCCGGTGCTAGAGATCGCGCGCATGATTGAAGTGCAGCGCGCCTATGAAGCCGGGCAGGCGCTTATCGAACGTGAAGATGATCGAATTGCCAAATTCATCAGCACTTTACGGCAGCTTTAACGCACAGGACGTGGATCAAGGGAGGACCCTATGAAGTCACTGCAGATCGCAGCCACGGGCATGGCGGCACAACAGTTACGTGTCGACGTCATCTCGAACAACATCGCCAACATGAGCACGGCCGCCTACCGGCCGCGCACGGCAGAGTTCGCCGATCTCATGTACCAACAGTATCTGACGCCAGGGACGATCTCCTCGCAGGTCGGCACGGTCGTGCCCGCCGGCATTCAGCTTGGCACGGGGGTGAAGCCATCGTCGGTCTCGATGGAGATCACGCAGGGCTCAATGCGCCAGACTGGATCAGAACTGGATATCGCAATCGACGGGACCGGATTCTTCGAAGTCCAGCTGCCATCCGGGGAGTCTGCGTACACACGCGATGGAAAGCTGAACCGCAGCGCCGAAGGCCAGATCGTGACCAAGGACGGTTTCGAGCTCGCCGACGGGATCACTATTCCAGAGGATGCACGCCGTATCTCCATCAGCAGTGATGGCGAAGTGGTTGCCTACTTCGCGAACGAGACACAGGGACAGGCCATTGGCACGATCTCCCTGGTGCGCTTCGTGAACGAGAAGGGCCTTGAGGCCATGGGCGACAACATGTTCCGCGAGACCGAAGCCTCCGGCGCGCCGAACAGGCTGGTTCCTGCCACTGAAGGGGTGGGCATTCTCCGTCAGGGCTATCTTGAAGACTCTGGCGTCGACGTCGTTCAGGAAATCTCTGAACTGATCGAGGCACAGCGCGGCTACGAGCTGAACTCCAAAGTCATCACGGCAGCAGACGAGATGCTCGCCGCCACGACGAGAGTGAGGTAGTCCGATGAGCATTGTCGCTACACTCGCAGGCGGTTTCATGCTTGCGCTCACCGCCTCCGGTTCAATCGTTGCCGAAGACGTCATCCGCTCCGGCGAGGTCATCACGCCGGGTATGCTTGTCACAGAAGACGGCACGCCAGTCTTCGACAGCCCCCTGATCGGCCGCGAAGTTCGCCGCACGGTCTATGCCGGGCGCGAAGTGTCCTTGGAAAATACCCAGTCACCGCGCCTCGTGACACGCAATCAGGTCGTCACCGTGAAGTACATCCGGGGCGGTCTCGAAATCTCGACCACCGCACGCGCGATGGAAGAGGGCGGCCTCAATGATACGGTCTCTCTCATCAATACGAACTCCCGCAAGATGGTGTCTGGCGTCGTCCAGTCGGGTGGATGGGTGCTGGCCCAATGAAGACGACACTTCTCCTCTCCATGGTCGCGCTTGGTTGCGCTGCCTGCGCCTCCTCGCCGTCCAGCCAGCAGGCCATGATGGCGGCCCCTCCTGCGAGCCCGCCGCCGGTGCAGACCATGGCGGCCTTTCCTCAGGCGCCGCTGAACAACGACACCAATTCACTCTGGACGACCTCGGCCAATTCGCTGCTCAGCATGCGCCGGGCAAAGTCAGTGGGTGACCTGCTCACGGTCGTCGTCGAAATGGACGATCAGGCCAGCATGCAGAACTCGCTGCAAAGCACGCGAGGCACCAATCAGGACTTCAATCTCGATGCGCTCTTCGGTCTGCCGGAGTGGGCAAACGGCGTCCTGCCGGGTGGGGCGAGCGTTTCGCCAGGTATCGATTACAGCCGCAACTCCGCGCTCAATGGTAGCGGTGCAATCAACCGGGCCGAGCAGGTTACCTTCCGTCTTGCTGCTCGAGTCATCGGACTGGAGCCGAACGGCAACCTCGTCATTCAGGGCTATCAGCGCACCCGTGTCAGCAATGAAGTCCGGGTCCTCACCGTCACGGGCGTCATCCGCTCGCAGGACATCACCCGTATGAATACGGTGACCTATGAGAAGATCGCTGACGCCCAGCTTTCCTATGTAAGTTCAGGACAGGCGACAGAGCCTGTGCGCGCGGGCCTCGTGCCCAAACTCCTGGACACCATTGTTCCATTCTAGAGCCGAGCTGACATGAAGCAGATTATTCCCGCCATTATTGCTGCCATTTTCGTCGTCCTCGGCGCGGGTGGCGCGCTCTTCATGAAGGGCGCGTTCTCGTCTGGTGGCGGGGCTGCCGCCAGTTCTGACGGGCATGAGGCCGAAGCATCTGGTCACGGCGAAGCCAAAGGCGGTGGTCACGGCGGCGGCGGTGGCCATGGCGGCAAATCTGACGCCAGCATGTCCGGCGACGTAGAGTACTTCAAGTTCAGCCGCGAATTCGTGGTACCTGTCACGCAGGGTGAGCGGGTCGACAGCCTTGTCATTATCAATCTCAATCTCGAGATCGACAAATCTGTCGCCAACCAGGTTTACGGCATGGAGCCGAAACTCCGCGACAACATCATGAGCACGCTCATCCGCCTGTCCAATGAAGGCGTTGCGCTCGGCGACCTTACAGATCCCGAGAACTATGAGACGATCCGCTCAATGATTCTGGCAAACCTTCGGGAAGTCATCCCGAGCGGTCTCGAGAACGTGCTTATTCTGGATATGGCAAAGCAGCACATCTAGTGCGCTGCTTCGTAAGCTGAATTCCTGAAAAGTTGATGCCTATTCGGTGACGCGGCGAACCTGGCCGAGGTCACCTGAAAGGCTCGATGAAGTGCCAATGCGCAGCTCACCGTTTTCCGTGCCGACGTCAGTTACCTTGGTCAGTACCTGTGGGGCGACTGTGCCAAGGAAGGTGTCACCTGCATAAAGGTCGATGCCGAACTGGTAGATCTCACCAGACGCCGCAGCGCCGCCATTCGAGAAGCGGCCATCCCAGCTCTTACGCTCATCATCAATCGTGAGGCGGTCGCTATATACGGCTTCGCCGGCCGAATTTGCGATTGTGAGCACAGCGGCAGTCGCTTCGTTCGGTGCGTCAAAAGAGAAATCGACCTGGTCGCCGGAATAGGGCACCCATGAGGACTCGACTGTCACCGTCTGCCCGAGCCATTCGCTGGCGAACATGGAATGCAGGTCGCCAATCATGCTGGCCATACTCTTCAAGCTGGTATTCGATTGCACCTGCTGCTCCAGCGTCGAGAAGGAGGCGAGCTGTTCGACGAACTGCGTCGAATCGAGAGGCGAAAGCGGGTCCTGGTGGCGCAGCTGCGCAGTCAGAAGCTTGAGGAAGTTGTTGAACTCCTCGCCAACGAACTGGGTGCTTCCGCTCTCATTGGCCTGCGAACCCGTCGCCTGACCAGACTGGGTGTTCTGCGCCGACTGGGCGATCTGGGTCGCCTGCGCTGCGTTGATAACGCTCATTTCCTAAACTCCTTCCTAGAGTTTGATGTTCAGGCCGCTCGCCCCGATCGTGATGGGGGCGCGGCGCGTCTGCAGCATTGCAGGGGGCGGCATCGATGCGGCGTCGTCATCTGCAATGTTGGTGTAGTCGATAAAGTCGGCTGGCTGCTGGTTCTGTGACCCGTTGGCCGAGCCTTCGCTGAAAGTCATGTCGCGTGCCGACAGCCCATGCTGTTCCAGCGACTGGACGAGATCAAAGTGCAGCAGGCGTAGCTGTTTCATGGCCTCTGGTGTATCGGCGCGCACTGCGACCTGCTGAAGGCCCTGCGCATCGAATTTGAACTCGATCGACACACGCCCAAGTTCGGGCGGGTCCAGCTGAACCAGGATACGGTCGGGTTTGTCGCCGCCAGCCAGCTTGTTGGTGACGATGTCCACGATTTCCTGAGGCGCAGCGACGACGGTCGCCTGCATAGGCGCCATCATCGCACCAAAGGCGGGTGCATTCGCGGCGGGCGTCGTTGCAGCGATGGGGGCGGCCGCTGGTGCTGCACCTGCGGCAAGCGAGAGGGTCGCGGCCTGCTTGCCGGTATCACCTGCATCCGTTGCCTGCGCAGTGATCTCAAGACCGCCGCTCAGGAAAGACGCGCTCTCCATCATATTGTCAGCGGCAACCTGCGGGATCGTTATACTCGGCTGTGTATCAGGCCGCTCCATGCGCGGCGTGCTGGCTGCCATGGCTTCGGCGCGTGCAGCGCGTTCCGGTAAGCCAGCCGCTGGAATGTCCTTCAGACGGCCCGCCTCGCGGTCTTCTGTCTTTGCAGCTGGATTCAGCGAGGCCATGACGAGGTCAGGACGGCCCGGTGCCTCATTGCTCTTAAGCTGGGCGTCAATCGCGGCGGCATTGTCGCGGCGCTCGGCCTTCTCGGCTTTGAGCTCGGCAAACTTCTCCGCGTCGATGTCAGTGGCTTCGACGTCTCCGGTTGCCGTCTGGCTCACGGTGCCGATGTCCGTGGCATCCGGCTCAACCGGAGCGGGTTGGGCTTTCGCATCGCCAGTCGCGTCATCATTCAATGCTGTGTCGGCTTCGATGGAAGAAGAGCGTGCCGCATGGGCAGCTTCAGCGTCTGATTTGGCAAGGAGACTGTCAGTGGTCTCAACGCTGTCAACGTTTTGTGCCGGGAGCTCTGCCGTCGCTGCGACCGTCTTTGGTGCCGCAGCTTCGCTTGTCAGGGCTTCTCCAGCCGGCCTATCGCCCTCGGCTATATCTTCAGCGTCCGCATCAGCCATGTTCGCCGTGGCAGGAACTTGCGGGGCAACGCCGCTCACGAGTTCAGCGGTTTCCGCAGTCTCCTCGACAGGCGCGTCAGTGTCCTCAGCCGGGGTATCTTCTGTTGCCACATGCGTGGTCGCAGAGAAGGCAAGCGCCGCAGTATTGCCAGATCTGTCAGACTGATCGCGCTCTTCTTCCGCAGAAGCGTTCCCAGCGCGGCCCGACGTTTCAAGGATTTTAGCGAAAGCAGTGCCGCGGCCCGGCTCAGAAGGCTCACTGCGCGATTGCGCCGGTTCGGCCAGGAGTGGGCCCAATGGTCCAATGGATGCGGGCATTCAGTGTCCTTGGTTAACTCTGATTAGCGCTCTCTTAACCAAATCTGCCTCACCACAGGTAAAAGCGGATTTAACGCTGGCAGAAAAATCCTTGCCGCCCGCCAAGCGGGTGCGCTGATCGAAGGGAGGCAGAATATGATCCCTCTTAAAGTACTGACGCCGAATGCGGACCAGCTTGCGCCAGCAAGACGCAAGGCGGCTGCTCCGCCGCCGCTACCATCCTCGCGCACGCCTCAACCGGCCCAGCCGACAGCGACATCGCCAGCTGCGTCTTCTTATACGCCCCCTGTGCAACCCGTTCGTGCGCCAGCGGCGCAGACAGTCAGTGCGCCAGCCTCGAGCGATCGAAATGCAGAGCTGAATATCCGCTTTGAGCAGATGCTGTGGGCTGAAATGCTCCGGCATACCGGTCTTGAAGAAGCATTCTCCAGCGTTGGCGGCGAAGGCGCAGCTGCATTCACCCAGTTTGCCGTTGAGGCCATCGCCAAGGATCTGGCCGAAAAGCACCCGCTCGGCTTCAGGGCCGTCGACCGTGCGGTCGAGGCTTATGAGATGTCCAGAAACGTTGGAGAGACCTGATGAGCGCGCAGGCCACCCCGGAATCTGTATTGACGAATCTGCTCGACATTCTTGAAGCAGAGCATGAAGCGCTCAAGGCAGGGAAGGCGGGCAAGGCGAGCGGCCTGCTTCAACCAAAGATGGAGGCTATGCAGGCCTTCGATGTACTCGTTGCCGACCCTGCGCGCCTGCGCGATGTACCTGATGTAAAAGTCCGCATGGAGCGCATCGTCACGCTGGCGACAGAGAATGCCGACCTCTTTTCAGCTGTACGAAATGGCGTCGGCCAGGCTGTAACGCGCGTGAGCGATTCTAATGCCCAATCCTATGTCGGCGCCTACACCGCGGCTGGGGAAAAAACAGCGTTCTCCAAGGCAACTGGTGGGTACGCAAAAAAAGCGTGAGCCAGTTAACCGATTGTCCATGAGTGTCCGGTAATCAGGGCTCATAACCAAGATTGGTTCAGGACAAATACCTGCTGTCAGGATGACATGAGTTGGAACTTCGAGGTCGGGTCTCACCGGCTCGATCTGGAACTTAAAAGGGGATAACTGATGTCCAGTATTCTTACGAACAATAGCTCGATGGTTGCGCTCGAAACCCTGCGCAACATCAACCGCAATCTCGAATCCGTTCAGAACGAAATCTCGACGGGTAAGAAGGTTGCGTCTGCAAAAGACAACGCTTCCGTCTGGGCCATCTCGACCGTGATGTCGACCGACGCCGCAAGCTTCGAACAAATCTCGTCTTCGCTCAACAAGGGCTCCGCAACCGTTGGTGTTGCGCGCGCTTCTTCCGAGCAGATCACCAGCCTCCTTCAGGACATGAAGAACCTGATCGTTGACGCCCAGCAGGACCTCAACGACAGCGACCGCGCGAAGATCCAGAAAGACGTTGCTGCTATCCGTTCGACGATCACGAACATCGTCAACGGCGCACAGATGAACGGTCAGAACCTGCTCAAGGGCACCGACGACCTGAAAGTCCTCGCTTCGCTTGACCGCGACGGCACAGGTGCCGTTGCACCAGCCTTCATCAACGTTTCCCGCGTTGACCTTCAGGCCACGGCTGCTGTCGACGAAGCCGCCAAAGAAGCAACTGACGCAGGTTACCTGTCCACTGAGGACAGCGCTACAACTTCCGATGTCGCTAAGGATCCAGGCGACCCAGGCACGATCACGGTTGCTGGTAACACTGGCGACGAGATCTCACAGGACGATACTGCAACGCTGACCATCAAAGGCGGCACGATCAATGCTGGGGACAAGTTTGAATTTACCATCGGTGGCGAGGACATTACTGTCACGGCTGAAGATGGCGATACTTCGGCAACGATCGCTGGTAAGCTGCGTGACGCAATCACCGATGCCACGCCGACCAATGTCAACCTGGGTACGCTTGGCGGCTCTGACGGCGCGACTGCGGCCGATGACTCCACGCTGACCATTGAAGCGACTGGTGGCGCCGTCACCTTCGTTCAGTCAACTGTTTCCACCACGTTCGAGCAGTCCCAGATCGACGAAGACGACTCGATTGAAGTGACCATCAAGGGTGGCACGATTTCGACCGGCGATACTTTCAGCGTGGGTGGCGTAAGCTACACCGCTCTTGAAGGCGACACGATCAATGAGGTTGCCGCAGGCCTGAAAGACGCGCTCGATGGCGAGAGCATCGATAACCTTGTTGTCACTGTTGGTGAAGCAGATGATCCGGCAACGGGCGACGCAACCCTGACCCTGACGGCAACCGGCGGCAACGCAGTGGTCGGCATCTCCGACCTTGGTGCAACCAACGTCGCAGTCGCAGCTGGCGGCCTTGGTGCCCTTGCTGACATCGATGTGTCTGACTCCACCGGCGCAACCGCGGCCCTGACCTCAATCGAGACCCTTCTCAACAAGGCGATCACGGCAGCGACCACCTTCGGTTCGGCTCAGAAGCAGATCGAAGGCCAGACGGAGTTCGTTCAGAACCTGGTCGACTCGATGAAGTCAGGTATCGGCGCCATGGTCGATGCGGATATCGAAGCAGCATCTGCAAAACTGCAGGCTCTGCAGGTTCAGCAACAGCTTGGTGTCCAGGCGCTTTCGATCGCGAACAGCGCACCACAGACCCTGCTGTCACTGTTCCGTTAAGGACGATGAATTGAGGCCGGGCGTCCCTTGGGGCGCCCGGTTTCACCTACCAGTTACGAGTGAGGGCACATGCATAATTTGGCGCACAAGGCATACAGCACGGTCACCAGCCGCACGGCTTCTGACAAGCAGATCGAACTTGCCCTGTTCAGCGAAATTACGAACGCTCTCAAGGATGTGGCGGTGCAGGATGCGCCGCTTCCTGCCGTTTGGGCAGATGCGATCGATCGCAACCTCCAACTCTGGCATCTTCTTTCCGTGGATCTTGTCAGCCCCGAAAACGGGCTCGACGACAGCCTCCGCACCAACCTTCTGACGCTCGCCGAAATGGTGCGCCGCGTCAGCTATCAGGTGCTCGCGGGCGATACCGACATCTCTGATCTTGTCGAGATCAACGAAACGATAATGAAGGGGCTTTCTGGCGAAGTTGGCCCCAGCCAGATGGAGACTGCTACCTAAATGTCCGGACTGATACTGAAGCTCGCCGCTGGCGAGAAAGTCGTCATCAACGGCGCCCTGCTGGAAAATGGCGACAAACCTTCGAGCCTGAGAATTGCTGACGCAAACGCGCGCGTCCTGCGCTGCCGCGATGCACTGCGCCCTGACGAGGTGAACACCCCCGTCAAACAGGTTTACTACGCCATCCAGCTGCTGATCACGGGCGATCTTGAAGAGGACAACGTCCTGCCAGCGCTTTTCCGTGAAATCGACAGCCTGGAAGACGTCTTCCGCGGCATCGACCCGCAGGCGATCCCGCAGCTTCGCCAGATGCTGCGCCGGGGCAATCACTATTCCGCGCTCTGTCACATGCGCAATCTGGTCGAGCTGGAAGCCGAGCTTTTCCGTCACGCTCACCTGAAGAATGCGATGACCGAACCGCAACAGGCGAAGGTGGCCTGATACGCGATGGTGCAGCTAGCGATCCCCATGTCGGGCCTGGCCGGCTGGAGCTTTCTCCAGTCCACCTACAACCGTCAGCTTGAAACATTTTCGGATAGCGCGAGCGTCAAGAATGACCGCTCCTATATGACCGAGAAGCTGTCAAAGCCGGTGTCGCTGGACGATTTCATGTCGGACCGGCGGCTCCTGCGTGTGACCATGACGGCTTTCGACCTTGGCGGCGAGGAATGGAAGGGCGGGTTCATCCGCAAGGTTCTGGAAGAAGCGGCTACACCGGACAGCACCTTTCTCGAGCGTCTGAACAACCCCGCTTATACCAAGTTTGCCCAGACTTTTGCTTTCGAAGACGGCACGCTGTCGCTCGCTGCCGACAAGATCGAGCAGCTGGGGGAGAATTTTGAAACGGCGGCCTTCCGCATCGCTGTTGGCGATGTCGATGAGAATATGCGCCTCAGCCTGAACTATCAGCAGAAGATCGTCGATATTGCAGGCACGGGCTCATCGAACGACGCAATTGCCTACCGCATCCTCGGCAATCCGCCCGTAAAGGCAGTGCTGGAAACGGCACTCAACCTTCCATCGGATCTTTCCAAACAGCCGATTGAAAAGCAGGCCGAAATCCTGCGCGACAAGCTGCGCTCTTCGTTTGGCATTTCTGACCTGTCGCAGCTGACGGATCCGGACAATGTGAATGCGGTCATCCGCCGGTTTCATGTGATGGAAAAGGTCAATAATGGCCCGTCCGCAATGACCCCCGGCTATACCGCCCTTACACTGCTCGGCGGCGGGCAGGGCTTCGGCGCAATCGCCAGTCAGAACCTCTTTTTAAGCTTGCTCTAGCGCGGCTTTGGCGCCTTCGGAGGCGCTACGTCCTGCGGCGGTTCCTGCATCAGACCAGCACTCAGCAGTTCAGCCAGTCGCACATAAGCGGCCTGGGTATCGCCCTCATGCCGTTCTGACACGAACCCATCGAGCGAAGGGAAAAGGTCGATGGCCCGGTCGCCCGCCAAATCCTTGCCGCGCGCATAGAGGTTGGCACGAACCATGGGTGCCAGCTCTTCATAAAGCGCAAGATTCCGGCGGTACTCGGCGAGCAACACATTCTCTTCGGGAGAGGCTGCGCGTGGCAGGGCGCGGGATACTGATTTCAGGACGTCGATCGCCGGATAGCGCCCACGCTCTGCAATATCGCGCGAGAGAACGATGTGGCCGTCGAGAATACCGCGGATCATGTCAGCGACGGGCTCTTCCATGTCAGACCCGGCGACGAGGACCGAGAAGATCGCCGTGATGTCGCCCTTGCCTTCCGGTCCGGGGCCAGCGCGTTCAGCAAGCTCGGCGATCGTGCGGACGGTCGATGGCGGGAAGGCATGCAACGCAGGCGCTTCGCCGCCGACCAGCGCGACTTCGCGGTGCGCCTCTGCAAAGCGGGTGATCGAATCAAAGAGCAGCAGCGTGTGGTGGCCCTGATCGCGGAAGTGCTCGGCCGCCGCCATGGCGCAATAGGCCGCGCGCTTCTTGGCACCCGGCGGTTCACTGGCGGTCGCGGTCACGATGACGGACTTTGCGCGCGCTTCTGCAGGTAGGGTGACCTTCGCAAACTCATTGAGTTCGCGGGAGCGTTCCCCGATGAGGGCGATGACGATGCGGTCGGCCTGAACTCCGTTTGCGAGCGCGCCAAGCAAGGTCGACTTGCCGACGCCTGAGCCTGCAAACAGGCCAAGCCTCTGGCCCTGGCAGATCGGGATGGCGGTGTCTGTAATCATCAGCCCTGTATTGAGGCGCGGCCCGAGGGCCTTGCGCACATGGCTCGGCGGCGCCTTGGAAATCAGCTTCTTGCGCATCAGGCTGCTGGGCAGGGTTTCGGGCGCGCCATTCTCCGTGTCGACGATCTCGCCGCGATAATTGATGATCCGGCCAATCCAGTGGTCACCGGGCGAGACAGACGCTTCCCGGTCGATATAGGCGCGGTCGCCAATGCGGACTTCGTCGGACTCGTCGAATAGGAGGGCGGTGACGCGATCTTCGGTAATGTTCAGGATCTCGCCGCGCACGGCCGCGCCGCTCTGGGTCTGGATCTCGACTTCATTGCCAAGCCCTGCATGGGCGCTGACGCCCGTAATGCCAACATTGCCGGGGCTGACATCGCTGACGCGGCCCCAGATGCGGACGAGTTCATGTGTCTGTGCGCGTGCTGACTGCATTACGTAAACAGAATCTCGCTTTTCATTAACCTTTTATTCAACGTAGCCCGGCACTCTTTGCAAAGAGTTAACCATGATGGGCCTGTGCCATGTTCTCGAATATGGATGTCTTCAAGATGTACAGCGCAATGGCGCGCCACGCCGCCGAAGCGCAGACTCACGCCTCCAAGAATATCGCGCATGCGGACGATCCCGGCTACCGCGCGACCCAGCTGGAGTCCTTTGAGGATTTTCTCTCGCGCACCGCGCTCAGCTCCAGCCAGTCGCCTGCCTTCAAGGTTCAGGATGCCGGCACACCGACATCGCCGAATGGCAACTCGGTGAGCATCGAGCACGAACTTTACAAATCGGCCGAAGCAATGGACCAGCATCAGATGGCGCTCACGGTTTACACCAAGTCGCTCGACCTTCTGAGAGCGGCGCTTGGCAGACGATAGGGGGCAGGTTGAATGAATTCGATCAAGGCAACAATGATGCAGGCCATGCAGGGGATGCGCGTTCAGTCTGAGCGCATCGACCTGACGTCGCAGAACATCTCCAACGCCGACACGCCGGGCTATCAGCGCAAGATGCTCATCGTGGACAAGAATGGCGACGCGTTCCGCAATCTGCGGATCCAGCTCGACCAGACCGAGGGTGATCGCAGCTATGAGCCGGCCCACCCGATGGCCGATGAAAACGGCTATATCACGATGTCCAACGTGCAGGTCGTCACAGAGATGGCCGACATGCGCGAAGCAAACCGGTCTTACGAGGCCAATCTCAACTCATTCCAGCAGGCACGTACGATGTACAAATCCCTGCTCGATGTTCTCAAGCGATAGGGGGTCATAGAAAATGTCAGGTATCGGTTTTTCGGCTTATGCCGCCCTCAACAACGTAAAAGCTGCGGACGCGGCCAGCCAGGCGGCCAAGCCGCAGGGCGGCTCCAGTGCCGTCTCCGAAGGGTTTGCGAACTTCAAGCAGACGATGGATGCGGCAGAGCAGACCGCGATGCAGACCGCCGTTTCCGGCGCTGACCCGCACGCCATGGTCGAAGCGCTCGCCAATGCAGAGCTCGCGCTCGATGCGGCCGTGACGATCCGCGACAAGGTCGTCGAGGCGTATCAGGAACTCCTGCGGATGCCGGTCTAGGCGGGCATATATGACTGAGCTTGCGATCTTTGAAATCCTGCGCGGCGCCTTCTGGACAGCAGCCCTCATGGCGCTGCCGATCCTTGCCGTAACGCTTATCCTTGGTTTCGCGATCGGCCTTCTACAGGCGCTGACCTCGATCCAGGAAATGACGCTGACCTTTGTGCCGAAAATCATGGCCGTGGTCGTCGTCTTCTTCCTGACGCTTGGCTACATGACGCAGCTCTGTCTCGACTTCTTCAACAACTCCGTTCTGCCTATAATAGCGGGGTAGGCGAGCCATGCCCGCCGCGAGCCTTCTGAACCTGGCGAAACCGACCACGCTGCTGGCGGTCGGGCTCATGCTGATCATCCTCGTGATGGTCCTACCGGTTCCTGCATGGGTCATGGATATCGGTCTGACGCTGTCTTTCGCGTTCGCCATCCTGATCTTCACGACCGCGATCTTCATCGAGAAGCCGCTGGACTTCTCATCCTTCCCGAGCGTGCTTCTGGCTTCGCTCGTCCTGCGGCTTGCGCTCAACGTCTCCTCGACCAAGCTGATCATTTCCGAAGGCCACACCGGCACCGGCGCGGCTGGCAACGTCATTGAGGGCTTCGCCATGTTCATCATGGGCGGAAACCTCTTCGTCGGCCTCGTCGTTTTCGGCGTGCTCATCATCGTGAACTTTATGGTGATCACGAAGGGTGCTGGCCGTATGGCAGAAGTGGGCGCCCGCTTCGCCCTCGATGCGATGCCCGGCAAGCAGCTCGCCATCGACAGCGACCTCGCCGTTGGCGCGATCAGCCATGAAGAAGCAAAGATCCGCCGCCAGAAAGAGCAGGAAGAAGCCTCCTTCCTCGGTTCTCTCGACGGTGTGTCCAAATTCGTGAAGGGCGACGCGGTTGCGGGCCTGCTGATAACCGCGCTCAATCTGCTCGCCGGCATCGGATTCGGCATCGCCGTGCATGGTCTCAGCATCACCGAAGCGCTGAACAACTATTCGATCCTCACCGTTGGCGACGGTCTCGTTTCCCAGATCCCGGCCGTGATCATCTCTGTCTCGGCGGCTCTTCTGCTTTCAAAAGGCAAGGATGAAGGCGCGATCGACGTTGCGCTTCTCGCCCAGCTCGGCGCGAATGCGTCGGTTCTCTACATTGTGGCGGGCCTGCTTGGCGTCTTCGCCCTGATGCCCGGCCTGCCTTTCCTGCCCTTCATCGCTGCCGCCGGCGTCTTCGGTACCTCGGCCTACTTCATCCGCGAACACGAGAAGCGCAAGGAAGCCGAGAAGGCGCAGGAAAGCGCCTATGATGCGCCCGAGCCTGTCGTTATCGGCGACAGCATCCATTCCGACGAGATACACCTCGAAGTCGCACCCGACCTTGTCGCCCTCGTGCTTCAGGGCGCTGACGGGTTTGAGAACCGGGTCGACAAGATCCGCCGCTACATCGCCGAAGAGTATGGCTTCGTCCTGCCGTCGATCCGCATGACGGACAATCCGACGCTGGCAAAGAATTCCTACCGTGTCCGCATTCAGGGCGTGAAGGTCGATGGCGGCACGCTTCGCCCTGGCAACGTACTCGCGCTGATGGAAGACAAGCAGCTGCCCCATCTTCAGGGAGAGCGCGTGAAAGAGCCTGTCTATCAGGCCTCCGCCCGCTGGCTGCCGTCCGGCAAGAGTGCAGAGCTGGCCGCTGCAGGCGTTCCAGCAATCGAGGCGACGGAAGTGCTCGCCACGCACATGCTGGAGATCATCCAGAACAATTTCTCGCTGATCTTCTCGCGTCTCGTCATGATGGACACGCTCGACGCGCTGACCCGCCTCACGGATGCAGAGCGTGCTGCCGCGAACAAGCGCTTCCTCGACGAGTACATCCCCGGCAAGGTCACGCCAGAGCTGCTGCTCGCCGTGCTGCGTCTCCTCCTCGAAGAGCGCGTCTCCATCCGCAACATGTTCCTGATCATCGAGACGGTCGGCGAAGCGAAGGCGCGCACCTCCAGCCCGCCGCAGCTCGCAGAGCTTGTACGCCAGCGCCTCGGCTTCCAGATCGTGGACCGCCTGCAGGACGGCGATGGTCGCCTGCCCCTGCTTCAGCTCGGCCCGACCTGGGAAGAACAGTTCTCAGCCCACGAGATCACGAAGGAAGACGGCGCCTCGGACATCGCTCTCCCGCCGGATATCTTTGGCGACCTCACCACCTCGATCCAGAAGAAGCTGAACGAGTACGCCCAGAAGGGCGTCACGCCGTCGATAGCGACAACATCCCGTCGCCGCCGCTTCATCCACACGGTCCTGTCGAGCAAAGGCATCCGTAACTCTGTCCTCGCCTATGAGGAGATCGGGTCGAGGAGCAAACCCTACATCGTCGGCGTCGTCTGATGCCCGATACGCTGCTCGCATCTGGACAGGCCGTCTACTGGATTGGCGCTGTCATGCTGATCATGGCGCGGGTGGGGTTCATCATCTACTTCATGCCGGGCGTTGGCGAGCAGGCCGTCCCTGTTCGCGTGCGGGCGATGATTATCCTCGTCTTCGCCATCTCGCTGGCTGCCAGCGGCGTGATCGAGCTTCCGGTGCTCTCCGGCCTCGGCGAGTTCTTCCGGTATCTGGCGCTGGAGGCGACGATCGGGCTCTTCTTCGGCCTGCTCCTTCGCCTCGCAATCTGGATGCTGTCGATCACGGGCACGATCATCGCGCAGGTCATCGGTCTTGCGCAGATGCTGGGCATCGCACTGGAGACTGAAGCCCAGACCATCACGGCAAACGCTCTCGCCATGGCGGGCGCTGCCCTCCTGCTCAGCATGGACTATCATGTCAGCGTCTTCGCGCGGGTGGTGACGTTGTACGGCGATATTCCAGCCGGCGCGCTTGGCCTGATCGACCCAATGTTCTTCGTCATGCGCGGCTTTGAAGCGTTCGGCATCGCCATCATGCTTGCCTGGCCGTTCGTCGCGGTGAACCTGCTCTACAACATCTGCCTTGGTTTCATAAACAAGGCCCTTCCTTCGCTCATGGTCGCCTTCGTGGGCGCACCTTTCATGATCGGCGCGGGCATCATGCTGCTCGCCTTCTCAATCACAACAATGCTGTTGGTGTGGGGCGACCGCGTCCCGTCCATCATCGGCTGGCTATAGGGGGACTGCCGGATGGCTGAAGACCAGAATAGCGGTGGCGGCGAGAAGGAATTCGAGGCCACAGAGCAGAAGAAACGCCAGGCCCGTAAGGAAGGTAATGTCGCCCAGTCCAAAGAGGCGACCAGTTTCTCTCTCATGCTGGGCATGGTCATCGCGTCGGCCGTATTCGGGACCGTGCTTGCAGGCGGCATTTTCAACGACTTTTCGGCCATGTTCTATCACGCCGACAGCTATGCGCAGGACATCTTTGCCGGTACCGGTGCGCAGTCGCGCCGCTGGCTGACCAGCGTCCTCATGCAGATCCTGCCGCTCTTCGGTATTCTGGTCGTGCTGGTGCTGGCAACGGTCATCGTTCAGGGGGCAGTGGCTTTCTCGACCAAGTCGATCAAACCGGACATGAACAAGCTCAACCCGGCTGAGAACCTGAAAAAGAAGTACGGTCCGAAAGGCCTGATCGACTTCGGCAAGGACACCGCCAAGATGCTGTTCGCGGGGCTTCTGGCGTCGCTCTTCCTCTATCACTTCGTGGAAAACTATTACGCCAGCAGCGCCGTCCAGCTGTCGCAATTCTTCCAGTTCACCTTCAGCCAGGTGACGGCGATCATCATTATCTTCTGTGTGTTCCAGTTCGCGCTTGGCGGCGCCGACTTCTTCATCCAGCGCCAGCTTCACGCCAACAAGCTGAAGATGACCCGCCAGGAACTGAAGGATGAGATGAAGCGCAGCGAAGGCGACCCGCATCTGAAGCAGCAGCGCCGCGAGAAGGGCCAGAAAATCTCCAAGGGCCAGATGCTTCAGAATGTGAAGGATGCCACGGTCGTTATGGTCAACCCGGAACACTATGCCGTTGCCCTGAAATGGGAGCCCGATAGCGACCGCGCGCCTATCGTTGTCGCCAAGGGTGTCGACCATATGGCCGCCCGCATCCGTGAGGTCGCACACGCCCATGATGTCCCGATCTATCGCGACCCACCGGCGACGCGCTCCATCTACCGCCTCGTGGAGATAGACGAGGAAATCCACACCGAGCACTTCGCTGCTGTGGCCGCGGCCATCAGCTTCGTCGATCGCCTGCGTCAGCATCTCTAGGGGAGGGGCGCGGTGAAACCGATGAAGAAGAAAACGGCGGCGGCCCTGAAGAAACTTGTCGGGCTGAAACGTCAGCGGGCCGAGCAGGACATGGCCGAGGCCCAGTTCGCACTGGAGCGGGCGCAGACCGACCTTGCCGCCATGCGTGCCGCCCTGCAGGCGCCGGCTGAGCCGGTGGACTTTGCCGCGGTCAGCCTCGCCGAACGGAATGGAAGTTCGCGCCGGCTTGTCGAACAGCTGCGCTCGCAGGAATCGCTTGTGGAAGAGCGCCGCACCGCGCTCGCCGAAGCGACGGACCGCCTGCGCCTCGCCTTCGGCTCACAACAGGTTCTCGAACGATCCCTGCGCCAGGGCGGGTAGGCGCGATACACATGGCTTGCCTTTCGTCGCATGGACAATCATGTCACGGCATGATGAAAGGCGCAGATCATTTCAAACAGGCTGCGGAATAGAGGTTCAGCGCTCATGTCGACAGGTCTTGTTACTCTTTTTGGTGGCTCCGGCTTTATCGGCCATTATGCGGCTCGCGCCCTTGTCGAGGCAGGCTACCGTGTCCGCATCGCCGTGCGCCGTCCGCACCTTGCTGGCGATGTGCGTCTCGCGGGCCCTCCGGGATGGATCGACATTGCGCAGGCCAATGTCCGCAACCGTCTCTCGGTTGAGCGCGCGATAGAAGGTGCCGACGCCGTCGTGAACCTTGTCGGCATCCTTTACGAAAAAGGCCGCCAGAGTTTTGAGTCCGCCCAGCTTGGCGGTGCACAGACAGTTGCCGAGTGCGCAGCTGCCGCGGGCATCAAGCGCTTCGTCCAGATTTCTGCGATTGGCGCTGATGAAAATTCAGAGTCCGATTATGCGCGCACCAAGGCGCTTGCCGAACAGGCCGTGCGTGACGCGATCCCCGAAGCGGTCATCCTGCGCCCCTCCATCGTGTTCGGGCCGGAAGACGACTTCTTCAACAAGTTCGCAGGCATGGCAGCCCATCCTGTATCGAACGTTGCGCCTTTCCTTCCGGCCATTGGCGGCGGCAAGACCAAGCTCCAGCCAGTCTATGCGGGCAATGTCGCTGAAGCCATCGCGGCTGCAGTGAGCCGCGACGATGTTCAGGGCAAGACCTATGAACTCGGCGGCCCGCGCACCTACACCTTCAATGAGCTTTACGACTTCATCGGCGAGACGATCGACCGCAAGCGCTATGCGCTGCCGCTGCCATACTTTGTCGCCAAGCCAATGGGCCTGACCTTTGGCGCAATCTGGAAGATCCCGTTCCTGCCGCTGCACACCGTCCTCGGCCCGCCGCCGATTACGGGCGACCAGGTCGATATGCTGAAGACGGACAATGTCGTCGCAGATGATGCGCTGACGCTGAAAGACCTCGGCATCCAGGACATCGAAAGCATCGAGTCGATCGTGCCGACCTATCTGTGGCGCTACCGTGCCTATGGCGAATTCCACCAGAAGGGCGAAGCGTAAGCTTTCCCTTCCCGGTTCGCCGGGAATTCTGGATCAGAGGCCGATGAGGGGAATGGCCGCCAGAATGGCGATGCCGAGAAGCACCCGGTAGATCACGAAGGGCAGGAAGCTCATCCGGTTGAGGAGCGCCATGAGCGCCCAGATGGACGCAAACGCCGTCACGAAGCTGAGCCCCGCCACGATCAATCCGTCAGAGAGCGGCACCGTCACTTCGCCCGAATCGGCGGTGGCGAGCTTCAGGCAGGCATAGCTGCCCGCGATCAGCAGGACCGGCGCACCGCACAGCATGCCAAAGCGAGCTGCCTCCGTCCGCGACAGGCCGAGGGCGCGCGCCGCTGTCATCGTGACGCCTGAGCGGCTGACGCCCGGGATCATGGCAAGTGCCTGCGCAAGGCCGATCAGGACGCCGTCGCGGAGCGTCATGTCGGCTTCGGTGCGGTGACGGGGGCCTTTCACGTCTGCCCACCACAGAAGCAGGCCAAAGACGATCGTCGTGCCAGCGATTACATAGGCGCTGCGCAGGACGTCGAGGCCGGGAACGAGTTCATGGGCCAGTCCAGCCAGCAGGGCAGGCGGTGTCGCTACGAGGATGAGCAGGGCAAGTTTGCCGCCATCTGTCAGGCGGCCATTCTCCCGGCCAATCCCGACGAGTTCGAAACTGCCCTTCACGACGCGGCCAGTATCCCTCCAGAAAAATGCAAACAGCGCGAACAGCGTGCCGAGGTGGGCCATGGCGTTCACCATCAGCTCGTCCTCGCCCGAGACGCCGAAGATGTTTGCGGTCAGCAGGACATGCGCAGACGAGGAGATCGGAAGCCATTCCGATATGCCCTGCACGATAGAAATGATGACAAGCTGGAGGAGCGACATAGTTCTAGTTCCGGCGGTCTGTTGGACGCTAAATCCTATGTCACGCTTCGAGCGCGAAAGCACCCGCGCAAAATGCATATCGAAGTGATATGCGTTAAATTTGCCAAGCTCAGCTTTTGGCGCTATATTGATAATCAAACCAAATTAAATATATCATCGCGATATGTGGTGGATGAATCTGCCTTGCAAAGCTGCTGAAAAGCGCCGATAGGGCACAAACTTGCACGAAAAGGATGGGCGCCATGGCCAGCCGCATGCTGAAATTCACGTCGATCAACCCGACCATGCCTGAAAAACGCGCGGCCGATGCGCGCCGCAGCGACTTCCAGGAAATTTATGGCGACTACGCCCAGACTGTCGCTGAAGATCAGGCGGCCCGCTGTTCGCAATGCGGCGTGCCGTTCTGTCAGCAGGGCTGCCCGCTCTCCAACAATATCCCTGACTGGCTGAAACTCGCCGCCGAGGACCGGATGGAAGAGGCCTACCAGGTCTCGTCCGCCACCAATAACATGCCCGAAATCTGCGGACGTATCTGCCCGCAGGACCGCCTGTGTGAAGGTATCTGTACCGTTGAGCAGTCCGGCCATGGCACGGTCACCATTGGCGCGATGGAACGCTACATTACCGACAATGCGTGGGAGCAGGGCTATGTCACCCCGATCAAGCCCCCGCGTGAGCGTGAGCAATCTGCCGGTATCATTGGCGCGGGTCCGGGGGGGCTCGCCGCCGCAGAACAGCTCCGCCGCAAGGGCTATCAGGTCACTGTCTATGACCGCTATGACCGCGGCGGCGGCCTGCTCGTCTATGGCATTCCGGGCTTCAAGCTTGAGAAGCACATCGTTGAGCGCCGCATCAAACGGCTTGAGGAAAGCGGCGTGCGCTTTGAGTTCAACGCCTCCATCGGCGAAACCCACAAGCTGTCAGACCTTCGCGACGAACATGACACGCTTCTGATCGCGACGGGCGTGTATAAGGCGCGCGACCTGATGGTGCCGGGCGCAGGCTGCGAAGGCGTCCATAAGGCGCTCGACTTCCTGACAACTTCCAACCGTAAGGGTCTTGGCGATGACGTGCCTGAGTTCGAGGACGGCACGCTCGACGCAAAAGGCCGCAAGGTCGTCGTCATTGGCGGCGGCGACACCGCCATGGATTGTGTGCGCACGGCCATCCGCCAAGGCGCGACATCCGTCTCATGCCTCTATCGCCGTGACCGCGCCAACATGCCGGGCTCACAGCGCGAAGTCGCAAACGCCGAGGAAGAAGGCGTGGTCTTCGAATGGCTGGCATCTCCTGAAGCGCTGATCGATGACGAAAGCGGCAAGCTGAAAGCTGTGCGCGCCGCGCGCATGAAACTCGGTGCGCCAGACCCATCGGGGCGTCAGTCTCCGGAAAAGACCGGCGAGACCTTCGATATCGAAGCTGACATGGTCATCAAGGCGCTTGGTTTTGACCCTGAAGACCTGCCACACCTGTTCAATGAGCCGGCGCTGACCGTGAACCGCTGGGGCGCCATCAAGGTTGATTTCGCCACGCTTGAAACGAGCCTGCCGGGCGTATTCGCCGCTGGCGATATTGTTCGCGGTGCCTCGCTCGTCGTCTGGGCCATCAAGGATGGGCGCGACGCAGCCGAGAGCATGCACAAGCGCATGAAACAGATGGCCCGCACGGCCTCCGCTGCCCCCGTCGCCGCTGAATAGACCGGCCTGACCGACAGCGCTCCAAGACAAACCCTTTCAGGGAAACCGACATGACCGACACGATCGAAAAATACCTCAAAGAACGCCAGAAGCTCATCGAGGCGCACGCCTATGATGAAGAGTTCGAGAAAGATGCCTGCGGCGTCGGTCTCGTTGCCTCTCTCGATGGCAAGCCAAAGCGCGAAATCGTCGAGATGGGCATCAAGGCGCTCAAGAATGTCTGGCACCGCGGCGCCGTCGACGCAGACGGCAAGACGGGTGACGGCGCCGGCATCCGTATCGAGGTCCCGCAGGACTTCTTCCGTGAGCAGGCAGAACGCACCGGCCACAACCCGACAGATGACCCGATCTGCGTCGGCCAGATCTTCCTGCCGCGCACCGATCTCGGCAATCAGGAAGCAGCCCGCGCCATTGTGGAGACCGAAATCCTTCACTTCGGCTTCTATATCTATGGCTGGCGCCAGCCTCCGGTCGACATCTCGGTCATCGGCCAGAAGGCAGCCGATACACGCCCTGAAATCGAGCAGGTCATGTTCCGCGACAGCCGTGGGCGCACCTCCGATGAGCTCGAACGCGCGCTCTATCTCTGCCGCCGCCGGATTGAGCGCAAGGCACGCGAGGCTGGTATCCCGAGCTTCTACATCTGCTCGCTCAGCCACAAATCGCTGATCTACAAGGGCATGTTCCTCGCCCAGGATATCGACAACTTCTATCTCGACCTGAAGGATGAGCGCTTCGTTTCGCCGATCGCCATCTATCACCAGCGCTATTCGACCAACACTTTCCCCCGCTGGGAGCTGGCACAGCCCTTCCGGATGCTGGCCCACAACGGCGAGATCAACACACTGCGCGGCAACCTCAACTGGATGAAGAGCCATGAGATCAAAATGGTCTCCGGCGCGTTCGGTGATGACGTCGAAGATGTGAAACCCGTCGTGCCGAAAGGCCTGTCGGACTCCGGCGCGCTCGATTCCGTATTTGAAATTCTCTGCAAGGCCGGCCGCACCGCGCCAATGACCAAAGCGCTTCTTATTCCGGAGGCCTGGTCCAAGCGCGCGTCGATCATTCCGGATGAGCATGCTGCGCTCTACGCCTACTGTAACTCCGTTATGGAGCCGTGGGACGGGCCTGCCGCTATCTGCGCCTATGACGGTCGCTGGGCTGTCGCAGGTCTTGACCGGAACGGCCTTCGCCCGCTCCGCTATGCGCTCACCTCCGATGGCATTCTGGCTGTTGGCTCCGAGACCGGTATGTGCCCGCTCAGCGGTCATGATGTTGTGCGCCGCGGCCATGTGCGCGCCGGCGGTATGATTGCGGCCAACCTCGAAGAAGGCCGCTTCTATGAGCATGACGAGATCATCGACGAGCTGGCTGGCGAACACCCGTATTCGGACTGGCTGAAAAACGTCAAAGAGCTCGAAGTCGACATTATGAACGGCGAAGAGCCGCGTCTCTACGACAAGGAAGCGCTGCTGCGTCGCCAGATGGTCGCTGGCTTCACGCTGGAATCCTCAGAACTGATCCTCGCGCCGATGGCGGAGGACGGTAAGGAAGCCATTGGTTCGATGGGCGACGACACGCCGGTCGCGGTCCTCTCTCAGGAATGCCGCCCGCTCTCGCACTTCTTCCGTCAGAACTTCAGCCAGGTGACAAACCCGCCCGTCGACCCCCTGCGCGAAGACCGCGTCATGTCGCTGAAGACGCGGTTCAAGAACCTCGGCAACATCCTGACGACGGATGAGACCCAGCAGAACGTCTTCGTTCTGGAAAGCCCATTCCTCTCGACCGGCATGTATGACCGGCTGATGGGCATTCTCGGTGAGGGCGTCGAGCACATCGACTGCACCTTCCCGATCTCCAGTGTGAAGCATGATGGCCGCGCCCTGAAAGAGGCCCTGTCACGCATCCAGCGTGAGGCAGAAGAGGCCGTCCGCGCCGGGCGTGAGCACATTGTCCTGTCTGATGAGAACCAGAACCCTGAGAACGTCGCGATCCCGATGATCCTCGCGACGGGCGCGGTACACAGCCACCTCGTCGCACAGGGCCTCCGCACCTTCTGTTCGCTTACCGTCCGGTCTGCTGAATGTCTCGACACCCATTACTTCGCCGTGCTCGTCGGTGTCGGCGCGACCTGCGTCAACGCCTACCTCGCGCAGGAAGCCATTGCTGACCGCCATGCACGCGGCCTGCTCGGTGACGAGCCGCTCAACTACTATGTGCAGAACTACAAGAAGGCGATCGAGGCAGGTCTTCTGAAGATCATGTCCAAGATGGGCATCTCGGTCATCTCCTCCTATCGCGGCGGCTATAACTTTGAGGCGCTTGGCCTCTCGCGTGCACTCGTTGCCGACTACTTCCCCGGCATGACCAGCCGCATCTCCGGCATTGGTCTCGCTGGCCTTGAAGACAATGCCGTCGAACGCCACGAGCTTGCCTTTGACGAAGATGTCATCTCGCTTCCGGTCGGCGGTTTCTATCGCCTGCGTGCATCGGGTGAGCCGCACGCCCTTGATGGCAATCTCATCCACATGCTGCAGGCGGCCTGCGACCGCGGCGACTATGCCCTTTATGAGCGCTATGTCGACGCGCTGAGCGGCCGCCCACCCATCCAGCTGCGCGACCTGATCGATTTCAAGACCCGCAGCCAGACCTCGATCCCGCTGGAGCAGGTCCAGTCGGTCAACGAAATCCGCAAGCGGTTCGTGACGCCGGGCATGTCGCTTGGTGCGCTCTCTCCAGAGGCGCATGGCACGCTCAACGTTGCCATGAACCGGATCGGCGCGAAATCCGTGTCCGGCGAGGGCGGTGAGATCCGTGAGCGCTACCGTCCGCTCCCGAACGGCGACAATATGAACTCGGCCGTCAAACAGGTGGCTTCCGGCCGCTTTGGCGTCACCGCTGAATACCTCAACGAGTGCCGCGAAATCGAGATCAAGATTGCCCAGGGTGCAAAACCCGGTGAGGGCGGCCAGCTGCCCGGCTTCAAGGTCACTGAATTGATCGCGAAGAACCGCCACGCCACGCCGGGTGTGACGCTCATCTCGCCGCCGCCGCACCACGACATCTACTCGATTGAGGACTTGGCCCAGCTCATTTACGACCTGAAGCAGATCAACCCCGAATGCCGCGTCTGCGTGAAGCTTGTTGCGCAGTCCGGCGTCGGCACGGTGGCCGCAGGCGTGGCGAAAGCCAAAGCCGACGTGATCCTGATTGCCGGCGGTGTTGGCGGTACGGGTGCCAGCCCGCAGACCTCCATCAAATATGCCGGCCTTCCATGGGAAATGGGCCTCGCAGAAGCCCATCAGGTTCTCTCCCTCAACAATCTTCGCGACAAGGTCACCCTGCGGACCGATGGCGGCCTTCGCACTGGCCGCGACATCGTCATCGCGGCGATGCTGGGCGCAGAGGAGTACGGCATCGGCACGGCATCGCTCGTCGCCATGGGTTGTATCATGGTCCGTCAGTGCCACTCGAACACCTGCCCGGTCGGTGTCTGCGTGCAGGACGAAGCGCTTCGCAAGAAGTTCACAGGCACGGCTGAGAAGGTCGTGAACCTCATGTCCTTCCTCGCCGAAGATGTTCGCCACATCCTGGCAAGCCTTGGTCTCTCCTCTCTGGATGAGGCTGTTGGCCGGACCGATCTTCTGGCGCAGGTCAGCCGCGGAGCCTCGCACCTCGATGATCTCGACCTCAACCCGCTCCTGGTGAAGGTCGAGACCACCAAGCCGGTCGTCTATCGCCCTGACCACCGTACCGAAGTCGTCGAAACACTTGATGCGCAGATCCTGCGCGACGGCGAGCCCTTCTTCACGCGCGGTGAGAAGATGCAGCTCGAATATGACGTACAGAACGTGCAGCGCTCGATTGGTGCGCGCTGTTCGTCTGCCATCGTTCGCAAGTTTGGTGAGCGCGCGCTGCCTGAAGGCCGCCTGCGTATCCGCCTGACGGGCAGCGCCGGTCAGTCGCTCGGTGCCTTCTCGGTGCAAGGCCTTCTGCTCGACGTTTATGGCGACGCCAATGACTATGTCGGCAAGGGCCTTTCGGGCGCGACCATCCAGCTGCGCCCGCGCCGCGATGCACAGCTTGAGGCGTCCGAAAACACCATCATCGGCAATACCTGCCTCTATGGTGCCACCAATGGCCGCCTCTTTGCGGCGGGTCAGGCAGGCGTGCGCTTTGCCGTGCGTAACTCTGGTGCAGAGGCGGTGGTCGAAGGCTGCGGCGCGAATGGCTGTGAGTACATGACGGGTGGCCGCGTTGCGATCCTCGGACCTGTTGGGGACAATTTCGGCGCCGGTATGACGGGCGGCATGGCCTGGATCTGGGATCCGAAGAACATCTTCTCCCGCGTCGCCAACCCGGACTCCATCGACTGGTATCCGCTCGCCGACATGTCGGAAGAGCATATCGGGCGCTATCAGACGCTGCTCGAAATGCACGCTGAACGCACCGGTTCAAAGCGCGCAAAAGAGCTTCTGGAGAACTGGGGCAAGACGCTGCAGCAGACCCACTTCATCGTCCCCAAAGAGGTCGCTGACCGCATCCTTGGTAGTAAGCTGCCAGAGCTGCAGGCGGTCTAGGGGCCGGCGCGCTGAAAATAAGGCATGACCCCTCGATCCCTCGCTGCTACCTTAAATTAAAGGGTAGCCAGGGATGGGGGGTCATGCTGCTACGCCGCGTATCGAAACATCTAGGCGACCAGAACTGGCTGGCGGTCGCGCTCGACTTTCTCGTCGTGATTGCCGGTGTGTTTTCGCCATGCAGGCCGAGAACTGGTATTCCTCGCGGCAGGACCGCGCCGACGGGGACCAGCTGCTAAGGCGCCTCTATAATGACTACACCGGCATGGAATATGTGCTGAAGTCATCAGTCGTAGCCATCGACGGGGCTTTTCGACAGACAGACCATCTCATCAAAATCCATGATGGGCGCGACGCTGACGAGCATGAAGAGGATATTCTCTACAGGATCGTTGGCACGTCGCTGCAGACGACACCGCCTCCTCAGCCCATCGCCACACAGTCCGAAATGATGTCGTCCGGCCAGGTCAGGCTCATTGAGGATCGCCAGTTGCTCGCAGCTTTCAACAATTTCGAGCTGCGCCGGGCCTATACTACCAATTCATACGATCAGATATCCGACACCATCCAGCCCATTCGCCGCGAAATTTATTCCAAGATGGCGCTGCTGGATGAGTTGAACGAAGAAGGTGAAGTGCTCTTCGGCGCCGCTAGCGAAATCGACATTGATTGGTTGCTGAGCGACCCGGAAATCTATCGGTCTCTCACGCTGATGAGGCGCATGCAGGGGCAGTACCTGATGCAGCTCCAAATGTTGGAGGCGCAGGCGCACGATGTAGTCGTAGCGCTTGAAGAAAAACTCGGTGTGCCGGGACGCCATGATGAGTTCCTGCATGCTGATGACGTCGATGCAGAAGCTGCTCCTCAAGTGACCGGAGAACCTCAAACTGGCGAAGACTCATGAAGGGCCGCAGGTAAGGCCTTGCGCTGGCACCTCGGCGCGCCCAATTGAAACCGCAATGCCAGACAGAGAAACCAGTTGATCGCCTGACATGAGCAAACAGGATTATTACGAAGTATTGGGCGTCTCGAAAGACGTCGACGCAAAGGCTCTGAAGAGCGCCTATCGCAAGCTTGCGCTGAAATACCACCCTGACCAGAACCCCGGCGACGATGCTGCCGAGGCGAAGTTCAAGGAAGTCGGCGAAGCCTATGCGATCCTCTCCGATCCGGAAAAACGCGCAGCCTATGACCGGTTCGGCCATGCAGCCTTTGATGGTGGCGGTGCAGGTCCCGGCGGCGGTAATCCGTTCGGTCAGGGCGATCCTGGCGACATCTTCGAGAATATCTTCAGCCAGGTCTTCGGTGGCGGCTTTGGCGGCGGTGGCCGTCGTCGCAATGGTCCCGCACGCGGCAACGACCTTCGCTATGATCTGGAAATCTCGCTCGAGGACGCCTTCACCGGCAAGGACACCGAAATCACGCTGCCGACGGCTGTTGATTGCGGCACCTGCGAGGGCAGCGGCGCAGAGCCCGGCACCAGCCCCGAAACCTGTCCAACCTGTCAGGGCGCAGGCCGCGTTCGCGCCCAACAGGGCTTCTTCACCATGGAACGCACCTGCGCGCGCTGCTCTGGCCGCGGCAAGGTCATTCCGAACCCGTGCAAGACGTGCGGCGGTGCAGGCCAAGTCCGCGAAGAGCGCACGCTTCAGGTCAAGATCCCTGCAGGTGTCGAGAGCGGTATGCGTATCCGCCTCGCCGGCGAGGGTGAGCCAGGTCTCAATGGTGGGCCAAAGGGCGACCTCTACATTTTCATCGACGTATCCGAGCACGACATCTTTGAGCGCGATGGGCCGAACCTCTATTGCCCGGCGCCCGTGCCGATGGTGACCGCGGCCCTTGGCGGCGAGATCGAGATCCCGACCATCGATGGTGGCCGCGCCCGCGTCACCGTGCCTGAAGGCGCGCAGACGGGCCGCAAGCTGCGCCTGCGCGGCAAGGGCATGCCATCGCTTCGTGGCTCCGGCCATGGCGGCGACCTCTTTGTCGAGATGATTGTCGAGACCCCGTGCAACCTTTCTGCCCGCCAGAAAGAGCTGCTGCGTGAGTTCTGCGAATGCTCAGGCGCTGACTGCAACCCGGAAAGCGAAGGCTTTCTCGGCCGCGTCAAGAAGTTCTGGGATGGCATGACCGGCGAGGATGGCCAGCGCCCGAACTAGGCGCTGGTGCCCACAGCCTCAGCGATTTCCGCACAGGTTGCCTTCAGCCGCGCAATGTCCTGCGGACGTGACAGGCGGTGGTCGCCATCCTTGATGAGGTGGAAGACCAGGTCTTCGCTTGTCATGGCACTCACTAGCCGCTCTGCATGCTTCCACGGCACATCCGGGTCCTGCATCCCCTGCAGGATGCGCACAGGTCCGTTAAAACTGATCGCTTCGTCCAGTATCGACCAGGTCCTCCCGTCCTCGATCAGCGCACGCGTAATCGGGTAAGGATCGCCATAGTCCGAAGGGCGAAGGTGCATCCCCTTTTCCATGATCTCAGCCTGCACCTCGCTTGAGAATTCAGGCCACATCAGCTTCTCGGTAAAGTCCGGCGCGGGCGCAATGAGGACCAGCCCCTTCACGCGGTCCGGCAGCGCCATCATCGATAGCAGCGCTATCCAGCCGCCCATGCTGGAACCGACAAGGATGAGGTCGCCGTCTGTCTGCGCTGTGATTGCCGCCAGTGCGTCTTCGCGCCAGGCGCTGATCGTGCCGTGCTCGAATGCGCCGCCTGACTGGCCGTGCCCGGAATAGTCGAAAGCGAGGAAGCTGTGGCCCTGCGCAGCGGCCCATGTTTCAAGCTCGGTGACCTTGCCGCCCATCATGTCGGACTTGAACCCCGACAGCCATACAAAGGTGAGGCCGGTCTTCCCGTGACTGCGTCGGAAGGCGATACGGCGCCCTTGAGGCGTTTCGAAATACTGTGTCGTCATGGCACGAAGGCGTTGCGCGCGCTGCAGGTATTGTCAACCAAGTCCCTTGGCGAACGCCTTGCTTACGCGCTAGAGCGGCTGTGAATTGCTGCATTCACGCCAGAACGAGTGCGAGAGAAAGATCCTGTGCGCATGACAGAGACGGCGCTGCCAGACCTTGGCGGCAAGACCATACTCCAGGTGATCCCCGAAATGTCGGCCGGCGGGGCTGAGCGCACGACGCTGGAAGTCGCAGAAGCCATCATCGAAGCAGGCGGGCGCGCCATCGTTGCCAGTGAAGGTGGCCGGCTTGTCAGCGCACTGGAGGCTGCAGGCGGCGAGCATGTGCCATTCGCCCTGAAGACAAAGAACCCGCTCAGCATCTATTCCAATGCAGGTAAGCTGGCAGACCTGATCGAGGCGTGCGGCATCGATCTCGTCCATGCGCGGTCGCGTGCGCCAGCATGGAGCGCGCTCTGGGCTGCGCGCCGGACAGGCCGGGCTTTCGTGACGACCTATCATGGCGCCTATTCCGGCAAGTCTGCGCTGAAGAAGGTCTACAACTCTGTCATGGCGCGCGGCGACGTTGTCATCGCAAATTCCGAATGGACTGCCGGCCATGTCCAGTCCGTCCACAGCACACCGGGCGAGCGCCTCGTCACCATCCCGCGCGGCGTGGACTTCGACGTGTTCGATGAGGCTGCCGTCAGCCCGGACCGGATCGAGGCGATCCGTAACAATTGGCAGATCGAAGCGGCAAAGCCGACCATACTGCTCCTGCCCGGACGCCTGACGAGCTGGAAGGGCCAGCTTGTGGCGATTGAGGCTTTCTCCAAGCTTGATGAAAGCCTGCGCGCTGGCACCATCCTGATCCTCGCAGGCGACGCGCAGGGGCGCGACAAATACCAGGAAGAGCTGGAGCAGGCGATCGAGACCTATGGCCTTGGGCATGCTGTCCGCATCGTCGGTCATACCGATGACATGGCTGCGGCGTATGCTGCGTCGGATATCGTTCTTGCCCCTTCCACGCGTCCCGAAGCGTTCGGCCGGGTTGCCGCCGAGGCGTCTGCCATGGGCAAACCGGTCATTGCTGCAGATCATGGCGGGCAGCGTGAGATCGTTGAGGACAGGCGTACAGGACTACGGGTTGAGCCAGGAAACCCTGCATCACTGGCCACCGCAATCGGCGCGCTCCTTGCATTGGACGGGCCAGAACGACACGCGATTGGCGCAGCTGGCCGTGCCCATGTGCGTGAGCGGTTTTCAAAACGGGGTCTGCAGGTTGCAACCCTGTCGGTTTACAAACGCGTCTTCGAAGCGCGTGAGGAGCAGTTGAATTGAGCAGAAGCGCTAATCCTGGAGAGAAAGCCAGGCGCGTCCTCGTCATTAAACTCAGCGCTCTGGGCGATTTCGTCCTGGCGCTTGGTGCCATGCGCGCGATCCGCGCAGCCCATCCCAAAGCAAGCATCACGCTTCTGACAACGCCGCCCTATGAGGGGCTCGCAAAGGCAACCGGTTTTTTCCAGAAGATCGAGACGGATGGACGCCCTGACGGGCTGAAGGCAACGCGCGCGCTCCTCAAGCGCATCCGCGACCAGAAATACGATATCGTCTACGACCTCCAGACATCGGGCCGCACGGCGAACTATTTCAAGGCGCTGAACATGCCGCTCCGCAAGCCGCCGCTCTGGTCCGGCCATGCCTCCGGTGCTGCATTCGAGCACAAAGGAGCCGAGCGCGAGCGTATGCACAGCATCGACCGGTTCGGCGCGCAGCTGGAAATTGCCGGTCTCGGGCCAGAAACGACCGGAGGCCAATGGCCGCCAATGCCGGACATGTCCTTTGTGCGCAGGGCGCTGGGCGACTCGCCGTCACTCCTGCCGGAATACTTTTCAATTTATGGGCCCTATGCGCTGATGATCCCCGGCGCTTCCAGCCATCGTAGCGCCAAACGCTGGCCACCCGAACGCTACGCGGCGCTTGCCTCTCGCATCGCAGAAGCAGGCGTCACGCCTGTCCTGATCGGGTCGAAAGCCGAGGCCGAAATCGCTCAAACCATCTGCCAGGCAGAGCCGCGTACCAAGAACCTCGTCAACCGGACCAGCCTCTTCCAGATTGTGACACTTGCCGATCAGGCGCTTTTTGCTGTTGGCAATGACACCGGGCCGATGCATATGGCGGCACTATCTCGTTGTCCGGGCGTTGCCCTTTTTGCCACAAGCGAGAGCGACCCTGACAAGGCCGCGCCGCGCGGCGCGCAGATGATTATCTGTCAGGCGCCGACGCTCGATGAGCTTAGCGTGCGTGATGTCTGGCAGGCCGTTCAGATGCTTGGTGCAATTCCAGGGCGCGATAAAGTCGCCCAAACTTGAAAATTCGCCCGGAAATCGGCATATTCCGGTACGCTTTAATTTGCTCAAAGGAGAAGAGCCATAGCACGTAGACCGCATGCGGCACCGCCATCCAAAAGAAACGCAGGGCCGCGCATCAATCGGGATATCAAGGCAGACAAGGTTCTGCTGATCGACGAAGAAGGTGAAAAGCAGGGCATTATGCCCCTCATGGCGGCACTTGATGCTGCTGCTGAGGCTGGCCTCGACCTTGTGGAAGTGTCGCCTAACCAGGAAGTCCCGGTCTGCAAGATCATCGACTATGGTAAGCTCCGCTACGAAGAGCAGAAGAAGAAGGCGGCTGCCAAGAAGAAGCAGAAGTCCGCTGAGCTCAAAGAAATCAAGATGCGTCCGAACATCGATGTTCACGACTATGAGGTGAAAACCCGGTCGATGACGCGCTTCTTCGAAGAAGGCGACAAGGTGAAAGTCACGCTCCGCTTCCGCGGTCGCGAAATGGCGCACCAACACCTCGGCATGGAGCTCCTCCAGAAGGTGAAAGAAGAATTTGCCGAGATGGCAAAAGTCGAGCTGGAGCCAAAGCTCGAAGGTCGCCAGATGACCATGGTGATGGCACCGCGCTAGGGCGCGGTCGCTTTCAGCGTTCAGACTATTGCCATTACGCCGCCTCCCCACCAGAAGGTGGGGTCCATGGCGGCTGTGGGGTGATCGCTCAACCGTCATGGGCCCCAGCTTGCGTTGGGAATGCGGAGGACAGGCGCGCTGCGAACTTTCGCTGCAGTGGCATGTCCTGACGCCTTGATTTAGGCGCGCCTTTCCGTCATAAGCCCCCTCTTTCGAGCACTGCGGGCCAAAACGGCATGCCTGCGGGCTCATGAACGACTAGACAGTGGTCGCCACGTGCGTCCCGACAGGAGATCGAAATGCCGAAGATGAAGACCAAGAAGGCCGCTGCGAAGCGGTTCAAGTTCACGGCCACAGGCAAGCTCAAGCACGGCGTCGCCGGCAAGCGTCACCGCCTGATCAGCCACAACGCGAAGTACATCCGTCAGAACCGCGGCACCAAGCCGGTTGCTGATGCGGACGTCGCACGCGTCAAGAAGTACCTGCCCTACGGCCTCTAGGCCGGACGCAGATCGAACTCGAACCGTATTTGAACTAGCAGGAGGCCCAGATGCCCCGTTCACGTAACAAAGTGCCGGCACACGCCCGCCACAAGAAGATCATCAAGGCAGCCAAAGGCTATTATGGTCGCCGCAAGAATACGTTCCGCACGGCAAACGCTGCTGTCTGGAAAGCTGGCCAGTACGCCTATATCGGCCGCAAGCAGAAGAAGCGCACCTTCCGTTCGCTCTGGATCCAGCGCATCAATGCGGCTGTCCGCATCCATGACGAAGAGCTGACCTATTCGCGCTTCATCGACGGCCTCACCAAGGCTGGCATCGAAGTTGACCGTAAAGTCATGGCTGACCTTGCCGTCCACGAACCAGAAGCTTTTGGCGCACTGGTGGAGAAGGCCAAGGGCGCGCTCGCAGCTTAAGCGTTCCGCTTTTCGCATTTCTCCGCTATTTCCGACCGCCAAGGCGGGGCGGAAAAGCCCCGTTCGGCCTTAAACCCAACGGGGCTTTTTCATGTCTGAACTCGATAAGATCGAAAAAGAAGCGCTCGATGCGCTGGCTGCAGCAGGTGACCTTGCTGCGCTCGACGCGGTACGCGTGGCCGAGCTCGGCAAGAAAGGCCGCATCTCCGGCCTTATGAAGACACTCGGCGGCATGAGCCCGGAAGAGCGCCAGGACATGGGCCCCAAGCTCAATGGCCTGCGCAACCGTGTTCAGGACGCCGTAGAGGCGCGCAAGTCAGAGCTGGAAGAAGCCGAGCTGGAGAAAAAACTCCAGACCGAGCGCATCGACATGACCCTCCCGCCGGTTGCGGCGCCTGAGGGCAAGCTGCACCCGGTCATGCAGGTCTTCGAAGAGATCGCCGCTATCTTCGGCGATATGGGCTTCACGGTCGCTGAAGGCCCGGACATTGAGGACGACTGGCACAATTTCACGGCACTGAACTTCCCGGAAGGCCACCCGGCGCGTGAGACGCACGACACCTTCTTCTTCCACCCGCAGGAAGGCGCGGCGCCAAAAGTGCTTCGTACCCATACCAGCCCTGTTCAGGTGCGCGTGATGGAGGCCCAGAAGCCGCCAATCCGCATCCTCGTGCCGGGCCGTGTCTACCGTAATGACTGGGATGCGACCCACACGCCGATGTTCCACCAGGTCGAAGGCCTCGTCATCGAGAAGAACATCCATATGGGCCACCTGAAAGGGTGCCTGATCGATTTCGTGCGTGAGTTCTTCGAGGTCGATAATGTCGAGGCACGCTTCCGCCCGCACTTCTTCCCGTTCACCGAGCCGTCGGCCGAGATGGACGTGAAATACACCAAGGTCGGCGATTCGATCGAGATCGGCGAAGGCGATAGCTGGATGGAAATCCTCGGCTCCGGCATGGTCCATCCGAACGTGCTGCGCAATTGCGGCATCGATCCGGACGAGTATCAGGGCTTCGCCTTCGGCATGGGCGTCGACAGGCTCGCCATGCTGAAATATGGCATGCCGGACCTTCGCCCCTATTTCGAAGCCGATGCAGGCTGGAGCCGTCACTATGGCTTCCGGCCATGGGCAACGCCCAGCGTGTCCGGCGGGCTGAGCTAGAAGGCGGGACAGGCCATGGGCAACGGTAACAAGGCAGAGATGCTGATTGCGATCTGCGCGGTGATCACCAGCGCGATTGCGGTCTTCATTGCCTGGGACCAGGGACGCGTCATGCGTGCCCAGCAGCATGGCGCCGTCTTCCCCGTCGTTCAGATCGAGGGCTTCGTCTCGGAGACCCCCTCGACCTCTGCAATGGGTATCCGCCTGACCAATAGCGGTGTTGGCCCGGCCCTGATCGAGCGGGTCGAGATGCTGAAGGATGGTGAGATCGTTGAGGACCTGACGCCCTACGCGGACACATTCCCGCCTGGCTATCAGCAATCCTGGTCGAGCCTGATTGGCCGCGCCGTCGCGCCCGGCGACACCATCATGCCCCTGCGGGTCGACTGGCCGCGCGGGCAGGTGACGCTCGAACAACGCAATGCTGCTGCGGCGGCGTGGAGCGAGCTCGATGTGGAAATCTGCTACTGCTCTGTCTTCGACCGCTGCTGGACGGCGCGCGGCCTTGGTATGGGCGTCAGCATGAGCCGTGCTGAACCTGTCAAACGCTGCCAGCGCAGCGAAAAAGATATTTTCGAGGACCTCGCGGACGATGTGCGCGCCCCTCAAACCGAACCGACCCCGGAAGTGGAATAGACGATGAAGTTCACACTCTCATGGCTGCAGGACTATCTCGCGACCAAGGCGCCGCTGGATGATATCCTTGCGACGATGCTGAAGGCTGGCCTCGAGGTCGAGCATGTCGAGGATCCGGGCGAGAAACTGTCCGAGTTCACCGTGGCCCATGTCACCGCAGCCGAGCCGCATCCGGATGCTGACCGGCTGCGCGTCTGCACGGTAGAGACCAAGGACGGCACCAAGCAGATCGTCTGCGGTGCGCCAAACGCCCGCGCTGGTATGACGGCCATCTACGCCCCGCTCGGCACCTATATTCCCGGTCTCGACTTCGCGCTCGACAAGAAGCCACGCGAGATCCGCGGCATCGAAAGCCACGGCATGCTCTGCTCCACCAAGGAGATTGAGGCGGGCGAAGACCATGACGGCATCGCGGACCTCAAAGGCGACTGGAAAGTCGGCACGCCAGCTGCCGAAGCCCTCGGCCTGACCGACAAGGTCATTGATTTCGAAGTCACCCCGAACCGTCCAGACTGGCTCGGTGTGCAGGGCATTGCCCGCGACCTCGCTGCAGCGGGGGCAGGGCGCTTCCTCGAAAACCCGATCAAGAAGGTCGAAGGCAGCTTCGACTGTCCAGTCGATATCCAGCTTGAAGCCCCGCAGGCCTGCCCGGTCTTCGCTGGTGCGCTTGTGCGCGGTGTCACCAATGGCCCATCGCCGGACTGGATGCAGCAGCGCCTGAAAGCGCTCGGCATCACGCCGCGTTCGCTGCTCGTCGACATCACCAATTACATCTCGTTCGACCGGGCCCGCCCGCTGCACGCTTATGACGCTGCAAAGCTGAAGGGCGCTGTTGTTGCCCGTCTTGGCCGCGAGGGCGAGAAGCTGGAAGCCATTGACGGCAAGACCTATGAGATCGGCACCGAAATGTGCGTCATCGCCGATGATAGCGGCCCTATCGGTCTCGGCGGCGTGATGGGCGGCCAGTCCACGGCCGTCAGCGCAGAGACGACCGACGTCTTCATCGAGAGCGCCTGGTTCGACCCGCTTCGCACAGCCCGTACCGGCCGCGATACCGGCATCATTTCTGACGCCCGCTACCGCTTTGAGCGCGGCGTGGATCCGCAAAGCTGCGTCGATGGCCTCAACTTCGCGCTCATGCTCATCAAGGAGTATGGCGGCGGTGAGGTTTCGGTTAGCCGTATCGCGGGTCAGCCTCCGGCGCCGCATGCCAAGGTCCTGTTCGACAAGCGCGACGTTGCCCGCCTCACAGGCCTCGAAATCAAGCCAGCTGATCTGAAGAAAATGCTGAAGGATCTTGGCTTCGGCCTCGAGGATACTGGCGAGGCCTGGTACCTCACCGTGCCAAGCTGGCGCTTCGACATTGAGCAGTCCGCCGACATCGTCGAGGAGGTCGCCCGCCTCACCGGCTACGACAAGCTGCCGACCCAGTCGCTGCCACCGCTCGAAGGTGGACGCACTGCCGTTATCACGCCGACGCAGGCCCGCATCCGTGCGGCGCGCCGTGTCATGGCGGCTCGCGGCTTCCTCGAAACCGTGACCTGGTCCTTCATGCCGAAGGAGCAGGCAAAGCTGTTCGGCGGCGGCAGTGATGCCCTCACCCTCTCGAACCCGGTCGCAAGCGAGCTCAACCAGATGCGCCCAAGCATTCTCGCCAACCTCGCCGTCGCCGCCCAGCGCGGCGCAGATCGCGGCGAGCGGGAGATGCGCCTCTTCGAAGCTGGTCCTGTCTATCTCGGTGATGGCCCGAAGGACCAGCGCAATGTCGTCGCGGCGCTTGTGCGTCCCGTGACCGCCCGCCACTGGAGCGGCGCGCTCTCGCCTTATGACGCCATCGCGGCCAAGGCGGACCTCTTTGCCCTTCTGGCAGAGCTCGACCAGCCGCCAGAGCGTTTCCAGATCGAAGCCCCGCGCCAGGACCACTGGCATCCGGGCCAGTCGGCCTGCCTGAAGCTGGGACCGAAAGTCACCATCGCGCATTTCGGCGCGCTGCACCCGCGCGTCCTGAAGGAGCTTGATGTCGACGGCCCTGCCTATGGCTTTGAGCTCAATCTCAACGCCCTGCCGATGATGAAGGCGAAAGCCACCAAGACGCGCCCCGTGCTGCAACGCGCTGACCTGACGCCGATCCGCCGCGACTTCGCGTTCGTTGTCGATGAAAGCGTACCGGCTGGCGATATCGTCCGTCAGGCCCGCGCCGGCGACAAGAAGCTCATCACCGCGGTCGATGTTTTCGACGTCTATCAGGGCAAGGGCATCGACCCGGGCAAGAAGTCCGTCGCCATTGAAGTCACGATCCAGCCGGAAGGCGAAACGCTGAAGGACAAGGAGATCGACAAGATCGCCGAAGCCATCATCGCCAACGTGACCAAGGCCACCGGCGGTGTGTTGCGGGGATAGCCGTATCGCGCTTAAGCTTGCCCTCTAAGGCGGGGGCAAGCAGCCATGGCGATGCATCACATCATGACGCAGATGGGGCTGCGCAAACGGCTCTACACGCAGATGGAGCCGACGGCGCGCGAGAGAAACGGCCTCTCGCCCTTCAACCTGTTCATCGTCATCCTGGTCCTGCTCAGCTTCCTCGCGCTCGCGCTGGAGACAGAGCCGACCATGGGCGAGGCGTGGATGCGCGCCATCGACGTCTTCAACGTCGCGATCATCATCATCTTCGCGCTGGAATACCTCCTTCGGCTCTGGGTGGCGGGTGAAAACCCTGAATATCGCGGCGTTCGCGGGCGCATGCGCTATATCTTCTCCTTTTACGCGCTGGCAGACCTCATTGCGTTTCTGCCGGAGCTTCTCTGGATTATCTTTGCGCCAGATGGTGCGGCAGCGCAGGTCATAATGGTGCTCAAGGTTCTGCGCCTCGCCCGACTTGCGAAGATATCTCGCTTCATTCCTGCATTTGATATTCTCGGCGCTACGCTCTCGCGAGCAGGTCAGCAGCTCTTTGTCACGCTCGCCATGGCGATGGCGCTCGTCTACATCTCGGCGGTGTTGCTGTATTTCGTTGAGGGTGTTGGCGGGGAGCAGCAGGAAAACTTCGCTTCCATCCCCCGTGCCATCTGGTGGGCCGTCGCGACACTGACAACAGTCGGCTATGGCGACGTTTATCCTGTGACGCCGCTGGGACGTTTCTTCGCATCCGTCATCGCGATTGCCGGCATCGGTATGGTCGCCCTGCCTGCCGGTGTGTTCGCCAGCGCCTTCTCAGATGAGATACGAGACCGTGAAACCGCCAAGCTTGAGCGCCGCGAAAAGGCGCTGGAAAAGCGGATGGATAAGCTTGAGGCTGAGCGCGAAGAAAGTGGGACACACGGGTAAGTGATCCCCACCCTAACCCGACCCGCAAGGGGGAAGGGAATTTCTCGCGCTTTCTGAAGAGTTTGGGCACTAGCACTACCGCTTGCACCCCCTCCCCGCTTGCGGGGAGGGTCGGGGTGGGGCTCTAGCCGCTACTCATCCGCCTCCGGCTCATCCATCGCCATGACGATCTGCGCATAGCTGCGTGACAAATGCCCCATATTCTCGACGCTGAGGCGCTCATTGGTGCCGTGGAAGCCTGCAAGGTCCGCCGGGCCCACAATGCTCGGCGCGAACCGGTAGACATTGTCCGTAATGGCGCTGGCATAGCGCGCATCCGTCGCCCCGATAACGAGGGCAGGGGTCACAGGCGCGCCGCCGCCAACTTCGCTCGCCACAGCGTGGAGCACGCCGTAAGCCCGGTTATCCGTCGCGCTGACGCCAGAGGCTTCGCTGCCAATGCCGCCTTCGACTGGTGCATATTCAAGGCCCTCAATGTCAGAGGTCACCTCACCGATATGATCCAGAATGTCCTGCACCGAATTGTTCGGATGGACGCGGAAGTTGACGATAGCGGTTGCCCGCTGCGCCAGTACGTTTTCCTTGGCGGAGCCTGACAGCATTGTTGGTGCCGTCGTTGTGCGGATCATCGCATTGCCTTGCGGAGAGGCTGCAAAGCCGCTCTCGACCATGCCGCCAAGCAGCCATTGGTTCGCAAGCGCCATGCGCTGGACAAAGCCCATCTCACCGGCAACGACCTGCATCATGTCGGAAGTTGGAGAGGCAGAGAGGTCAGCGTCCATCTGGGTCTCATCCAGCGCGATCAGCGCCCGCGACAGGCGCACAGTGGCGCTGTCGCGCGGCGGCGCAGATGAGTGCCCGCCCTCAGCCGTGACGGTGATCTGGACGGTGACATAGCCTTTCTCGGCCACGCCGATCAGGCCGAGCGTGCCACCTGTGACAGGATTGTCCTGAACCACCATGAAGCCTTCATCGAGCGCCATGATTGGAGAGACACCGCGCTCCTTCAGGAGGGCGATGCCTGCCTCTGCGCCAGAGCCAGAGACTTCTTCATCATGGCCGAGCTGAACCAGGATCGTGCGCTGCGGCTCAAACCCGTCGCGGGCCAGCGCATCGAGGCCTTCCATGATCGCAACGAGGGATCCCTTATCGTCCATCGCGCCGCGTCCATAGACATAGCCATCGACAATCTCGCCAGCGAAAGGCGCGCCGGTCCAGTCGCCTTCGGTGCCGATATTCACCGGGACGACATCCTGGTGCGCCATGAGGAGAAGCGGGTCCAGGGCAGGGTCAGACCCCTCCCATGTGTAGAGGACTGTATATCCGCCGGGCACGGTCTCTTTCGATGCGGCGTCATGGAAAGCGGGATAGGTCTCTTCCAGCCAGGCCTGCAGCTCAAGCCATGGGCCTTCCTGACCGGGACGCGGGTCGCCGGATGACAGGGTGATCGTGCGGAACTGGATGGCCTCAGAGAGGTGCCGGGCGGCCCTCTCGGCCGAAATAGCCGGCGGCTCTGGCAGCTCGACTTGCTGCACTGTGTCCGGCACGCCGCCATAATTAAGGGTGCGGATGACCAGAACGGCAATCAGGCCCAGAAAGGCAAAGCCCACCCCAAGCAGGATTTTCTTGAACATACCGGCCCTCCCTCAATCGCCGTGGCTTTGCGGGCCACTCTGGTGCGCGCGGCGCGCGCGGGCAAGGGGGCGTGCCAGCCTTAGTTCACGAGCTGGCAGTAATAGACCTTGTTCTCGCCATCGCTGCGATCTTCGCTAAGGCGTAGAACCTCTCCTTCGCGCATGATGTGCACGTGAAATCGATCAAGGGTGGAAGTGTTGGTGAATTCGGCGAGGTGGTCCTCGCCGCTAAAGACATAGCTGCGATCACTCAGTGTCAGCCGTCCATTGAAGAAGACCTTGCCAGCGCCGCTTGCGATAAACTCGTTGATGTTTTCGCGCACTGGCGCGACGCCTGCGCCGCTCATTTCGATCGTATCGTATTCGGCTTCGAGTATGCCGGCAGACCCGTCCAGATCACATGACCAAGCAACCTGCGTGCGCTCACGCGGAGAGGCCGGAAGGGCAAGTGCCAATATGAAGGCGAGCGGGAGAAGGTGCATTGGGAAGAGGTCTCCGCTGGCAAAGCGCCAGCAGAGACATCTCTACACCATTTAGGTGTGCGAATCTAATGAAATGCCGCCGATGCGGGCGTTATGCCTGACCAGATACCGCCAGAACGTCCTCAACAGTCCGCAGGCCCGGCTTCGGAGACGTTACCAGAACCGCCATATTGCCTGGAAGGTGCTTGTTATCGAGCATCTTCTCGTGTGCTGCCGGGATATCCGCCCATGGGAAGACCTCTGACATGCAAGGGTCGATCCGCCGGTCGATGACCAGCTGGTTCGCCGCAGAGGCTTGCGCGAGGTTGGCAAAGTGGGAGCCTTGCACCCGCTTCTGGCGCATCCAGAGGAAGCGCGCATCCATGGTCAGGTTGAAGCCAGTCGTACCCGCACAGATGACCACCATGCCGCCGCGCTTCACGACGAAGACGGAAACCGGGAAAGTGCTTTCGCCCGGATGTTCGAATACGATGTCGACATCCTTCTTGCCGGTAATCTCCCAGATCGCCTTACCGAACTTGCGGTTCTCGCGCATGTAATCTGAGAATTCAGGTCCGTTCACCTTGGGCAGCTGACCCCAGCAATTGTAGTCCTTGCGGTTCAGCACGCCCTTGGCACCCATCGAATAGACAAAGTCGAACTTCTCATTGTCCGAAACAACGCCGATCGCGTGTGCACCCGTCACAGCACATAGCTGGACGCCGAAGCTGCCAAGACCGCCAGATGCCCCCCAGACGAGGACATTGTTGCCCGGCTTCACGATATGCGGGCGGTGGCCGAACAGCATGCGATAGGCTGTGGCGAGCGTCAGCGTATAACAGGCGCTTTCTTCCCAAGTGAGGTGCTTTGGACGCGGCATACACTGGCGCGCCTGAACGCGGCAGAACTGCGCGAATGAGCCGTCCGGCGTCTCATAACCCCAGATACGCTGGGACGGGGAGAACATCGGGTCGCCGCCATTGCACTCCTCATCGTCGCCATCGTCCTGGTTACAGTGAATGACGACTTCGTCGCCCGGCTTTACGCGCGTAACCTTGCGGCCCACGGCCCACACGATGCCCGCGGCATCAGAGCCTGCGACATGGAAATCGGCCTTGTGGACGTCAAAAGGCGAAATCGGCTCACCAAGGCCAGCCCAGATGCCGTTATAGTTGACGCCTGCCGCCATGACGAGCACCAGCACTTCGTCGGAATCGATCTCCGGAACTGGTACCTGCTCAACCTGCATGGCGGTATTCGGGCGCCCGTGACGCTCGCGGCGAATCGCCCAGGCATGCATGAATTTGGGCACGTGGAACTCGGGCGGAATCTCGCCGACTTCGTAAATATCTTTCTTCTCACGCGCCTTTGTCGCAACACTCATTCTACAAATCCTCCGATAGTCCTCTTGTGAGCAATATTTTTGTTTTGCTTCACAAATCTCCTCAATGGCGGGACACTGACCAAATCATTGACGCGAAGGCAAGGAAAAATTTGCTGCAGCGCAACATCCAGTGTCCGAAGATTGAGAGTTCCCCGTTCATGCAGCCTGCCGAGATCGTTTACCTGAACGGTTCATTTGTGAAAAAGGAAGACGCCTGCCTGTCGCCGTTCGACAGGGGCTTCCTGTTCTCCCATGCCGCCTATGAAGTGACAGGCGTTTTCGATGGCGCGCTCATCGATTTTGATGGCCACATGGCGCGCCTCAATCGCACGCTGGAGGGCATTGATATTCCGCGTGAGGGCCTCGCCGATCACCTGCGGAAGCTGCATGAGGAGCTCATCGCAAGAAACGGCGTCACCGAAGGCTTTGTCTATCTTCAGGTCACGGGCGGCGCGTATGGCCGGCGCGAATTCGGCGGCCCTGAAACGCTGAGCCCGGGCATCTTCATGTTCTGCGAGACACGCAATCTGATCGGCGAGAAGGCGCAGCATGGCGTCTCTGCAATCACAATCGAAGATCAGCGCTGGAAGCGCCGCGACTACAAGACGACCCAGCTTCTCTCTCAGGCGCTGGCCTATCGTGAGGCGGAACGCGTCGGCGCATTCGGTGCCATTCTCCACGAAGACGGCATGGTGACCGAGGGGGCCTCGGCGAATCTATGGGTCGTGCTGGATGCCGAGACGCTGGTGACCCGGAATCTCGGCCGTCAGATCCTGCCAGGTATCACCCGCCAGTCCGTGCTGGACCATCTGGGCCGCGAGGGCATCACCGTTGAGGAACGCGCCATTGCCCTGCCAGAACTTCTGGCCGCACGCGAAGTGTTCACCACGTCCGCCACCGGATTGATTCTGCCGGTCGTCGAGCTTGATGGCACTCCGGTTGGCAACGACAGGCCCGGCCCGGTTACCCGCCGCGTGCAGGGACAGTATTATCGCGGGATTGGCGCAGATCTGGGTGCCCGCGCGCCATGGCTCAACGAGGCCTGATAATCGCCCGCCGGGCTGAGATCGTATTCATCAGCTTTACCGTCAGGATCATGGAGGCCAGAACCACCGTGATCAGGTTCGCGATGATGATGGGCAGGCTGCCGATCATCACGCCATAGACCAGCCAGAACGCAATACCGGTCGTGAACAGCAGGTACATGTAAAGTGAGAGGCCATCGGTGTTTCGGGTCCGAATCACCAGGATCGCCTGAGGCACAAAGCTCGCCGTTGTAAGGCACGCGGCCACCAGCCCAAGAAAATCAGCCATCTCCGCCCCAGTCTTTACCTGAAAGCGGCGAAATAGCATGGCTGAAGGCAGCCTGTCTCTGACTTAATCGCGTCCGTCTGGTTTGCGCGGGCCACGCCCGATCACTTCGCCCTCGATGATCTCACCGCCGTCATCGCCCGGCGACGTCCCATCCGGACTGATCGCGAACGGTCCGACCTTCAGGCCCGCACCCGACGTATCGATGACCCCGTCCAGAAGCTTCACCGGAATGGCGAGGCAGATCGCCGCAAATGCTCCCCAGAAGCCAAGAATGGCCGCATCGGTCAGCGTCAGACGGCTCTCAAGATCGACTTCGGTAAACAGCGCCGAAATCCCGGCAAAGGCAACGAAAAGGATGCCGCCCAGCACGACCATGCCAACGAATTTCGGTGCAAGCTTCTGAAGTCCGGGCCATGGCGGTGGGCGCTGTTTGACGGCGCGCAGGACGACAGGGCGCACTGCCGTCATCACGGCCGCGATCAGCACGACCATGATGGCGCTGCGCTCCATGACCACGGCCGTCAGGATGGCGAGCGGCAGGGAAAGCAAGGCTGCAAGCCGCAGGGCAAGGCTCAGTCGGATAAGGCCGGTCATGTATTCTGCTCCAGACTGCGCCCTGTTGCGCCATTACGCCTTGGCTGTTGATCGTGGCGGCTGGTCTGCCCGTGTGAGCAGACACGCCCGCGGGGCGCCTTCTCAGCGCAAGATTGTTTTGCGAGCGGCGTGATGCAATCCCCCAACTGGTAGAACTTGCCCTGACGCTACGTTCGGTACATGTTGCGCCGCAATATAAGGAGGAGCGTATAAATGAGTGAACGCGATTACCAGCACGATGCCGACAGGCCGTGGATTTTCCGTACTTATGCGGGCCATTCCACCGCGGCGAAATCCAACGCGCTCTACCGCTCCAACCTTGCGCGCGGCCAGACAGGCCTCTCCATCGCGTTCGATCTGCCAACGCAGACCGCCTATGATAGCGACCATGTCCTCTCGCGGGGTGAGGTTGGCAAGGTCGGCGTGCCGGTCAGTCATCTTGGCGATATGCGCACCCTGTTTGAAGGCCTGCCGCTGGAGGAAATGAACACCTCCATGACGATCAATGCGCCCGCGGCCTGGCTGCTCGCGCTCTATGTGGCGCTTGCCGATGAGCGCGGTGATGACCGCAAACAGCTGCGCGGCACCACGCAGAACGACATCATCAAGGAATACCTCTCGCGCGGCACCTATGTGTTCCCGCCAGAGCCATCCATGCGCCTCATCGCGGACATGGTCAGCTGGTGCTACACCGAAGTGCCGAAGTGGAATCCGCTGAACGTCTGCTCCTACCACCTGCAGGAAGCCGGCGCGACACCGGAGCAGGAGCTTGCCTATGCGCTCGCCACTGCCTGTGCGGTGCTCGACAAGGTCAAAGCTGGCGGCCAGGTGCCCGATGAGGACTTCCCAACTGTTTTCGGCCGCATCTCCTTCTTTGTGAATGCTGGCGTGCGCTTCGTGACAGAGCTTTGCAAGATGCGCGCATTCACTGACCTCTGGGAAGAGATTGGCCGTGAGCGTTATGGCGTCGATGACGAAAAGGCGCTTCGCTTTCGCTATGGCGTGCAGGTCAACTCGCTCGGCCTGACAGAGCAGCAGCCGGAAAACAATGTCTACCGCATCCTGCTTGAAGCGCTCGCTGTGACCCTGTCGAAGCGCGCCCGCTGCCGCGCGCTTCAGCTGCCCGCCTGGAACGAAGCGATGGGCCTGCCACGTGAATGGGACCAGCAATGGTCGCTGCGCCTCCAGCAGATCCTCGCCTATGAGACCGACCTACTGGAATTCGAGGATCTGTTCGACGGCAGCCACGTCGTCGATGCCAAGACGAATGAGCTGAAAGACGGCGCCCGCGCAGAGCTTGCCCGCCTCGACGAGATGGGCGGCGCGGTCGATTCCGTGCCTTACATGAAGGAAAGCCTTGTCGGCGCTCATGTCGAGCGCATTCTCGCCATCGAAAGCGGCGCGCAGACCGTCGTCGGCGTTAATCGGTATCAGGAAACAGCCGAGAGCCCGCTCAGCGCTGGCGAAAAGATGATCGAGACCGTCGATCCGATGGTTGAGGCTGGCCAGGTGAAAGCTCTGAAAGACTGGCGCAAATCCCGCGACGAAGCCGCTGCGCAGGCCGCGCTGAAAGCCCTTCAGGACGCTGCCCGGTCCGGCGAGAATATCATGGAGCCGTCCATCGCCGCCGCCAAGGCAGGCGTCACCACCGGCGAGTGGGGCGGTGCGCTGCGAGAAGTCTTCGGTGAATATCGCGGGCCGACCGGCGTCGCACTGACGGTTGAGACGCGCGGTGATGAGGACATCGAAAAGACCCGGGCCCGGGTTGAGAAAGTGTCCGAAGCGCTCGGCCGCAAGCTCACCTATGTGCTCGGCAAGCCCGGCCTCGATGGGCATTCGAACGGTGCCGAACAGATCGCCAGCCGTGCGCGGGCTTGCGGCATGGATGTCGTCTATGAGGGCATCCGCTTCACGCCAGCCGATATCGCCGCGCAGGCCAAGGAGGCGAATGCCCACGTTGTCGGCCTCTCCATCCTGTCGGGCAGCCATCTCGACCTCGTGCGCGACACGATTTCAGAGCTGCGCAAGGTTGGCCTGGAGAATGTGCCCCTCATCGTTGGCGGCATCATCCCGCCGGAAGATGAGCGTGCGCTGAAGCAGATGGGCGTGCGCCGCGTCTACACGCCGAAGGACTTCAAGATCACGTCGATCATGAGCGATGTCGTCGACACGGTAGAGGATGCCTGGCTGGAAAAGGTTTAGGTGCAACGCGGCGCGCACATTGCGCGTTACGCGCAGGGACCTAACTCAAAACCCAGCTTGGCAAAGGAGACTTCACGGGCCTGACCGCCCGACAGCACCATGACCCTACTTCTTGTTTATCTCGCAATTGCGATCGGCGTATCGTTCTTCTGTTCGGTGGCCGAAGCCGTCCTTCTCTCAGTCCGGCCTTCCTACATCGCAACACTGGAGCAGCAGAAGAAGCCGGGGGGCAAGGTGCTCGCCAAGCTGCGCAACCGGATTGACCGCCCGCTTGCGGCCATTCTGACCGCGAATACGATCGCCCACACAGTTGGTGCCGCAGGCGTCGGCGCCCAGTCTGCTGTCGTCTTCGGCAATGCCTATCTCGGCGTGACATCAGGCGTCCTGACCCTGCTTATCCTGGTCTTTTCAGAGATCATCCCGAAGTCGATCGGCGCGGCCTACTGGCAGAAACTGGCCCCGCTGATGGGCACGCTGATCTGGTGGCTCACTATCCTGCTGACGCCGTTCGTCATCATTTTCGAACAGCTGACTCGCCTTGTTTCGGCAGGCGCTCATGGCCAGCCGACTTTCAGCCGTGACGAATTGCAGGCCATGGCCCGCATCGGCGCGGAAGAGGGCGCGATCAATGCGCGTGAGCATCGAATCCTCTCCAATGTGATGAAGCTCAACCGCCTGTCGGTTCGAGATATCATGACCCCGCGTCCCGTCATCTTTTCTGTCCCCGCCACCATGAATGTCGATGAGTTCTTCCAGAAGCATTCTGAAAAGCCGTTTTCGCGCATCCTTGTTTCGGCTGGTGATAGCGACGACATGACGGGTTACGTTCTCAAGAATGACCTCCTCGTGGCCCAGGCCCGCGATGAATTCGATGCCGCGCTCGGCGCCTTCAAGCGCGATATCCTCACCATCCCGGACAGCAAGACGGCATCGGCGACCTTCGGCCTCCTCATGGAGGACAAGAGCCACATCGCCGTTGTCGTGGATGAGTTCGGCACGGTGCTTGGCCTCGTCACGCTCGAAGACATTGTCGAAACGCTGCTCGGCCTCGAAATCATTGATGAGCAGGATGTCGTTGAAGACATGCAAAAACTCGCCCGTCAGCGCTGGAAAGAGCGGATGGGCAGCATGGGCATCAATGCCGACCTCATCGAGGACACGTCGAAAAAGTCGGGCTAGACTGGATGTTTATTAGCGTGCGGGTCGATCAGACCGGCACGTTCGCTCGCAGCATGTTGTAATAGTCGCGGATCCGCTCGACATAGCGCACAGGCTCATAGCCGCGTGCATAGCCGTGATTGACCGAATTATAGTATTTCGGGCGCGTCAGAAGCGGCAGCATACGTTCAATGTTCTGCCAGTCATTCGGGTCCAGCCCCTGCCGGCGAGCCAGTGTGCGGGCGTCATAAACATGACCCATCCCGACATTGTAGGCAGCAAGCGCAAACCAGAGGCGGTCCTCGCCCTGAATGGCGTCGGGCAATCGCTCATAGAGCCGCTCAAGATAGCGCGCGCCGCCATCAACACTCTGGGCAGGGTCAGTCCTGTCCTGAATGCCGACTTCTTGCGCCGTCGGCCGCGTCAGCATCATGATACCGCGCACACCGGTTGGGCTGACGGCATCGGGGTCCCAATGCGACTCCTGATAGGCCTGTGCAGCCAGCAATAGCCAGTCAAACGGCTTCTCTTCAGCGGCGGCTTCAAAATAGTTGCGATACAGCGGTAGACGATCTTCGACCCGCTCGACGAAGCGAAGGACTTCGACATAGTCGAACTCGTCCAGATGGCCGAACCAGTGCTCGTCGAGCTCCATAAGATAGCCGTTCGCGTGCGCTTCCATAAACCAGCCGGCAAGCGCCTGATCCATGCCTGAAATGTTGGAATTATAGACCCAGCCAAGCGGCCTTGCCTCGGTCAGCGTCATTGGGATGACGAGGTCGGGATAGAGGCGTCTTGCATATTCGGCGAGGTGAGAGTCGGCCACCGTGCAATCGACCCGCTGCTCGGCGACGTCACGCAGCATCGGCAGCGCAGAGCCCGCAATCTCTGTTTCAAACGAAAGGGCAGGGTAATCTTCACTCAGGCCCTCGAGTGTTTCGGCATAGGTAGAGCCTCGGACAACAGACAGGCTGACTTCTGAGAGCGCTTCCACCGTCTGTGGGGCAGGTCCGCTCTGGTGGCAGACCACGCTCTCTTCAACGTTGCGATAAGCCGGGCCGAAGGACAGCCTGGATTTGCGTGCGTCCGTAATTGTCAGATTGGCTGCGGCCAGATGCGCCCGGCCATCCTCCATGGCGTCCAGGATCTCATCGATACTGTCCATCTGGATGAAACGGGGGGTCACGCCGAGATCTTCGGCGAAGGCTTTCATAAGGTCTGCTTCATAGCCGATCGCGCCGGCGCGCGACGCGCTGAATGTCGTCGGGCCTTCAAGCGTCAAAACGATCAGATCTCCATCCTCACGGATGGTCTCGACAGACCCGCCTTGAACGACATTGGTCGTCTCTGGCGCGGAGTTACACCTCGTTGTGCTTAGCCCTGCCAGGATCGTCGCGCCAGCTATGAAGCTAATGCGAACTTTCTCATGCATACTCACACAATAGTTGAATGAGGCGTCAGTTCAAATTTTCGCCGAGATTCTTCTTCTTAGCGTAAATCCTGCAACCATGGCGTGCCTGACGGACTCTGGCGGGACGACTTTTCTCAAAACCGTCCCGATTCTGCAGACCTTCAGAAAATTAGTCTTCGTACTCAGGATCGTCGCGGCTGCCGAACATGCGGCCCTTTTCCGTAAACAGCACGATCAGAAGACAGCCAAGACCCAGCCCGACATACCCTTCAAGGATCGGCACGACGGAGCCATCGAAACGGCTCGCCACCAGCCAGCCGAAAAAGCTCGCTACCGTGGTCGTCATGAAGCCATAAGCGGCACTGCCTGTCCCGGCGATCTTGCCCAGCGGCTCCATGGCCAGCGCCGAGAAGTTCGCGCCGATGAGACCAAAGCAGGCAAAGGTCAGCGCGAAGAGCGGGTAGAAAATGATAAGCCGCTCGCCGAACTGGATCATGGCGAGCGTATTGATGCCCGCAAGGACGATGAAGCCCAGGAGCACCGTATGGCTCACCCGGCGCATGCCGATCCGCTCGACAATGCGTGAATTCATGAAGTTCGCGATCGAGAGCGCGCCAGCAATGCCAGCGAACCAAAGTACGAAAGTTTCCGACTTGTTGAAGACGTCGCGGAAAACCTGCTCGGACGAAGCCACATAGGAAAATAGCGCCCCGAAGATGACGCCGCTGGCGCACATATAGCCAAGCGTCACACGCGTCGTCAGAACCTGCTTGTAGGCCTTGAACGAGCCGCCGACATTGAGTGGAGGGCGGTTCTCCGCAGGAAGCGTTTCAGGCAGGCGCAGCGTGATCCAACCCATCATCAGCAGCCCTGCAATACCGAGGACACCAAAGGTCCACTGCCACGGGGCAAACAGCATGACGCCCTGGCCGAGCGATGGTGCAAGGATCGGCACAACCATGAAGACGGTCATGACCAGCGACATCAGCCGCGCCATGGCGCGCCCGCCCATAAGGTCACGCACGACCGAAACCGCGATGACGCGAATACCTGACGCTGCAATGCCTTGCAGGAAACGCGTCACGAGCAACATCGAGAAACTCGTCGCTGCCATGCAGGCAAAGCCTGTAATCGTGTAGAAGGCGATACACAGCAGAACGATCTTCTTGCGCCCGACACTGTCGGAGATGGGGCCGAACACCAGCTGCGGTGCCCCGAAGCCAAGCACATAGGCAAAGATCACCAGCTGCTGATCATTGGCTTCCTGCAGCCCATAGGACTGCGCAATTTCGTGCAGGGCAGGCAGCATCGTGTCGATTGCCAGCGCGTTCAGCGCCATCATCGCGGCAATCATGCCGACGAATTCCCAGAGTGGCATCGGGAGGGCTGGGCGGACGGCCGGTGCAATCGTCTTTACTGTTTCACTCTGCATCGGGCCACTCGTCCATCGTCCAGCACGGCTATCTGGCCCGCCAGGTTTCAATTGCAACCACCGCTCGCGCATAGCTGCAAGTCTGACTTAGCGAGAGGGGCGCCCGTCTGGCTGCTTAGAAGCCTGCGCCCGGCTCTGAAAGATACTTCTCTTCAGCCGGCGTAGACGTGCGTTGCAGTAGCTCATTGCGGTGTGGAAAACGCCCGAACCGCTCAATCACTTCGCGGTGCTTGTAGGCATAGTCGAGCGTCGTCTTGCAGAAATCTTTATAATCATCGCGCGCTTCCTGGCTGAGCTTCTCGAACAGCGAGACAGAAAGATTCTGGTCCGCCATCTTCTCTGAATGCTCGGCAGGCAGGTAGAAAAAAACACGTTCGGTTTCTGACAGCGTCCTGTCCTGGCCAAGGTCGAGGCCGATCTGCATCAGGTGGCGGCTCAACGGATCGTGCATGAAGCTGTAGCGGTGCCCACGAAAGATGTTTCGGCTGAACTGGTCCAGCGCGATGATTGCCGCCAGCCGCCCCCGTGCGCCGCGGTTTGCCCAGTCGGCGGCAAGACCCGCCGAAAGCGCGCCGATCACATCGGTGAAGCGCCGGGCAATTTCCTCGTCCGTCTCGAAGCTCTTGGTGAACCAGAGCTTGTTCTTTTCCTTCAGCTGCCCGGTCGATGTGGCCGTATCGCCGATCCAGTAAGACAAGACGTCTTCAGGTGTGATCATTAACCGCCTCCAGGCGATACAGGCCGCCGCGCGACGAGCATGTAGTTGACCTTCGTGTCATCCGAAAGCCGCCAGCTGTCCGAAACCGGATTGTAGGACACACCCTGAGGGCGGTCCGTTTCAAGCCCTGCCATCTGCAGCGGTGCGGCGATCTCTGCCGGCGTCAGGAACTTCGAAAACTCATGCGTGCCAGGCGGCAGCCAGCGCAGTAAATATTCAGCCCCGACAATCGCCAGCGCGAACGCCTTTGGCGTCCGGTTCAGCGTCGCTGTAATCATGAGCCCGCCCGGACGCAGCAGCGCGGCGGTGTCCTTCATGAACTGGGCAGGATCGGCAACATGCTCGACAACCTCGAGATTCAGAACGATGTCGAATGGTTCGACGCCTGCCTCCAGCAAGCCTTCAGCTGTCCCTGCGCGATAGTCGATGTCGAGGCCGCCCTCGCGCGCATGGGTCAGCGCTGTCTTGATATTCGCCTCGCTCGCATCGACGCCCGTGACGCTTGCACCAAGCCGGGCAATCGGTTCACTGACGAGACCCCCGCCGCAGCCAATATCAAGGACGCGCAGCCCCTCGAGAGGCTTTCGCGCCTTATCGACCAGCCCGAAATGGGCGCAGGCTGTGTCGCGGATAAAGCCAAGGCGTACCGGATTGAACTTGTGCAGTGGTTTGAACTTGCCTTTCGGGTCCCACCATTCTGCAGCCATGGCTGAGAATTTCGCGACCTCGTCAGGGTCAATGCTCGGCTGGCGGGGTTCCGCCACGGTATTTTCTGAGAATTCATCCATCTCTTTAGCAATCCTGTTTGCGCTCGCATCCTGACACGACTAAAGCTGCGCGCGGGACATCCGGGGATATCCTGATGACCCCGATCTTATGATCGGTCTTATCTCTATTTGGGAGGGCCAGGCGGCGAGGCAATGCAGCGCACGGTTCTGAAATTTGGCGGTACGTCAGTGGGCGATCTCGATCGGATCGCGCATGTCGCCGATCTTGTGTCCTGGCGCGCAAGCCAGGGCGAGAAACTCGCAGTGATCGTCTCGGCCATGGCTGGTGAGACAAACAAGCTCGTCGGGTTCGCGCGCGGCGCGGCTGGCGACAATCTCAGCGGTCCGTCTTTCGATGATGAATATGACGTCGTCGTCTCCTCCGGTGAGCAGGTCACCAGCGGCCTTTTGGCTCTGGCGCTCCGCAAGCGCGGCCTCAAGGCACGCAGCTGGCTCGGCTGGCAGCTCGCCATGAAAACGAGCTCCGCCCATGGCAAGGCGCGGATCATGGGCTTTGAGAATTCTGGCCTGCTGGACGCCGTCGATGGCGGCGAGATCGCTGTCATTGCTGGTTTCCAGGGCGTGACCGATGAAGGCCGCGTCTCGACGCTCGGCCGGGGCGGGTCTGATACCAGCGCCGTGGCCGTCGCCGCCGCACTCGGCGCAGAAAGCTGCGATATCTATACCGATGTGGACGGGGTCTATACGACCGACCCGCGCATCGTTCCGCAGGCGCGCCGGCTCGACAAGATTTCCTATGAAGAGATGCTCGAAATGGCCTCGCTGGGCGCGAAGGTCCTACAGACCCGCTCGGTCGAGCTCGCCATGAACCACCAGGTGCGCGTGCGTGTGCTGTCGAGCTTCGCGCAGCCCGGGGAAGACAATCCAGGCACCTATGTCTGCAGTGAGGATGAAATCGTGGAAAAACAGATCGTCAACGGCGTCACCTATTCGCGCGACGAAGCCAAGGTCACTCTCTATGGCGTAGAAGACAAGCCGGGCGTCTCGGCCCGCATCTTCTCCATGCTGGCAGACGCAGGCGTGAATGTGGACATGATCGTGCAGGCAAATGCCCGCGGTCCCGAACGCGCCAACATGGTTTTCACCTGCACCAGTGCTGACAGCGAGAACGCCGAAAAGCTGCTGCTCAATTCCAAGGCAGATATTGGCTTTGAATCGCTCAGCGTGTCGCGCGATGTCGCCAAGGTTTCGGTGATCGGCGTCGGCATGAAAAGCCATACCGGCGTTGCTGGCACAATGTTCGATGCGCTTTACAGGAAGGGGATCAATATCGACGTGATCTCCACCTCCGAAATCAAGATTTCGGTTCTGATCGATGCGGCCTACACCGAACTGGCCGTACGTGCACTCCACACTGCCTTTGGACTTGACGCTACGTAGCTGAGCAAGCCAAGAGCGGCTTGCTATGCCCCAAAGTTTTTCGGTCCCTCGACTTCTGATCAACCGCCTGCGTGACGTGATGGCGGGCGACATGGAGGCTGACACCCGCCTCCAGAAGGTGGTGACCCTTATTGCGGGCACGATGGTCGCTGATGTGTGCTCCATCTACAAGCGCACCGACGCTGATGAACTTGAGCTCGTGGCAACTGAAGGTCTCGCCGCAAGCGCCGTGCACCAGACCCGCATGGCCTTCGATGAAGGTCTCGTCGGCCAGATTGCGCTGTCCGGAGAGCCGCTCTCCATTCAGGACGCGCCGCGCCACCCGGCCTTCTCCTACAGGCCGGAAACGGGCGAGGACCCGTATCACGCCTTTCTGGGTGTGCCGATCCTGCGCGGCGGACGCGTCATCGGCGTTCTGACTGTGCAGAACCGGACCGAGCGGCTTTACGATGAAGACGAGGTCGATAGCCTGCAGACCATTGCCATGGTGCTGGCCGAGGTCGTCGCCTCCGATGTGCCGACACAGCCATCCTCGGCCGATGCGCGCGAAAGCCGCCCCATCACGCTCAAGGGCCGCATCCTCGGTGAAGGCCTTGGCCTCGGCACGGCGCGGCTCCACGATCCCATCGTCTCGCCAGCCCGCTATTTCACGGACGACCCTGACGCCGAAGCGCGCCGCCTTCGTGCGGCCCTCCTGCAGCTGCAAGCCTCACTCGACCGGATGCTCACCAATGATGTGAGCGCGATCTTTGGTGAGCCGCGTGAGGTTCTCGAAGCCTACAAGATGCTCGCCAGCGACCCGATGTGGGCTGTGCGACTTGAGGAAACCGTCCGCTCTGGCCTGTCCGCAGAAGCAGCGGTCGACCGCTCTCGCCGTGAGCACCGTATCAAGCTTGAGAATGCAGCAGACCCTTATCTGCGCGAACGCCTGCATGACCTTGAAGACCTCGACAACCGGCTCCTGCGTGTCCTTGCAGGCAGCGACGGCTCGGCCGTCAGCGATGATGGCGCAGAGCCGGGCGCAGCAAGCGAAGTCCTGATCGCGCGCCGCCTCGGCCCGGCTGAGCTGCTCGAATACCGCAATTCCGGGCTCGCTGCGATCATCCTCGAGGAGGTTGCCCCCTCCAGCCATGCGGCCATCGTCGCCCGCGCGCTCGGCATCCCGACCCTTGGCGGCGTCGCCGGCATCAGCAATGCGGTCGCGCAGGGCGACCAAGTCATTGTCGATGCGGAGCAGGGCACGCTTCACGTGCGTCCAGACCAGGACCTGCTGACAGCCTATGAGACCCGGCGGCTGATGCGCACAGAGCGTCAGGCCGCGTTCCAGGCGCTGAAAGACCAGCCGTCCCGCACGCGCGACGGCGTCGATATCAAGCTGATGCTGAATGCCGGTCTCGCCCTCGATATGGATGCGATGGACAAGACGGGCGCAGAAGGTATCGGTCTCTTTCGTACCGAATTCCAGTTCCTCGTCTCCGATACGCTTCCAAAGATGGAGTCGCAGATCGGCCTTTACCGGCAGATCCTCGACTATGCAGGCAACCGTCCGGTCCATTTCCGCACGCTCGACCTTGGCGGCGACAAGATGCTGCCAAATGCGAACAAGGGCGAAGAAGAGAACCCCGCTCTCGGCTGGCGGTCCATCCGCTTTGCGCTGGATCGTCCGGGCCTCTTCCGCCGACAGCTGCGCGCGCTTGTCAGGGCGGCCGATGGCGGCCCGCTCAGCGTCATGTTCCCGATGGTGACGAAGGCTGAAGAGTTCTTCGAGGCCAAGGCGCTTCTTATGGAGGAGATTGAGTGGAGTGCGGCGCGCGGTTTCCAGGAGCCATGTGAAGTGCGCACCGGCGCCATGCTGGAAGCGCCTGCGCTTGCCTTCTCTCTTGGCGAGCTTGCCTCAGAGGCTGATTTCATCTCGGTCGGCACGAATGACCTTCTGCAATTTTTCTTCGCGGCAGACCGGATGGTGCCGTCTGTCTCGGAACGGTACGATTTCATCAGTCGCCCGGCGCTTCGCTTTCTCGATATGGTCCGCCAGGAATGCGAACGATATGGGCTTCCGGTCTCAGTATGCGGAGAAATCTCGTCCCATCCGCTTGAAGCGCTTTGCCTGATTGGGCTTGGTTACCATACGCTGTCGATGCCTGCTTCGGGCATCGGGCCGGTGAAACGTATGCTGCGGAGCCTTGATCTTTCTACCTTTGGTCCGGAATTTCGCGCCGCAATTTATGATTCAAACCTCAACCTTCGTAACGAAGTATTATCCATTGCGGCCGTACAGAAAATTGCCTTGAAAGATCATGGATAGGCAGCGTATACCCTAATGGCTGCATGGCACGGGGTATGCAGTTCCCACAATTAATCTGCCAGTCACCGATTGGATCATCGCGTCATGAACGACGACGAGCGTAAAGCACAAGTTGCGTCTTCCGAAGGCGAAAATATTTCGGATCAACCAGTTTCAACTGGCGCCGAAAGTCCTGTTTTCGATACTTCTGATAACCATGATGAGACGCCCGTCATTGAAGACGCGGCGGTTGCGCCATCTGGCCGCGACAGTCTGATCGACAATTTCACCGCAGGCGGCATCCTGCGTGCTGCGCGTGAGCGTCAGGAATTGAGCATTGCCGCTGTGTCCAGCGCGCTCCACCTGAACCAGCGCGCCATCGATTGCCTTGAGCGCACAATGCAACCGCCCGGCTACGATATGAGCCGTACGCGGATTGCCGCGAGAAGCTACGCCAAATATCTCGGCATTCCGCCAGAGAACGTCCTCGCCGACTTTCCGATGGACGACAATCCAAAGCTGGCCACGGCCGTTCCGCGTTCGTCAGTTGCCGAAGTGCAGCCGCGCCGCGGTAGCCGTGTCGCTATTCCAGCGGCCGTCATGGCGTGTGTGGTTGCTGCCGGTGCCGGTATTGCCTTCCTGATGACACCGGGCGACAGCGTCGCTGGCCGTTCGGCGCCTTCCGTTGCTGAGCGCGTCGTTGCCGTGAATACGGCGCAGGAAAGCCTGTTTGCGCGCGCGCCGCTGGCATCGGGCCAGATTGATGCGCCTGAACTCTCTATCATTGCTACGCGTCCTGAATGGATCGAAGTGCGCGGACCAGACGGCACGATCTTCCGTAGCCGGACGATGGCACGCGGCGAGATCTACTATCCGCGCGTCGGCGCTGACTGGACAGTCACCGTTCGTGACGGCACCGCGTTTGAGTGGCGCATTGATGGCCGTGCAATCGGCAACCTCTCTGAAATCGCTGCGCCGGTCTACTCTGCCAGCATCGATGAAGCCGCTGCTGTCGCAGCTGCCCAGAGCCAGCCAACCCTCGCATCGGCCACCAATAGCCGCCCGAGCCGCTAGGCCCATCCCATTAAGGTAAATCGAAAAAGCCAGCCCCGTGAGGAGGCTGGCTTTCTTTTTCTCTGCGCTGGAGCGGCGAGCCCTAGTTGGTGAGGCGCTTCAGCTGCTCTGCCTGGTCGAGCGAGCGGGAGAAGTGGTCCTCATTGTCTCCAAGCACCGGCGCGTCGCGGCATTCGCCTGCACAGTCATAGGTGAAAGAGCTGCCACCGCGATTGATAGTTACCAGGTTCGCGGCATTGGTCGTCACCACCACATTGGTCTCAACGATGATGTTGTTGTTCGCATCGAGGACGACGAGGTTCGTTGTCCCGAAGCTCTTGCCCGTCAGGAAGATCAAGTGCGGGTCGGCGACGGCGACGTCGGCAATATTCTGGTTACCGATCACGACATTGGCGGCGGCGCGCGACAGGCGCAGCGGCTTGGTCGTGCCGGTCTCTACGGTCATCTGCTGGGCGGTGACGGTCATGGTAATTGTGCCAGCCATGAGACAAGCGGCGGCGAGCCTGGAAATCAGTTTCATTGCAGACGCTCCTATAGGGCATACGGTCTTTGATAATATTTACCGCGTAGAAGGTTTCACGAAGCCTAACGGGTCTGCTGGGTATGTCCCGCCTCAAGGTTCTGAACTTGGTTAACGGCTCTGTTCAAAGTGTTCAGAAATTTCATCGACCGATTTACGTGATATTTATTTGCACGCTGTAGAAGCATCCATGTTCCGGCAAAAACAAATGCAATTCGGAACGTCATAAATGCATGATGATGGAGCCTCCAAAATGCAAAAGCTTGTACGTTTTTTCAAGAATGAGTCGGGTGCAACCGCTATCGAGTATGGTCTCATTGCTGCCCTGATCGCCGTCGCGATCATCAGCGCTGTTTCCGCCCTCGGCACCAGCACCTCCGACACCTTCAACACGGTCGCCAACGCCCTCTAAGGCTGGCCCGTGAAGGGACGTCCGGCCTGACCGGACGAACGATACAAGAGCCGCCCGGGCGCCCGGGCGGCTCTTTTCATTAGCGCGGTGTCAAACTTTACCCGCTAGTCAGAACGGCAATGCAAGATCCCGACGGGAGCAAACTCTTATGATTGCTGAGCTTTTTGCCATTCTGTTTCTGTTGCTCTGCGTCTACGCGGCCGCCCGTGATATTGAGACGCTGACCATCTCGAATGGCCTCAATGCGATTATTGCTTTCCTGTTTGTCCCGGCGGTCATCATCTCTGCACCGGGCTGGGACGTCGCTGGCGCCCACCTGCTTGCAGGCGTCATTGCCTTCGTCGTCTCTGTGCTTCTTTTCACGTTTGGCGTCTTTGGCGGCGGCGACGCAAAGATGATCCCGGGGGTCATGCTCTGGCTGGGGCCGGAGGCTGCTATGCCCTTCGTGACCGCCATGGCGGTCGTTGGCGGTCTACTTGCCGCAACAGTAATCGTCGCACGAAAACTTGTCCCTGCCGATGCCGCACCTGGCTTTGCGCGTGGGACGATGCAGCATGGCGCGGGTGTGCCCTACGGCGTCGCGATTGCAGGTGGCGCGTTCTATGCCATCCCTTTCTCCCCGCTGCTGTCAGGACTGGGCGCCTAGCGATTCCGCCGAGTTAACTATGCCTTAGTCTGTGGATGCAAAATTGTCGGATGAGGGGCTCCGGTTCGCGGGGCTGGTTCGAGCCGGAAAGGTATCCGATGTCTCCCATTCGTCTGATCATCCTGATCGTCGCTGCGATCGCCGCGATTGGTGCGGCGTTTCTCGTGCGCGGTATGTCCAGCGCTCCGGCCGAGCAGGTCCAGATGGAGCCGCAGGTTATCGAGCGCGAAGTGGAGATGTCCTCCACCAAGGTTCTGGTCGCCCGCAGCAGCATGCGCACCGGCGCGCTGCTCACACCCGATGATTTTCGTTGGGCCGACTGGCCAGAGCGCGCCCTCAACCCGGCCTATTTCATTCAGGACGCGTCGCCTGATGCGATTGAAGAACTTTCAGGCAGTGTGGTGAAGACGCCGCTCCTGGAAGGCGAGCCAATCGTCGAGCAGAAAATCGTCAAGAAGGGCGAGACCGGCTTTATGGCTGCGCTTCTCGCGCCCGGCATGCGCGCCATCGCCGTAGAAATTTCACCAGAGTCTGCGTCCGCCGGCTTCATCCTGCCAGATGACCGAGTCGACGTGATCCTGACCTATGACGTCGAAGTGATGAGCGACCGCGGCATGAGCGACACCACGCTTACCAAGACGGTTATCCGCAATGCCCGCGTTCTCGCCATCGACCAGATGTTCGGCGAGATGGACGGCGCACCGACGCTGACCGGCTCGACCGCAACGCTCGACTCGAGCCGGGCGATCTCCTCGTTGGCGCGCTTCACCCATTTCGCCTCGGACGGCCGAAGCTCGAGCAGCACCGGAGTCACGCTCCAATGGAGCATGGCCGTCGTCCCACGAGCTTTGCTCACTCTGCCGCCGCTCCGC
>DUBH01000020.1 GCA_012960415.1 Henriciella sp. | reverse complement strand
GTGATCGATTCTTCAGTGTCTTCAGTCGTGATCTCGATCGCGCCCTGCGTCTCATCGACGGCTGGCAGGCGCTCAATCGCTTCAGCTGCGTTCTTGATGATATTGCCGATGGCCTGGCCGAGAAGTCTTTCATCTGCAGAAATGATAAGCGGCTTACGAACGTGATTAATTTCAACCGCGATATCCGGGCTCACCACCTGTTGTGAGAAGCCCGTCTCATCGATCAGCTGGGCCAGGTCAAAACTCTCCAGCGTAGGTTTTGGCATTCGTGCAAAGCCTGAGAACTCCTCAACCATACGGCCAATGTCGCTGACCTGACGAAGAATGGTGTCGGTACACTTGTCGAACACCGTATCGTCTTCTGGAATGTACTGGCTGTAGCGGCGGCGAATGCGCTCTGCTGAAAGCTGGATCGGGGTGAGCGGGTTCCTGATCTCGTGGGCGATCCGGCGGGCCACATCGCGCCAGGCAAGCTGGCGCTGCGCCGTCACGAGGCGGGTCGCGTCATCGAAGGTCAGCACAAGGCCGCCTGTTGAATCACGTGCAGCCTTCAGCCTGAAATGACGCGCTCCACCAGCTGTCCGCATATCAAGCGAGGCATCGATCGGCAGGCGTGTTGTCATCGCTTCCTCCACATGCGGCATGAATGCAGGCGCGATATCTGCAAGGTTACTGCCCTCGACGGGTGGCTCCGTTTCGAGCAGTTTTTGCGCTGAGGGGTTCGCGAGCGTGACGATGAAGTTCTCATCGATGCGAATGACGCCGGCGCTGACTTCTTCAAGCAGCGTTTCGAGGAAGAGGCGCCGGTCCTCGGCCTCTTCGCGCGCGTAAATCAGGGCCGAGCGTTGGGCGCCCAGTTGTTCTGTCATCACATTGAAGGAACGGGTGAGCGCACGCACCTCGTCCTCGCCTTGAGGTAGCGGCACACGAATGTCGAGATCGCCATCGCGAACCGACTGGGCAGCATTTGCGAGCCGACCGATCGGGCCGGTAATCCGGCTTGCGGCTTCAAGCGCAAGACGGATCGCCATAAGCAGAACCAGCGCAACAATCTGACCGTAAGCTACGAAGAACAGCGCTTGTGACCGCGAGCTGAGGTCCCCAGCAATGCGGTACTCTTCAAGTGCCTGCTCCGCGCGGCGCAAGCGCGCAAAGGCGTCGCGGTCGAGAGGTTTGGCGAGATAAAGATAGGCATCCTCCATCCCGCCCAGCTTGATCAATGATGTCGTGAAGCCTTCTGCCTCGAATAGCGACAGGTAGACCTCCCCTTCGTCCGCCTCATCGAACATTTCAGGGGTCGGGCGCCGGTAGAGACTGTCATTTGCAGCGTTCTCCCCAACCGCAAGCGGCCTGCCCTGTCGGTCGATGACGTAACCGACCCTCATATTCCGGATCAGCGCCTGCATGCCGAGATAGGACGAGAAGGCTTCAGGCTCTTCTGTCAGGCCTTCGAGCGCATTATTGATGTCAGAAGCGGCGAGCCGTGTGTCCTCCTCAAGGGCGTCGCTATACTCGTCCACATTCTCGCGAGCGACCGTAGCCGTCTGTTCAACCAGCGTGAAAACACGTTCGCCAAACCAGGTGTCAAAGCCACGTGAGATCGCCGCCCAAAGAAAGACGGAAACAACCAGTGCGGGGATGACGGCCGACAGGCTGAAGAGAAGCAGGAACCGCCGTGCCAGCCTGTTGCCTTCAGCACCCTTTTCTAGCGTTCGGGAGGCGCGATACCGCTGAACAACAATGACGCCAAGCGTAATGATAATGAGCGTGTTAGCGATGATCATCGCCTGAACATCGCGGCTGACCGGTTCAATTGGGTCCATGCCCGACACGGCGACGAAGGTAACGGCCGCAGCGAGGAAGGCAGCCACAAGGAAAAGCCACTGGAACAATGCCCAGCCTGATCGCGGCTTTCCTGCTGCTGTGGTGTCGACCAAACTATACCTCGCTCGTGCGGCTGTGTTCAAACCGCAACACTGAGGCCATAAAGCAACACTTATGCCATGGTCAATTAGTCGTCTGCGAGACCAAGCTGGTTGATCCGCGAACGTAGTGTGTTCCGGTTCACGCCAAGTAGCGCTGCCGTTCTGAGCTTATTTCCAGAAGTCACTGACAGGGCGAGCTTTATCAGAGGCCGTTCGACCTGCTCCATGATGGAGCGGTGAATGTCGCTGTCGTCCGGATCCGCCTGCAGCAGGTCAGCCATCACATATTTGTGGAGGAGTGTCTCGACTTCTTTCTCAAAGTTGCCAGACGAGGAGATGTCCTTGAGCGCTTCAGACCGCAGTTCCCGTTCTACATCACGCTGAGAGATAACGGAGTCCGGGCTGAGCGCCGCGAGACGCATAATGAGATTCTCGAGCTCGCGAACATTTCCTGGCCAGTCATAGGCCATGATCAGATCCATCGCGGCAGGCTCAACCTGCTTGCTCGGCAGACCCTTTCGCTGGGCCCGGATCAGGAAAGCCCTGACGAGTTCCCGAATGTCTTCCTTTCGCTGCCTGAGCGGCGGCATGAAGACGCGGACCACGTTGATCCGGTAGAACAGGTCTTCGCGGAAACGGCCCTCTTCAACCAATGTGCTGAGAGGCTTGCGCGTCGATGCGATAATGCGCGCGCCGCCGACTTCCCGCATGAGCTTTACAAGCTGCGTCTGCGCTTCGGCTGGAAGGTCACCAATCTCATCGAGGTAGAGCGTGGCGCCGGGGTCGAACGCGATTCCCGGATTTTCTGGCGTGCCAAACAGGTCCTGGCTGATCCGGTCGGTTGGCATGGCCGCGAGATCAAGCGCCTTGAAGGGGCCCTTCTTGTCGCTTTGCAGCTCATGGATGGCTTGGGCAGCGAGTTCCTTGCCCGTTCCGGACTCGCCCTCAATCAACACGGTAAGATCGGTGTTCATTACACGCGAAATGATACGGTAAACTTCCTGCATGGGCTCAGAGCGCCCAATGAGCGGAAGACTTTGTTCGCCATTCGCTTTCAACGCTTCAGTTGCCGCGGCATCCTTGCGGATCGGGCCTTTAAGGGCGCGGCCGACAAGGCCGGTCAGCTGGTCGATGTCGAAGGGCTTTGGAAGATAGTCATAGACGCCATGGCGCGCTGCCGAAGCTGCTGTCAGGATGGTGTTCTGGCCGCTCATCACGATCACAGGCAGGTCAGGTCGCGCGAGCCGGATGGATGGCAGCACTTCGAAGATCGCGGTGTCGCCAAGGTAGACGTCTGTCACCACGACATCCCCCTCGCCATTGCGCACCCAGCGCTCGAGCGCATCTACCGAACTGGTGGCGCGAACCTGATAGCCAGCCGTCACAAGTGTCTGGTTGACGACCAGCCTGATGCTCGCATCGTCTTCGGCAAGAAGGACGGTTTTCTGTGTCATTGGACGATATCTCGTTTCATTGGCAGGAAGACTGAGAATTTGGTCTGGCCGGGTTTGCTCTCGACCTTGATGCGGCCCTCATGCGCTGCCACGACTTCGGATACGACGCTGAGGCCAAGGCCGCGTCCACCCGCTTTGGTCGAGCTGAACATATCAAACATCTGATCGCGCGTTTCAGAGCTGATGCCTTTACCATTGTCTTCGACGGTAATGCGGATCGCGCGCTGAAGACGTCGCGCATTGCGTTTGCTGGAGAAGGCAAAGCCGGTCTCGAAGGCGGTTTGAAGCGTCACCTGCCCTTGCCCGCCTGTCTCACTCGCCGCTTCGGCTGCATTGCGTACGATATTCTGGAATGCTTCGTGAAGATGATCCTCGTCGCCAAGTATTTCTGGTAGCGACGGATCGTAGGCGCGCTTCAGCGCGATCTTGCCGCCATGCGCAGCTTCTTCAGCGATCAGGATCTTGTCCAGTAATTGATGAATGTTGAAGCGATCGCGCCGCGGGGCCGAGAAAAGCTCAAAGGCGGACAGGCGAGTGACAAGTCGCTCGATACGGCTGGCTTCGCTCTTGATGATCTCAAGCAGCGGAACCTCCTCTTCGCTTGCATTGCGAAGCAGGAGCTGCGCAGCACCGGAGATGCCAGCAAGCGGGTTCTTCACTTCGTGGCCAAGGATACGCCCGAAGCCCGATATGCCTGCTGCGCTGTCTGAAGGGTCCCGCACAAGCGATTCGGCGATTGCGAGAATGACGGAGCCGTCCGGGCCGGGGCGAAGCCGGATATCGTACAGTTTGCCGCGCACAGCGGATGGTCCGGCTATCGTCAGGCCATGTGAAGAGATATCGCCTTCTTCGCTCGCGACCCTGTCGAGCAGCTCAAACAGCGGGGAGTCGTGATAGACAAATTCACCGAGATTATGCGCTTGCAGGCTGGCCAGAGAATGACCGAGGATCATCTGCGCCTCTGTATTCGCCGACATGATGTTGCGGCGACTGTCGATCTGCAGGATGGCGACCGGAATAAGATCGGATACGTTCGTCTTTTCCGTCATGCCGCGACCTGCACTCTGTCTTCAAAGAGTTGATTGAGAAACACAAAGAGCGGCTTGGCATCCTCAAAGCCGCAGGCGCGCGCACGCAGCTCCTTACGTTCCGCATCGCTCCAGTCAGCGTCGAGATGGTCGACCGCAGCCGAGATGTGCTTGCGCACGATACGCAGGCCGAGCGCTTTTCCATAAAGGGCCATGCTGTCCTCTACCTGCTCGATGAGACTATCGAGCTTTTCAACCGCGCTGGGCGCGCACCACTCACGACGTCCGGCGAGATGGGCCGAAACCTCTCCAAGCAGCCATGGCCGTCCCATCGCCGCGCGTCCGATCATCACACCATGAGCGCCTGATGCTGCGAGCGCGGCATCAGCCGTTTTACAATCTTCGATATCGCCGTTGACGAGAACAGGCAGGTCGATGGCCTCAACGGTCTCGCGGACACGCTCCCAATCGGCAGTCCCCTTGTAGAACTGGCAGCGCGTCCGCCCGTGAACAGTAATCATGCATAGTCCGACCGACTGGGCATACCGTGCGAGGTCTGGCGCATTGAGCATCTGATCATCCCAGCCAAGACGCATCTTCAGCGAGACGGGCAACCCGCCCGCACCCTGCAGCGCAGCATCAATGATCGATTTCGCCAGATCGGGTTCTTTCATCAATGCAGAGCCAGACTGGCCTCCGGTGACCTGTCTTGATGGACAACCCATATTGATATCGATCTGGTCCACGCCAGCTTCGGCAAGCAATTCAGCGCCCCGCTGCATATCTTCAGGACGGCGGGCTGCCAGCTGGACGATCCATCGTCCGCGGCCTTCATGCCTGCAGGTCCGGCGCACGACGTCCGGGCGCGCCGCAGCCAGCGTTTCGCCTGCGACCATCTCAGAGACGACAGCTTCAGCGCCGAAACGCACCGCTTGTCTGCGGAAAGCAGCATCGGTCGAGCCCGACATAGGGGCAAGCCAGACGCGCTCTGCCAAAGATTGGTGCATCGTGTACATACATTTAGTTTGAACACTTTTTTGCTTTGCACAATAGTTGAGCATGAGGGGCGGTGCCGCAGCAATAATTCATGTGGCCATTCTGCATCAGCGGGGATAAGCCCCTGCTCTTATGAGAGTTCATGCAATCATTGTTGCGGCCGGGTCTGGCAGCAGGACTGGTCGAAAACTGCCCAAACAGTTTGAGATGCTGGCCGGCAAGCCGGTCTATCGCTGGTCCCTGGACACTTTCCTGTCAGACAGTCGTGTAGACCGTATTGGTCTGGTACTGCCCTCCGATCATATCGAGACGATTGCCGCTAGCGCACCAGAGGATGACCGGCTCATGCTCGTCGAAGGCGGCAGTGACCGGACGGCGTCGGTGCGCAACGCGGTAGAGGCCCTCGGGCCTGCAGCTGATGACATCATTCTGGTCCATGACGCTGCGCGTCCGGGCCTCCAAACCCAGACGATCACCGCTTTGCTTGACGGAATGAAAGCCTATGACGCGGCAGCCCCTGCCCTGCCAGTCATAGACGCTTTGAAACGACGAGCTGACGAAACGCTGCAGACGGTGGATCGCTCAGACCTCTACCGCGTCCAGACACCCCAAGCTTTCAAAGCTGGTATTCTCGCATCTGCGTTGGCTGACAAATCTGGCAGTTTCGTCGATGACCTTGAAGCAGTCGAAGCACTCGGTGCGAGAGCGGCATTGGTCGATGGGAACGAACGGCTTTCCAAGATAACCTTTGCGAATGACTTTGAGAGAATGGAGGCATTGATGGCGGGGCAACAGGCTGAATTCAGGTTTGGTACCGGATTCGATGTCCACGCTTTTGAGCCGGGCCCCGGCGTCACGCTCTGCGGCACCTTCATCGAACACAGCGCGCGCCTCAAAGGACACTCTGATGCCGATGCAGGCTGGCACGCGCTGACGGATGCGATTCTTGGCGCTGTGTCACTTGGAGATATTGGCGACCACTTTCCACCGTCAGATGATCGCTGGAAGGATGCCGATTCTGGCATGTTTCTGAGCCACGCCATCATGCTCGCACGTGAAGCTGGCTGGCAACTCACCCATTGCGACATCACGCTCATCTGTGAGACGCCCAAAATCAAGCCGCACCGCGAAGCAATGCGAAAGCGAACCGCAAAGCTTACTGAGCTTGAGCTTGATGCTGTGAGCATCAAGGCGACGACGACCGAGGGCCTGGGTTTTACAGGTCGCCGCGAAGGCATAGCCGCCCAGGCCGCCGCAACGCTTCGCAAGATCATCTAGGAGGACCGCATGTTTCCAGACCGTCTTCGTAATCTCTGCCTGCTGACCATGGATGAAGCGCGAGAAAGACGCGTGAAGATCGCCTCGGCTGAATCCTGCACGGGCGGCCTCATTGCTGCGCTGTTTACAGAGTTCTCCGGTTCTTCGGACGTCTTCGAGCGGGGCTTCGTGACCTATTCGAACCGCTCCAAGGAAGAGGTACTCGGCGTGCCGGGCGACCTGATCGCTGACTATGGTGCGGTCTCAGAAGCCGTGGCCAGACTGATGGCAGAGGGCGCCCTGAATTCTAGCCGCGCCAATCTTGCCATTGCGGTGACTGGAATTGCCGGTCCAGGCGGCGGCACACCGATGAAGCCGGTTGGTACAGTTCACATCGCCTGTGCTCGCGAGAACAAGGCTGTTCTGCACGAAGCTTGTTACTTCGGAGATATCGGACGCCACGAAGTTCGCATGGCGACGATCGAGGCTGCGCTGAACATGATCCGTCAGCAAATACCGTAACCCAAATACTAGGTCCGCCGCTCACCATATCGGCGGTCTGCTTCGTCAATGAACGATTTCATGATCTTGTCGACGGCAAGTGTTGTGTTCGCCTTCGCGAGAAGTGACAGGACGGGATTGCGGAACTCGTAATCGATGAAGAAGTCGACCACAGTTCCGAGCTCCCCGTCAGGCGACATCTTCCACCGGTTCTGAAGCTTTTTGAACGGACCGCGGGCCAGTGAGACCTCAACAGTGCGGTTCTCATCATCCGCAGCGATGTCGGTCGCAAAACGTTCAGAGAAGCCCTTGAAGCCGACATCGACCTCGCCGCGATACTTGCGCACGCCGTCTTCTTCACGCTCCCCGCTTACCTTCATGGTGCGGATCCACTTGATGAATTCCGGATAGCGCTGGATATCGGCGACCAGATCAAACACCTCATCGGCGCGATGCTCGATCACCAGCTGCTTTGAGAGGCGCGGCACAGGCTGCTCCTACTGATTGGCGGCCAGTCTCGCCGCCTTCATTTTCGCAAAGTCCTCATCGGCGTGATAGCTCGAGCGGGTCAGGGGTGAAGCGGACACCATGAGGAAGCCCTTGGAACGTGCAATCTCTTCATAGGACCTGAATTCATCCGGGTGGACGAAGCGATCGACAGCCGCGTGTTTGCGCGTCGGTTGCAGGTATTGGCCTATGGTCAGGAAATCGATGCCCGCAGAGCGCATGTCGTCCATGACCTGCATCACCTCTTCCTTGGTCTCACCAAGTCCGACCATGAGGCCCGATTTGGTGAACTGGTTCGGATCACGCATCTTCACGCGCTCAAGCAGGCGGAGGGAATGATAGTAGCGCGCTCCCGGGCGGATCGAGAAATAGAGGCGCGGGACAGTCTCAAGATTGTGGTTGAAAACGTCAGCGCGCGCATCGATGACTGCGTTTTCCCAGCCATCCTTGCGCAGGAAGTCTGGCGTGAGGATCTCGATCGTTGTGCCGGGGGATGCCTCACGGATCGCGCCGATCACATTCACGAAGTGGCGAGCACCGCCATCCTCAAGGTCGTCGCGGTCAACAGACGTGATGACAACGTGTTGAAGGCCCATTTCCTGAACAGCTTCAGCGACACGGCGCGGCTCATCTTCGTCGACAGGCGAAGGTTTGCCGGTAGAGACGTTGCAGAATGAGCAGGCCCGAGTGCACACCTCCCCAAGGATCATCATCGTAGCGTGCTTCTTGTCCCAGCATTCGCCGATATTCGGACAGCCGGCTTCCTGACACACGGTGACAAGACCTTTGGACCGGACAATTTCCTGCGTTTCCCGGAAGCCCTGGCTCGTCGGGGCTTTCACGCGAATCCAGTCCGGCTTGCGCAGGACGGGCGTGTCAGGCCTGTTGCGCTTTTCCGGATGCCGGAATTTCTGCTTGCTCTCGATGAGTGTAACCATGCGGCATAGATGGACCGCTATGTCCCCATCATCAAGCTGCAATATCGCAAGGCCGCATTGACTGGCTGCCCTGCGCGAGTTGCCTTTATCACTCTCTGTGACATTTTGTGACACTGAGTTTAGAAATCACGATGCCAAAGCCTCACATGACCACTGTTCCAGAACCGCTCTCATTCAACCTGAAACGCACGAAGACCGACATCTTCTCTGCCTTCATGCGGGCCCGCAAAGAGTTTGGCGGTGCAACCGTAGCCATCGTCGACGGCGATGAACGTGAGCTGACTTATACGGAGATCGCGCGGGCTGCTTTCGCGCTGGGCTCTGCGATCCGCGGCAAGACGTCGCGTAACGAAGTGCTCGGCATTATGCTCCCAACCGGTGCTGGCGCTGTGATCGCATTTCTCGCGGTGTTGGCTGCTGGCCGCATTCCAGCGATGCTGAACTTTACAGCTGGGTCAGCAAATCTTCGCGCGGCCATGCGCGCCGCAGAAGTGACCAAGATCATTACAGCCAACAAGTTCATTGAACTTGGCAGCCTCGAACCGCTCGTTGAAAGCCTGAGCGAGGATGCGGATTTCATCTATCTCGAAGATGTGCGCGAGAACCTCTCGATCAGCGACAAACTGAAAGGTGCGGTTGGCCCCCTATTCCCGTCGCTTGTCTTCCAGGGGCCCGATCACAAGAAGACCGGCGTCATCCTTTTCACCTCAGGCACGGAGGGCGAGCCGAAGGGCGTGGTCCTCAGTCACCAGAACATCGTCGCCAATGTCGAGCAGGTGCGTGCGCATATCGGCCTGTCGCCCGAAACAGACTCTGTCTTCAATCCGTTGCCGACATTTCACTGCTTCGGCCTGACCGTTGGCGCGCTGCTACCGCTTATTGCCGGCGTAAAAGCCGTATTTCACCCTACGCCGCTACAGCCGCGCGAGATTGCCAAACGTATCCGCCAGACCGGCTCAACCATTCTTCTCGCGACCGACACCTTCATCTCCCAATATGCCCGCGCGGGGGAGGAAGGCGACATGAACAGCGTCCGGCTCGCTGTCTGCGGCGCAGAGCGCGTGCGCGACGAAACCCGCCAACTGGTCCGCCGCAAATTCCAGATTGAAATCCTGGAAGGTTACGGCGCGACCGAAGCGTCGCCTGTGGTGGCAGCGAACAGCGTCGAGTTGAACAAGCCCGGCACCGTTGGCCGCCTCATGGCCGAAATGGAGTATGAGCTCGTCCCTGTTGAAGGCATAGAAGATGGCGGCAGGCTTCGCATTCGAGGGCCCAACGTCATGCAGGGCTACATGCGTGCCGATAATCCGGGCGTCCTGGAGCCTCTCGAAGAAGGTTGGCACGACACCGGTGATATCGTCGCGATCGACAAGGATCACTGTATCCGCATCCAGGGCCGCGTGAAGCGTTTCGCCAAGATTGGCGGCGAGATGGTTTCGCTAGCTGTTGTCGAAAACTGCGCCAGCGCTATCTGGCCAGATGACATGCATGCGGCTGGCGCCATTCCAGATCCGCGCAAAGGCGAACAGATTGTTTTGCTGACAACCTCTGGCGAGGCGAACCGCAGCGAAATTCTCGCCTGGGCGCAATCGCATGGCGTTTCGGAACTTTCCGTTCCGCGCAAGGTCTATCATGTCGATGACATTCCGGTGCTTGGGACCGGCAAGATTGACTATGGCGCGGTCAACCAGCTGGTTCGCAAACTCAGCGATGCCTGACCGTCAAAGTTAGATACGAGTTTCGCCACGCGAAAATCACAATCTTGCTGTTCTAAGCGCCCGATAAAAACAAAGGCAGGCAAGAATCCATGTTGCGAAAACTTCTCATCGCGTCGTCCATTATCGCTGGCACAGCACTCAGTGCTACTGCAGACACTGACAAGAACGTCCTTGGCTGGCTGGAGCATGTGCGAATCGCTGATCTTGATATCCAGCTCGATGCCAAGCTCGACACTGGTGCCAAGACATCCTCCATCCACGCCGTGATCCTTGATGCGCCATCTCGCAAGGATTGGGACGATGAGGACGAGACGCGAGACATCGTCTTCAAGGTCATCAATGAAGATGGCGACGAGCGTACGATCGAAACTGAAATTGTCCGCTGGGCCGCGATCAAGACCAAGCGGGGCGGGCTCATCCACCGCCCAGTTGTGGAACTGGAATTCTGCCTCGGCGGCCTTCTCATAGAAGATGAAGTCACCCTCGCCGATCGGGGCAATTTCAACTATGAAACACTTATCGGGCGTAACATGCTCGAAAAGGCAGACATTGTCGTTGACGCAAGTGAAATCTATACGAAGCGGGCACGGTGTTCTAAGTAGTCGGGCCGCAAGGATTTAAGGCCGACTCGGAGCTGATTTTTGAAACGCACTCAATTGCTGATCATCGTGGGCGCGCTTATCGCGGCCGCGCTCGGCATCTTTTCGTACAAGGTCACGCGCCTCGGCTTTCCGGTCGTGCCGAACCTCGATTCCGACACATGGACCATTGAGGCAAAAATCTCGTTCCGGGGCCGCGGTGACCCTGTCACGCTTCGTCTCGCCCTTCCCAATTCCGAAGGCCAGTTCACCGTTGTCGATGAGACATTCGTCGCGTCTGGCTTCGGTGTTGAGACGGATACGACAGAAACCGGGCGCCAGGCCGTCTTTGAGCGCCGCGCCCAGGATGGCAACGCCGTACTTTTTTACAGCGCAAAGCTGATCTCCGTTGATCAGCGTTACTCCAATGATGCTCGGCCAACGCCAGAGGCGGTATCCGACTATCGACGTTCAGAACGGCGCAGAGCGATTGAAGAGAACGCGACGCCGCTTCTGGTTGCACTCGATTCCATTCTTACAGAAGCGCTCGAGAAGTCGGCTGGCGAACGAAGCTTTATCACCCAACTGGCGCGCCTGAGCGCTGATGAAAGCGATGACCGTATCTCCACAATAATTGAGGGTGGGCCACCTGAGATCTCGAACGCCTCAGACCGGCTCGTTTTCCTTCTGAACGCTGCAGGCACGCCTGCCCGCCACGTTCAGGGCATTATCCTCGATACCGACACGCGCCAGGCGCCACTCACAACATGGGTGGAATACTGGCTCGGAGAGACATGGGTCAGCGCAAACGGTACAACGGCTGAACCGCTTAATGATGCGCGAACGCTTCCGATTGTCTATGATCGGCAACCCATCGTTTCGGGTGACGGGTTCAACCGTGTCGGCGTGTCCTGGTCTGTCGCTAGGAACTTCGAGAGCCAGCTTTCAAGGGCCATGGAACGTGGATCCGAGTTTGCGCCCTGGGTGAATGCGACTTCCCTGCTCAGCCTGCCTATCGACCTTCAGCTCGTCTTCAGAGTGCTCTTGCTGATCCCATTGGGCGCGCTGATCATAGTGTTGCTGAAGCAGGTGATCGGTATGCCGGCCTTCGGCACATTCATGCCGGTGCTGATTGCGCTCGCGTTCCGCGAGACGCAGCTGATTACCGGTATTTTGCTTTTTACCGGTATCGTGGCAGTTGGTCTGTTGCTTCGTGCCTACTTCAACCAGCTCCAGCTTCTGCTCGTACCGCGTCTGGCTGCCGTGCTGATCATCGTGACCTTCGTGATGATGTTCATCGCGCTTGCTGGCGAAGCCATGGGTATTCAGACCGGCCTGTCCATCTCTCTCTTCCCGCTTGTCATTATCACGATGACCATTGAGCGCATGTCACTCACCTGGGAAGAAGACGGTGCCAAGGAAGCCCTGAAGAAAGCGCTGGGTTCGCTCGCAGGCGCCGTTCCGGCCTATTACATCCTGACAAGCGAATACATTGAGCACTTCGCCATCGTGTTTCCGGAGCTTCTGCTTATCGTTCTGGCAATCGTGCTGCTTCTGGGCCGCTACACCGGCTACAAGGTCACCGAGTATTTCCGCTTCAAGGTTCTCGCGAACGAAGGCAACAAGACCTCATGATAGGTTTTGGTCCAATATCAAAACTGGCGAAGTCGGGGGTTCTCGGAATCAATAGCCGGAACCTCGACTTCATCGCTGCCTATAATCCACGTCGCTTCTATCCGCTGGTCGATGACAAGGTCATCACGAAGAAACTTGCCATTGAGGCGGGGGTTACCGTGCCAGAGCTGTACGGCGTCATCCGTTATGGCGGTGAAATGCACCTGCTGGAGAAGATCGCAGAGAAGCACCGCTCCTTCGTTGTGAAGCCAGCCAACGGTTCGGGCGGCGGCGGTATCATGGTGTTCAACGGTGTAGCCAAGACGGGGCTGCGCCGCATGAACGGCCAGATCATGGCCTGGCCCGATATCCGCTATCATCTCAACAACATGCTGAGCGGCATGTTCTCGATGGGCGATGGCTCCGATCAGGTCATGATCGAAGAGCGGCTTGTTCCGCACTCGGCCTTCTCGAAGCTGGCCTTTGGCGGTGTGCCGGATGTCCGCGTGATCGTCTTTCGCGGCATCCCAGTCATGGCAATGCTCCGTCTTCCAACAGCCGAGTCTGACGGCAAGGCGAACCTTCACCAGGGCGGTATCGGCGCCGGCATTGATCTCGTGACCGGCATCACGACACGCGGTGTTCAGCACAACGACTCAGTCGATGTTCACCCTGACTTCGAAACGCCCGTGCGCGACTTCCAGGTACCTTCATGGGATGAAATTCTGGAGCTCGCGAGCCGCCTTGGCCAACATATCGGCCTTGGCTATGTCGGCGTGGACATCGTGATCTGCGAGCATAAAGGACCGACGCTTCTGGAGCTGAATGCTCGGCCGGGTATCGCAATCCAGACGGCAAACCTGAAGGGGCTGCGTCCCCTGCTTCTGCCGATCCACAAACTGCCATCCGTGCCTGATGATGTGCATGAGCGGATCGCGATTGCGCATGCCAACTGGAATGGCGAGTCCCTGGAGCGATTTCTCGCCCCAGGGGAAGAGATGCGCCGCCACTAGACGGTACGCGCCGCCTTGTCCTTGGCGTTCTGAACCTCAATCGCTTCACGCGCGGCCTTCCACTCACTGTCACCCCATTGAGTCAGCTGGGCGAAGTTGCCGCCGGACGCATTATACATCGCCCCATCAATAGCGATGGTCTGGCCGTTCACATATTCAGCACCCGGACCCATCAGGAAGACGGCAAGGTTTACCAGCTCGTGCATTTCGCCAACGCGGCCCATCGGATTCGCTGCGCCTGAATCGCGGCGCCCCGTGCCTTCTGTTTCAGGAGAAAGGCGATTGGACATGCCTTCAGTCGGGAATGGCCCTGGCGCAATCGCATTGAAACGCAGGCCATAGCGGCCCCATTCCACGGCAAGGCTTTGCGTCATGGTGTTCACGGCCGCCTTTGACATGGCGGACGGCACCACAAACGGCCCACCATTCCAGACCCAGGTTGTCAGGATCGAGATCACATTTCCGCGTTGCTTGTCGGCAATCCAGCGCTTGCCGATATCGTGGGTCATGTAGAAGCTGCCGCGGAAGACGATGTTCGAGATCGCATCGAAGCCGCGAATGGAGAGGTCTTCCGTGCGCGAGATAAAATTGCCGGCTGCATTGTTCACGAGGCCTGTAAGCGCACCATGCTTTGACCAGATCGCGTCGTTCATATCCGTGATGGCTTCAGCAACGCGGATGTCACACGCATGTGGCACCACCTTGCCGCCATGGTTGGACATCAGCTCTTCTGCTGTGTCCTCGCAAACCTTGCCGCGTCGGCCGCAAATGTGCACTTCGGCACCGAGCTTGAGAAAGCCTTCGGCCATCTCCTTGCCCAGACCGGTGCCACCACCAGTGACCAGAACCCGCTCGCCTTCCATAAGGCCCGGCTTGAACATCAGCTTGTCTATATCCACGAAAAGTCTCCCTTTATGTTTAGGGAGACCTTACTTCGCGCGCCTAATTTCGAAAGGGCAAACTGGCGAGACGCCATAAAAGAAACGCGGGAATAACAACTGCCGCACCGGCAAGGAACGGCCTCCAGAGCGTACCGACCAGCCACAGGACAGACTGGAAAAGCGCCTGGATCACGCCCCAGACGGCGCCTCTCAAATTCAGGCTGTCGCTATTAGGGTCGAGGTCAAGCGCAAGCAGGAACAGGCCCAGCAACACGCTTGCAGCGATCAGCCCAATGACTTGGAACACGCCCACAGAAAACAAGCGCCTTTGTAGAGAACGCCGAGGCTTGGAGCGCCTGCTGGTATTACCGGCGGGCTCTCCAATCTTGGTGACGACCGGCGCTTCCACCGGACCTGTGTCTGCCATAGCCTCGATACTCTCCTGACTGCGTGACTAGCTCGCCACTTTCTGGACCAGTGTGCGATGCGGATAGGGAATGGAAATGCCCTGTGCATCGAACTCTTGTTTCACCTTCTTGGTGAGATCGAATTTTAGGTTCCAGAGTTCGGTCGCATTACACCAGAGACGGCACGTAATATCGACGGAACTGTCGCCGAGATTGGTCACCTTCACAAATGGTTCCGGGTCGCGGAAGACGCGCTCATCGGCGTCGACGAGCGTCTGGATGATGCCCAGCGCCTTGTCCATGTCATCATCATAATCGATGCCGAACACAATATCGCAGCGGCGCGTATCGTAGCCCGAATAGTTCTTGATGACGCCATCAATGGCTTCGGTGTTCGGGATGATGATCTTTACATTGTCCAGCGTCGCCAGAATGGTCTGGAACAGGTTGATCTCTTTGACCGTGCCAACCTGGTCAGCGATCTCAACGAAATCGCCATTCTTGTATGGACGAAACAGCATGATCATCACGCCGGACGCGATATTCCCCAAAGCGCCCTGAAGCGACAGACCGATCGCCAGCGTGAGGGCACCTAGAACGGCAACGAAGCTGGTCGCCTGAACGCCGAAGACCTGAAGCGATGCGATAATAACCGCCGCAGTAACAAACCAGCGGACGAGAGAGCCAAAAAACGCGCCCAGTGTCTCGTCGACACCTGCGCGCTTGGATGTCTGCTTGCGCACCATCGAAGACAACCAGCCCGCGATCCGCAGGCCAATGACCAAGACGACAAGTGCGCCAAAAACCTTCAGCGCGCCACTCAGCAGCACTGGCCAGTATTCGGCCGCAAGTGTGTTGAAATCGATATTCTCGAGCTGTTCCATGTAGACCTCTTTTTACCAGTGCATCAGCTAGGACAATATCCAGCAATTACAAACGCCAGAGCTGATCCTTGCGTGCTGCGGTGTGATCGCCCGCAAGCAGTTTCCGGTCGACCATATGGACCTGCTTCTCACCAGCAGCGAATGCGATCCATCCATCCGCAAAGTGACGCGTGACGGCGTCGTCCAATATGTTCAGACCGCCAGTGTAGGCGCCCATGGATGGCATTATGAGGCGGTGTCCGTCGCTGACGAAGCATTTGCGGCGGACGGCCCTGCCTCGGCCTGTCACGCGGGCGACGGGGTGGAGGTGTCCGGAAATCTCGCCGATTTCCCCGGTGGGTTCGTGGCGGAAGACGCAGTCGCCCATCCGGAATGTTTTCGCGCCGCGGCCGCCTAGATGAGCCGGAGGATCGGGGTCGTGGTTTCCCTCGACCCAGACCCAGTCTGTCCGCGCTGTCAGGGCGCGAATGCGCAGGCGTTCAGGGGGCGATAGCCGTGCTTCTGCTGCTGGATCGTGGAAGCTGTCTCCGAGGGAAACAACGCAGTCTGGCGCGAACTCATCGACCAGCGCTTCGACCACTTTCAGCGTCATGCTGGTATCATAGGGCGGCAGGAGCTGGCCGCGCCTTGCGAAGCTAGACCCCTTCTCAAAGTGCAAGTCAGAAACGATTAGCGTCCGGCGCGCAGCCCACCAGAGCGCCCCCTGCGCGAGGGGCGTCATCAGCTCACCGCGATGGTGCAGCTGGAGTGCATAGGCGGTGTTTTTGAGGGGCGCCGACATGTACCGAACCATGCCGGGCGCCGCCCTCAAGGTCAATTTGCGAGACGCCGCCGGACTGCAGGCGGCGACCGTTACATGTGAAGTACACGCCCTTGTGAGGCGAGCACGCTTTCATGCATCATCTCTGACAGGGTCGGGTGCGGGAAAACGGTGTGCATCAGCGTTTCTTCGGTGAGCTCACCTTCACGGGCGATGACGTAGCCCTGGATCAGCTCAGTCACTTCGGCACCAATCATGTGCGCGCCGAGAAGCTCGCCCGTCTCAGCGTCGAAGACCGTCTTTACGAGGCCTTCTGCTGCGCCAAGCGCAATCGCTTTGCCATTGCCGATGAAGGGGAACTTGCCGACCTTGACCTTGTGGCCAGCCTCTTTCGCCCTGGCTTCGGTGAGGCCCACGCTGGCGATCTGTGGGTGCGAATAGGTGCAGCCCGGTACATTCCAGGCATCAAAAGCGTGCGCATCCTCTGCGCCTGCGATCCCCTCGACGCACATCACGCCTTCATGGCTCGCCTTATGGGCCAGCCAGGGTGCGCCTGTGAGATCACCGATAGCATAAAGGCCATCAACGCCGGTGCGGCCAAAACCATCGACGAGAACGTGGGTCTTTTCGACCTTCACGCCGAGCTCTTCCAGACCCAAACCCTCAACATTGCCGACAATGCCAATGGCGAGAATGACCCGGTCGACTTCCAGCTTCTCGGTCTTGTCGCCGGACGAGATGTCCGCCGTCACTTTGCCCTTGGCTTTCTTCAGCGATTTGACCTGTGCGCCTGTGTGGAACTTGATGCCCTGCTTTTCGAATTGCTTGCGGGCAAGGCCAGATATCTCCTCGTCCTCAACCGGCAGGATCCGGTCCAAGGCTTCAACAACCGTCACGTCGCTTCCAAGCTCATTGTAGAAGCTCGCAAATTCGATCCCGATCGCGCCTGAGCCAATCACCAGAAGCTTCTTCGGCGTCTCTTTCGGCACCATGGCTTCGCGATAGGTCCAGATCAGATCGCCATCCGGCTCAAGCCCGGCCTGAGGGATCGCACGCGCCCGAGCCCCCGTCGCAAGAATAACGTTCTTCGCTTTGTATTCCTTCGACTTTCCGTCCTTGTCTTTCACGGAAACGGTCGGCGCCGGCTTGCCCTTCTTGAGGCTTGCTTCGCCCATGATCACGTCGATCTTGTTCTTCTTCATCAGGTGGCTGACACCTGACGACAACTGCTTTGCAACGCCGCGCGAACGCTTCACGACGGCTTCGAGATCGAAGTCCGCCTTGTCGATCTTCAGTCCAAAGTTTTTGGCGTTGTTCGCGTAGTGAAGAATTTCAGCCGAACGCAGAAGCGCCTTGGTCGGAATACAGCCCCAGTTGAGACAAATGCCGCCAAGACTCTCGCGTTCGACGATTGCCGTCTTCAAGCCGAGCTGGCTTGCGCGAATTGCAGCCACATATCCGCCAGGGCCGGAGCCGATGACGATGAGATCATAGTCAGCCATTCTTGGCCTCCAGTTCTAGAGCAGCATGCTTTGCGGATGTTCGACATAGCGCTTGAAGGCGGCGAGCCATTTCGCGCCCTCAGCTCCGCCAATGACGCGGTGATCGCAGGACAGGGTAACCGTCATGACGGTCGCCGGCACAATTTCACCAGCATCATCAACGACAGGTCGCTTTTCCCCTGCCCCGACCGACAGGATCATGCCTTCCGGCTGATTGATGATCGAGCCGAATGATTTGATGCCGAACATGCCGAGATTGGAGATCGAGAACGTGCCGCCCGAGTATTCCTGCGGCTTCAGCTTCCGCTCACGCGCGCGCGTTGCAAGGTCCTTCATTTCACGCGAGATGGTGGCAAGACCCTTGTTCTGTGCGTCACGGATCACTGGCGTAATCAGACCGCCATCAATGGCGACGGCGACCGAGACGTGCGCCGATTTGTGGTAAGCGATGCCCTTGTCGGTGAAGCTTGCATTGCAGTCCGGCTCTGACATGAGCGCCAAGGCCGAAGCCTTGATCAGCATGTCGTTGACCGAAATCTTCACGCCTTCAGGCGCTGCTTCATTGATATCGGCGCGCGAAGCGAGAAGCTTGTCGAGCTTGATGTCCACGTTGAGCGGGAAATGCGGGACTTGCATGAAGCTTTGAGTCAGACGCTTCGCCACCGTCTTGCGCATGCCGTCGAGCGGTTTCAGCTCATAGCTCTCAGGGTCATAGATACGATCATCGAGCACCTGCGGCAGGATGAGACCGTCTGGCGCAGCTTTCGGCGTATCGGCTGGAGTGTCTGCCGCCTTCTTATCTGAAGCTGCCTGCTTCTTGCCGGGCTCTGCGGCCTCAACATCAGCCTTTACGATCCGGCCGCGCGGGCCCGAGCCCTCAAGCGTGGAGAGATCAATATCACGCAGCGCTGCGATCCGCCGGGCGAGCGGGCTTGCCTTGATCCGGTCCTGGCCGCTGCCAACATCAGCGAGCTTTGGCGAGGTGCCTTCCAGCTCTTTGCGCAGGTCCTTGCCTTCGGCTTCACGCGGCTTCTGTGCAGTTTCGCCCTTGGAGGTCGTGCGGTCGGCATCGCTCTTCTTGGGCTTTTCGTCAGAAGCCTGCTTCTCTTCAGACTTGGCAGGCTTCTCAGCCTCCTCGTCCTCATCACCTTTAGAAGCTTCGTCGCTCTTCTCGCCGCCGCCAGCTGCTTCCGCTTCCGGCGCCTCCACATCGTCCGGGTCTTCGCCCTCTTCAGCGAGCACGGCGATCACTGAATTGACCTTCACGCCTTCTGTGCCGGCCTCCACGACGATTTTCGCGATGGTGCCTTCATCGACGGCTTCGACTTCCATCGTCGCCTTGTCGGTCTCAATCTCCGCGATGACATCGCCGGAAGAGATCGTATCGCCTGGCTTTACCATCCAGCGGGCCAGCGTGCCTTCTTCCATCGTCGGAGAAAGTGCGGGCATGGTAATATTGATGGCCATTAGCTCTTGCCCTTGATCGTGGTGCCCGAGAGGTCCGGCGCATGGCGAAGCCGCTCGCCGATGCCGCCAAGGATCTGCTCCATGATCTCCTGTGCGGATGGACCGTCAGGGTTCTCTTCACGCAGCACGCGTGTCACGTGCTTGGCGATGTCGGCCAGCATGAACCCCCACATTGGAGGTTCCTTTTCCGGATCGCCCGAGGCGCCGACTTTCAGGCTCACATGGTCCTGATTGTTCGAAATCCAGAACCGGATCATTTCCTGCGCGAAGGCGTCCTGGCGGATCGTGCCGGGCTTGGAGAGTTCTTTGTGATCACTTGACATAACACACCTGCTTGGCCGCCTTGATGATGTCTGCGGTGCCCGGAAGGCTCATCGCCTCCAAGTTCGCAGCGTATGGAAGCGGCACATCCTTCTGATGCACGCGAGTTGGAGGCGCATCGAGGTAATCGAACGCTTCGTTCACCACCGTTGCGCAGATTTCAGCGCCCACGCCCATGAAGCGCCAGCCCTCCTCACACGTCACGATGCGGTTGGTTTTCTTGACGCTCTCGATCACGGTCGCAGTATCGAGCGGACGTAGCGAGCGAAGGTCGATGACCTCTGCTTCAATGCCATCTTCAGCTAGCTTCTCGGCCGCCTGAAGCGCGAAGCCGACCATGCGGGAGTGTGCAACCAGCGTCACATCCGTGCCTGGACGACGAACACGCGCTTTGCCGATTGGCAAGACATAGTCCTCGATGTCCGGGACCGGGAAGCTCTCGCCGTAGAGCAACTCATGCTCAAGGAAGACGACCGGGTTCGGATCGCGGATCGCCGCCTTCAGAAGACCTTTCGCGTCAGCCGCATCATAAGGCGCAACAACTTTCAGGCCGGGCACGTGCGCATACCAGGAAGAGTAATCCTGGCTGTGCTGGGCGGCCACACGGGAAGCCGCGCCGTTCGGGCCACGGAACACGATCGGACAGCCCATCTGGCCACCGGACATGTAAAGCGTTTTGGCGGCCGAATTGATGATCTGGTCGATCGCCTGCATCGCGAAGTTAAACGTCATAAACTCGACGACAGGCTTGAGACCGCCAAAGGCCGCGCCGACCCCGAGACCGGCAAAGCCATGCTCTGTGATCGGCGTGTCGACGACGCGCTTGTCGCCGAACTCCTGCAACAGCTCACGAGTGACCTTGTAGGCCCCCTGATACTCTGCGACTTCCTCGCCCATCACGAAGACGGTCTCGTCGCGGCGCATTTCTTCCGCCATCGCATCGCGGAGCGCATCGCGCACGCTCGTGTCGACGAAGTTCGTGCCCTCAGGCACGTCCGGGTCTGTCAGCGAGTCTTCATCCGGCTGAGGCGGGGCAGAAGCTACCTCTTCAGCTGAGGCGTCGTCGCTTTCATCCCCGTCACCTTCACTTTCGGGCGCGTTCTTAGCTTCAGTCTGCGCTTTCGACGCCTTCTCACCGTCACCGGTCGCTGGAGCGTCGTCAATGTCATCGACGCTCTCGCCCTCTTCCGCGAGGCGGGCGATGACCGCATTCACCTTTACATTCTCGGTGCCCTCGGGCACGAGAATCTTGGCGAGCGTGCCTTCATCCACAGCTTCGACTTCCATCGTCGCCTTGTCTGTCTCGATTTCGGCGATGACGTCACCTGAAGAGATCTCGTCGCCTTCCTTCTTGAGCCAGCGCGCGAGCGTGCCCTCTTCCATTGTCGGCGACAGGGCCGGCATCAGAACATCGATGGCCATCAGGCAGACTCCACTTCACGCAACACATCGGTCCAGAGCTCTTCCGGATCCGGCTCAGGACTATCCAGGGAGAAATCCGCAGCATCTTTCACGAGTTCCTTGATCTCCTTGTCGAGATCCTTGAGCTCTTCCTCGGTCGCAATTTCCTGTTCCAGGATGCGCCCCTTGAGGCCGTCAATCGGGTCGTGATGGGTGCGGATATCGTCAACTTCCTCGCGCTTGCGGTACTTTGCCGGGTCTGACATCGAGTGACCGCGATAGCGATAGGTTTTCATCTCGAGGATGTATGGCCCCTTTCCGGAGCGGGCATACTTCACGGCCTTCTCGCCGGCCGCCTTCACGGCATAGACGTCCATGCCGTCGACTTCCTCGCCCTCAATCTCGAAGGAGATACCGCGCTTGAACAGCTCGGTTTCGGCTGATGCGCGGGCAACGCTCGTGCCCATGGCGTACTGATTGTTTTCGATCACATAGACGACAGGCAGATCCCAGAGAGAGGCCATGTTGAAGCTCTCATAGACCTGGCCCTGGTTCGCCGCGCCGTCGCCGAAATAGGTCACGCAGATATTGTCAGTCCCGCGATACTTGTTCGAGAAACCAAGACCCGTGCCAATCGGCACCTGCGCCCCGACGATGCCGTGTCCGCCGAAGAAGTTCTTCTCCCGCGAGAACATGTGCATCGAGCCGCCCTTGCCCTTTGAATATCCGTCCTTGCGACCGGTCAGCTCTGCCATCACCCCTTTTGGGTCCATGTCGCAGGCGAGCATATGTCCGTGGTCGCGGTAGCCAGTGACGATCTGGTCGCCCTCTTTAAGGCAGGCCTGCATGCCTGTGACGACAGCTTCCTGACCGATGTAGAGGTGACAGAACCCGGCAATCTTGCCCATGCCATAAAGCTGACCCGCCCGTTCCTCGAACCGGCGGATAAGCAACATGTCGCGGTAGTATTTCAGCGCTTCGTCGCGCTTGAGCTTTGGTGGAGATTTGGAAGTCTTGCTTTTGGACGGCGTTTTGGCCATGAGGCCTCCCTTTATCAAGACCCCCTTATGTACCCTGAAACCAGCCTTCGTCCAGTTTTAGCACCTATGTCAAAATGCAGGCTCGGAGCTGTCATTTATGATAATTATCTCATCAGCATAGACGAGGTTCAGGTCTTCACGGGCCATGATTTCGACGAGATCAGGATCAACCCGGCCTGGCGTCAGGCGCGCAATGTCCCGGCGCAGCACGTCATTAGCTGCCGTGATGGCATCCAGCTCGGCCTGCTTTTCTGACAATTCCTGTTGCAGATCGGTCCAGCGCCCAAGCCCCTGCTCACCCGCAAAAGCGTGATACGCGAAGTATGCGATCAGCGCGGATAGGGCTGCTGCTGCATATTTGGGGGTCATAAAAGAAACCTCTGCCGACAAGCGAATCGGCAGAGGAATCCATTTAGGTAAATTTAATCTTAATAGGCGCGCGGCACCCTAAGCGTTGATCAGCGCACGCCCTGCATAGAGGGCTGCCGCACCTAGCTCTTCCTCAATGCGGATCAGCTGATTGTACTTTGCCAGACGGTCAGAACGCGACAGGGAGCCGGTCTTGATCTGTCCACAGTTTACCGCAACGGCGAGGTCCGCGATCGTGTAGTCCTCGGTCTCACCGGAGCGGTGGGACATGACGGCCGTATATGCGTGACGGTGCGCAAGCTCTACCGCGTCGAGGGTTTCAGACAGCGTGCCGATCTGGTTGACCTTAACGAGGATGGAGTTCGCGGCGCCGCGCTCCAGGCCCTGGGCAAGGCGCTCAGGATTGGTGACGAAGAGGTCATCACCGACGAGCTGGCACTTGTCGCCGACCGTCTCGGTCAGGATGCCCCAGCCGTCCCAGTCATCTTCTGCCATGCCGTCTTCGATGGAGATGATCGGATAGCGATCAACAAGGTCCTCAAGATAGCGCGCCATACCAGCGGCATCGAGTGTCTTGTTCTCGCCTTTCAGGATGTACTTGCCGTCCTTGTAGAACTCGGTCGACGCGGCATCGAGCGCAAGCGCGACTTCATCGCCCGGCGTATAGCCCGCTTTCTCAATGGCCTTCATGATGTAGTCGATGGCCGCTTCGGTCGAGGAGATATCAGGCGCAAAACCGCCCTCATCACCCACAGCGGTGTTGAATCCGTCAGCGTGCAACAGCTTCTTCAGCGACTGGAACACTTCAGAACCGACCTGGACGGCGTGCGCGATGCTTTCGGCCGCGACCGGCATGATCATGAATTCCTGGATGTCGATCGGATTGTTTGCGTGCTCGCCGCCATTGATGATGTTCATCATCGGAGTTGGCAGGATGCGCGCGTTCGAACCACCGATGTAGCGATAGAGCGGCAGGCCGCAGCTCTCGGCAGCCGCCTTGGCGACCGCCATGGAGACACCGAGAATCGCGTTCGCGCCCAGGCGCTTCTTGTTGTCGGTACCGTCGAGCTCGATCATCAGTCCGTCGATCAGACGCTGCTCGGTCGCATCGAGGCCAACCAGCTCGTCGTTGATCTCGCCATTGACCGCGTCGACAGCCTGATTGACGCCCTTGCCGCCATATTCCTTGCCGCCATCGCGAAGCTCGTGGGCCTCATAGGCACCCGTTGAGGCACCAGATGGCACAGCGGCGCGGCCAGTGGAGCCGTCGTCCAGTGTCACATCGACTTCGACTGTCGGGTTGCCGCGGCTATCGAGGATCTGGCGGGCATAGATATCGACGATTTCGCTCATTGGGGCGCACTCTCTTTTTCGTCTTCAGCAGATATGACAACGCCCCCGGTCTCCCAGGGGCGTCATGTCGGTTACTTTGTGTCACCTCGCAGCGCAAGACTGCGCGTGGCGTTAGTCCTTAGGCTCAAGGATCTGGCGGCCACGATACACACCGGTCTTCAGATCGATGTGGTGCGGACGGCGAAGCTCGCCGGAATCCGCGTCTTCGATGAAGGTCGGGGTGGACAGACGGTCGTGGGCGCGGCGCATGTTGCGCTTGGACGGCGTCGTTTTTCGCTTAGGGACTGCCATGTTGTCGTTCCAGTTTGTGTGTAGTGGGAACACTACGTGAAAATCAAACCGCGCGTATATCCTTGCGACTCGCCAATTGCAACCCGTCAGACGAGACGCGACTGCACTTTGGCAGCTTCGATGAAACTTGCAAAAAGCGGGTGTGGTTCGAATGGCCGGGACTTCAGCTCCGGGTGAAACTGCACGCCGATAAACCACGGGTGATCGTCGAGCTCGATGATCTCCGGGAGTAGTCCGTCAGGCGACATGCCGGAGAAGCGGACGCCTGTTCCCTTCATCCGCTCGATGTATGAGCGGTTTACCTCATAGCGGTGACGGTGGCGCTCTGAAATTTCGGTCGTGCCATAGATCTCTGCGACCTTGGAGCCCGGCTCCAGAAGCGCGGGATAGGCGCCGAGACGCATTGTGCCGCCCTTGTCGGTGCTTTCGTCCCGCGTGATCTTCTGATTACCCTTGGTCCACTCTTCGATGAGGCCTACAACAGGCTCATCGGTTGGGCCAAATTCCGTCGTCGACGCATTCTTGATGTCAGCGAGGTTGCGAGCTGCCTCGACCACAGAAAGCTGCATCCCGTAACAGATACCGAAGCACGGGATGTTCTTTTCGCGCGCAAACTGCGCGGCTCTCATCTTGCCATGCGCGCCGCGCTCCCCGAACCCGCCGGGCAGCAAAACGCCGTGCACACCGTCGAGAATGTCGAGCGGATGATGTTCATCATCGAACTGTTCGGAATCGATCATCCGGACCTGGACGCGAACCTTGTTTGCAAGCCCGCCATGCACCAGCGCTTCGGAGACTGATTTATAGGCGTCAGGCACGTCGGTATATTTGCCGACCAGACCAATGCAGACTTCGCCGTCCGGATTGTGGATCGTGTTGGCAATACCGTTCCAGCGCGTCAGGTCGGGTGGCGGCGCGTCATCGATACGGAAGTGCCAGAGAACTTCGGTATCAAGGCCTTCTGCATGATACGCCGCCGGCACATCATAGATATGGCCAACGTCGCGCGCTTCGATGACGCTTGAGGGGCGCACATTACAGAAACTTGCAATCTTGCCCTTCTCATTTTCCGGGATCGGCCGGTCGCAGCGGCACAGCAGGATTTGCGGCTGGATACCGATCGAGCGCAGCTCCTTGACGGAGTGTTGCGTCGGCTTGGTCTTCATCTCGCCAGCCGCTGGAATGTAGGGCAACAGCGTCAGATGGATAAAGCAGGTGCGCTCAGGCCCAAGCTCCTGGCCGACCTGGCGGATCGCCTCGAAGAAAGGAAGACCCTCAATATCGCCGACCGTACCGCCAATCTCACAGAGCACGAAATCCACATCCTCGCCCGGATCGGACAGAATGAAATCCTTGATAGCGTCGGTAACATGCGGAATGACCTGGATCGTCGCACCGAGGAAGTCGCCGCGGCGTTCCTTCTCGATGATCGACTGGTAGATGCGGCCTGTCGTGATGTTGTCGGACTGACGCGCAGAAACGCCCGTAAAACGTTCATAGTGACCAAGGTCGAGATCTGTTTCGGCGCCGTCATCGGTCACGAAGACTTCGCCATGCTGGCGAGGGGACATCGTGCCTGGATCAACGTTCAGATACGGATCAAGCTTGCGCAATCTCACCTTGTAGCCACGCGCCTGAAGCAGCGAGCCCATGGCCGCAGAAGCAATACCTTTACCCAGCGAGGAGACCACGCCGCCTGTGATGAAAATGTAGCGGATCATGGGAAGTCAGTTTGCCCGATTCGCGGCATTGCGCACACGCGCAATGCCGTTGCTATGAGTTAGGGCTGTGTCGGCGCGTCTGCCGTATCTTCGCCCTGCTCTGTCACGTCGCTGCTCGCGTCACCTGTCGTATCAGCTGGCACATCAGCAGCAAGCGGATCGCTTGAACCCTGTTCCGGCTCTGAAAGTACCGGATCGGAGTCTTCCTGGGATGGCAGGGTGACCGGATCTTCATCCAGAAGTGGAGACGTCGGATCATCAAGATCGAAGCCACCGGTTCCAGAGCCGCCAAACTCTTCATCCAGTGCACGCTCAACGTCTGTGCGGTTATCACCGAGATGACGCGTAGTGATCGTGGTCAGGACGAGACTGGTGATAAAGAAGATCGCACCAAAGATAATCGTCGTTCGCACCAGAGCGCCAGCTGCGCCGCGACCCGACATGAGACCGCCGCCACCGCCGCCGCCGCCGACACCGAGGGCGCCGCCCTCAGATTTCTGCATGAGAACCACGCCGACCAGAACAAGGCTGGCGAGGATGTGAATGACGAGAATAACGGTCATGGATCGTCCCTGAATATCTCAATCGCGCGGGATAGGCTTTTCAGTCGCCAAGGCCAAGCCCTGAAGCTCACTTTGCGCTGATACAAGCGCCGTAGATGGCCAGAAAGTCATCAGCTTTCAAGCTTGCGCCACCAATGAGTCCACCATCGACGTTACCAACGGCCAGAAGTTCGCCAGCATTGCCCGGTTTCATGGAGCCACCATAGAGGATTGGAGTCTCATCGGCCTGCCCAGGGAACCGCTCGCCAAGGATTTCTCGAATCTTGTTGTGCACTTCTTCAACCTGCTCGACCGAAGCGACCTTGCCCGTGCCAATTGCCCAGACAGGCTCATAGGCGACAACGAATGATTTACCGAAAGCACTCGCCGGTATCGACCCGGCCAGTTGAGATGAGACGACTTCTATCGTCTTTCCTGAGTCACGCTCATCCAGCGTTTCGCCAATACAGATGATCGGCACAAGGCCTGCGCGAAATACCGCTTCGGCCTTTGCGGCAACAATTTCATTGCTTTCACCATGATCAGCGCGGCGTTCCGAATGCCCGACGATGATATGGGTCGCACCAAGATCAGCGATCATCTCGGCAGAGATGTCGCCGGTGTGTGCGCCTGAGACGCCTGAATGGCAATCCTGCGCGCCCACTTTGAGGCGCGTGCCGGATGCCGCATCGGCAGATTTCGAAATAAGCGTTGCCGGCGGACAGATCAGGCAATCGGCCACGTCTTCCAGCGCCTCCAGTCCCTTCGCAATCTGCGAAATGATGTCCATGTCGCCAGACAGGCCATTCATTTTCCAGTTACCCGCAATCAAGGGCCTGACCATGCCGCTCTCCATCTCTTGCAACTCCCAGCGCGCTCGCCTAGCAAGCAGTTCGGCAGCTTACAAGGTAATAGGCGAGGCTATCGGCATATGCTGACCATGATCCGCAACATGCTCCGTTCGAAACTGGCGGGGCTTCTCTTCATTCTCATCATCGTTGCAATGGGCGCGTGGGGCGTGACGGACGTCTTCTCGGGCGGCATCGGCAATAACCTCGCATCAGCAGGCGACGTGGAGCTGACGGAGGCCCAGTTTGATCAGGAAGTCGAGCGCCAGTTGCGCACGGCTACCGATGATCGCGGCCGCGCCATCAGCAAAGCGCAGGCGACCGAGCGCGGCATCATCGACCAGATTTTCCAGCGCGAGCTCTTTCAGACAACACTCGTCGCCTATGCTGACCGCATTGGCGCCCGCGCGACGAATGAAGCCGTTCTTGAGACCATCCGGAGTGACGAAGCCTTTCAGACAGATACCGGCTCCTTCGACCCCGCGCTCTATCGCGGTCTGCTGAACCAGAGCGGCTTCACGCCCGCCAGCTTCGAAAACTTTCTTCGCCGCGACCTGTCGATCAGCCGGATTCGCCGTTCCGTTGGCGCGGCCCTTCAGTCGCCTGATGCGATCGTTCGCCTTCAATCGGGCTATACCAATGAAGAACGCAAGGCGCAGTGGTTTTTCCTGACCTTTGATGATCTGCCTGAACCAGAGCCGATCACGGATGAGGAACTTGCCGCGTTCTACGATGAGCGCCGTGATGAGCTGGAAAACCCTCAGCGCCGCCGCATTAGCCTGCTTCAGCTCAGCGTTGACGACTTTCTCAACCAGTCCGAATTCACCGAGGACGAGCTCGTTGCCTATTACGAGTCCGTTAAAAGCCGCGAATATGCTGGCCCGGACACCCGCACATGGACTGAATTTGTATTTGCGAACGAAGAAGATGCGCGCGGTCAGCTCGGCCGTATCGCAGGTGGCGCAGATCCTTCGACCATCAGCAATCTTGTTTCCTCAAGCGAGCGTTCTGGTCTGCAGAGTTCCGTGTCGAATCAGTCGCTCGCCGACCGGCTCTTCGCCCCAACCGCGTCGATTGGGGGTATCTTTGGCCCATTCGAGTCTGGCCGTTTCTACACGGTGGCGCGCCTTCAGGAGATTACGCCCGGCGAAGTCGAGCCGTTTGAAGACGTGCGCCAGGAAATCGTCGATACGCTTTCCCGTGAGCAGGCCGTCGGCCTCTACTACGACTCCATCACGCGTCTCGATAACTTGATCGGCACGGGCGCGAGCCTTGAGGAAATCGGCCGCGACATGGGCACGCCAGTGCTCAGCTTTGCCCCTGTCGAGCGTACGGGTACGACCCGGGTCGGTCGCCAGCTGGGCGTGCTCCAGCAGGATCCGGCAATTCTTCAGCGTGCGTTTGAGCTCACTGAAGGCGGCAAGACCTCCCGCTTCGGTCAGGATGAAAGCGCCTTCATCGTGCGCGTTGACGAAATCATCGAACCGTTCACGCCGGATCTTGATGAAATTCGTGATGATCTCCGCACGGGTCTCGAAGCCCAGCGCCGTACCACCGCGCTTAGTGAAGCGGCCGATGCCATCAAGCAGCGCGTCGAGGGCGGCGAACTCACCTTTGCTGAGGCGGCCGCCGAATATGGCGCAGAACTTTCGGCGCCAGACATTCTCTTTACCCGCAACCCGTCACCAGAAAGCGGTATTCCGCCGGCGCTCGCCGGGGCCGTCTTCTCCCTTCGCGAGGAAGGTAATGTCGTGAATGCGCCGCTCAGCACAGGCGACACCGTCGCATTAATCCAGCTGGTTGAGATTGACCGCGTTGATCTTGCATCCGATGAAGCCGCCATGACCGCCTCGCAAGAACTGACCGATTCAATCGGTAACGACCTCTTCAGCGCGTTCATCGCAGGAATTCAGGACGATGTAGAGCTGCAGGTGAACCAGAACGCTCTTGCCTCCTACAAGGCGCGGGTCAATCCAGACACATGAGCCGGGACAGGCTGATCGTAAGGCGGCGGATCGGCGATATCGAAACGCCGGTGTCGGCCATGCTGAAGCTTGGCGCTGACCAGGCCGGCTCATTCCTGTTTGAATCGATCCATGGCGGTGAGCGCCTCGGCCGCTATTCCTTTGTCGGCGTCGAGCCACTGAAATGGTTTCGCATCCTGAACGGACGGGTAGAACTGTCCGCCGATCCCGGCTTTAGCACACCGGAAACGCTCGACATGCAGCCCATCGAGGCGCTGCGCCACTTTGTTGAATTGGCAAAGGCCGAAACCGACGAGCCGGGCCTGCCGCCCATGGCCTCGGGTGCTTTCGGCTATATCGGCTATGACATGATCCAGTATGTCGAGCCGGTTGAGATCACCGCGCGCGACGATCTCAAGGTTGCCGAATGCGTCCTGGTCATCCCTGGCGTCGTCATCGTGTTCGACCACCTCTACCAGGAACTTGTCCTCATCGGTCGCCATGCGCCGAGCGAAGAAGCTGCCGCAGACGCCCTGCTCGACCGTGTCGAGCAGCAGCTGCAGAACGCAACACCGATCTCTCCACGGGACCAGTCAGCCGATGCGCTGGAGTTCACGTCAAATACCAGCAAGGATCGCTACTTCGAGATGGTGCGCGAGGCGGTCGAATACTCCCGCGCGGGCGACACGTTCCAGATCGTCCCCAGCCAGCGATTCTCAACGCCGTTCAAGCGTCAGTCGATCAGCCTTTACCGGGCCCTTCGCAGGCTGAACCCTTCGGCTTTCATGTTCCATATGAATATGGGCGATGTGCGCCTCATCGGTTCCAGTCCGGAAATCCTCGTGCGTCTGCGCGATGGCCGTGTCGCTATCCGACCGATTGCGGGCACGCGGCCAAGATCAGGCGATCCAATTGAGGACGCCCGCCGCGCCGCGGACCTTCTCGCTGATGAAAAAGAGTGCTCCGAACACCTCATGCTGCTCGACCTCGGGCGCAATGATGTCGGCCGTGTCGCGGCCTATGGCAGTGTGGAGGTGAGCGAGCAGTTCATCGTCGAGCGCTATAGCCACGTGATGCACATTGTAAGCCATGTGGAAGGCAACCTTCGCGAAGGACTGGATGCGGTTGATGCGCTTCTGGCCGGCCTGCCAGCTGGCACCGTATCCGGCGCACCGAAAATCCGCGCCATGCAGATCATCGACCAGCTCGAAACTTCCCGGCGCGGCATCTATGGCGGAGCCGTTGGCTATTTTGGCTGGAATGGTGACATGGACACCTGTATCGCCTTGCGCACTGCAGTCCTCAAGGATGGACAGCTGCATATTCAGGCGGGCGGCGGCGTCGTCCTCGACAGCGATCCGCAATATGAGTTTGAGGAAACCGTTCACAAGGCGGGCGCCCTCAAGCGTGCTGCCGATCTCGCGGCCATCTATGAGTTCGACCAATGATCCTCGTCATCGACAATTATGACAGCTTCACCTGGAATCTGGTCCACTATGTCGAACAGGCAGGCGCACGTACCCGTGTCGTGCGCAATGATGAGCTCACCGTTGATGAAGCACTGGCGCTTAAGCCGTCCGGCGTGATCCTGTCACCGGGCCCCTGCACACCGCGCGAAGCCGGAATCTGCGTGAATTTCATCAAGCAGGCCCCGGACGATCTGCCGATCCTCGGCGTCTGTCTTGGCCACCAGTCTATTGGCGATGCCTATGGCGAGCCGGTCGTTCAGGCCGGCGCCATCCTGCACGGTAAGGTCTCCACGATCCGCACGACACAGACCGGTCTCTTCAAGGATCTGCCTGAGACCTATGAGGTCGTGCGCTATCATTCCCTCGCCATTCCGAGGGATCGCCTTCCGGAAGCGCTCATCGCCGACGCATGGACAGACGACGGTGAAATCATGGCCGTCCACCACCGTGACAAGCCAGTCTACGGCGTCCAGTTCCACCCGGAATCGATCCGAACCGAATACGGCCATGAATTGATCGAGAATTTCGTAGCGCTTACGAAATAGGCGAGGCTCGAACCCGGAGGATAAGATGGACCAGCTGACGAAGGACGCAGAAGCTCTCCTCGATGGGCTGAAACCGCGTTCCCCCAGCGCAGCGCCCGGTCAAAACCTACTACCTCCACAAACCCGCTTTGACGTGCAGGGCGAGTCGCTCTCGACGCCGGCCTGGCGCGCGGGCGAAGGCGCACCGACACTCTTCGTGCATGGCTGGGACGATACCCACCGCATCTGGCGACGCTTCGCCATGGACTTCATCCAGAATGGCCGCCCGGCGCTGCTGATGGACTTGCCCGCCCACGGCGCTTCCAGTGCGAAGACGTGCACCTGGCAGCTGGCTGGCCAGTCCGTTCTCGATCTCTGTACCGATCAGCAGCCCATAGACGCGATCATCACGCATTCTTTCGGCTCGCTCGCGGCGGCGGACGCCATCTCGAACGGCGCGCAAACCGATTATCTGGTGATGATCGCGCCGCCGATCGAACACTGGAGTGATCGCCAACGCCGCAAGGGCGTGCCGGATGAGGTGATTGCGCGTGCGGCTGAACTCCTCGCAGAAAGACAGGGCGAAGATCTGACCACACCTGACCTGACCGCTCTTCTCGCTGATTTCAAAGGTCGCATCCTGCTCATCGGTTCCCATTCGGATGAAAGTTGCCCGGCCCCACAGATCGAAGCGTTGGGAGCGTCGCTGGAGAATGCGGAAACGCTGATCGTGGACGGTCTCAGCCACCGAGATCTTGCACTCGACCCAGCCATCCTGTCGCAGATCACCGCATTTCTAGGCTACTAGAAGCCAGCACCGCTTGATCGCCGCGCGCATCGCCTCTATCGCGCTCAACACTAGGTGCTGGAAGACAGACGAATGACCCAATCGCTCAATGATGCCATCAAGGCGCTGGCCCGGTCGGAAGAACTGCCGGTGGAAGTTCTCGAAGCCTCATTCGACACCCTCCTCACAGGAGAAGGCGCACCTGAACAGGTTGGCGCCTTCCTGATGGGGCTGGCTGTTCGGGGCGAGACGTCGAATGAGCTCTATGCGGGCGCAAAAGCCATGCGTCGGCACGCACGCACGGTGAACGCGGCAGGCCCTCTCCTCGACACGTGTGGCACGGGCGGGCTCCCTTGGAAATCACTAAACACGTCGACCGCGAGCGCGCTCGTCATCGCCGCCTGTGGTGGACGCGTGGCAAAGCACGGCAATCGCTCAGTGCCGCCAAAGACCGGTTCTGCCGATGTGCTCGAAGCCTTGGGTGTCGAACTCGACATCACGGCGCGGACATTCGAACGCTGTCTTGAGAAAGCCGGCGTCGGCTTCCTGTTTGCCCGCAGTCACCATTCAGCGATGCGACATGTCGCGCCAATCCGTGCAAGCCTCGGCATCCGCACCATTTTCAATCTTCTCGGGCCCCTGTCGAACCCCGCCAATGCGACACACCAGATCCTCGGCGTGTACGATGAGCGTTGGCTCGATCCGATGGCAGAGACTCTTCTCAATCTCGGCATAGAAAAGGCATGGGTCGTTCACGGTGTCGACGGCATCGACGAAATCTCGATTTCCGGTGAGACCAAGGTCCGCAAAGTTGCTGACGGCCAGATCACCTCGCTCACGATCACACCGGCCGATGCAGGGCTGGACACCAGCCCGCTCTCCGCACTCGAAGGCGGCTCGCCGGACGACAATGCCGGGGCCATACGCGACCTGCTCGAAGGGCGGCCCGGTCCATTTCGTGATGTCGTCCTGCTCAACGCCTCCGCAGGCCTGACGCTACTTGGGATGGCGGAAGATCTCCGTCACGGCGTTACGCTTGCTTCCGACGCCATCGATAGCGGCCGTGCACTGCACACACTTTCTCTTCTGGCAGATATCAGCTCAGGGAAGGCTTCCTGATGTACACCGCGCTCGACCGAATCATTGAATACAAGCGAGGCGAAGTCGCTGAAATCAAACGTCAGACGACGATGGACGCGCTTCTAAACGCTTCAAAGTCAGCGCCCGCACCGCGGGGTTTTGAGCGCCGCCTTGCCGAAGTGGCCTCCACCGGGGACGCCTCTTTGATCTGCGAGCTCAAACGCAAATCGCCATCGGCTGGTGACATCCTGCCCGGGGCGGACCCAATCACTATCGCACAAGAGTACGAGAGTGCTGGCGCAGCCTGCCTTTCAATTCTGACGGACTATCCGAGCTTCGGCGGGTCGCTAGATGACCTTCGGGCCATACGCGACGCGGTTGGCATTCCTTTGCTTCGCAAGGAATTCATGATCGATCCTATCCAGGTCGCAGAAGCGCGCGCTGCCGGCGCTGATGCAATTCTGGTTATCCTGTCCGCCGTGGATGATGCGCTTGCGGCTGACTTGCTGGCCGCAAATGCCGAGCTCGGCATGGACGCTATCGTGGAAGTGCACGATGAGAACGAGCTCGCGCGCGCCAATACGCTGGATTGCTCACTCGTCGGCATCAACAATCGCGACCTGAAGCGTATGGTGACGGACCTTTCGACGACAGAAAGGCTCGCTCCACTGCTCCGCGACGGAAAGACCCTCATTTCAGAGAGCGGTATATCCAAACCCGAACATATCCGGCGGCTCGCGAAAAGCGGAGCACGGCGCTTTCTGATTGGTGAAAGCCTGATGAAAGCCCAAAACCGCGCTGACACCTGCGAAAATCTCAGAAAGTCTCTTGACGATTGACCTGAAACGGGAACGCATGTAGAACACATGTGAACAAACAGGTTTTTGATCCGGAGGCCAGAACGTGCTGACCAATAAACAGAAAGAGCTGCTGCTCTTCATCCATGAGCGAATCAAACGCGATGGGGTCTCACCTTCTTTCGACGAGATGAAGGAAGCGCTGAACCTCGCTTCCAAGTCGGGTATTCACCGCCTGATCACGGCGCTTGAAGAACGAGGCTTCATCAAACGGCTCGCTAACCGGGCGCGTGCGCTCGAGGTGCTGAAGCTTCCGGATTCGGCAGCTCCCGCCGCGCCGCCGCGCGGACGTCAGGTGTTCCGCCCAAGCGTTGTCGGTAATGCAATGCCGGCACCGGCGATGTCCGGCAAGACAATCCCCGTGCTTGGACGTATCGCAGCCGGTGTTCCGATCGAAGCGATCCAGCACGAAACCAGTCGCATTCATCCACCCGCCGATCTGCCAGAGGGCGACGAGCATTTCGCGCTTGAGGTGAAGGGTGACTCCATGATTGATGCAGGCATCCATGACGGAGATCTCGTCATCTTGAAGCGTACCGAGGATGCTCATAGCGGCGATATCGTGGTCGCGCTTATTGATGAGGAAGAAGCGACGCTCAAACGTCTTCGCAAGAAGGGCGCGTCGATCGCGCTTGAAGCAGCGAACCCGGCTTATGAAACCCGCATTTTTGGGCCAGACCGCGTGCGGATCCAGGGTCGTCTTGTCGCGCTCGTACGCCGGTACGACTAGTCAGTAGAGCCGTATCCAGAACAAGGCTGCCATTTGCGCCTGCCGCAAGGCATGGCGCTAGTGTGCGTTTGACCTCTCCAGTTCCGGATCAGACTGAGACCACCTTCCTGCTCCACTTGGCTCCATACAATGACGCTTTCAGGGGCCGAGCATAGCGTCTGACGATCGTCAGCAAGCAGGACATAAGCTGCATCTCGCATGCAGGACGGCTCACTATCGACGATAGCGATGAGGCCAGCAGCAGTGTTGAAGCTGCATGTCGTTCCGCGGCACTCATAGCCCGCTTCGAGATCGCCGAGTGTAAGCGGCGGCAAACCATCACCGCTGGCCACGGCGAGTTTCTGCCAACCAGTCTCTTCATCGCGCACCAGGACTTCACCAGATGCCGACCAGTGAAGAATGATGGACGGTACGCTTATCCATACAAGCCCAGCAGCCAGGACTGA
>DUBH01000019.1:102719-142320 GCA_012960415.1 Henriciella sp. | reverse complement strand
TTTTCAGCGGTGCGAAAAAGAGGGTGAGATCCGGCGTCCCAACCTGTTCCCTTGTCTGTCTCTGAGGCAGAATAGATGCCCGCTTGCCGCTTTCCGGAACAACGGACGCACTCCACTCGCCGTCTCGGCCGTTGAAGACCCGCACAGGCGCGCCCTCACCGAGCCGCATGACCCGCAGAATGTAGTTTGCCTGATTGTCGCTAAGCGAGACCTTCTCTCCAGAAGACAGGCCTGCGTCGATGAACAGTCTGGGAACGGAACTCATGGCGACCATATAGGCTTCTGTTGTCAGAGAGTTAAGCCAAAACCAGCGAGGCCGCGCGATGAGTGTCAGCTCCATCAATCCCGCCACCGAAGAAATCATCGAAACATTCGAACCGCACAGTCAGGTCGACGTGGATGTTGCGCTTGCCAAGGCCGACGAACGCTACGCCGACTGGCGCCTGACGAGCTTTGATGAGCGCGCAAAGCTGATGGAAAAGGCTGCCGAGGTGCTGGAGGGCCACGTCAGCGACTGGGCCCCGGCCATGAGCCGCGAGATGGGCAAGCCGCTGGCGCAGGCTGAAGGCGAACTGAAGAAATGCGCCTGGGTCTGCCGTCACTATGCTGAGAACGCTGAAGGCTATCTCATGGACGAGAAGATCAAGACGGACGCAAGCCAGTCCTTTGTGCGTCACCTCCCCATTGGTCCGGTCCTGGCCGTCATGCCGTGGAATTTTCCTTACTGGCAGGTCTTCCGGTTTGCCGCTCCGGCGCTGATGGCGGGCAATGTTGGCCTCTTGAAGCATGCGTCGAATGTCTGGCGCTGCGCCCTCAATATTGAGGACGTCTTCCGGGAGGCCGGCTTTCCCGATGGCTGCTTTCAGACACTGCTGATCGGTTCGGATGGCGTCGAGAACGTGCTGCGTGACCGGCGGGTGCGCGCAGCGACGCTGACTGGATCCGGTCCGGCGGGTGCTTCGGTCGCCTCGATTTCCGGAGACGAAATCAAACCGACTGTGCTGGAGCTTGGCGGCACCGATGCCTTCATCGTGATGCCTTCGGCCGACATTGAAAGCGCCGTCGAGACAGCCATCGACGCCCGCGTACAGAACAATGGCCAGTCCTGTATCGCGGCCAAACGCTTCTTCGTGCACGAAGCGATTTATGACGAGTTTCGCGACCGCTTCGTTGAAGGGATGAAAAACCTCAAGATTGGCAATCCTCTGGCGGACGAAACGAAAATCGGTCCGCTCGCTATGAAGTCACTTCGCGATGACCTCGCCGAACAGGTCGACAAATCAATGGCAGCAGGTGCCAGACCCCTACTTGAAACACCGTCATTGCCGGACAAGGGCTGGTGGTACGCCCCACAGATTCTTGAGGAAGCTCCGGACAGCGCGCCCGCTGCTCATGAGGAAATGTTCGGCCCCGTCGCCTCGCTCTGGAAGGTTTCGAGCCTGTCACAGGCCATTGCTCGCGCAAATGACAGCCCATTCGGACTAGGCTCGTCCATTTGCACGACGGAGAAGACAGAGATCGAGACCGCGATCCGGGATCTCGAGGCCGGGTCAACTTTCGTAAATGCGAAGGTCGCGAGCGATCCACGCCTGCCATTCGGCGGCGTGAAATCATCTGGGTTCGGCCGCGAACTCGCCAGCGACGGCATTCGCGCCTTCATTAATCGCAAAACCGTGTCTATCGCCTGACGCGCGATTGCGGTTATACCGGGCCCATGAACGATCCGACCACACCAGATACAACATCAGAAACTCCGGAAACCAAGACGCGGTCAGAGGCAGCTGATAGCGCTGAGAACACCCGCGCCAACGCGCCCGCAGATAGCGCGCTGCCCGACTGGCTGACATCCCTTCCAGACACGCTGCGTCCTTATGCGGCGCTCGCGCGTCTGGACCGCCCCATCGGCACTTGGCTGGTCATGCTCCCGGCGCTGGCCTCGCTAGCCTATACGCGTATGGAAACGGGCTTCGCCTGGATCGATATCTGGTGGGATGTCCTGATCATTGTCGGCGCCGTAACGATGCGGGGTGCGGCCTGCACCTGGAATGACATTACCGACAAGGATTTCGACGGCGCTGTCGCACGCACCGCGAACCGGCCACTTCCGGCGGGCGATGTGACGGTCACGCAGGCTTACATATTCCTCGGCATTCAGGTGGCGATCGCCTTCATTGCATGGCTCTGCATTCCGACCGACGCTAAGATTGTATCGCTGCTCGCCCTGCCTTTGATTGCCGCCTACCCGTTCATGAAGCGTGTGACCTGGTGGCCGCAAGTCTGGCTTGGCTTCACAATCAATTGGGGCGTGCTGGTAGCCGCCGCGATGGCAACTCATGTCTCCTTCGGCACAGTCCTCCTTTATCTTGGCTTTGCGGCCTGGACCGTCGGCTATGACACAATCTACGCGATGCAGGACCGCGAAGACGACGCACTCATCGGAGTCCGCTCAACGGCCCGGCTTCTGGGCGAACAGACAATACTAGGCGCGTTCTGTTTCTATCTCGCAGCTGCGGCATTTTTCGGCGGCGCCGTCGCCGCGAATGGCGGCATGCCGCTCGGCGTTCTCGCCGTTATTGGCTTCTTCGCCCATGGTATCTGGCAGGTCTACAAGATGAACCAGGACGACGACCATGCGCTGATGGTGTTCAAGTCGAACGCTTTGGCTGCGCTTATACTCGTGGCAGGCTTCACGCTCTCAGCCATCATCTAGGCACGAAGCGCGACCACATAGGAGGAAGAGATGACCAAGCTGACCATAGAAATGGTATCGGACCTCGTCTGCCCTTGGTGCTGGCTGGGCCTGCGGCGCATTCGTAGCGCGATTGACCTTGTCGATGATGTCGATGTCGAGCTGATCTTCCGACCTTTCGAACTCGATCCGACCATTCCTCAAGGCGGGGTCAATTACCGCGACTACATGGCCAGCAAGTTCGGCCCCGAAACCGAAGACAATCGCTGGGCCACAATGCGCGAAGCCCTCGTTCAGTTTGGCGAGGAAGAAGGCATCCCCTTCAATTTCGGAGAACTCCGACACAGACCGAATAGCTTTGATGCGCACCGCCTCGTTCGCTGGGCACAGGGACAAGGCAAGGGCGTGGAAGCCAAGGAAGCGCTCTTTTCAGCCTATTTCGAACATGCCCGCGACATTGGCGACCATGATGTCCTAGCGGACATTGGCGAATCTATCGGTCTTGAGCGTGAAATCGTCGCTGGACTGCTCGCTTCGGACGCTGATGCAGAAGCGACTCGTGAAGAAGAAAACCTCTTCCGCGAAATGGGCATTGGCGGCGTGCCGACATATATCGCCATGCGCCGCATCGCCGTACAGGGCGCTGAAAGTTCGGAAAAGCTGGCAAAGTTCCTGAGTGCGTCAGCCAAGCAGATGCCGCAGCAGCGTAGCTACGGCTAGCTCAGCTGAAGCTCGACAAGCTGCTTGTAGAGACCGCCCTGGCGCAACAGCTCCTGATGGGTCCCTTCTTCGACGACCTGGCCGTCATCCAACACCACGATGCGGTCTGCTGAGCGAACGGTCGAAAGTCTGTGCGCGATCACCAGGGTCGTCCTGTCCTTGGCATATTCAGCGAGCGCGGCCTGAACCTTGGCCTCGCTCTCGGCGTCGAGCGCTGATGTCGCCTCGTCCAGCAAAAGGATTGGCGCTTGCCGGATGATTGCGCGGGCTAGTGAAATACGCTGACGCTGGCCGCCCGAGAGGTTGCGCCCCATCTCGCCGCATGGCGCTTCATATCCGCCCGGGAGCCCAAGAATGAACTCGTGCGCACTTGCTGCGCGGGCGGCATGCTTGATCTCTTCGCGGCTCGCGCCCATGCGGCCAAGCGCGATGTTAGCCGCGACGGTATCATCAAACAGTAACGCTTCCTGAGCGACTAGAGCCGTCGACCTACGTAAGCTCGCGCCGGTATAGGCGCGGACATCTGAGCCATCCACCATGACAGAGCCGGAAGCCGGTTCATAAAGCCGAAGCAACAAGTTGAAAACAGTGGACTTTCCAGCGCCGGACGGCCCCACCAACGCAACCGTTTCGCCTGGATTGGCAGAAAAGCTGAGCCCTTTCAGCGCCTGCGACCCGTCAGGGTACGCAAAGTGCACATCCTGAAATTCGACGCTGCCACGCGCATTCTCGAGCATGCGGGCGTCAGACCGGTCCTTGATCTGCGGCTCAGCATCAATGATTTCGAACACACGGTCGGCCGCGGCGCCGCCCTCCTGCGCGACGGCGTTGAGCGTACCGAGCGCGCGCACTTCTGGTGCCGCGACAGCAACCGCGCCAATGACGCCAACGAAGTTGCCGAGCGACGTGTCACCATCTGCGATCCGCCAAGCGGTCAGAGCCAATATACCGACCAGCGCCAAACCCCCGGTGATCTCCAGGATCGGATCCACAGCTGCTCTGTCGGTGAGGACCTTCAGGAAGAGACGGGATCGCTCGACGAAGCCGCGCTTCGCCCTGCCCTTCTGGTACTCCTCAAGGCCGTAAGCCTTGACCACGCGCGCAGACTGAAAGCTCTCAGACAGGAGCGAGGCCACTTCACCAATCTGCTTCTGCGCCTGCTTGGAGCGGCGGCGCACGCGATTGCCAAGGCTGATCACTGGCCCGAACGCGATCGGATAGACGAGGATCAGTATGAGCGTGAGCTTCCAGTCCATGATGAACATGGTGATCAGCACGCCAATGACTGTCAGCACGCCTTTGGTCAGGTTATTCGCAAGTCGCAGGCCGGCATCGCGAAGCGCGTTCACATCATTAATGAAACGAGAGACAAAGCCGCCAGACCGGTCTGCGGACAGACGCGCGAAGTCGCCTTCGGTCAGAGAATTGAACTGTTCGGCCTGAATATCGACGATGGCGCGCTGGACGCCGGTATTGTTAGCCAGCGTCATGCCATAAAGCGAAAGCGACCGAATGGCTGCCGCGAACCCAATAATGCCGATCAGCCACCAGAGGCTGGAAGGCACAGTGACGCTCTCCGGCCCCGCCAGGTCCTCAAGGCCTTCAACGACCAGCTTGAGAAGATAGCCGTACGACGCAGCCGCTATCGCCGTCACCGCCGCGCATCCCGTGCCGATAACGAACCACTTCAGGTGAGGCCTGAACCGCTCCTTGATCAGCCGGAAAAGGCTGTGGCTGCGCTCTGGCCCGCTCGCCATATCAGACGTGATGGTGGGAGCCCGTTTCAGGGTCGAGCAGCCTGTGCGCGTGCAGGATGAAGTAGCGCATCTCTGCATGGTCCACGGTCCGCTGCGCCGCATTCTTCCATGCGTCATAAGCCGCTTTGTAGCTCGGGAACGCCCCGACAAAGTCCAGCTTGGAAAGGTCCTCGAACTCGATGCCGCGAACGTCTTTCAGCTCGCCACCGATGACAAGGTGAAGAAGTTGCTTGGTATCTGGCGTATCGGCCATTTTCATCTGCTCCGTATCGTTCGCCCTGTCATATGGTCTGACCGTCCAGTTCGGGTCAGGTAGTCGGACGCCTTTGACGCGCTCCACTAACAGAGGATGCAGGCGCTTTCCAGCCGCAATGAGACTACGCTGGGCTGGTTCACTGCGATTGAATCTGAAGCTCTCACCAAGATGAGTTGACGCAACGCCGCCCGCCTCCTCAACGATCACTGTCCCAGCGGCAAGGTCCCAGTCAGATTTTCGCCAGAGCGCGAGCGTCGCATCCCACTCGCCGGTTGCGACCCAGCACATCCGCAGCAGCGTCGCATTGGGCTTTGGACGGGCAAGTTTCATCTCCGGCCAAGGCACGCGCCAAGCGGGATGGGTCAGCATTGATTCGGACGCAATCATCTTGCAGCCGGTTTCTTCATCGCAGCTGCTGGTGAGTAGTCTCTGGCCGTTGAGCCAAGCGCCTTTACCGCGCTCGGCGGCGTAGGTTTCACCCAGTGCAGGGGCATGAACCACGCCGCATACTGCGCGGCCATCTCTCACCAGAGCACCCGCAATCGCCCAGTAAGGCTCACCGCCCATGAAAGCGCGCGTGCCGTCGATCGGGTCTACGCACCATACGACATCGCTGAGATGGGTCTCTCGAGACAGCGCGGTCTCTTCCGACAACCAGCCATAGTCCGGACGGTTGCCAGTCAGGTGGCGCTTGATGATACGATTGGCTTCAAGGTCGGCATTGGTCACCGGATGGCCTGGTGTCTTTTCCCAGGCCTTGGTGTCACCCCGCTCAAAGCGATCAAGCGCCATGTTTCCAGCCTCGATCACCGCTTCCTGCAGAAGCATGAAATCATCGCTGAAGGGCGTGTCAGTTGCCTGCAATCGACATGTCCTCAACCAGAAGGCTTGGCGCATTTATGCGGCCACGGAATTCGAGGTCTGATGCCGGGATCAGTCTTGCAAATATAGCGGGCAGGTCCCCGGCTATGGTCACTTCCGATACCGGATGCTGGATCTCTCCATTCTCGAACCAGAAGCCGGCCACACCGACAGAATAGTCACCCGTATTCGGATTGATCGACGGGCCGAACATATCGGTCACCAGCAGGCCTTTGCCCGCTTCCGACATAAGCGTTTCAGGCGACTTCGCACCTGCTTCGATATGCGTGTTCGAGGTGCCAACGCCTGGAGGGTTGCCAAAGCCGCCTGCCGCAAAGCCATTCGGCTGCAGACCCAGCTGGCGCGCCGAGGATGTGTTAAGCAGCCACCGGGTCAAAACGCCGTCCTCAACCAGTGCCGACTTCGAAACCGGAAGGCCCTCACCATCGTGATTGCGGCAACCGAGGGCCCGCTCAAGGAAAGGGTCGTCGATGATGTTCAAGCCATCTGCAAAGACCTTCTGGTTCATCCGGTCCTTCAGGAAGCTTACCCCTCGCGCGACGGATGGGCCGGAAATCGCTGACAGAAACGCACCGATAAGGCTGGAAGAAACACGCTTGTCATAGATGACCGCGGCCTTCTGCGTCTTCACCTTGCGCGGGCCGAGCCTCGCGACAGCGCGTTCACCAGCGGTGCGGCCAATCTCTGCTGGTGACGGCCGATGGGCCATCTTGCGCACGCTCCAGCTGTCATAGTCGCGCTCCATCGCGTCATCGCGCATGGCAACGGCGGCCAGTCCAAGACCTGTCGACCCGCCTGCCAGATAGGACGAGAATCCATTGCTTGCCGCGACCCAACGCTCCGAACGGCTCCAGCCATTGCCGCAACCTGCAACCGTCTTCACGCCCTTCACAGCGAGCGCTGCAGCCTCTGCCTCAATGGCATCTGCCTCAAGGCGCTCGAGCGGAATTTCGCCGTCGCCTTCAAGATCAAGGACAGGTGGATTGGTCTCGAGAAGCTCTGCGTCTGGAAGCCCCGCGAACTTGTCCTCCGGCACAGCTTTCGCCATCGCGACGCAGCGCTCTGCCATCGTTTTCAGGGCGTCGTCTGACAGGTCCGAGCCCGACACATGCGCCTGGCGCTGACCGAACAGCGCGCGCAGCGACACGCCTTGCGACTCGCTACGCTCTACATTTTCCAGTTTGCCGTCACGCACATCGACATTGACGCCGTCGGATACGGCGAGAGAGCAATCGGCTGCCGTCGCACCGGCAGCAAGGCACTGGTCGATCAGCTTGGCGAGAATGTCCTGCGGAGGCGTTTTGAAGCTTGATGTCATGCTGGTTGAGGTAACCCTCTCTTGTGTGAGCGGCAACGTCCAAGCTGACAGCTTTTGCAGGCCAGAATGCAAGTGTGAGCCCGCTTATGCCTTCCCGAGCTTTTCCAATGCCTCCGTCGCGAGCTCCCTGATGGCGTCGAGGAGCAGATGAAGGTCAGATTCACGCGTGCGATGATTGGTGATGTTTACCCGGATGGCCAGTTTGCCCTTCACCCGCGTCGTCGAAGGCGCCGCAACACCGGTCTCGTGTAGCCGAATAACGATTTCCTCGTTCAATGCGTCGAGGTCGGCATCCGATAGACGATCCGCCACGTAGCGGAAGCAGCATATAGACGTCTCAACCGGTGCAAGGCGTTCGAATGATGCGGCCGCATCGACGAGAGCGGCCAATTTACGGACGAGCTGGCAATTATCGGAAATGGTCGCGCCCAGTCGCTCGGGCCCGAACTCTGCAATGTGTGCCCAGATCTTCAACGCACGAAAGCCGCGTGACAGTTCCGGTCCGTATTCTACTGGCCATGGATTGCCTGCGGCCAACCCTCGTTCGGTGGCTTTCAGATAGTCTGGCCGTGTCGAGAAGGCTTGCCGATGAAGCGCCTCGTCGCGCACCAGAACGAAGCCAGCATCGTAATTGACGTGTAGCCATTTATGAAAATCGAAAGCAATGGAATCGGCCCGGTCGATCCCGCTCAGCTTGGGCGCCAGCTCCTCGCTCAATATCCCCGATGCAGCAAACGCACCATCGATATGAAACCAGAGACCTTCGGCCTCAGCGATATCCGCAATATCATCCAGCTCATCAATCGCGCCAGTATTCACCGTACCGGCTGTCCCGATAATGGCGAAGGGCACGAGGCCAGCGGCCCGGTCCTCTGAAATCGCAGCTTTGAGCGTCCTAAGGTCAATTCGGAACGCCGCGTTCACCGGTATCTTGCGTAGCGCAGTCGCCCCAAGCCCCAGAATATCGAGAGCGCGAGCATTACACGCGTGCGCCTCTGCCGAGCTATATGCGACAAGCTTTGATCCATCGACGCCGGCATCGCGAGACGCAAAACCAAGTGCCGCGTCCCGCGCAACCTTCATGGCCACGACCGTCGCCATGGACGTTCCGGTTACCACCAGGCCGCTCGCCGTCTTCGGAAACCCAAATTGCTGAGCGACCCAATCAGACAGCGCGCGCTCAACCCTCAGGCCAACATGATCGCGCCCGCCGCAATTGGCGTTAATCGCAGCTTCGATCATCGCGGGCAGCAAGCCGAAGGGCGTCCCGCTGCCATGCACCCAGCCAAGAAAGCGCGGATGCGTATTTCCTACCCCGTAAGGTAATAGTGACGCCAGCACGTCATCCAATCCCTCGGCCCCTAGGGGTGAAGCGCTGAGGGCCCTCTCAATCTGCGCGTCCACACTCTCAGGCACAGGCGTCCAGACCCGACCGGTCCGGGCCTGGTCCAGCTTATCCAGCGCACGGTCCAGCGTCTCATGGGCCCGGCGCCTGAAATCAGTCCAGTCCTCAGGCTCAAGGGAGGCTTTTGCGTTAAAGTCGGTCAAATCATCATCCATGGATTGGAATGGCGCGAAGCCACCCACTCGTCTCTAGTCGCTCTCATAGCAATCAGGTGATGTGCCGCGGTCAGCATCAAGTTCTTTCAGCTCGTGCTGCCGGATAATGAAAAGACCGATCATTCCGGACGCTGCATTGGCTATGAAGGTCGCAATTGCCAGCCCAAGGAACCCACCCGTCAGGACACCGATCCAGGCACCGCTCGCCAGTAAGCCGATCGCACGGCCTGCTCCGATGAAGAGGCCGCTCACCGAGCGTCCGAGGCCGTTGAGCGCCGCCGTCAGCGAAATGATGACCCCATAGCCGGCATAAGAGAGCGGAACGATAGCGAGGTAGAGCGCGGCCACCTGTCGTGTCGCCTCAGACTCGGTGAAGAAGGAAACGAGCCACTCACCTCCGAAGTAAAAGAAAACTGCGAGAATGACTGCCCACACAATGGAGACCTGCGCCGAGAACCAGAGGCTTTCACGTGAACGCTCTGTTTTCCCGGCGCCGCTATTCTGTCCGACAAATGGCGCTGAGGCCGCAGACAGGGCGAGCAGAGGAACGACCGAAAAAGACTGGATCTTCGTGACCAGACCGAAAGCGGCGACTTCTGCAGAACCAATCGTTGAAACAGCGGCCGTGGCAATTGAAAGGGCAATCGGATTCACCGATGTCGAGAGCGAGGCCGGCAAGCCAATTCGGGCGACTTGCTTCCAGCGAGCAAGTCCTCTTTTCAACGATCCGATTGAGGCTGCGAGCAAGTCTTTTCGCCAGAGCAGATAGAACGCGCCAATCGTGGACACCCCTCGCGCCGTGATTGTTGCGAAGGCTGCGCCTTGCATACCGAACTCGGGTACAGGGCCGAGCCCGAAAATGAAAACAGGATTGATCGCAATATTCAGCACCGCGATCGAGCTCATCAGGATTGCCGGGCTCACCCCATCTCCTGTCGCGCGCAGCAATCCATTGGTTGCCACTGGGACGACGAGGAAAACCACGCCAGCAAACCATATCATCATGAAGCACTTGGCATCTTCGTGGATCTGCCCCTCGGCACCGAGAAGGCTCAGGATCGGCCCTATAAAGAGAAACCCGAAGACCGACAGCGCGACGGAAATGATGACCGCCATACCGATTGCGCCTGTCGTACGTTCTGCCTGCTCCTCAATTGACGCGTCTGCGCCGATCATTCGGGAAAGGACAGATGAAGCGCCTGCACTCAGTCCAATGGCCAAGCTGATCAGCGTCATGACAATCGGGAAGGCGTAGGAAATCGCCGCCAGCTTCTCCTCACCAAGCTGGCCAACAAAATAGGCATCGGAAACGCCGATAGCTTTTACCGCGAGGACGCCCGATATCATCGGGATCCAGACCTTTGAAAAGGATGCGCGCACGGAGCCGTCGGTGAGTTGCAAGAGCCTGCCTTTCGAGCGTCGTTTCAGCCTACAGCGACCGGCAGGCACCGCAGCGGAGCTATGACGCCGCGCCGCGGCGTCCAGCGATGATGCCCGCGTCAGCTTGACCTCGTGCCCATGAAGCAGCACATCGCGGAGCATGAGCATCAAACCGATCCACATCATTGGCGGCGGCATGGCCGGGTCCGAAGCAGCCTGGCAAGTCGCGAACATGGGCGTACCCGTCATCATCCATGAGATGCGCGGCGTGCGCGGCACCGAGGCCCACCAGACCGACAAGCTGGCAGAACTCGTCTGCTCCAACTCGTTCCGTTCCGACGATCACACGTCCAACGCAGTCGGTGTTCTGCACGAGGAGATGCGCCGCGCCAATGGCCTGATCATCACCAAAGGCGGCGAGCATTCTGTGCCGGCTGGCAGTGCGCTGGCAGTCGACCGCGAAGGTTTTTCTGAAGACGTCACCGCGACGCTCGAAGCCCACCCGAACATCACGATCGTTCGCGAAGCCATCGACGACATCCCGCCAGAAGACTGGGACAGCGTCATCATCGCGACCGGTCCGCTTACCTCGATCAAGCTCGCAGAAGCCATCCGCGCGCATACCGGCGAAGAGGATCTCGCCTTCTTCGACGCGATCGCGCCCATCGTCTATTTCGACAGCATCGACATGGACAAGGCGTGGCGCCAGAGCCGTTACGACAAGCCCGGCCCGCACGGGGAAAAAGCCGCCTACATCAACTGCGGGATGAATGAGGAGCAGTACAACGCTTTCATCGACGCACTGATCGCGGGCGAGAAAACCGAGTTCAAGGACTGGGAAAAGGACACGCCATACTTTGAGGGCTGCCTTCCGATCGAAGTCATGGCAGAGCGCGGCCGCGAAACGCTACGCTTCGGCCCGATGAAGCCGGTCGGTCTCACGAACCCACACGATCCGGATGTGAAATCATACGCCGTTGTCCAGCTACGCCAGGACAACGCCCTCGGCACGCTCTGGAACATGGTCGGCTTCCAGACCAAGCTGAAATACGGCGCGCAGGCCGACATCTTCCGCATGATCCCGGGGCTAGAGAACGCCCAGTTCGCCCGTCTTGGCGGCATTCACCGCAACACCTTCCTCAATTCTCCAAAGCTGCTCGATAGCCAGCTGCGCATGAAGTCGATGCCTCGCCTTCGCTTTGCCGGACAGGTGACGGGTGTTGAGGGCTATGTCGAAAGTGCCGCTATGGGTCTGCTGGCTGGCAGGTTCGCTGCTGCCGAGCGCCTCGGAAGAGAGCTCGCGCCACCGCCGCCGACCACTGCGCTCGGTGCGCTCGTTGGCCACATCACGGGCGGCCACCTTGAAGGCAAGCAGAGCTTCCAGCCGATGAACATCAATTTCGGCCTCTTCCCGGATCCGGACCCTGAAACCATCCCGAAAAAAGATGAGGAAGGCCGACGCCTGCGCGGCAAGGCGAAGGGCCGCGCCAAGAAGGGCGTTCAGGCCGTCAGGGCCTTGCAGGATATCGACGCCTGGCTGGCTGCTCAGCGCGAGCCGGTTGCTGCGGAATAATCCTCCATGCGGGTCCTGCTGACCGGGTCTTCTGGCTGGCTCGGCCGCCACCTCGCCCCTCTGCTTGAGGAAAGTGGCCACAAGGTCACCGGTTTCGATGTCGCGCCGGGAGCGTACACCAACGAGATTGGCACGATCGCTGACAGGCCTTCCATAGACCGCGTCATTGCAGATTATGGTATCGAAGCGATCATACATGCTGGCGGCCTTCACAAGCCGGACATTGCACGCTTCCCGAGACAGGCTTTCATCGACGTGAATGTGACGGGCACGCTGAACCTGCTCGAAGCAGCCGCTGCTGCTGGCCACGAACGATTCGTGTTTACCTCGACCACGTCCCTGATGATTTCGCAGGCGATCCGTTCAGAGTTGAGCGACCAGGCGACGTGGCTGGATGAAAGCCACGCCCCGCTTGCACCGCGCAATATCTATGGCGTCACGAAGCTTGCGGCCGAAAACCTTTGCCGTGAGGTCCATCAACAGACAGGGCTGGCTTGTCTTGTCCTTCGTACGTCCCGTTTTTTCCCTGAAGACGACGACACGCTCACCAAACCGCCGCCCGAAAACCTGAAAGCAAATGAATTCCTGAACCGTCGTCTGACAGTCGATGACGCGGCCCGCGCACATCTGGTCGCGCTTGAGAAAGCCCCAGACATCAGCTTCGGCGTCTATATCGTCTCTGCACCGACACCCTTCTCGCGGCAGGATTGTGCGTCCCTGAAAGCCACAGCGCCAGATGTCATTTCCAGCTATTTTCCAAATGCAGCTGACCTCTATGCCGCGCGCGGCTGGAAGCTGCCCGCCTCAATTGGCCGAGTGTACGACGCGTCCGCGTTTCAGCGTGACCTTGGCTTCCAGTTCAAGACAGACTTTGCTGCCATCCTCAACGCTCTTCGCTCAGGCGAAGACCTGCCCTTCGCTCACGATGCAGCCTACCCATCGCCGAGCGTCGAGGGCGCTGATCTGATCTGGCGAGACTGATCGCAGAAGCAGTGCTATGAGCGCGGCCATGACAGCGCTCTATGACACGATCGGCATCGACTACGCCCAGCTTCGCAAGCCCGACCCGCGGATTGCACGCCAGATCCATGCCGCGCTCGGTGACGCCAGCACGATTCTGAATGTCGGCGCGGGAAGCGGGTCATACGAACCCCAAGGGCGCGCGCTGACCGCCATTGAGCCGTCGGCGGAAATGATCGCGCAGCGTCCGGACACCGGCGCAATTGCCATTCAAGGGAGCGCAGAGTCCCTGCCTTTCGCTGACAAAAGCTTCGATGCCTCAATGGCTGTGCTGACGATCCATCACTGGAACGATCAGGCCAAAGGTTGTGCCGAGATGCGTCGGGTAACGCGCGGGCCAATCGTCTTCCTGACTTTCGATGCCGGCCATAAGGACTTCTGGCTATTCGATTACTTCCCGGCACTTCTCACACTGGATGAAGCTGCCATGCCGCCGATGGAGCGATACGCAGACTGGCTAGGAAAGGTAATCATCGACCCCGTGCCTATCCCCTATGACTGTACCGATGGCTTCCTTGCCGCCTATTGGAGACGACCTGCCGCCTACCTCGACGAACGTGTTCGCCGCGCCATGTCCTCCTTCTGGAAGATCGGCGACGTGTCTGAAGGCCTGGCGCGGCTTAAGGCCGATCTCGAAGATGGCACCTGGGACGGGCGCTTCGGGCACCTGATGAAAATGGACGCACTCGATTGCGGCTACCGGCTAGTTCGAACCGTCTAACACCTTCAGCAGACAGTCGGCAGTAGTCATGTAGCCCCGATGGTTCGACCATCATCCTGAGTTCATCGAAGGTCGCTCACCATGCTGGTCAAGCTCCCGCGCTGAACGCGCCCGCATGGTGAGCAAAGTCAAACCACGCGGGCGTAAACGCTCAAATGCTAACCGATCGAGACCTTCGCGCGCTCGCGCCACTTGCCGATATTCTCGAACTCTTCGTGCGGCTTCCATTTCATGACGCCAGCAAAACCAGTGAAGCAGTAGAGGGTGATGTCAGCAATTGAAAAGCGGCCGGCAGCGAGGAAGTCGTTCTGCGCCAGATGCGCATCGATCCGTTTGGCCATCGCACGCGCACCCTTCTCGGCCTTCGCACCAGCTTCTGGAAGCTGAGGCACTTCGAGCGGGGCCATGGCCGGATGGCTATTGCGGAACCAGGTCGCAAACTGAATGAAAAGCATGAGTTCAACCCGCCGGTCCCACATCTCGATAAGCGCTTTCTCCTTGGGGTCAGCGCCCATCAGGTTCGGCTCCGGAAATATACCTTCGAAATAGGTGCAAATGGCGCGGCTCTCGGTCAGCGTCGTCCCATCATCCAGCACAAGTGAGGGCACTTGCGAGAATGGGGACACCTTCCGGTAATCGTCTGTCTTATGCTCCTGCTTCATGATCGAAATCTCTTCGATCTGGACATCACCAAGCTTGCCTTTGGCTTTCAGGAAGTTGGTGACGCGTTCGGGGTTCGGCGCTTGCGGGCTGTGATAAAGCTTCATGGGTTTCCTCCTCGTTCTTACCAAAGGTCTACCGCACGAGGCTCGCGAGTCGAAGCCCAATCTCAATCAGCCAATAGTCTTCCTCACCCCAAACGTCGCGTTCATCGGCTCACCCGGGAAATAGCGATTATTGCCAAAAGCAAGGTCAGCCCGATCCGCATAATTGACGTCGAACAGGTTACGAACAATCACGAATCCTTCGAGCGTCTCGGTAAAGGCATAGGACGCGCGTGCATGGGTCGACGTGTGCCCCGGATAGGTCTGCGTATTGCCCGGGTCGACAAAGTACTCACCGATATACTCAGCAGAGAGACTGGCCTCCAACCGCTCTGTCGGATGCCACGTCACCCGGAGATCCCCGAGCCAGTTTGGCGCAGTGTCCACCTCATTGCCTTCGCGGATCACTTCTGAGCCCGCGGCAACAATACGGTCGAAGGTGTAGGTGTGTTCGGCATAACTCGCTGTTCCCGATATGGTGAACGCTTCGTTCACCAACCAGTTTGCCTGAGCCTCAACGCCAGTGTGGCGGGTTGATCCGTCCGTAACATTCAGCCCGTCGGAATCACGGAAAAAGAAGTTCTCTTTCTCGGCATGGTACGCCGCGATATCAAAGAACATGTCTCCGCCGAGCGCTGTGCCACGCATGCCAACCTCGAAACTGTCCATCGTTTCGACCTCAGCTTCGGCAATCTCTTGCTGGCTTTGCAGACGGTAAAGATCGGACGCCTGGGGCGCGCGCTCGCCGCGCGAATAGTTGGCGTAGTAGCTGATCGATCCACTCCCTGGCGACCAGATCGCACCGAATTTAGGGGTGAGCAGATCATAGCTGTCTTCACGGTTCGCTGGCACAAGGAACCGCCCATTTGGGCCGGGCGGCACGTCCGTCTCATAATCGTAATCATGGGTTTCACCGCGCAACCCCGCCAGTATCGTCAGCTCATTGGAAACGGCCCATTCAGCCTCACCCCAGAGCGCAAGCACGGTCGTGTCGACGGTGTAGTCATAGTGCACGCCTACCGGGAAGCGGCTGTCGCCCGGGAAGAACCCAAACGGTTCGAGCTGGGTTTCTTTCAGCCAGCCCGACGCGACGTCTGCATCAGCGCCGATGCGCAGCGTCACCGCGTCGCTAGCCTCAAACTCATATCTGGACTGAAGGCCGAACGCATCGTGCCCGTTCTCTTCTACCCCGCCATTCGGGAGGAAGTGCTGAGCAAACTCCATCTCCTGCCAGCGATAGAACGGTGTCAGGGTCAGCTCACCGGCGCCAATTTCGCGTGAGAGGCGAACGGCGCCCATGGCCCATTGCGCATCGCGGTAAGCTTCGGGGTTTGGGTTTTGCGTCACCAGGTCATCGTCGCGATACGCTTTGTACCCTTCAATAAAGCCGCCCGTCTCCTGGTTGAGGCTCGACGCACTGACAAAGGCAAGGCCATCCCAACCGGCCGCATTGAATGCGTACTGCGCCGACAATTTCTGCTGCTCTACTCCCGTAAAATCGCGCCAGCCCGCATCATCCTGAAGCGAAAGGGATAGGCGCGCAGTGTCATCGAGATTACCGGTAATGTCGGCCTTGTACCGGTTGAGTGTCGATCCGGAGAGCCGCGCATCAGCATAGGTGCCGGGCTGCGGCGAACCTAGGATGACATTGATTAGGCCATGCACTGCGTTCGAGCCGTACTTCGCTGAGCCGGGGCCCCGCACGATCTCGATTGCATCCGCAACCTCATGGTGGATTTCGAACAGGGAATTGACGTTGCCAAAGGCGGGCGAGCGCGTCGGCACACCATTCTGGAGGATCAGGAAGCTCCCCTGCCCCGCACCGCCGGTCAGCACGGGCGAACGCAGCGCAATCAGATGCTCCTGGCCTGAATTCATCTGGATGTTCACGCCCGGCAACTCATTCAGAATCTGCGCCGGGTGGTCGGCATTCACCGTGACGATGACGTCTTCATCGACTGTGGCGACACTGCCTGGCTGGCCCACTGTGCGATCGCCATAGACGAGCACGGGTGACAGCCGGTCCGCCGTTGTCGCGCTTGATTGTGCCTGCGCGCCTAGCAAGGGCGCAAGGACAAGACTGGCTGTTGTTGCAAGCAGAAGGCGTGACGGCATGAAAGAACCCGGAATATCAGAAAGACACGAGTTCCAGAGTGTAGGTCGACACCCAGGGGCTGACGACCCCACTCGCTGCGTCAGCCTGCTGCACCGATGAAAAGCTGAACAGGGAGCGCACCGACAACCGCACCGGAAAGACACGTTGCGAGCGTACCCGCAATCAGCGTTTTCCATGCCAGCTCTAGGAAGGTAGAACGGCGTTCCGGACAGATGATGTTCAGGCCGCCAATCAGGATGCCAATCGAGCCGAAGTTCGCAAAGCCACAGATTGCGTGCGCCGTGATGATGCGGGTGCGTGGATCCATAGCATCAGCGGGTATCGCGCCCAGCTCAATGAAGGCGACGAACTCGGTGAGCACTGTCTTGATACCCATAAGCGAGCCGGAAAGCGGCGCCTCGCTCCATGGCACGCCAATCATGTACATGAGCGGTGAGAAGATCCAGCCAAGCACGCGCTGGATCGACAGCGGCTCGCCGCCCACCGCAGGCAGCGCGCCGAGACCGGCATTCACCAGCCAGAGCAGCGCCAGCGCCGCGATCAGCATGGTCGCGATATTGAGAACGATCTGGAGACCATCGGCTGCGCCCGTCGCGAAGGCATCCATGGTCGAATTGTACTTGAAGTCCGGCTCATGGGCGCGCTCGGATGGATCCGTCGTTTCCGGGATCATGTCCAGCGCCATGGCGACAGCCGCCGGCGCGGCAATGATTGAAGCGGTCAGGAGCTGGGCCAGCGGGTTGGCCATCACGCCGTCTAGGAAAGTCGTATAGATCACCAGCACTGAGCCAGCGATCGTCGCGAAGCCTGCCGTCATCAGGATGAAGATTTCAGACCGCGTCATCCCCTTGATGTACGGCTTCACCAGGACCGGGGCTTCGGTCATGCCCATGAAGACGTTGGCCGAGACGGCAAGCGAGGTTGCTCCGCCGAGGCCCATCAGCTTGCGGAAAATGAAAGCAAAGCCTTTCGTAATCCAACGCAGGATATGCCAGTGCCAGAGGATCGCAGACAGCGCGGCGACCACGATCACCACAGGCAGGATCTGGAAGAAGAAGAGTGGCGGCGCGTCGCCCGTCATGATCGCACTGGCAGCCTGGTTGTCACCGACATAACCAAACACAAAGCTGGTACCGTTACGGGTGGCTTCCTGAAGGGCGTCGACGATGAAGTTCGCCTTGAACAGAAGGTTGCGTACGAAGGGTATGCCGAACAACACGAGCGCGAATGCGAACTGCATGGCCACCGCGCCCAGCACAAGCCTGAGTGGAAACTGGCTGCGCTTTTCAGAAAGGCCCCAGCCTATTGCGAAGATCAGCGCGATCCCGAGAAGTGCGCGCGCATTGTCCCAGCCCCATTCCATCCGGCTAACTCCCTGATGCCCTCTATCCTTAACTGCCTTATCGCGCGTCCTGCGTATCCACCAGACCCGGGAGTCAGATCATCTGTCGGAACGGTGCGTCTGCCAGCACGTTGTTCAAGGGTACGCAAACACTGAAAAGAAGGAGCGATCATGAAACGCAAGACTTTCACCCCGCTACGCGACCAGAAGGTCAATATGGAGCCACGCCCTGTAACGACGGACAAGGTGGACGGCGTCATGAACTCCTCAGCCCCGCTGGACGAGAAAATGGAAAAGCTGAATGACCTTCGCCAAAGCCACAGCGACTGGGCCAACCGTCAGCCGGAAACTGATGGCAAGCCGTTGCTTCGCTATATCGATGAAGCTGTGAAGCGCCTCCTCCATGACGACAAGCTGGAGCAAAAGGTCGAAACGGCCTGATCCACAAATTACCAGACCAAACAAGAAGCCGCGGACGCCAGAATGGCCCCGCGGCTTTCTTTTTATGCTTGTCTCAAGAGGCTAGCCGAGCTTGCAGACGCAGATCTTGTTACCGTCGGGATCGCGGAAATAGGCGCCATAGAAGGTCGGCATGCGCTTGCCGGGTTCGCCGTCTGGCGTCGCACCAAGTTCGATGGCTTTCGCATACGCCTTGTCGACGGTCTCATCATCCGCGCACGCCAGCGCAGGCATGACCCCATTGCCAACCGTGGCAGCGTTTTCGTCGTAGGGGCCGCCGATCGCCAGCATGGGCTGGCCGGGGCCTGTGCCATAGAAATAGAGACGGCCATTGTCGAAAAAGCGCTTTGCGCCAATCGTCGGCATGAAGCCGTCATAGAATTCCAGGGCTTTCTCGATATTGTTTGAGCCGAGCGTCACATAAGCGAGCATGTCAGTCCTCCTTGCTGATCTTGAGCGCTGTTGCAGCATGCCGGGCTCACGCCAGCAAGCACTTCCCCAGCGCGAATGCTTGACGTTTACGTGAGCGGGTGCTGCAAGGCTGACCGTCAAGTTTTACCTCAGTCAGGAGATATACCCCATGGCAGACATTCGTTTTGACGGCAAAGTCGCTATCGTCACCGGTGCAGGCGGCGGTCTTGGCCGTTGCCACGCGCTCGAACTCGCCCGCCGCGGCGCCAAGGTCGTCGTGAACGATCTCGGCGCGTCAATGGACGGATCGGGGGGCAGCTCGGCAGCGGCCGATGAAGTCGTCAAGGAAATCGAAGCGCTTGGCGGCGAAGCCATTGCGAACGGCTCTTCGGTCACCGACGACGCTGGCGTCAAAAAGATGATCTCTGACGCCATGGACAAATGGGGCCGCATCGACATCCTGATCGCCAATGCTGGCATCCTGCGCGACAAGTCATTCTCCAAGATGACGATGGAAGACATCCAGCTCGTCGTCGACGTGCACCTGATGGGCTCGTTCAAGCCGATCAAAGCTGCCTGGGACATCATGAAGGAGCAGAATTTTGGCCGTATCGTCGTGACGACCTCTTCGACCGGCCTCTACGGCAATTTCGGCCAAGCCAACTATGGCGCCGCCAAGCTCGGCCTCGTTGGCATGATGAACACGCTGAAAATCGAAGGCGCGAAGAACAACATCAAGATCAACGCGGTCTGCCCGGTCGCTGCGACCCGCATGACCGAAGGCCTGATGCCTGAGGAAGTCCTGAAACAGCTGAAGCCGGAATATGTCACGCCGGGCGTCATGAACCTCGTCAAGGAAGACGCCCCGACCGGCATGGTCCTGTCGGCTGGCGCTGGCGCTTTCTCTATGGCGGAAATCGTCGAAACCAACGGCGCCTTCGTTGGTCAGGGCGACGCCCTCACGGCCGAAGCTGTTGCGGCCAAGTGGGACCAAATCACCGACAAGTCGACCCAGACGCACTTCAACGCTGGCGGCGAACACGGTCAGAACATCTTCCGCCTCCTCGCTGAGGGCGCAAAAGGCTAGTTCAGCCACACAACCCAAAGATTGAGGGCCACGCCCGCAGCTTGCATTCAGGCTGCAGGCGTGGCCCTATCATTCTCAGCCAAACCGTTTCGGAGGAAATGACATGCGCCTTGCCCTTCTGACCGCCAGCCTGTTCCTGCTTGCTGCCTGCCAGCCAGAGCCAATCCCTGTTGATGGCGACCCAGCATCGCGCCCAGCCGACACGCCTCGGGCGGAAGGTGAAATGTGTGGCGGCATCGCAGCGATCCAGTGTGGCGAGGGTCTCTACTGCACGAAGCCAGTTGGCCAATGTGTCAACACCGCCGACGGCTCCGGCATCTGTGCCCCGCGCCCTGAAGTGTGCACCCAGCAGTACGATCCGGTCTGCGGCTGCGATGGTAAGACTTACGGCAATGCGTGCACAGCGGCGGCTGCCGGCGTCGACGTCGCTTCACAGGGCGAATGTCCCGCAGACTGAAACTGGCGCTAAAGCGCTTCAGCGAGCCCCTCTACGAGCGGCAGGAGCGGTTCAGCGAGCGGTGAATGACTGCGCGCGCCGTCCTTGGTGACGATACGTAGAGTCTGGCGACCGTCTACACCGATCACCGGCGCAACAACCTTGCCGCCCGCAGACAACTGCGCGAGAAGATCGTCAGGTATTTTCGTGACTGCGCCAGTTACGAGGATACGGTCGTAAGGCGCATGCTCGCGCCAGCCGCTAAACCCGTCTGCCTGACGAAGACTGACATTCCGGATGCTCAGCGCCTCCAGATTGCTGCGCGCGGCGTCGACCAGCGTCTTGAAGCGATCAACCGCCCAGACCTTGCCCGCGACTTTCGCCATCAGTGCAGCAGTATAGCCGCTACCGGCGCCTATGAGCAGGTAGCTTTCCTTGCTGCCCGGCATCATTTCCAGCGCGGTGAGCAGCTGCGCAATGGTCAGCGGCTTGGGCAGAACCTGACCGCAAGGCAGCGGCAGGACGGCATCCTCCACCGCCAGCTTATGCAGCGATTTGGCGATAAAATCACGCCGATCAACCGTTTCCATTGCTGACAGCACGGCATCGTCCCGAATGCCCTGCTGGCGGAGCTGCAGTATGAAGCGAGCGGCGCGGAACGGGTCAGTGCTCACTGTTTCCACTCGGCCTTGAGGGTTTCGAGGTAACGGTTGTGGGTCAGGTCCACATGGAGCGGCGTGACGGAAATGCGCCCCTCATAGATCGCCCTGAGATCGGTGCCTTCCGGTGGACGCGACAGCCTGCCTTTGAAGCCAATCCAGAAATAGTCATTGCCGCGCAGATCCTCGCGCCGTTCGGTGTGGATGATCTGCTCGTCGCGAAAGCCCTGACGGGTGATCTCAATGCCAGCGACATCGTCTGGCTCGCGGTCCGGGAAGTTGATGTTCATCACGACATCATCCGGCCAGCCCTTCTCAATCAGCGGCTTGATGACCCTGGCGCCCCAGCTTTTCGAGGTTTCCCAAGGCAAGGAGCCGCGCTCACGAAAGCTCTGCGCCTGGCTTAGCGCGATGGACGGCACACCGAGATGCATGCCGAACATGGCGCCTGCTATCGTTCCCGACAGGCTTGTATCTTCCGCGATATTCTGACCGCGATTGACGCCGGACAGGATGAGGTCGGGCTTTTCTGGCATCAGGTCATGGACCGCCAGAAGCACACAGTCAGTCGGCGTGCCCATCACCGCCCAGCATTTCTCTCTCACTTCGCGCGTGCGTACCGGCTGGGTCAGCGTGATAGAGCGCGACTGGCCCGATTGTTCGACTTCAGGCGCCGCAATCCAGATATCGTCGGAGAGTTCTCTCGCAATCGACTCCAGCACCGATAGCCCAGGCGCATGGATCCCGTCATCATTGGTGAGGAGAATTCTCATCCAATCACCTCAAGCCCGGCCATATAGGGCCGCAGCACAGCCGGGACGCCAATCGTGCCATCCTCGCGCTGATAGTTTTCCAGAACCGCAACAAGCGTACGGCCAACTGCGAGGCCTGAACCGTTCAGCGTGTGCACGAATTCAGGCTTCGGCTTTGGATTGTCAGCGCTCGGCGCGGGACGCCAGCGGGCATTCATCCGGCGGGCCTGGAAGTCCCCGCAATAGGAACACGAGCTGATCTCACGATAGGTGTCCTGGCTCGGCAGCCAGACCTCAAGGTCATAGGTTTTGCGGGCACCGAAGCCCATATCGCCGGTACAGAGCATCATCCGCCTGTAAGGCAGCTCCAGACGCTCCAGGATCGTCTCGGCGCAGCGCGTCATCCGCTCCAGCTCTTCCAGCCCTTCCGCCTCATCCTTCACGATGGAGACAAGCTCGACTTTGTTGAACTGGTGCAGACGGATCATGCCCCTCGTGTCACGCCCGGCACTGCCAGCTTCTGAACGGAAGCAGGGCGTATGCGCAGTCATACGGCGCGGCAGGCTGTCGCCCTCAAGGATTTCTTCGCGAACCGTATTCGTCAGTGAAATTTCGGATGTCGCAATCAGCCACATGCCATCGGTTGTCTCAAAGGAATCCTCACCGAATTTCGGCAGCTGGCCCGTGCCCTCAAGGGCATCGGGGCGCACGAGAAATGGCGGGCTGGTTTCCTGATAGCCATGCTCGCCGGTCTGGACATCCAGCATGTAATTCGCGAGCGCGCGCTCCAGCCGCGAAAGCTGGTGGCGCAGGACGACGAAGCGCGAGCCAGACATCTTGGCGGCCGTCTCGAAGTCCATCATGCCAAGGGCTTCACCGAGGTCGGCATGGTCCTTTGGCGCAAAGGCGAGCGCGGTTGGCGTGCCAACTTTCTTCTGCTCAGCATTATCTGCCTCGTCCTCGCCTTCCGGGACTTCATCCAGAGGCAGGTTCGGCAGGCCAAGAATCAGGCTGTCCAGCTCCTTGCGGGCAGCAGCTTCCTGTTCGCCAGCGGCCTCGATCGTCTCCTTGGCCTTGGCGACTTCATCGCGCAAGCGTTCGAATTCGGCCTCATCGCCGCTCGCCTTTGCCTTGCCGATCAGCTTGGAATTGGCGTTGCGTGCGCTTTCGGCTTCCTGCTTGTCCGTCAGCGCCTGACGCAGCGCCGCGTCATGGGCGAGGATGTCATCGACCTTGTCGCCAAGGCCGGACGCCCGCCGGTTCCAGGCCTTGCGGAAGTGATCGGGGTTCTCACGAATGGCGCGAAGATCGAACATTGGATGGGCTTTCAGGCAGTTCTTTGTGTCTTGCCGATGCGTCTAGTCTAATTGGGGCGCAAGCGGAACCGTCTGAACTGAACCTCTGGCCGTCAATCTTTGCCAGTGTCTATCGCTTCGTCCTCAGCTGCCTTCTTCTCCATCATGGAGACGCAGATGATCGATATCTCGTAGAGCAGGAACACAGGCACAGCCAGCATGACCTGAGAGATGAGGTCGGGCGGCGTGAAAAAGGCTGCAGCGACCAGAATTCCGACGACAGCATACTTGCGGCCAGAGCGCAGCGTATCACTGCCAACGATACCGGCTCGCCCCAGCAGGCTGAGCACGACGGGCAGCTGGAAGCTTAAACCAAACGCCAGCATCAACGCCATGACCAGTGAGAGGTATTCCGAGACCTTGATCTGCGGCGTGATGGCCGCGCGGCCTTCAGAAGCCTGTTGCTCGAATGAGAGTGCGAAATTGGAAATCAGGGGCAGCATGACCCAGTAGACGAACAACGCACCCAGTGTGAACAGGACCGGGGCGGCAATCAGAAATGGAAGGACTGCGCCCTTCTCCCGTTTGTAGAGGCCCGGCGCCACAAATGAATATATTTGCCAGCCCATCACCGGGAAGGCGACGAAGACGCCAGCGAATAGCGCCAGCTTGAGCTCGACAAAGAACACTTCCAGCGGCGCGGTATAGATCAGCTCGAACCGCGTCTCACCGCGCTCGATTTCCGCGACCTGAACCAGTGGGTCGAGCAGGATATTGTAGAGCGGCCTTGCGAAGAAAAAGCAGAGGAGCGTTGCCCCGGCCAGCGCAGCAATCGACCAGATCAACCGGCTGCGCAGCTCGATAAGATGGTCGAGCAGCGGCGCGCGCGAGGATTCCATCTCGCCATCTTCGTCAGTAAAGTTTGGCTTTTCGTCGGCCCGCATGTCCTTGCTCATGAGGACGCAGCCTTCTTCCCATCGTCGTCAGGCGTAGACGGCGAATCCGGCGCGGCATCGGCCTCTTCACCGGTTGAGGTCGACTTCTCACTCGAGGCGCTCTCGCCCGACACGGCCGGTGCGGTCTTGTCATCCGGAATGACACCCGGTCCACCTTCCTTGCCCGCTTCGGGCCAGGGGTTTTCCATCATCACGCGGCGATTGATGTCGCTTTCCGCCTTCTTCATGTCGTTGACCGCTTCGGTCAGCGCATTGTCGCGGCGAAGGTCTTCGATTTCCTTGCGAAGCTCATCAAGCTCCGCCTGGCGGGCAATATCATCGAAAGCAGACTGAAACTCGCGCGCCATGGCGCGGCCCTTGGCAACAAACTGGCCAAGCTTGCGCATCATCAACGGCAGATCCTTCGGACCCACGACAATTAACGCAACAATCGCCACGAGCATGAACTCGGTGAGACCAAATTGTGGAAGCATGCTAAGCCGGCCTCACTTGCCTGTCAGCTGGAGGTTTTCGACTTGTCCTTCTCAGGCGTGACGTTCACCATCTTGTCGTCACTGAGGTGGCGCGACTGTTTGGACTTGGAATTGTCCTTGTCCTCGCTGTCTGCCTCCTCGTCGTCGTTCAGCCCCTTGCGGAAGCTGCGGACGCCTTTGGCCATGTCACCCATGATGGATGAAATACGCCCACGTCCGCCAAACAGCAGAAGGGCAACGATCAGCACGATAAGAAGCTGCATCCAGCTAGGGGCCATGGAACGTCTCCAGAAGTTCTTCTGAACAAGTAGCGCCCATCAGGATAAGTCTCAATGGGTAACGATCACACAAAGGCGTGCGATCAATCGTCCTCACCATCCATGAAGTCGGTCATGAAGGCGCCTTCCTCATCATTTGCGTGGTCGTCTGCTTCGCCATCTGACATCGGCATGTCGATATCACCCGGGTCGAAATCAGCCGGGACGACGTCAGAGAGGAGACCGCCTGCCTGCAGCTCGGCGCGCCCGGGCAACATGTCGAGGCTTTCGAGCCCGAAATGCTCCAGGAAGCCATTGGTGGTGCCGTAGGTCACCGGGCGGCCCGGTGTCTGGCGACGTCCTTTTATCTTCACCCATCCTGCTTCCATGAGCTGGTCGATCGTGCCCTTGGAAACGGCCACACCGCGCACAGCTTCGATCTCAGCGCGCGTGACAGGCTGACCGTAGGAAATGATAGCGAGCGTTTCGAGTGCGGCCTGAGACAGCTTCTTCTGCTCCTGGCGCTCTTCAACGAAGAGATAGGCAAGGTCTTCAGCCGTTTGGAAGCGCCACTTGCCAGCCACTTCGACTAGCGTCACACCGCGATGCGCATAGGCCGCCTTGAGCGACATGAGCACCGTTGCGGCATCAATGCCCTGCGGCAACACTTCAGCGACCTGTTCGGCGCTCAGCGGCTCACCGGCGGCAAAGAGGATGGCTTCAGCCCGTCGCAGCGCGTCGGCGATGACATCCGCGCCGCCTTCAGCCTCACGCTTCAGGAGCTCTTCAGAGCGCTTATAGGCAAAGGACAGCTGACGTACCGCGTCGCGGATCTCCTCCGGGGCGTCTTCGAGCTTCTCATTTTCAAAGCGGGGTATTGCGGTCATCCGCCTATCCCTTCCTGTCTGTCCTGGCTACCGCGCAGGTAAAGCGGCTGGAAATGAGCTCCCTGCCGGATTTCAATGTCGCCATCGCGCGCCAGTTCCAGTGCGGCCGCAAAGACGCTCGCTGTGACCGACCGGGGCGGAATGTCGCCTGCGACATCCTTCATGCGCTGGCGAAGTTCATCAAGGCTGGCCCAGCTATCGATCATCTTGCTCAAACTTTTGAGCGAGTCGCGCGCGTGCTCCAGTGGCAGAACATATTGATGCACAACCTTGTGCGGGGCCGCTTCCTCACGGCGCTGACGGATACCGCCAAAGGCCTGCATCAAGTGCCAGAGAGATGTATCGTATTCGGTATGCTTGATAACGCGCGGTTGTTCAGGCGCCCCGCGCAGAAACACTTCCTGCCCTAGCTGCGCGAGATCCATAAGCTCCTCGCCGGCCTCGCGCATCGCCTCAAGCCGCTTCAGGCGGAAGGCAAGCCGCGCCGCCATCTCCTCGCCATCGACCTCATCATTGGCGGCCTTTTCAGGCTTAGGCAGCAGCAGGCGGGACTTCATGAAGGCGAGCCATGCCGCCATCAGGAGATAGTCTGCGGCAAGATCGATCCGCTTTTTACGAGCGTCTTCGATGAAGTCGATATACTGGTTCGCCAGCTCCAGCATCGACACTTTCAGAAGGTCGACCTTCTGGCGGCGTGCCAGATCGAGCAGCAGGTGAAGCGGCCCCTCATATCCATCGATATCAACCGCAAAATAATCCCCGGTCTCGAGGTCATCGCGGTCGATCAGGTCGCTGGATACAAGTTGCGAACTCATACGCTAAACGGTCCCACATTCGGAATGAGCGATTTGAAACGCGCCCATCCTGCTTCGACATCGAACGGCTTTTCGCGCTGAGCGGCCGCTTCAGCCGCATCTGCGCGCTCTAGCCCCTTGCCTGACAGCTCTGGCGCAGCCTCTGCCACCTCACGCATTTCAGCAAGGATCGCGTCTGGCTCACGCAGGAAGCCCGAGCAATGAAGCAGTATATCGCAGCCCGCAGCAATAGACGCGTCAGCGCGCTCGGTGAGCGTTCCGCCAAGAGCCTGCATGCCAAGATCGTCTGTCATAAGGAGACCATCAAACCCGATTCGCTGCCGGATGACCTCATTAATCATGATCGGAGAGACCGTCGCAGCACGTCCTTCATCGAAAAAATCATAGGAAATATGGGACGTCATGGCCATCGGCGCGTGCGCAACGTGCCTGAAAGCGGCAAAATCCGAAGACAGCTCATTGTCGCCCGCTGTGACGCGCGGCAGCTCCAGATGGCTGTCTGCCGTCGAGCGGCCATGGCCCGGAATGTGTTTGATCACCCCCGCAACGCCGCCATCCTCAAGACCTTTTAGCGCAGCTGTCGCGATCGCACCGACCACGTCCGGATCGGTACCGAAGGCCCTATCACCGATGACGTCATGTGCGCCCGGCTGCGGCAGGTCGCACACCGGCGCGCAGTCTGCGTGGATACCCAAGGCGGTCAGCTCAGCGGCCATCAGGCGGTGACCGAGCCAGGTCGCCTCCAGCCCCAGCTCCCTGTCACGGCCATACAGCTCACCATAAAGCTCACCGCGCGGGAAAAGCGGCCATTCAGGCGATTTCAGGCGGGCAACGCGGCCGCCTTCCTGGTCGATGAAGATCAGGATCTCACGGCCAACTGCTTCCCAGATATCATCGACGCAGCGGCGCACCTGGTCGCGCGTCTGGCAGGACCGGCCCATAAGGATCACTCCCCAGGGCTTCTGATCTGCGAAAAGGGCCGATTCCTCCTTTTGAAGAACCGGCCCCGAAATGCTCAATATACAAGCCTTGTTGGTCATGGCGTCTCGCGAGTGATGATACAGTCTCCACCAGCACGTTTATAGGATTCGCAGAATTCGCTTGCATCGCTTCGTGTATCAAAACGCCCTGCCCTGACCCTGAAGAAGATGCCATCTGCGCCAAGATCGGCGCGTTCGACCACTTTCTGGGCACCCGTGAAGACATCCGGATAGCGGCTCAACACCCGGCTCCACGCCTCGTCAGCGGCTGCCTGCGTGCGAACGGCCGATATCTGGACAAGGAATGGCCCATTGGCGGTGAAGGCAAAGCGGCCATTGCTTCTGGCTGGCTCAACTGGTGGTGCCGGATCAATTGAAGGCTCGCCATGGCGCTCTTCGCTCGCGGCCGGCACTGGCTGTTCCAGCGGTGGCAGGTCATCAGCCTGCACCTCTGCCGGGGCTGCGCCCTGCGATGAGCTTGAACCAGACCCACCCCGAAGATCCATTGGCGGGCCTGCCAGCATTGCAAGTTCGCGCTCGCCAGCGACAGGTTGAGGTTCTGGCGGGCGGGTCGACCCATCCATATTGTCGTACAGCCTGCGATCGAGGTCCTCGATCTGGATGCCGCCGCGGTCTTCTGGCACCGACTTGAACGGCTCCGCGTCCGCCATGACCATTGGCAGCTCGCCGTCTTCTTCTCGAAGCCCCTGACGATAGGTGTTCCAGACGACAGCTGCGAAGACGATGAGGACACCGATTGCCAAAGCAAGGATCAGTGGTCCGCGCGCAGACTCATCGTCGCGGATCTCGAAGCCGCGATATTCATCCTCATAGGACGCGTAGTCGTATCTGTTGCTGCCGTGGCTCATCGCACGCCTGCCCCTTCGTCGCCTCTGATTATTGGTTAAGAAATTGCCGGTGCTTTGTTAACGATCCTTGAATCAGCGTGCCCTTTGCCCTGTCGGCCGCTCAGACAATGCCTTCAATGCTGAAAACCTTGCGGTGCAGGTCGATGGCATAATTGTCGGTCATTCCGGCGATATAGTCGCAGACCAGCCTTGCCCGGCGCGCCTCTGGCGCCTGCTCGGCGTCCTGCCGCAGCGGCGGCGGAAGGATATCCGGCTCGGCAAGGAAGAGCTCAAACAGCTCTTTCAGCACTCGTTTGGCCTGGCTGCGCATCCGGTTGACCTTGTAATGCTTGTACATCCGCTCAAACAGGAAGGCCCGGAGCGCCCTTTGCTGCGCGTCGAAATCCTCTGAGAACGCCACTAGAGGCTCTGGCAGCGCCCTGACTTCGGCAGCAGATTGGGGATTGTACTTCGCCACGCGCGCGCTGGTCTCGGTCACAAGGTCATCGACCCAGAGACCAATCAGGCGGCGGACGGCTTCATAGACCGTGCGCTGCGTGTCGAGCACCGGATGCTCAATCCGTACAGAGCGGAAGACATCGCCAACCATTGGCAGGTGCAACATGTCATCGATGCTAAAGAGGCCAGCAGCGATGCCGTCATCAATGTCGTGATTATTGTAGGCGATATCGTCTGCAAGCGCCGCAATCTGCGCTTCTGGGCCTGCGAACTGGTCAAGCTCTAGCCGCTCCAGCTGCGGGAAGTCGCGGAAAGCGGCCGGCAGCGCTGAAACAGGCGTGCCGTCGGTAATCAGCGGGCCGTTGTGTTTAACGAGACCCTCAAGCATCTCCCAGGTCAGGTTGAGGCCGTCAAAGTTCGGATAGCGCTGTTCCAGTCGGGTCACGACGCGCAAGGTCTGCGCATTGTGATCGAAGCCTTCATAGGCTTCCATACAGGCGTCGAGCTGGTCTTCACCGGCATGGCCAAAGGGCGGATGACCTAGATCATGGGCCAGCGCCATCGCCTCTGCGAGGTCTTCATCGACGCCAAGCCTGCGCGCAACGGAGCGCGCGATCTGCGCAACTTCCAATGAATGGGTAAGCCGCGTGCGGTAGTGATCGCCCTCATGGGCCACGAAAACCTGCGTTTTCTGCTTCAGGCGGCGAAATCCCGACGAATGGATGATGCGGTCGCGGTCGCGCTGAAACGGCGTACGTGTGGCCGATTCAGCCTCTTCGTGGAAACGCCCACGAGAGGTTTCCCACAGTGTCGCAAACACCGCTCTCTTTTCTGGAAGCGCAGGTTTACCTATCTTGTGACTCATGACCGACGTCACCCTTTCAGAGAATGCTGCCCGGCGCATTAATGCGATTCTGGCGAAACAGTCCGGCAAGGACTACCTTCGTGTGTCAGTCGAAGGTGGTGGCTGCTCGGGCTTTTCCTACAAATTCGACCTTGAGGACACGAAGAATGACGATGATATCGTCGTCGAGCGTGACGGCGCGCGTGTCCTCGTCGATGAGATGAGCATGGAATTCATGCGCGGCTCCGAAATCGACTTTTCGAACGAGCTGATCGGCGCCGCCTTCAAGATCAATAACCCCAATGCAACAGCCGCATGCGGCTGCGGGACGAGCTTTTCTCTCTAATCCGCTAACTGGCATTTCCTGCATTTTTTGGAACACGCCCCGCGTGTGAGGGTTTCTTCTGCCACACCAAGCTTTGGGCAATAAGGCTCAGAGTGAACGCAAGTTCAGGAGGCAGAACGCCATGAAACTCTCAAAGACTCTTCTTCGCAATTCTACGCTCGCAGCAGGCGCAGCGGTGCTTTTCGCAGGTGCGCCCGCCTTCGCCGACCACCACAAGGAAGGCGGCGAAAAGGCCTATAAATTTGAAAACGTGCAGGACGCAAAGCAAACGCTCGACAATTGCCGCGCCGTAGCAGAGACCTGTGCCGCAGACATTGACGCCGCAGCTGGCGTGCTCGTCTTCCCGGAAGTCTGGAAAGCTGACCTGATCGTTGGCGGCGCAGGCGGTGAAGGCGTGCTCTTCATCGACGGTGAGCCAACCGGCCAATATTATATCGGCAAGGCATCTGTCGGCCTTCAGGCCGGCGTCGACCAGTCAGAGATGGTCTATGTCTTCCGTGAGCAGGACGCTCTTGATGAGCTGATGGACGGCGACGAATGGGAAGTCGGTGCTGCAGCTGGCGCGACCGTTGTCGACGCTGACGCGAATGCCATGACTGCGACGGGCGACCCGCGCATCTACATCATTAACGCTGAAGGCCTGAATGCAGAGCTTAGCGTCAACGCGCTACGCATCTGGCATGACGATGAGCCGGAAGCCGAAGACGATGATGACATGATGGACCATGACGATATGGACCATGACGATATGGACCATGATGACGACGACATGATGGAAATGGACGACAGCTACTAGTCTGTGGCCCAATTTCACTGATCAGAAGGCGCTCCATGGGGGCGCCTTCTTTTTTGTGTTCATGACCGGCATGGTGACGTAGCTTCACATCATGACTGATGCAGAACAGCAGGCGCCGGTTTTCGGGCCTAATGGTGCGGTACTGAACAGTGCCACGATGACGGACGAATTGCGCGCGCAGTATGCCGCGCACCAAGAGCCGCCACGGAAGCGGGATCTCTTGGTTTTCATCTGCGGCCTTGTCTGTGTCCCCCTGCTTGGTTGGCTGGAGCCGAGGCAGATCGCAGGTGGTTGGCTGTTGATAGGGCTACTGCTTCCCCCTTTGATCGCATTGATCGTTGTCATGATGATCGATTTCGCAAGATACGGGAACTGGCTGGACATTTGCCAGGTTGCGTCCATGTCCGCGCTTTGCGCAGGCCTTCTCTTTGACACCTCGCTTTGGCTCGTCCTGGCTCTAGCACTCATCGGGATCGCCATCCCGACCACCATTTTGATGCTTCGCTATCTGTTTCTTCCGCGCCTCTAAAGCTCAGGCTCTTCCCTTCCCTAACGTCGCTGTCCTAGACCGCTTCTCTCAAGCAAGGAGACCCGACCCATGGATGTCAGCCAGGCCGTAAATCAGCGCATCTCGACGCGCGCATTTCTCGACAAGCAGATCACCGCCGATGAGGTGCGTGACTGGCTGGCGACAGCGCAGCGGGCGCCGTCTGGTGGTAACCTTCAGCCTTGGCGGGTGATCGCGGTGACCGGCGCTGAAAAGCAGGCCGTCATTGATCTTGCGCAGAAAAAGCTCGCCGAAGACCCGCGCGGGGAGCGGACAGACCGGCCGATCTATCCCAAGGACCTCTGGGAGCCGCATGAAGCGCGGCGCCGCAGAGTCGGCGAGATGATGTATGAGAAGCTTGATATCCCGCGTGAAGACAAGGCCGGGCGAATTCAATGGTTCTCGCGTAATTTCCGTTTCTTCGATGCGCCGCTGGCTGTCTTCTTCGTGATTGATGAGCGTATGGGCCATGGCCAGTGGGCACATACCGGCATGTTCATGCAAACGCTGGCCCTGCTCGCCGAAGAGCGCGGCTGGGGCAGCTGTTTTCAGGAGTGCTGGGGCATCCTTCGCCCATCGCTGAAAGAGCATTTCAGCCTTGGAGAGACTGAGATGCTCTATTGCGGCATGGCCGTCGGCTATCCGGACCCGGACCATCCGGTGAATCAGCTTCGCGCCGAGCGGGCCGAGGTCCACGAGTTTGCCGAACTCAAAGGCTTCTAAGTGACGTTTAAAAATTTAAAAAAGATATAGTTTTTAAGGCTCTGGACAGAATGTCGCACCCTGTGCGATGTTCATGGCCCGCGGTAACTTACGTTTACCTTTGCACCTGAAACGGCCATTGCAGAATTTGCCCGTCGGGCTCGGCCAACCTTCGGTGTTGTCGCAAATTTTACTGCAAATTCCCGTCTGGACGTAGAATTTCCGGAAAGCGGCGCTTGTGCATTCCACCTCATCGCTCAAGGGGGGAACCATGAAGGGCATCGTATTCACTGAATTTCTCGATCACGTCGAAGCTGAACTCGGCGTTATCCAGACACAACGCATCATCGATACTTGCGAGTTGGAGTCTGAGGGCGCGTATACATCAGTTGGCACTTACCCTTGCGCTGAGATGGGCAAGCTTATCGGCGCTGTCTCCAGTACCACAGGGCGTTGCCCGGCAACGCTGTTGAAAGCGTTCGGTCATCATCTGGCCGGGTCATTCAAGCAGGGCTATCCTGCCTATTTCGAAGTCGATGACTTCTTCGATTTCGTAGAGTCCATAGATTCCCACATTCATGTGGAAGTCCAGAAGCTCTACGCGGATGCGGAGCTCCCGGAGTTTCACATCATCATGCGGACGGACGACACGCTGGTCGTCGATTACATCTCATCACGGGCCCTTGAGCATCTGGCGTACGGTCTTCTGGAGGCTTCGGCTCAAGCCTTCGGAGAGACCATCGCCATTGCCATGGCGCCGAGAGGTGACGGTGCCAGTCGTGTTGTCCGTTTCCAGCTTGAGCGGAGGCAACAATGACCTACACGCTCTCCGATCAGGAAGTCGCAATGCTCGAGAGGCGTGCGATCCGCGAACGCCAGTCTCGAAAAGCCGCCGAAAAGATCCTTGAACAGAAGTCGCTGGAGCTATTTGCGGCGAACACTGAGCTGAAGCAGGCGAAGGAACGCCTGAGGGCCCAGATCGAGGCGCTTCAAGTTGAACGCGATCGCGTCCTGGAAGCCTCGCGGACCGACCACCTGACCAGCCTCGCAAACCGAACAGCCTTTTTCGCGCGCCTCGAAGCGGCGCTCTTGCGCCCTCGCCCGCAGCAGACGTCGCTGAAGTTGCTTCTCGTCGATCTGCGTCGCTTCAAACTGATCAATGCGCGCGTCGGCCAATATGGAGGTGACCTCGTCCTGAAAGCCGTCGCGGCGCGGCTACAACAGATCGCCGACGAGGCAAGAGGGTTTGCCGCTCGCTTCGGCGGCAATGAATTCGCGCTCTGTCTCGAGCTGCCTTCTGGGCAGGCCTTCTGCTACGCCCAGCACCTGCAGGAAGTCCTGCATGAGCCGATCGAGGTTCTGAACCGGCAGATAACACTAGAGGTCGCGATCGGGGCAGCGGGTACAAATGTAGCTGGCTCGGACATTGAAGGCCTTCGCCGCGCTGCCGATTTCGCGATGCAGAAGGCACGCGCCCTGCCCGTGGGCGGTGTCTGCGTTTATGATGGCCCACTGAAAGCCGAAGCCAGCCGTCGCAATGATCTTGAAGTGCTGCTTCGCGAAGCCATCAAGAAAAACGAGATCGAACCCTGGTTCCAGCCAATCATCGACCCACGCGACCCGTCGAAGCTCTCATTCGAGGTTCTGGCGAGATGGCTGGGGCCAGACGGCTTTGTCGCGCCAATGGAGTTTATTCCGCTCGCGGAAGAGCTGGGCCTTCGTCGCCGCCTGGACCGATATCTGCTTCAGCGCGCCTGCGAACTCGCCAAACCATGGATAGATGAAGGCTGGCTGAGCGACATCTCCGTGAACGTGTCGCCGTCCGATCTCATGTCGCCGGATTTTGTGAGAACACTTTCTGAAGTCCTTGAGCAAATTGACTTTCCTCGAGAGCGTCTTGTCATTGAGGTGACAGAGTCAGTCTTCATAGAGGACCTCGCCTTTGCGAGAGTTCAGCTCGACGCGTTGCACGCGCTTGGCCTCAAAGTGGCACTTGATGACTTTGGCACGGGCTATTCGAACCTGCGCTCTCTCGTCGGGCTGCCGTTGTCAAAGATCAAGCTCGATCGCTCGCTGATCTCTGACCTCGATATCAACGACAGCGTCGCCATGCTGATCAGCACGATCACGCAATGGGCCCGGGCCATCAATCTAACCATCGTTGCCGAAGGTGTAGAGACGGAGAACCAGCTGACGGTTCTCAAGGCACTCGGTTGCACCAACTTACAGGGCTATCTGTTCGGCAAGGCGCAATGCGCGAACGATATTGAAGTCGCTTACCAGCCGAAGAAGATTGCCGTCTGAACGTGTACGCCTCCGGACGAGGTCAGACGGCGATACTTTCCGGCCGGACGGTTGCACCGTTTGCCTGAAATTCATGGTGCGCTGACAGTGTAGTGGCGGTGTTTCTAGACGGTGTCTGACTTCGGCGCAGGGTCCATCGCGCCGTCAGCACGCTTGACGCTTCCAATGTTTCGACTTAGCTATATATCGATGAACGATAAGTATGACTTCCAGCCGGGCGATGTTGTCTCTGTGCGCTTTGGCGGCGTTCTCCGACATTATGGCATCGTTGGCTGGGATGGCCGGATCATTTCGAACACGCGCCGGCATCATGGGGTCGTCACGCAGTCCATTGAAGACTTCGCGGATGGCCGCGAGATCAGGAATCATGGCCGCAGCGCTGCAGCCTGCGACTTCACAGCAATCGATCGCGCCAGCCGTCGAATCGGGCATGACTACCACCTGACCGGCTCCAACTGTGTCCACTTCGTGCGCGGCGCGCATGGCCGCAAACCGACCGCGACGCAAATCGCACGCGGCACGTTTGAAGCCTTTCGAGACATGCTGGGACCAAAGCGCCCGCGCTGGTAGGCCTATTCAGCGACCGGCGCGCTGGCCCAGTCGATGGCCTCTTTCAAACGGCTTGCCGGGAGTGTCGCTGGCCGTTCGCCATGATTGACGTATTGCCGCCAGTCCGAATGCGGCTCCAGCTGAAAATGGAAGGTCAGCGGAGTCGCGTCCGGAAGGGCGAGGACAGAGGCTGCCGCATCGGCGTCAAGAGTGAAGCGCGTTTCTGTTATGAATCCATTGTCACTGGATTGCGCAGCTCTTGAGAGCAAAAAGCTTTCCTCGCTACCCTCGACACGGATTTCAAAACCTTCGACGGCGCCAGACAAGAGGGCTGCCAAGGTGCCGTCAGTGAGAGCGTAGAGCGCGCCATCGCCATTCGGGGCATTGCCCCTTTCCAGCGTAACACCTGCCAGGCGCCCTGTGCCTTCGCCCCCTGTGCGGTAGGCCAGAACAGCAAACTCCGAGAACCCTTCAAACGAAAAGAAATTAAAGCTCGTCCACGGTCCGTAGATTGAAAGCGAAGTTGGCTGGCCGCCGGGCGTCTGTGGCTGAAGCTGCTGACGATTGTTCCACCAGTAGGCAGGCTCAAGGTCCGTCGCATAGCCGTAAGCATCGCACTGCGCCGCCATGGCGGGCGACATGGTCGCAACGAGACCGTCCAGCTGCTCACGCTCATCTCCCTGATAGCGCGCCAGAACTTCAGCGCGCAGGGCATCCATCGCGGCGCGCTTGATGACTGCGCCGTCCCTACCGACCGCACACTCGGTAATATGAGAAGGCATTGCGCCAGCTGCTGCCAGCAAGGCGTCACCATAAAGCCTCGCCCCATCAACGAACTGCCACTTGTCGGCGTGCTCGGACCTTGAAAGGCAGCCTTTCCAGGCCTCATTTGCAATCGCACTGATCCGGTCCTGCTCCGTCGTAACAGTGTCAGCGTCAAAGGCGCTTACTAGCGCGCTGCGCACGACAGACTTTAGATGCTCAACAGCGTCGCGCTGCGCTCCGTCAAAGACCTGGCACTGGTCGTCGACGGCAAGGCCGTAAGTCGTTGTCCGAAGCACGGATAGCTGGCCATCAACTTGTTGCTGCCTGGCGTCCTGAGCGCTAGCGGTCTGCACGGTGAAAACTGCGCATGCCGATGCCAGCGCGGCAGTAAAACAGATATTCGGTGTCAATGCCTTGTCCCGGAGTAGTGAATGCGTCCCGGGTGTGTTTAGAGCCCGATTGCAACCACCGGGCAAGGCTCATTCCTGCAATGGAGGCTGCAGGTCAGCCCTTCCAGCCGCGCGGCGGTGCCCCGTGCTTGCCGGTGCTTTCCCATTGCGCCTCTTCGGCCTTGTTCGAAAGCTGCAGGTTGAACAGCACGCCCTTGAACAGGGGCAGCAGCGCCAGCGCCGTGCCGACCATGGCACCCAGCAATACAACAAAGCCGAGAATCTTCAGCCACAGCGCCATCTCCAGCATTGGGAGAATGAAATAGAATGGCGCGAAGACGATCATCACCAGAAAACCGACGAAAAAAGCCGGGCCGTCGGCCGTGTCGGCCGAGCGGAAGTCCTGCCCGCAGGCCGCGCATTCATCGCGGAAGACGAGATAGCGACTGAAGAGCTTGCCTTCACCGCAAGTCGGGCAGCGGCGCTTGAGGCCGCGCAGGATGGGCTGACTTATCATAATATGAGTATGGGCCCTGCCCGCCCGCGCCGATAGTGCGGCGCGAGCGCGCATCAGGCATGCGGCCTAGTGGACGGCGTCGCCCGCCTTTCTGCGCTTGCGGGCGATGAGGTTCAGCACCTCGACAAAAACCGAGAAGGCCATCGCGGCATAGATATAGCCCTTTGGCACATGAACGCCGAAGCCATCCGCGATCAGCACCATGCCAATCATCAGCAGGAAGGCGAGCGCGAGCATCACGACGGTCGGGTTCTTGTTGATGAAGCGTGCCAGCGGCCCAGCGGCGAGGAGCATGACAAGCACGGCAATAACAACTGCAATCACCATGATCGGCACCTGATCGGTCATGCCGACGGCGGTCAGGATCGAGTCGATCGAGAAGACCATGTCGAGCAGGATAATCTGAACCAGAACGCTGGCGAAGCCGATGCTGGCGCGCTTGTCGCCGAACACCGTGTCGCTCGGCTCCGGGTCGATATGGTGGTGGATCTCTGTCGTCGCTTTCCAGACGAGGAAGAGGCCGCCGGCAACAAGTATGATGTCGCGCCAAGAGAAGGCGGTTTCGAAAGTCACCTCGCCGTGATCACCCGGAGGGCCGGAAATGCCGAGGTCGAAGACTGTCGCTGTCAGCCCCACGATCCAGGCGATCGTTGCCAGCAGCGCCAGACGCAGTATGAGCGCGAGGCCTATACCGATCCGCCGCGCGGCGGGCCGCTGCTTTTCGGGAAGCTTGTTTGTGAGGATCGAGATGAAGACGAGATTGTCGATACCGAGAACGATTTCGAGAACAATCAGGGTGGCGAGCGCCGCCCATGCCTCTGGCGTTGCAAACACTGCAAGATAATCAGCCAACTCTTTCCCCCTGCTTTGTCGGTCGGGGTATTAATGGCTTCAGCGGGCGCCGGGTTCCAGCCCCTTCTTGTCCGGGCTATTTTTGACAAGGCGAATTCGCCGCTGGTCACCTCTTGGCTACCGCAGCGGCAGCGAACTAGCTTGCAGGGCAAACAGGGCCGATTCAGGCATGAGGGAGAGATACGAGATGGAATACGAGCAGGTTGTACGCGAGCGCCGCAGCATCAGGGGCTTCCAGAAAAAGCCGGTACCGAAAGCGCTGGTTCGCGAGGTTCTCGAGATCGCGATGCGCGCGCCAACGTCGCTGAATACCCAGCCTTGGAATTTCTATGTCGTCGCCGGCGAGGTGCTGGACAAGATCCGCAAGGGCAATGTGGAGCGCAATGTAGCGGGCGTCCCCGACAGCCGTGAGTTCCGCATGGGCCCCGGCTATGAAGGCGCCCACCGCGAGCGCCAGATCGAGATCGCGAAACAGCTTTTCGCCGTCATGGGCATTGAGCGTCACGACAAGGAAGCGCGCATGGACTGGGTGCTGCGCGGCTTTCGCCAGTTCGATGCGCCCGTCTCCATCGTGGTGACCTATGACAAGTCAATTCAGGGCAGCGACATCGCGCCTTTCGATTGCGGCGGCGTGGTGAACTGTATCGTCAACACGGCCTGGTCGAAGGGGCTGGGCTGCGTCATCAATAGCCAGGGCATCATGCAGAGCCCCGTGGTGCGCGAGCACGCGAAAATCCCGGACGATCAGGTGATCCAGACCTGTATCGCCATGGGCTGGCCGGATGATGAGTTCCCGGCGAACTCTGTCGTGTCCAACCGCAAATCCGTCGACGAAGCGGCGACCTTCCTCGGTTTCGAGGACTAGGCCAGCGGGCAAGCGAGTTGCCTTCGCGTCACCTCTCGAACAATCGTCAGAACTGGCGTTAGATAGCTTCCAGGGATGGAAACCAGGAAGGCTACACGCTCATGGATGGCGGGGCCGCACAGACCGAAACCGGCATGAAGTCCGGTACCTCAAGGCGTTGGCCATGGCTGACAGCACGGCGCATAAGGCTGGCCGTGATTCTGGCGGTCATCGCGCTCGCTGCCATCTTCCTGTTCCGGTTTCTGAGTGAACGTGCAGGCTATGTGGCAACTGCCGATGCGCGCATCGCGTCCGACATGGTGGCAGTCTCGACTGACATTTCCGGACGCATCACGACGCTGGCTGTCAGCAAGGGCGACCGCGTTGCGGCAGGCGACGTCATTTTCGAGATCGACCGGCGCGAGGCAGAGCTGACGCTCGCCCAATACCAGGCTGAAGCAGACCGCCTGCGCGCAGAAATCCAGCGCGAGGAAATGCGCGCCAATCTGTCTACGTCCAAGGCGGGCAGTGAAGTCGCCGCGCGCCGGGCGGGTACATTGTCAGCCAGCGCATCGGTCGCCGCTGCGATGTCTGACTTCGAGACAGCGCAGTCCGACTTTGCGCGCACGGAAGACCTGTTTGCCCGCGGGCGCGTGACGCAGGCCGCGCTGGACCGCGCGCAGAATGAACTCGACACGGCGCAGCAGGCCGTGAGGCGCGCCAAAGCCGATGCCGACCGGGCCCTTGCTGAACAGCGCACGGCCAGCATTGCAGGCGAGGAAGTTGCCCTGATCGAGTACGACCTGTCGGTCCTTCGCGCCGCCCTGCGCCAGGCGGAGGCACGGGTGGAGGCGCAAGAAGTCGTCGTTGACCAGCACACCATCCGCAGCCCCATCGACGGCGTGGTGGATGAGCTTTTCTATGATGTCGGCGAGCATTCCCTGCGCGGCTTCCGCATGGCGCTCGTGCATGACCCCGGTGCGGCATGGGTGTCGGCCAATATCAAGGAAACCGAGATCCGGCACGTTCAACCCGGTGCGCCGGTAATCGTGAAGATCGACAGCTATCCGGGCCGTGAGTTTGAAGGCCGCGTGACAGCGATCAATGATTCGACACTGGCCGAAGCCGCCTTGATGCCGAACCCGAACGCCAATGGTGTCTTCACCAAGATCACCCAACGCATTTCGGTGCGTATTGACCTCGAGGCAGGCGGCCTGCCGCTTCGGCCCGGCACCATGGCGACAGTACAGATCGAGAAGACACAAGCCGGGGAT
>DUBH01000019.1:52958-102709 GCA_012960415.1 Henriciella sp. | reverse complement strand
CAAGGCGTATTTGCCGCCGCCGTTCACGGTCATATACCCATCAACAATACTGAATATGGGCACCTTCCAGGTGCGCTCCATGCCTTCGGGAATCTCACCCCTGCGGTCGCGATAGATATCGACGCCAAGCGCTTCGCCCAGTTCGGGGCGTCCTATCGCTGGTTTCTGCTCTTCTCGATGCTGATCGGGTCCATGTCGACACTGCTGGCGGCGACGACCATCAATGTCGCCCTGCCCGCCATCATCGGGGCCTTCGGCCTTGGACAGGATCAGGCGCAATGGATGTCGACGGCGTTTCTCGCCTCTTCTACGATTGCGATGCTCGCGAATGCTTGGGCTATGTCCGCATACGGACCACGTGCCACTTACATATTCGGCATGCTGATGTTCGTGGCTGGCTCGCTTCTTGGCGCGGTCAGCAACACGCTTGCACTCCTCATCGTGGCGCGGGCAATGCAGGGCATGGCGGCGGGTCTGCTGCAGCCCATGTCGATGTTCCTGATCTTCCAGACTTTCCCCGACAAGCAGCGCGGGACGGCGATCGGCATCTTCTCGATCGGTGTCGTGCTGGCGCCTGCGTTTGGACCCGCGCTGGGCGGCGTCGCCGTGGACCTGTCGAGCTGGCGGCTGGTCTTTGTCGCGACGGTACCGCTGGCTCTTCTGGCGCTGGCAGCAGCACCTCTGCTAATGCCAAAGGCAGACCCGGCGCAGCAAGCTGAGAAACGCCCGCTCGACTGGCAGGGCCTGATCCTTCTCAGCGTATCGGCCGTGTCCTTCCTGTCCGGCTTTGCGGGCGGCAATCGTGACGGCTGGGATTCGGATATCTCCCTTATCAAGTTTGCGGTCGGCTTTATCGCAGGAATCGCCTTCTATTTCTGGGAGCGGCGCCATCCCTTCCCCGCGCTGAACCCGAAGATCTTCACCTATCGCCAGTTCTGGTCGGCAGGGCTCGTCATCTCGGCGACGGGGATCGCGATCTACGGCTCGACATACATGATCCCACTCTTTGTGCAGCTGGTGCAGCATTATTCGCCGACGGCAGCGGGCGTGATGATGATCCCGGCAGGGCTTGCCATGGTTATCGGGTTCCCGATTGCCGGACGCCTGACGGACAAGGTGGATGTGCGCTGGCTGCTCGCTTTCGGCATCATCTCGTTCGGGACGTCGGCCTTCCTGCTATCGCATGTGACCGCGCTGACGCCTTACTGGACGCTGGTGTTCTGGATCGTGCTCAGCCGCATCGGGATCAGTTTTTGCATGCCGCCCGCGAACACGACGGCGGTGCGCGCCGTGCCGCCGCCGCTGCTGGCGTCTGCAACGGGCGGCGCATCCTTCCTCATGCAGATTGGCGGAGCGTTTGGCGTCAATCTGCTCGCCATCCTGCTGCAGAGACGGCTCATCTTTCATGGCGAACATCTGGCTTCCGGCATCAATGAAGCAAATGCACAGCTCTCCTACACCCATGTCCAGATTGCGCGCGAGCTGGAGCGGAACGGCATGCCGCAGCTGCCGGCATTCCAGTCGGCATTCGGTGAGCTTGGACGCCAGATATCCAGTGAGGCAGCTGTCTACGCTTTTCGCGACTGCTTCCTCGTCATCGGAATCTGGTTCGTCATCGTGCTTGGCTTTCTGGCCTTCATGCCGAAGCCGAAGCTGGATCCATCGCAAGCGAGATAGGCGCGCCGGACGCGGTTGGGTGTCCGGCGCGCGCAATGATTATTCGTCAGCGGCGGCCTGTTCGACAGGCTGGCCGTGAATGTCGAGGACGGTGACTTCCCCGCCCGCAAACTCGGTCACAGGCTCAAGCTGGGTCTCGCCATCGCCCACGATAACCCAGGTCATCTGGGGCTCTGCGAGATATTCGCTGATCACGCGCTGATATTCCTCACGCGGCATGGAAAGGAGCGCCTGCTGCTCCTGCTCAACGAAGTCAAACGGGCGGTCGTATTCGCTAATCTCATGCAGGATGCCGAGCTTCGCGTTGAGGCTTTCGAAGGCGCGCGTGTTCGCCTTCACGACTTTCTGGCGGGTGAGCTCTACGGCGTCATCGTCAAAGGTCGGCCCGTAATCCTGCAGCATTTCGCGAATGACATCGAGCGATGCACCCGTCGCATTGGCGCGAACGCTGGTGCCGATCCTGAAGGTCTGCGGCTCGGTGCCGTCACTCAGATAGGAATAGGCACCATAGGTATAGCCCTTCTCGATGCGCAGGACCTGGGCAAGGTCGCCGCTAATGCCGCCGCCGAGTTTCTCATTGGCGAAATCAATAGGCTTGTAGTCCGGATCGGTCGTGGGGACGATCAGCTTACCGATATTCAGTACACTTTGCTTCGATCCTGGCACGTCGATGAAGTAGACTTTGCCCTCATCGTCCTGTTCAGCGACCTCGTAGTCTGGCCGCGCAGTGTCTTCATTAGAGAGCAAGCCTGCGACGCCCGCAAAGGCGGTTTCGGCGCGGGCCTGCGAGACGTCGCCGGCAATATGCATGCGCACATCGCTGGCCAGCATCTGGTCGAAGTAGGATTTGAGATCATCAAGCTCGATTGCGCTGACGCTCTCTTCCGTTCCAATGCTGAAGCGCCCCTGCGGATGGTCCGCGCCATAGATCAGCTGCGCGAAGGCGCCCGCAGCAATGTATTGCGGATTGGCCTGGCGGTCGCGGATGGTCGTGAGGGCGGCTGACTTCTCACGCTCGAAGTCTTCCTCACCCCAGCGCGGCGACGAGATCATTTCTTCGATGAGCGCGACGGTCTCTTCGAAATTGCGGGCAAGGGATGTCGCGCTGATTGTGACACTGGTCGCGCCAGCGCTGATGCTCACACCGGAGCCGAGAAGACCGATGGCCTGCTCCAGTTCGGCTGGTGTCTTCGTAGCCGTGCCCTCATTCAGCATTTCCGCGACAAGGTTTGCCGTGCCTACCTTATCCTGCGGGTCGAGCCAGGAACCAGCGTCGAAGACGATATCGAAGGTGACCAGTGGCAGCTCGTCATTCTCGATGCCGAAGAGCTCTGCGCCTTCGCCGAGCGATGCCTGCCAGACTTCGGGCATCTCGATCAGCGGAAGCTCACCAAAGGGCGGCTCGGAGCGGTCATACTGGCTTGGCGTCTTCTCATATTCAGCCTCTTCGCCCTGAGAAACTTCCTCGCTGGCGACGTCAGAGCGCACATCCTCAATCCAGACTTCGGCCTGTTCAGCACCTTCCAGCGCGAGAGCCGTTTCGCCCTGCGGCACGAAGCTGGTGATGATGGACGGCTTGTCCTTGATATAGGTCTCGTAGACCCGCATCACGTCTTCAGCCGTCACAGCGCGCAGCAACTCCGCCGTGCGGATTGAGTTGGCCGGGTCGCCTGCAAACTCATTATCCGTGGCAAGCTGGTTGGCTTTGCCCAGAACGGTCGAAAGCTTATTGTACAGAATTGTTTCCTGCTCGGCCTTGATACGCTCCAGGTCGAGCTCGTTTACGCCATTATCTTCGAAGTCGGTGAGCGCGGCATCGAGCGCCGCCTTGACGGCATCAAGGTCCGTTCCGGATTTTGCACGTACACGGAAGACAAACTCCCCGGCGAGTTCCATGCTGTTATTATAGGCCGAGACATCCGGGGCGAGCGCCTGCTCCTCCACGATCTCGCGGTAGAGTGGTGAGTTCTTCGTGCCTGCGATGAGGCGGGCGAGGACGTTCAGGGCCTGCTCATCTTCGTCATAGGATGCGACCGTCGGGAATGTCAGGCGAAGTTCTGGCAGTGTCGCGAAATTGTCCTCGAACCAGAAGGACTTGGTCTCTTCGAGCGAGACAGGCATCGGCGTGAGTGGCTCAACATCTGGGCCGCGGCGGATTTCGCCGAACCAGCGTTGGACCTTTCCCTTCATTTCTTCGATGTCTATGTCACCAACAATGGCGAGCGTCGCATTCCCTGCCCCGTAATATTCGGTATAGAATTCCTTCAGGTCATCGAGCGTCGCAGCCTGCAGGTCTGGCAGCTGGCCGATCACTGTCCAGCTGTATGGGTGGCCTTCCGGGTAAAGCGCCTTGCGGATGACTTCCTGGGTGTAGCCATAAGGCTGGTTGTCGACCCGCTCGCGTTTCTCATTCTTGACGACCTGCTTCTCACGCTCGAGCGCCGCTTCGGTCACCGTATTGATCATGTAGCCAAGACGGTCGGAGTCGATCCAGAGGATCTTGTCGACCGCGTCTTTCGGGACGACTTCATAGTAGATGGTGCCGTCCGACCATGTGCCGCCATTGCGGCTGCCGCCCCAATCGGGGATGGCCTTGCGGTTCCAGCCGCGCGGCACGTTTTCCGAATCGTTGAACGCCATGTGTTCAAAGAAGTGTGCAAAGCCCGTCCGGCCCGGACGCTCGCGGTTAGAGCCAACATGGACGACGGTGGAGAAGGCGACGATTGGGTCAGACCTGTCGACCTGCAGTATGACTTCGAGGCCGTTTTCCAGCGTGAATTTCTCAAACTCGATTTCAAACTCAGGTGCCGCAGCGACCTCTTCTGCGACGCTGGTCTGCGCCTCGACAGACTCGGCCTGCTGCGCGGCGACCGTCGCAGGTGTTACGGCCAGTGTGAGAATGGTTGCAAGCGCTGTGCAGGCCCTGAGCTTCATGACGTGTCCTTCGATCGAGTTTTGATGCGCCGGAGCGTGCGGCGCGTGGCCGACGACGGCCCGATCAAAAGACTTTAGCTTTATTGATTTTCGATGTCACGCGCCAAGCTGGATGTGCCTAGACTTTCCCGGAAAGCACGGCTCGGAACACGCTGAGCCGTTTCGATAGCGGGCGCGGCGCAGCGCCTCGAGCATACAGCTTGCGCAATCGGAGATGCGCAAGCGAAGGCAGGACAGAAGACGGCAGGGGCGTGATCGGCGCGGGTGACGCCACTGCGTCACCTCTTCGCGCTGCAGCGAATTCGAGCGCGAGGTTTTCGACGTCGGAGCCGAGGTCGACTGACGGCGCGACAATGCTTGAGGCATAGCGGGCGATTACGGCTTCCGGCTCAAGCGCGCGGTCGTTCTGCTCGAAGGCAGCTTCGTATCCATCGATGATCGAAACGAGATCGGCCGTGGTCAGAGCGGACCGATCCAGCATCACAGCGACCACTGAGACCACATCGTGGGCGCGCGGCGGACGCCCCTCTTCAAGCTCTGCCAGGGCGTCTCGCCACCACTGAAAACGAATGGCGGCAAGCGTCGGCTCAGTCACGATGAGGCGGACGCGCGCCAGCTCCCAGCAAAAGGCATAGAGGGCGATGAGATCATTGCGTGCGTCAGGCTCTGCATAGCGCGACGAAAGCCAGCGGTCTTCGTCGCCTGTCCGCAGCCTTCTGTCGATAGTCGCCCATATTTCAGGGTCCGGCGGGGTGGAACTAATCGTCATGGCAACCATATCTGTGAGCAAACGCCTTTTATAAAAGGCAGCAATACAGCAAGGAGTGACCACATGGCATTTGATCTTCCACCTCTTCCCTATTCCCGCGATGCCCTTTCACCGCACGTGTCCGAAGAGACCCTCAACTTTCACTATGGCAAGCACCATCAGGCCTATGTGAACAACCTCAACAAGCTGATCGAAGGCACCGACCACGCCAACGCACCGCTTGAGAAGATCATCAAGGATGCTTCAGGCGACAGCTCCAAGGCCGGCCTTTTCAACAACGCCGCGCAGGTCTGGAATCACACCTTCTACTGGCACTCCATGAAGCCAGGCGGCGGCGGCAAGCCGACCGGTGCGATCGCAAATAAGATCGACGAGGACTTTGGCTCCTACGAAAAGTTCGCTGAAGAATTCAAGGCAGCTGGCGGCGGCCAGTTCGGCTCCGGCTGGGCATGGCTGGTCCTGAAGGATGGCAAGCTCGCCATTCGCAAGACGCCAAACGCCGAGACCCCGGTGACCGAAGACGGCGCGACGCCGCTTCTCACCATGGATGTCTGGGAGCACGCATATTACCTCGACTACCAGAACTCGCGCCCGAACTATATGGACGCGTTCCTGGAAAATCTGGTCAACTGGGACTTCGCAAACCAGAACCTCGCTGACGCGAGCTAGTCGATATTGTATCGACAGTATTTGAATGGCCCGCTTCCACCTTGGAAGCGGGCCAATTCTTTTGCGCGACACGCAGACCCTTTCGCACCCGCGGAAATTCGGCTATTGCGGCGCCATATGTTCTTCCGGGCAAGGATAAGCGCCCGGTCCATGGCCGTCATACGGACGGCTCCCACCCCGAGCGTAATTCATCCAATCTCCGGAAAAGAGACAAAATTTGACTGACACCGAAAACGAAATCCCGAAGACGACCTTTGCTGCCCTCGGCCTTGGTCCCAAAATCCTGCAAGCCATTGAAGAAGCCGGCTATGACACGCCAACGCCGATCCAGGCGAAGGCCATCCCGCAGGTTATCCTTGGCGGTGATGTAACCGGCATTGCACAGACCGGCACGGGCAAAACGGCCGCATTCGTGCTGCCGATGATCCACCGTCTGGAACGTGGCCGCGCCCGCGCCCGCATGCCGCGTACGCTGATCCTTGCGCCGACACGTGAGCTGGCCGCGCAGGTCGCTGAGAACTTCGAGAAGTATGGCAAGAACCTGAAGCTTGAAATGGCCCTGCTGATCGGCGGCGTATCGTTCAAGGAGCAGGAACAGAAGCTGATGCGCGGCGTCGACGTGCTGATCGCGACGCCTGGCCGACTGATCGACCAGTTCGAGCGCGGCAAGATCCTGCTCACCGGAGTTGAGATTCTGGTCATCGACGAGGCCGACCGGATGCTCGATATGGGCTTCATTCCAGATATCGAAAAGATTTGCGCCCTGCTGCCGCCGCGCCGCCAGACGCTGCTGTTCTCGGCAACGATGCCGCCAGAGATCAACAAGCTGGCCCAGCGCTTCCAGAAGGACCCGATGAAGATCGAGGTCGCACGTCAGGCCCAGACGGCGGAAACGATCACGCAATTTGTGGTCAAGCTGTCGCGCAATGACGACAAGGCGAAGCGCACGGCGCTGCGCCGCATTATCGAGTCGCGTGAGGTGAAGAACGGGATCGTCTTCTGTAACCGCAAGCGAAATGTCGATATTGTTGTCAAATCGCTGAACAAGCATGGCTTTGATGCTGCCGCGATCCATGGCGACCTGCCGCAAGCCTACCGCACGCAGACGCTGGACCGTTTCCGCGATGGCGACCTGAAACTGCTCGTGGCCTCTGACGTTGCCGCACGCGGTCTCGACGTGCCGGATGTGAGCCATGTCTTCAACTATGCCCCGCCGCCGAAGGATGAGGACTATGTCCACCGTATCGGCCGTACGGGCCGTGCTGGCCGCAAGGGCGAGAGCGTAACCATCGTCACACCGGAAGATGAAAAGTCCTGGGAAGGCGTCCTGAGAATGATCGACCAGGAGGTCAAAGTCCTCGACGTGCCAGGTCTTGCTGAAGAGATCGAGAATCTACCGGAAGATGCAGGTGGTCGTGGACGCGGGCGTGGCAGAAGCCGCGACAGCGGCGGTGGACGTGGTGGTCGCAGCAGCGGCGGACGTGGTCGCTCGCGTGGCGGCGACAAGGCGTCATCCAATGAAAGCGCTCCTGAAAAGCAGGAAGCCAAGACCAATGACACGCCTGAAAAGAAGAGCGCGAAGAAGGAAGAGCGCAAGGATGAGCGGCCTGCAAAGGACGCAAAGCCGCGCAATTCCAGATCATCATCGCGCGGTGGGCGTTCGAACAAGTCTGACAAGTCCGACAAGCTTCAGCCCGCCTCTGACGGCGTGCGCGGGTTCGGCGACGATGTTCCGGACTTCCTGAAGCGCTAGCGAAACAGCGTTACGCCAGCCGGTTCTTCTGCCAGTGACCGAGGGGATCGTTCTGCGGTGAGGATGGAAGTCCGAGCGCAGTGCGATTGCCCTCTTCGACCCGCACAAAGCTGATCGTGAACGTCGTGCCGAGCGGGCCGGTTTCCCGCTCCACCGTCGCGTTGAGGCTGTGGGTCAGGCTGGACACGATCATCGAGCCGATGCCCTTTCGGCCATTGCTATCTGTTTCCTCGATGCCCACGCCGTCATCAGTGACACTGACCGTCACCCGGTCATCGTCACAGCATTCCATGACGAGATTGATGCGACCGGCTGCGCGCCCCTTGAAGGCGTACTTGCAGGCATTGATCATGAGTTCGGTCACGGCGAGACAGAGCGAGACGGCCTGGCTCACCGCGAGCACGACCACACCCGTCTTGCGGGTCTTCAGGACGATATTCTGCTTGGCAGAAAAGGTGTCGACGATCTGCTTGCAGAGGTCCGGCAGAAGATACGAACAATCCACCCAGTCATGGGTCCCAAGTTCGTAGAGGCTGCGATGAGTGGCGGTGATGACGTCGATGCGGCGGCGTGCGGCGTCAAGCGCTTCGCGGGCGTCCGCATCCTCGACCGTGCGCATGTGCATCGCGACGAGCGAGGAGACGACCTGTAGGCTGTTCCTGACGCGGTGGTTGACCTCGTAGAGCAGCGTTTCCTTCACCTCGAGCGCATCCTTAAGCTTGTGCTCGGCGTGATAACGGGCGGTCTCGTCGCGCATTGTCAGGACCGAAGCGATCTGGCTTCCATCCTTGCCAAAGACTGGCCGCGCTGTGCCAACGGCAATCACGATCGAGCCATCCGGGCGTCGGATCTTCCATGGTACATCGGTGACTGTCCGGGCCTCTTTGACCGCGAGAGTGAGCGGCAGCTTCTCGGGCGGATAGGGGTCCTCGTCGAGCGTCAGCAACTGGTAGCTCTCGCTGTAATCATCTGGCTCCACGTCCAGCTTGCTTCGGCCGTGGATGACTTCAGCTGCGCGATTGACCGTGACGATCTTGCCATCCTTGTCGGCAAGGATGATGCCCTCCCCGAGCTGATCGAGCACAGCGAGCTGGATTTTCTCTCGATTGTTCTCCAAGCGGCGAGGTCCTCTTGCCAGTCCCGCGAGATAGAACAACATCCAGCGGAAAATAAAATAGTGAATCTACCTGTGCGCGCAAAAAAGGGCCGAAACTATCGTTCCGGCCCATCTCTGCTCAAGGCACGCGCTTTCGCGCCGCCTATTTCTTGAGCCTTCCGGCGACCAGTTTGCGGTACTTCTCGCCATATGGCGGGCGCGCAATCGCCATCAGATCCGGGCCGACCTGCGTGTAGACCGACTTGCGGTGGCTGAACTCACGGAAGCCATCGACACCGTGATAACTGCCCATGCCGGACGGCCCAACACCGCCAAACGGGAGGTCTTCCTGAGCGACGTGGAAGATGACGTCGTTCACGGTGACGCCGCCTGAAGTTGTATTGTTCAGGACATGCTCGCGCTCATCTGCGTCCTGGCCGAAATAGTAAAGGCCGAGCGGGCGCGGATGCGCGTTGATGTAATCGACGGCTTCCTGTGTGGAGCCGTAGGTCTTGATCGGAAGGATCGGACCAAAGATTTCATCCTGCATGACTTTCATGTCGTCGGTCGGATCGACAATGATGGTCGGCGCAATCTTGTGATGCGGTTGCTGGGTCAGGTCTTCCTGCTGCGGGTTGAGGTCCACGATCTCTGCGCCTTTAGAGCGGGCATCGTCGATATAGCTGTTCAGACGCTCAAAGTGACGCTGGTTGATGACGGAGGTGTAGTCATCATTGTCCTTTACGCCCGACGGGAACATGCTCTGCACCGAAGCGCTGGCGGCCTTGATGAAGTCCTGCGTCTTGTCCTTCGGTACAAAGGCATAGTCCGGCGCAAGGCAGATCTGGCCGGCATTGAGTGTCTTGCCCGCCATGATGCGTTTGGCGGCCTTTTCGAGATCTGCCGATTCGCCGAGAATGACCGGTGACTTGCCGCCCAGCTCTAGCGTGAGAGGCACGAGATTATCGGCAGCCGCGCGCATTACGTGGTAGGCGATGGAGGTCGCGCCAGTGAAGAGGAGGTGGTCGAAAGCGAGCTTGGAGAAAGCCGCACCCACGTCCGGCCCGCCGGTCACCACGGCAACTTCTTCTTCCGAGTAATACTCGGCAAAAAGCTGTTTCATGAGCTCGGACGTGCGCTCTGTGAACTCAGAAGGCTTGATCATGGTGCGGTTGCCAGCCGCGAAAACGCCAGCGAGCGGCGTGAAGGTGAGGTTCACCGGGAAGTTCCAGGGGCTGATCACGCCAATCACGCCTTTTGGCTGATACTGGATACGCGCTTTCGCACCGAAGAGGCCGAGCGGAAAGTCAGTCGAACGCTTCTCTGGCTTCATCCAGGTTTTCACATGCTTCTTGGCGTGCTTCAGCGCGCCAATGGAGCCCGCGATATCTGTGAAGTTGGACTGGTCCATGGAGCGATGGCCGAAGTCTTCGCGCATCGCTTCGTTCAGCTTGTCACCATGGGTCGCCAGAAGATCGATGGAGCGATCCAGCCAGTCGATCCGCTTTTCGACCGACGGAATGCCATCGCGCAGGTGCGCGGCTTTCTGTTTTGCGAGGATTGTACCGAGTTCGCCTGGTCCGCCTTCAAGTGCCATGATTTCCTCCTAAACCCATATGATTAGAGCGCAGTGTACCGGAATTAGCGCCCAATCCAAAGATTGCCCCGGCGTCACGGTTTTTGCCACCATCGCAGCACGCTACAGTCGCCTCCAAATCTCACAGGAGGAAGAGCTGCGATGAGCTTTGAGAAGATCACTTACGAGGTCCAGGACGATATCGCGATCATCGCGTTCAACGATCCAAAGACCATGAATGCTGCCGGTGTCGACACCGTCGACGAGCTGAGCCTGGCGCTCGAAAAAGCTGGTGATGCGGCACGCTGCACGATCATCACGGGTAATGGCCGCGGCTTCTGTTCTGGCGCGAACCTCTCTGGCAATATGGGCGGCGGCAAGTCTGAGCGTAAGCCAGATGCAGGCCGCGAGCTGGACCGCATCTATAATCCTTTTATCAAGGCGATCCGCACCCACCCACATCCGGTCATCACGGCTGTGAATGGCGCGGCGGCTGGCGTTGGCTGCTCCATCGCGCTCGCTGGCGACTTCATCGTCGCAGCCGAAAGCGCCTATTTCCTCCAGGCCTTCCGCCGCATCGGCCTCGTGCCTGATGGTGGCTCGACCTATCTCCTCACCCGCGCCATTGGCCGCGCCCGCGCCATGGAGATGACGCTGTTCGGCGAAAAGATCCCGGCCGCCCAAGCGCTGGAATGGGGTCTTGTGAACCGTGTCGTTTCGGATGACAGCCTGCTCGACGAAGCCAAGAAATACGCCAAGCAGCTTGCCGATGGTCCGACCACGGCGCTGGCCTTGATCCGCGACCTGATCTGGCAGGCGGAAGACAATGACTTTGACGCCCAGCTTCAGGCCGAACGCTTTGCACAGCGCACGGCTGGCCGCTCACCGGACTTTGCAGAAGGCGTGAAAGCCTTCCTCGAAAAGCGCCCGGCAGATTTCAAGAAAGCCTAAGCGGGCATTATTCCGAACCCGGAAGACCGAGCCGGTAGACACCCTTAAAGTCATGGGGGTCTACCGGCTTTCCTTTTCTGTAGATCGCGATTTGACCTGCATCTGCGAGTTTCACCGCACGTACGCGGATTTCGCCCATGAGCTGCTGCCAATTCTCGTCGCGTTTGGCGCGCGCGACTTCAGACGGGCAGACGGTCTTGTCGACGCCGCGCTCAGACACGAGTTCCACGATCAGCTCATCGAGCGAGGCTTTCTGGCGCCGCTTGCGGTCTTCCTCGCTCACCACTCGATGGCTGCGTAGGCAAGCTGCTGGAACTGCGGACGAAGCGGATAACAGCCCGAAGGGATCATCTGCGTCGCCTGGATAGCGATCATCTCTTCTTCATAGTCGATCCAGAAGAAAGTGTTGGCGAGGCCACCCCAGCTAAACGTTCCAACCGAGCCCGGCTGCATGGAATCGGCGACATTGACGATCGTGCTGCCACCAAGGCCGAAGCCGTTGCCTTCCATGCGAGCCTCAGAGAAGGTCTTGTCGCCCATCTGCTTGATCGTGCGATTGTCCGGCAGGTGGTTCATGCGCATGAACTCAACCGTTTTGGGGCTCAGCAGCCGCGTGCCGTGAAGCGCGCCGCCGTGAAGGAGCATCAGGCAGAACTGGTGATAGTCACGCAATGTGGAGACGAGCCCACCGCCCGCATTGAGAAGCGGCGGCTGGTGGCGATAGGCACGCGAGGCCTCACCCTTGCCATCGCTCTCGCTGATCTTGCCTGTCTGCGGGTCGCGAGAATAGCAAGCCATGAGACGATGGATCTTCTCTTTCGGCACGAAGAAGTCGGTATCGACCATGCCCAGCGGCCCGAAGATCCGTTCACGGAAGAATTCGTCGAGCTTCATTCCTGAAGCAACTTCGACCACGCGACCGAGCACGTCAGTGGAATGGCTGTAGTTCCAACGCGTGCCGGGCGAGAAGAGAAGCGGCAGCTTTGCGAGCCGCTTGCACATCTCTTCGAGGCTCTCATCAGGGCGTGCAATCTTCTCACGCCGATAGAGGGCATCGACCTCATGCTGCATCAGGAAGCCATAGGTCAGCCCTGATGTGTGAGTGAAGAGGTCACGTATCTCCATCGGGCGCAGCGGTTTTCGGGTCTCATAATCATCGACCGTTCCCTTCACCCACATTTCGGTATCGGCAAATTCAGGGATGTAGTTGTGGACCGGATGATCGAGCCGGATCTTGCTCTCTTCGAACAGCATCATGGCCGCAACCGACGTGATCGGTTTGGTCATCGAATAGATCCGGAAGATAGTGTCAGGCCCGATCGGATCGCCGCCATCGAGCTCATCGCGGCCACGATAAGCTTCGTGCACGATCTGTCCGTTACGGGAGATCAGAGTCGCTACACAAGGCAGCTTTCCCGTGTCGAGATAATTGTCGGCGAAGAATTCGGGAATTCGCTTCAGCCGCTCTTCATTCAGGCCGACGTCAGACGCCTGAATCCCATCTTCATTCTCTGTCATTGTGTCCGCTTCCTTCCCGCGCCACTTACCCTGCCTAGAGCTGGTCAGCCTTTGCCGCCCGCATCAGCTCACGCGCAATGACGATCTGCTGAATCTGCGAGGTGCCCTCATAGAGGCGGAACAGTCGCACATCGCGGTAGAAGCGTTCAATGCCATAATCGGTGATATAGCCAGCCCCGCCGAAGACCTGGACGGCGCGATCTGCGACGCGCCCCGTTGCCTCACACGCAAAGAGCTTGGTCGAAGAAGCAAGCATGGTGACGTTTTCGCCCGCATCGCGTCGGCGCGCAGCGTCGAGAATCATGGCGCGCGCCGCATAGGTCTCGGCCTGGCTGTCAGCCATCATCGCCTGGATCAGCTGGTGCTGGGCAATCGGCTGACCAAACTGCTCCCGCTCCATCGCGTAATTGACCATTTCCTTGATGAGCCGCTCGGACGCACCGGTTGCGACGGCGGAAATGTGGAGCCGCCCCTTGTCGAGCACGCTCATGGCAACCTTGAAGCCCTCGCCTTCCTTGCCGACCATGTTTTCTGCCGGCACGCGCACGTCTTCAAAGATGACGTCACAGGCATGTGCGCCCTGCTGGCCCATCTTGCTCTCCGGCTTGCCGACGGTGATGCCGGGCGTATTCCGGTCGACAATGAATGCCGAAACACCCTTGGCACCCGGCGTGTCCGGATCAGTCCGCGCCATGACGGTGAAGAGATCGGCCTTGTTCGCGTTGGTGATGTAGCGCTTGGCCCCGTTCACGACGTAGTGGTCCCCATCCCGGATCGCCTTGGTGCGCAGGCTACCCGCGTCCGAGCCCGCCTCAGGCTCAGTGAGCGCAAAACTGGAGATTAGGTCGCCCGCCGCGATGCCCGGCAGCCATTTTTCCTTCTGCTCATCCGTCCCGAAAAGGACGAGCGCCTGACTGCCGATGCCGATATTGGTGCCAGCGACAGAACGGAAGGCTGGCGAGGTGCGGCCGAGCTCGAACGCGACGAGGCACTCAGTTTCCATATCGAGTCCAAGGCCGCCATATTGCTCTGGCACGGCAAGGCCGAAGAGGCCGAGCTGCTTCATCTCATCGACGATTTCCTGCGGGACTTCGTCTTTTTCAGCGACCTGCCCTTCGAGCGGGATACATTTCTCGCTCACGAAACGGCGAACCTGCTCAATCAGCGCCTGACGAATTTCAGCATCAAAAGCCATCTTCATTCTCCCATCCGGTTTTGCGCCAACATAGGCCTCGGGGGCGGCCATGTCGAAGGGAAAGCCCCGCGTCGCTTGGCAGCAGCCCCCTCACCCGTCTAGGACGTCTGGGAAACATGAATGCAGGAGGAAAACGGATGGTGACTGGGGAAGTTTGCAATGACGGAGAGTTCAAAGGCTGGTCAACATGGCCAGATGAACCGTTTGAGTTCGAGACGGCCGGGCCGTTCTATTTCCGCGTCGACGAGAAAGGCCCGGTCGCAGCCTTCCGGGCAGAACGCAAACATATGAACAAGGGCGGCGTCGTGCATGGCGGCTGCCTGATGGCCTTCGCCGACTTTTCTCTCTTCGCCATCGCGCACGAACAGCTGGAGGGCGAATACGGCGTGACCGTCGCCTTTACGTCCGAATTCCTGTCAGGCCCAGCCGAAGGCGCCTATATGGAAGCGCGCGGCGAAGTGCTGCGCTCTGGCCGAAATCTGACATTTGTGCGGGGACTCATCACGGGCGACGGCAAGGCCTGCCTGAACTTTTCAGGCACGATCATGCGCCGCCCGCTGAAGCGGGATTGATCAGTAGCTCTTCGGCAGGCCGAGCACGCGTTCGGCGATGAAGTTGAGGATCATCTCACGGCTGACCGGCGCGATACGGGCAAGCATGGCTTCGCGCATATAGCGCTCAACGTGATACTCCTTGGCATAGCCCATGCCACCATGGGTGAGGACAGCGGTTTCGCACGCCTTGAAGCCAGCTTCGGTGCCGAGCAGCTTGGCGGCATTCGCCTCCGCGCCGCAATCGACGCCCTGATCGTAGAGACCGGCTGCCTTGTAAGCCAGAAGCTCTGCGGCTTTCAGCTCTGCCCAGCGCTGGGCGAGCGGGTGCTGGATGCCCTGGTTCTGGCCGATCGGACGGCCGAAGACGACACGCTCCTTGGCATAGGTGGTGGCGCGCTCAAGCGCTGCGAAGCCGAGACCGACTGATTCTACCGCAAAGAGAACGCGCTCCGGGTTGAGGCCCTGAAGCAGGTATTTGAAGCCTTGGCCCTCTTCGCCAATCAGGTGCTCTTTCGGCACTTCGAGGCCATCGAGATAGAGCATATTACACTCTACCGCCTTGCGACCCATTTTTGGGATCGGCTTGGCGTCGATCTTGCCGCGGTCAAAGTCGGTGTAAAAGAGTGAGAGGCCGAGATAAGGCTTCGAGGCCTGATCCTTTGGCGTGGTGCGCGCAATGATCAGAATCTTGTCAGCGCGCTGCGCGCCCGTCGTCCAGATCTTGCGGCCATTGATGGTGTAGCCGGTATTCGTCCGCTCAGCCCTGGTTTCGAGGCTGGATGTGTCGAGGCCGGAGTTTGGCTCCGTCACCGCAAAACACATCTTCTCCTCGCCGGAGATGATACGCGGCAGGTTTTCCTGCTTCTGCTCCGGCGTGCCGAATTTCTCGAGAGGCTTTGGGCCAAAGATATTGAGGTGGATGGCCGAGGCGCCTGAATAGCCGGCACCAGAGCGCGTGACGGTCTGCATCACAAGCGCTGCTTCGGTGAGACCGAGGCCTGCACCGCCATATTCTTCCGGGAAAGCAACGCCGAGCCAGCCGCCCTTTGCCATGGCGTTACAGAACTCTTCCGGCCAGTCGCCAGTTTCGTCTGTCTTGGCCCAGTAATCCTCGCCGAACTGGCTGCAGGTCTTCTCGACCGCATCCCGGATGGCAAGCTGGTCTTCAGTCATTTCACCGATCGAATGCATATCTCTCTTCCTCCTCGAACCGCCTGTCTAAACATGGCGCGGTCGTTTGAACCAGTGTCACGCCGTCGCGCCGCTTCCGGGCGCCGGCGCGAACGCGTCATAAGCGCTTTCGTAAGTAAGGCCTTCGACCTGATCGGCAATCAGCTTCGCGGTCGCAGGCGCAAGTAGTACGCCATTCCTGTAGTGCGCGGTCGCGATAAACTCGCCAGCAGCTTTGCGGCCAATGAGCGGGCGTTCTGCCGTTCCCAGCGGGCGGAAACCGGCCCAGTGTTCAAGCCTGTTCGCTTGCGCCAATTGTGGAAGCACGCGCGCCGCTTCTTCGTGAAGCATATCGGCGACCGCCGGGTCGACACCCTTGTTTGCGAAATCTGGTTCACTCGTCGCCCCGATAATCGTGCGGTCGGCTTTGGGCACAATGTACCGAGCACCAAAGCGCAGGACGGTGGATGGCTGCCCCTGAACGGGGCTGAGCGAGATAGCTTGGCCTTTGACTTGCGCTTCGGATCCCGTCTCTGCGGTGCCCCGCGCCCAGATGACGGCGTCAAAGCGCTGGCCTGCCAGTTCTTCCATCTTGCTTCGCGTCTCGACCGCTGCAGACACAACTTTGCCCTGCCCGACGAAAAACCACCGCAGCGCGCTGATCACGCGGCGATTGTCGACGTGGGTGTCGTCTGGCAGCTGCAGGCCGCTCTCGACCGCGGGTGAGAGACCATACTGGTTCTGAAGTGTCGTTGCTGAAATGCGGCGGGAGCGATGCCCAAGCTCATCCAGAACGTCAGCGAGAGCATGGAGGTGCGTCTGCTCGTCGGCATGTCTGGCCAGCGCCAGTGTTGGAGCGTTTGAGAGCGCGACGGGGATACCCGTGTGCCGCTTGATCGATTGGGCAAAGCCTGACCAGAGCTTGGCACTCTCGAAACAAAAGGCGGCAAAAGCAGTGTCCACTGGCCCAGCCTGCAGCATGAGCTCATAGGCCGGCGCGATCATTCCAGCTGCTGCCCAGCCCGTCGACGTTTCTGCCGGGTTGGGATCGAACAGCGTGACGTCATGCCCGCGCTCGGTCAGCTCAAACGCGCAGCTAAGGCCAATGAGGCCCGCGCCAGCGATGGCAATTGTCTGAGGTGAGGCGCGCTCTGCGGTCATGTCTCGCTTTTAGGCAAAGCCAGCCGCTGCGCTCAACCAGCTTGCCTCACAAGAAGCGCGACAGATTGACTTGATCATCGTCAGGCTGACGGCCGCTAGTTGCGATTGCTTCTCATTTGTGTTTTAGCCAAGTCCATGAAAACGACGATGAAAACAATTGCGAGCGTCAGCTTCACGGCCCTGCTCGCCGCGTGCTCGGACGGCGGCGCAGCGCCTGCCTCAACCAGTCAGGATGTAGTGTCGGAAAGCGCCGAGGATAGCAGTGCAACGGCCGCGCCTGTCGAAGTTGGCAGCAATGGCACGCTGAACATCTACTCCGCCCGTCACTATGACTCCGACAAGCTGATGTATGAGGCATTTGAAGAGCAGACCGGCATTCGTGTGCGCTTTCGCGAGGCGGGTGCGAACCAGCTTCTGGAAACCATGCGTGCCGAAGGCGAGAACAGCCCGGCTGACCTTATTATCGCATCTGATGCTGGCGCCCTCTGGCGCTTCAAGGATGCAGGCCTCACCCAGCCCCTGCCGGAAGGTGAGTTTGAAACGCTTATACCCGAGCGCCTTATTGAACCGGACCGCCAGTGGGTTGGCCTTGCGCGCCGCATTCGCGGCGTCGCCTATGACCCAGAGCGTATCAGCCCGGACCAGGTGGACGAATGGCAGGATCTCGCAGATCCATCGCTTGAAGGTGAAATCTGCGTTCGTTCTTCCACTAACATCTACAATCTGTCGCTGATTGCGGAGATGGTTGAAAAGTGGGGCGCTGAAGAAGCTCAGACCTGGGCGAATGCCGTTGTCGCCAATATGGCGCGTACGCCGCAGGGCGGCGATACCGACCAGGTTGAAGCGGTGGCTGCCGGACTCTGCTCCATTGCGATCACGAACCATTATTACTGGGTTCGCATGACGCAGAGCGGTTCCGATGCGACCCGCGAAGCGGCTGCTGCGACGCAGCTCGCCTTTCCGAGCTTTGGTGACGGCGAGGGCATTCACGTGAACATCACCGGCGTCGCCATGGCAGCAAATGCGCAGAACACAGATGAGGCGATCCAGTTCGTCGACTACCTGCTGACCTCAGATGGCCAGCACCGTCTCGTCGACGAGACCAAGGAAATCCCTGTGATCGAAGATGTGACCTGGCCGGAAGGTCTGGACGCCATTCCGGAGTTTGAGGACAGCGACACCCCGCTGGACACGTTCGGCGAGCGCCAGTCTGAAGCTCAACGCATCTATGACGAGGCTGGCTGGAACTAGCGCTTCGATATGCAGGCCATCCGGGCATCCTCATTTCAACTTCCGCGCCTCAATCCGGTCGCGCTGATCACGCTGGCTGCGGCCTGCCTGATTGGCGCGCCGGTCGCGTTTGCGCTATTTACCGGCGTCATTGGCGGCGGCGGGGATGCGTGGATGCACATCGTATCGACGCAGTTGCTCGGCTACACGATGACGACGCTGGCGGTGATCGTGCTCACGGCGGCGCTGATCCTTCTCTTTGCGGTTCCGACGGCGTGGTTTGTCAGCCTGAATGAGTTCCCCGGGCGCGGCTTCTTTGAGTGGGCGCTCATCCTGCCGCTAGCGGCGCCGGGCTATGTGCTCGCCTATGCCTGGGCGGATGCAGCAGATGTCGCCGGGCCGATCCAGTCGCTGCTGCGCGATATCACCGGGCTCTCGGCACGCGATTACTGGTTCCCGAACGTCTATTCGGTGCCCGGTCTTTCCTTTGTGATGGCAAGCGCGCTGTTTCCCTATGCCTATCTGACGGCGCGGGCGGCCTTCTCCAATCTGTCGCTCTGCACGATGGAGGCTGCGCGCAGCCTAGGCGCATCGCCGCGCAGGCTATTCCTTCAAGTTGCGCTGCCTGCAGCTCGCCCGGCGATCTTTGCAGGGCTTGCCCTCGCCCTGATGGAAACGGCCGCCGATTATGGTGCGGCAAGCTATCTGGGCGTCCAGACGCTCAGCGTTGGCATCTTCCGCGCCTGGCACAGCTTCAGTGAACCTGCGGTTGCGGCGCGATTGGCCGTGCTGCTGATCCTTATCGCATTCGGTCTCCAGTTCATTGAGCGGATCGCGCGCGGACGCGGCGGGATTCAGCAAACGGCAACACGCTGGCGCACGCCGCGTCGCCAGAAACTCGGCGCCCTCTCCGGCTGGGCCGTCGCGATTGGCTGTTCTCTCGTCCTCCTGCTCAGCTTCGTTATACCCGTCACCCGCCTCATCTGGGTCAGCGCCGAGACAGGGCTCGGGCAAGGGCAAATCCTCCGGCCCTTCTTCAATTCCCTGACACTCGCCCTCGCGGGATCGGCCGCCGCATTCGTGCTGGCGCTCACCATCACGATCGGCGCGCGTCAGAACCGCTTCAGCCAGTTCATCGGCCGATTTGCAGCGGGTGCAGGCTATGCCGCGCCCGGCATCGTGCTGGCGCTCGGTGCGCTCTTCATCCTGTCATGGACGGGCTTTTCGGTTGCCGGACCGGCTGCGCTCATCTTCCTCGTCTGGATCTATGCCAGCCGCTTTACCGCCGCCGGCGCAGAGCCGTTGAATGCCGCATTCTCTCGCGCACCAGCCAGCCTCGGCAATGCCGCCCGCAGTCTCGGCGCAAGCCGGTTTCAGCGACTTGTGCGGGTCGAGCTGCCTGTCGCCATGTCAGGGGCGTCTGCGGCCGCGATCATCCTGTTCGTCGAGATGCTGAAGGAGCTGCCCGCCACGCTCATGCTGCGTCCCTTCAACTGGGATACGCTGGCCGTGCAGGCTTTCGCCTATGCTTCGGATGAGCGTCTCGCGGCTGCGACACTTCCATCGCTTCTCATCACAGCAGCAGGACTTGGCCCTGTTGTTCTCCTCTCATTGCAGCTAACACGTGCCGGTCAATCAAGGGCGGCTGGATGAGCATTCTTCAACCAATTCACGCGCGCGGCGTCACCCGCCGCTATGATGGCCGTGCCGTTGTGCAAGACGCTTCGCTGACGCTTGAGCCTGGAAAGATTACGGCGCTGCTCGGCCAGTCCGGGGCGGGCAAATCGACCCTGCTGCGCCTGTTTGCTGGTCTTGAGCCGGTCGATGCAGGGGAGATTCTGCATGGCAATGTGCCTGTCTCCAGCCTGTCCAAGCATGTCCCCGCAGAAGAGCGGCAGATTGGTCTGATCTTTCAGGACTTCGCGCTGTTTCCGCACCTCAATGCCATCGACAATGTGGGGTTTGGCCTGACGCGGCAGAGCAAGAACGAACGGCGCGAATCTGCCCGTCACTGGCTTGATCGCCTCGGCCTGTCCCATCGCGCTAAGGCTTACCCGCACGAGCTGTCTGGCGGCGAACAGCAGCGCGTCTCGATCGCGCGTGCGCTGGCTGCCCAACCGGTAGCGATCCTCATGGACGAACCATTCTCAGGCCTCGACGTGACGCTGAAGTCAGAAGTTCGTCGCACAGCCCTCGCCGCGGTTGCCGAAGCCGGCATCCCTGCCCTTCTAGTGACCCATGACGCGTCAGAGGCGATGCGCGCGGCAGACCGCGTTGCGGTCATGTCCGACGGTGTCATCCTGCAGGAAGACACCCCAGAAGCGCTCTACCTCAAACCGGTGAGCATGAGCGTCGCGCGCGCACTCGGCCCGCTGCGTTCGGTTCGACGCGGCGCGCTGCCGGAGAACTGGCAGGCAAAGGTGCCCCCAGCCGAGACATACTGCCTGCGCCCGGAAGCGGTCCGGCTCGATCCGGCGGGTGATGCGATGCTTGAGGTCGTGGCCGCTCAGCGCACGTCTTCGCTGATCGAAATTGAGCTCAAGCTCACTGACGCAGAGACCATACACGCGCTTGCGCTTGGCCCGTTCACGCCAAAAGCTGGCGACAAGCTGGCGGTCTCTCTCGCGCCTGAATTCGTCTTCGCTGCCCCGCAGACCGTATCTGTCTGACATTTCAGTAAGCTGCTGCTGCTGGCCTCGCCAAAGCCGCAATCATCACATAGGCTTTCCCCTGAATAAGAGGCGAGGTTCCATGCCGACACGTTTTCTAAAGGGCGCGCTTGCCGCAGCGCTCACCGCAGCTGCCGTAATGACGGCCTCTGCGCAGAGCCTGATCCGCGATGCCGAAATCGAAACGACGCTGCGCAACTGGACCGATCCGATCCTGGAAGTGGCCGGTCTCGACCCCGACGATGTCGGCCTTTACATCATCAACGACCCGGAGCTGAACGCCTTCGTCGCGAATGGCCAGCGCATTCACCTTCATACCGGACTGCTGATTGCCGCCGACGCGCCCGGGCAAATCAAGGGTGTGATCGCCCACGAGACCTGCCATATTGCCTGCGGCCACAGCATCTCGCGGTCCCGCGCCGCAAATGTGGCCAGCCGCCCGGCTCTCATCTCGATCGGCCTTGGTGTCCTCGCCATGGCCGCTGGCGCGGGGGACGCGGGCGCTGCGCTGATCGCAAGCTCACAGCAGTTTGCAGCGCTGAACTTCTTCGTCCACACCCGCGCCGAAGAAGCCACGGCAGACGCAGCAGCCGTTTCGTATCTGGCCCAACTCGGCCAGTCACCGCGTGGCATCGTCGACTTCTTCAACAAGTACCGCGTTCAGGAAGTCCTCTCGGAATCGCGTCGCTATCCGTATTTCCGCTCTCACCCGCTCGCCTCCGACCGGATCAGGACGACGCGTGCCCTGGCAGAAGATACAGGCCTGATGGATGTCGAACCGGACCCACAAACCGTCCGCGAATTTGAACTGATGCAGGCCAAGTTGATCGGCTTTCTTGAGCCGCTCGCACGGGTCTATCAGAAATATCCGCGCGGCGATGACAGCGAGCCTGCGAGGTACGCCCGGGCAATCGCGTCCATGCAGTCATCGGACATGTCCGCAGCGCTGACCGAAATCGACTCTTTGCTCGAAGAGTTCCCAGAGAATCCCTATTATTGGGAGCTGAAAGGTCAGGCCCTGTTCGAGATGGGCCGCGCCGCTGAGTCGGTCGAACCGCACGCGAAATCACTGGAATATCTGCCCGGCCACCCGCTCCTGCTCATCAATTACGGTCGCTCGCTGATTGCCCGCGCTGAGGAAGGCGATCTGGAGGCAGGCGAAGAAGCCTTGCGCGATGCGTTGATCAAGGAGCCGGACAATTCCTTCGCCTGGAACCAGCTCGCGTCTGCGCTGGAAAAGCAGGGACGGCGCGCCGAAGCAGAGCTCGCGACCGCTGAATCTGCCTATCATATTGGCGACTATCCCCGCGCCCATATCTTTGCACGCCGCGCCATCGAAGACCTTGAAGAAGGCACGTCGCAGGCCCGCCGGGCAAACGATATCCGGAACGTCACAGACCCTGCCCTACCCGAGAACCAGGATTACTGGCGTCGCCGCGGCTAGGACGCCGATCACGCGATCGTCAGTCGCCGGTCTGCGGCTGTGTTGAGACAAACTCAATGAATCGCGGGTAACGACATCCACCGAACAAATTCGATACAGGACGAGACATGACCTTCAAACTGGCCCAGCTGGCCGCATTCTCCTTCCTTGCCTTCACCCCGGCCTGCGCGCAGCAGGACAGTGGCACACCGCAAAACCGCGAAGAGATCGAAGAGATTGTGCGCGACTATATTCTGGAAAACCCGGAAATCATCGAACAGGCGATTATCAAGCTGCAGCAGCGCGCTGATGCACAGGAAGCTGAGGTTTCCCGTCAGGCGATCGCGTCAGCGTCAGCAGATCTCTATGAAAGCGACGCTGATTATTCCATCGGCCCTGATGATGCGCCGGTGACCATGGTGGAGTTCTTCGATTATCGCTGCGGCTTCTGTAAGCGTTCGATGGAATGGACGATGGACATCCCTGATGCCTATGACGGGAAGGTCCGCGTCATCTTCAAGGAATTCCCAATTCTGTCTCCAGAGAGCGAAAAGGCAGCGCTTGCAGCGCTCGCGGCGGGCGAACAGGGCCGCTACGCTGAAATGCACCGCGAGTTGATGAATCTCGACAATTCGAGCGGCTTCACGCCGGACGAGATTGATGCGGCCGCAGAGCGTGCAGGCGTCGACGTCGCACGTATGCGCGCTGACATGGGGTCTGTCCGCCTGCAGAAGGTCGTTGCAGACAACAAGATGCTCGCCCGACGCGTTGGCATTGACGGCACTCCAGCCTTCCTCGTTGGCGACCAGCTTGTTTCGGGTGCGAACCAGGCAGCTGTGACCCAGATGCTGGACGCCGCCGTCGAGCAGGCAAGCTAGGCTAAATCAGTCCAGCCAGTGGAGAGGATGGGTCAGCATAGCGCTTACGGCCCATCCGACCGGCCAGATAGGCTTCGCGGCCCGCAATGACCGCATGCTTCATAGCGCGCGCCATGCGGACAGGATCCTTCGCCTCAGCGATGGCCGTGTTCATCAGAACGCCGTCGCAGCCAAGCTCCATCGCCATTGCTGCATCAGACGCGGTACCCACACCTGCATCGACAATGACCGGCACACGCGCCTGCTCCACGATCAACCGGATATTGAGCGGGTTCTGAATCCCAAGACCCGACCCGATCAGCGAGCCGAGCGGCATGATCGCGCAGCAGCCAGCCTCTTCGAGTTTGCGGGCATAAACCGGGTCATCGGAGCAATAGACCATGACCTGGAAGCCATCAGCGATGAGCGCTTTCGCTGCGCTCAGCGTTTCTTCCATGTCAGGATAAAGCGTCTTCTGGTCCGACAGGACTTCAAGCTTTACGAGATCCCAGCCGCCAGCTTCGCGTGCCAGGCGCAGTGTGCGGACCGCATCATCCGCCGTAAAGCAGCCTGCCGTGTTCGGCAGATAGGTATATTTGTCCGGTGAAACGTGGTCCTGCAGCCGGTCCTCATCCTTATTGGACAGGTTCACACGCCGCAGGGCGACCGTGACCATTTCTGCGCCAGCCGCCTCAGCGGCTTCTGCGTTCTGGGCGTAGGACTTGTACTTGCCTGTGCCAATAATGAGCCGCGATTTGAACTCGCGCCCGGCGATCTTGAGCGTGTCGTCTGTCATGGCCTGCTAGGTATGTGACAATCCCGTGCAACGCTAGGGGGGCGGGTGTCAGAACTGATATGCCGATCAGGAAAGACCGAACTTAGCCGGGTTATCGCGAATATAGGCTTCGAGTTGTGGCAGGCCCTTCTTAATGCCCGACTTCATCTGACCTGAGATGAGCGGCCCCAGAACGAAGGGGGCCTTGGCCCGGAAGCGCCAGTCGAGACGGCAGCCCCCCGGTGTATTCACAAGCTGATAGTCCTCGACGCACGCTTTCAAGGGAAGCGTCGTCTTGTCGAAGCGGAAGGCCATGCGCTTGTTGTCTTCCCAGGCGAAGAAGACTTCCTCGACGGCCTGTTCACCAATCCAGACCGTTCGCGTCGTGCCGACCTTGAAAGGCTGCGGCGACGTCCATTCGACCTTTGTGATGGGCAGCCATTTCGTCCAGGTTTCGCCGTCAAGGAGTGCATTCCAGACGACTTCGCGAGGAAAAGGGAACTCATGGCGCACAAGCTTCGTCTTGGACGGATCCGCGATGAACGCTTCGCCAACTTCCTCAAGCGTTTTCATCTTTTTCGCCATGACATGCTCCTGATAAATCTACTTGGAGGCCTATCACCGCACTTGGGCGGCTAAAAGGCAGACCGTTAGGGAAGGTCAGCCGCCGCCGACAAATTGCACAACTTCGAGCCTGTCACCCGGCTCCAGTATGGTCGACGCGTGCAGCGACTTCGGTACGATCTCCCGATTGCGCTCAATGGCCATGCCACGTGGATCATCGGTCAGCCTTGCAACGAGATCAGACAGGCTCGCGCCATCCTCGATTTGGAATTCATCACCATTCACGAACACTTGCATCTGGAGCACTCCTCTCGGGATCAATGGCTTGCCTTGCCTTGGAAACGCGCGCAAACGGAAGCCATGAACAAGCCGATTTATGTCCTTAACGGACCTAATCTCAACCTTCTGGGTACACGTGAGCCGGAAATCTATGGGCGCGACACGCTCGCGGACATCGAATCACGTCTGCGAGAAAAAGCGGGCGAAAGAGCGCTGGAGTTCCGCCAGACCAATAGTGAGGGCCAGCTGGTCGACTGGGTCCAGGAAGCCTCCCGCGAGGCAAGCTGCCTGATCCTCAATGCTGGAGCATATACGCATACCTCTGTCGCGCTGCACGATGCCTTGCGCGCTTGCACCGCTCCTCTGATTGAGGTTCACCTGTCAAACCCGGCGGCGCGCGAAGCGTTTCGCCAGACAAATTATGTGGCTTCCGCAGCTATGGCTTCGATTGCAGGGCTAGGCCCTCATGGGTATGAAGTCGCGCTCGAAGCTGCGATAAGAATGAAAGCTTGAGGACACGCAATCTGATGAGCACCGCAAAGAACAGCCTCGACACCGGCCTAGTCCGGGAACTCGCCGCGATCCTTCGGGATGCAGACCTTGGCGAGGTTGAAGTCGAGCATGAAGGCCTTCGCATCCGGGTCAGCAAGGCGAGCCCGATGCAAGCCGCCCCCGCCCCGATCCAGTATGCAGCAGCGCCGGCCCCGGCTGCAGCCCCGGCCACACCAGCCGCCTCTCCGTCACCGGCAGAGACCGCAGCACCAGTCTCCGTCAACGCCGTCACCAGCCCGATGGTCGGCACCGTCTATCTTTCGCCTGAGCCGGGCTCGAAAGCCTTCGTTCAGGTTGGCGACAAGGTGAAAAAGGGCGACACGCTGATGCTGGTCGAGGCCATGAAGACGTTTAACCCCGTCGAAGCACCGCAGGCCGGCACGGTGAAGGAAATCATCGTGCAGGACGCCCAGCCTGTGGAGTTCGGCGAACCGCTGATCGTCATCGAGTGAGGCTAGCGGCATGATCGAGAAAGTCCTCATCGCCAATCGCGGCGAAATCGCCCTGCGCATCCACCGCGCGTGCAAGGAAATGGGCCTTTCCACCGTTGTGGTCCATTCCGAAGCTGACCGCGACGCTATGGCTGTGCGCCTTGCGGACGAAAGCGTCTGCATTGGCCCTGCGCCGTCTTCTGAAAGCTATCTGAAGAAATCACGGATCCTTGCCGCCGCCGAGATCACCAATGCTGACGCCATTCACCCTGGCTATGGCTTCCTCTCCGAGAACGCCCAGTTTGCCGAAATGGTTGAGGCCCACGGCCTGATATTTATCGGTCCAAAAGCCGAGCATATACGCACTATGGGCGACAAGATCGCTGCCAAGCAGGCGATGATCGATGCTGGGGTACCTGTCGTTCCAGGCTCCGATGGCGGTGTTTCCAGCATTGGCGATGCCAAGAAGATTGCCAAGAAGATCGGCTATCCGGTCCTGATCAAGGCTGCTGCCGGTGGCGGTGGGCGCGGCATGCGTGTCGCCAAGACAGAAAAAGATCTCGAGAATTCGATCCGCGCAGCCAAGAATGAAGCGAAAGCTGCCTTTGGCGACGACGCCGTCTATCTTGAGAAATACCTGACAACACCGCGCCACATCGAGATCCAGGTGATCGCTGACGAGCACGGGAACGTGGCGCACCTTTGGGAGCGCGATTGCTCGTTGCAGCGTCGCCACCAGAAAGTGTTTGAGGAAGCGCCGTCCCCTGCCCTCAATCAGGCCCAGCGTGAAGAGATCGGCATGATCGTCGCGCGCGCAGTTGCGAAGATTGGCTATCGCGGTGCCGGCACGATGGAGTTCCTCTATGAGGATGGGAACTTCTACTTCATCGAGATGAACACCCGCCTGCAGGTGGAACACCCGGTGACAGAAATGATCACCGGCATCGATCTGGTGCGCGAACAGATCCGCATTGCCGACGGCAAGAAGCTCTCCTTCACGCAGGAAGACGTGATGCTCGTCGGCCATGCGATCGAGTGCCGGATCAATGCTGAGCATCCAGAGACGTTTGCACCGTCCCCCGGCACGATCACCGACTTCCACGCGCCGGGCGGCCCGGATGTACGCCTCGATAGCGCAGCCTATGCCGGCTACAAGATCCCGCCAAACTACGACAGCCTGATCGGCAAGCTGATCGTGCATGGTCGGACGCGCAATGAGTGCATCATGCGCCTGCGGCGTGCGCTCGACGAAATGGTGGTCGGGGGCGTGAATACGACGCTGCCGCTGCACCAGCGCCTCGTCGAAGCCCAGGACGTCGTCGACGGCAAATACGACATTCACTGGCTGGAGCGCTTCCTCGCTGCCAAATAAGCGGCCTCAACGAACGCTGGACATATGTCAGACCGGTTCAATGCGGACATGCTGCTCGACTGCTATCGGCAGGGAGTCTTTCCCATGGCCGATTCGCGCGAGGACATGAACCTGTTCCTGATCTCTCCGGAGATCAGGGGCGTTCTCCCGCTAGATGAATTTCACGTACCGCGGCGCCTGCGCAAGACGGTCCGCAAGGACCCTTACCGCGTCACCATCGACCAGGCGTTCAGCCGCGTCATGGAAGGCTGCGCTGAAGGCACCGCTGATCGTCCCACGACGTGGATCAACGTGCCGATCCAGAACCTCTACAGCTCGCTCCATAAGCGCGGCTATGCCCACTCAATTGAGTGCTGGGACGAGGATGGGGATCTGGTCGGTGGGCTTTATGGCGTTTCGCTGGGTGCGGCATTCTTTGGCGAGAGCATGTTTTCGCGCGCAACCGACGCATCAAAGATCGCGCTGGTCCATCTCGTCGCCCGTCTGATTGCTGGCGGATATCAGTTGCTGGATGCGCAGTTTCACAATCCGCACCTTGAGCAGTTCGGACTGATAGAAATGAAAAAGGCAGACTTCATGAAGCGCCTTGAAGCGGCGCTATCGCATGAAGGCGACTTCTATTCGTCAGGTACGACCGGCGAGGACAGGCTTTCCGGCGAAGGCTGCCTGCACCTGATTACCCAGACATCATAGACAGGATGTTCGAGCGCGCTGAGACCCGGCGTCGACGCGAACATCCAGCCAGAGAATAGCGGCCCCGTTGCATCTTCTTCGATTTCGGTCACGGCCGGAGCGTCAGCAGGTGCCTCGACATCGCTCATCTCGGCGCGGACCTCAGATGCGAGGCGTGGCTCTGTGAGCGTGTTGGTCTCGACATAGTCAGCCTCCACGATCTGGAGGAAAGCGGCGCTCTCCGGCGGCTCCTCAGGCGGCGTCTGGAAACAGACCTTGAGGTCGATTTCAAGCACGCCGAAGACCATTGGGTTGCCGACTTCGATCTCAAAGTCAGCGGAACGACCCGTAATCTTGTCCAGCGCCCGCAGCGTCGCCATCCGTTCCTGCGAATAACTCGGCGCGTTGCTCGCCTCTTCTTCCTCTTCCATCTCTTGGTCCGAGGCCATTTCGGTCTCGGCGGAGCTTTCGTCAGAGATTGTGTCTTCCTGCGCGGCAGCCCCGCTCAGGGTCAGCGCGGCAATGGCTGCGGTGCAGAAAAGGCGTTTCACTGTGAGTCTCCTGCCGAATCGTCCTCGGTCTCGCTGACAGAGCCATCGGAATCGGGAGATTCTGTGTCCAGATCGGCATCATCTTCTGACGCGTTAGCGTCGCTGCGATCTGAAGCCGGCGTGTCCATCCCATCGTCATATGAGCCGGACGACGATGAGCTATCATCATCACCGCCCCCGTTCGCAAATGACGCCATCAGCGTCAGAAGGTCGACGCTGCCTTGCGTGTAGAGGATCTCACCGCAACCGGTTTCGCCAAAAAGCTCCTCACCTTGCGGGCAAGGCTCGATCTGGCCAAAGCCGGACGCTGGCTCGAGATTGATGTAATTCCCACCGAGAAGGCCTTCGGACTGGATGCGCGCAGTTGTACCATCGTCCAGCGGAACGAGGTCGCGGCTTATAGCGAGCGTTACAAGCGCTTCGGCGCGCTCGGTGTTCAGCCGGATATTCCGCACCGTGCCGACCTTAACGCCAGCCATGCTGACCTCCGTGCCGACATTGATGCCCTTTGCACTGTTGAAGCGCGCGCCTAGCTCTACCGTGCCTGACGAAGCTTCCGCGCGATCGGTGCCGTTGCCGATGGCGAACCACATGAAGAAAGCGGCGACGCCCAGCACGAGCGCGCCGATGATTGTTTCGAGAACGGATTCACGCATCTGGGGTCCAAGCCTCATAATCAGCATCAGACTTGCGGCGGTTTCCGCCTTCGCTGAGCGCACCCTTCGGGCGGTAGGCAAACAGCGTGCCTGTCATGTTTGGCTTGTGGTCGGTTTCCCATGCGCGGCGATTGAGCGGCGTCTTGGTTGGTGGCTCATCCAGCGTGTGGTGAAGCCAGCCATGCCACTCCGCAGGCACTTTGGACGGCTCTGCGAGGCCCTTATAGACGACATAGCGACGGTTGCGGCGTTCGATGGAGACCTTGCGGTCCTCATAGTACTTGTTGCCGTAATCATCGGTGCCGACGTAATCGCTACGGCGTTTGATATCGAAGAGGCCGCCTAGCGTGACGCCATTCCACCAAGTGAAGAGTTTGAGCATATCGCGATCCTGAAACTTCTGTGCGCAATCTGGAATATGGAGCAGGTCCTGCGGCGAATCCAGTTATGGATCGGCTCACAATATCTGTAACGGGCCGTCAAGCCTTCTGCATCACCCATCAGGCGATGAAGAGGACCGGCCGACACCGATGTGAGAGATAGACGATATGAGCCGACAGCAGCATGCAGACAAGGTCTTCCGTGATGCAATGCAGTCAGGACGCGTCAGTCCGGTCCTGCCGCTAGAGACGCTCGTTCTGCTGCCGCAAAGGCGTTTTGCCGCAGACGGAACGGCTGCGCTTCGCGAGGCGATGGATTCGCGCACGAGCGACCGGTTAGAAAAGGAAGCACGGCTGGGTCTCGCCGATCTGGTCGAACAGCTGGGTGTTGCCCCGAAGAATGCAGAGCTCGCCGAAGCGCTGAACGCGGGGCTGCCCGCGCAAATGATCGAAGCGGGCATCACCCACCCTGATGGTTTCCTGGGCCTAGAGCGCTGGCTGAGAAGCAGCGCCATGGCGACCAACGAGCAGCTGCCCGTTGGTCTTGAGGCGTCGCAGTATCTGGATGTCCCCACCCTCGCAGATCACGCCCTCGACGAAGGTATCAGCCTCAGTGTCTGGCCAGGCACTGTCCCCTCTGGCGACATGCCCGCCTGCGCGTTGGACGTTTCAGCCTTCATCTCAGAGCAAGGCCTGGAAGCCAGCCTGCTGCATGACACGCTGGCCTCGCTTCCAAAGCTTGTGCCGGATGAAGCTGTGATGGTCATCCTGCACGGCGTTGCGGCGGGCGCGCTCGCGCTTGGCGCAACGGACGACGCTTCATTCGTCGAGAAAGGCCGCGCGCTCTGTGAGGCGCTCGCCTGCCTTGTATCTGGCTGGAAGCTTTCTGCTGAAACAGCAACGCTGCTTGGTGCGAACGTAGACGACTTTAAACCTGTCAGTGGCCTGCGCCTCGCTGCCATGCCTCTGCGGGCCAGCGATGAAACAGAATTTGCGCCCACAAGCGGCGGCCTGTCGGGCGAAATTGCGCTCGTCCAGGCGGCAGAGGAGGCAGGCGCAAGTCCTTCGCCCGCCGCCATCACGGCGCTGCTGCGCCTGTCGCCTGAAGCCGCAGACGAATTGCGCAGCGCCCTTGATGCAGGCTGTGACCTCGACAGGCTGGACGGCATTGATAGCGACGCGCTGAAGGCCCGCGGTTTCTCAGGCGAAGCGATCATCCGCGTGCGTAATGCGCTGAAGGAAGGCCTGCCACTAGGCGCGGCCTTCTCTCGCTGGGTTCTGGGCGACGATGTCATTGCTTCGCGTCTCAAGCTTGCGCCTGAAAGCTTTGATACAGATGGGCGCCCCCTTCTAGGGATGATCGGCTTTTCCGATGACGAGATCGCCGCCGCAGATGCGGCCGTGGGTGCGGCCTCGGAAACGATTGCGCGCGAAGTACTGCTCAAGCATGGCATCACACTGCCTGTTCCCCGCGCTTTCGAATTTGCTGTGGCCGTGCCGCTCGCCGCAAGCGGCGCTCTTGTTTGCGTCGATGCGAGCGATTGGGACGAGCATGACGACCGCGCAGCCGCCCTTGAGGCTGGCATTGCGCTTTATCTGCGCGCCCGCGACCGTATTGAAGACGGCGCAGCATCGGACCGTATGAACGCGATCATGGAGCTTGCTGAGGACCTTCACGCCGAAGAAGCCCGGGCGATGACGCAGGCGGGCTTCAGCCCGGATGGGCTCGACGCGACCGGCAAGCCAGCCCGCCGCACGAGACTGCCAGACCGCCGCAAGGGCTATATCCAGAAATCAACCGTTGGGGGCCACAAGGTCTACCTTCACACTGGCGAATTCGCCGACGGAGCACTGGGTGAGATCTTCATCGACATGCATAAGGAAGGCGCTGCCTTCCGGTCGCTGATGAACAATTTCGCGATCGCCGTGTCTCTCGGTCTGCAATATGGCGTGCCGTTGGATGAATATGTCGACGCGTTCGTGTTCACCCGGTTCGAGCCGGCAGGTGAAGTGACAGGCAATGATCGTATCACCAAGGCAACCTCGATCCTCGACTATATCTTCCGGGAGCTGGCCATCTCCTATCTGCGCCGTGATGACCTTGCTGAACTTGGCGAAGATGTCAGTCATGATGGCCTTGGCCGCGGCCTCAAGGATGGCACCCGCGAAGGGCCGCAACCGCTTCCCGATGAGGCGGTCCAGTTCATTTCGCGCGGCTTCTCTCGCGGTCAGCTGCCAGATAATATCGTCATTCTGGATCGCAAGCGCGCCGAACGCGACGAAGCGGCATCTGCGTCCGCCAGCGAGGAGGATGAGGATGAAGAAGACTATCTGGGCGACCCGTGCCCGAACTGTTCAAGCTTCACGCTGATGGCGACCGGCGACGAGCGTGTGGCCCATTGCGCAACATGTAATGAACCGACACGCTCTGAATCCGGATTCAACTAAGTGGGGAATCTGGCAGCGCGATTGCGTGAGAGCCGGGTAAGTCTCATTCCCAGCTCCACAGGTGTGCCATGCTGAAACATTTCCTGACCGCTTTCGCGTTTGCCGCCCTCACCTTGCCTTCAACGGCGCAGGACGCCAGCGAAATCACCAAGGTGCGCAACGGCCAATCCTGCCCCGGATGCAACCTCTTCCAGGCAGATCTTGCCTATCTCGATATCGCCAACATCAACGTCTCAGGTGCACGCCTTCGCCAGAGCGACATGCAGCTGTCCACTTTCGACAACTGGAATTTGCGCGGCACCAACCTTTCGGTCACCAACATGTTCGGCGTGCGGTTCAACGCCTCGAATTTCTCGAATGCGAACCTTGAAAGCGCAACGCTGGTCGGTGGCTATTTCGGGTCTTCAAACTTCGCGGGCGCCAGCCTTGCTGGCGCGAATCTTTCCGGCGCAGACTTCCGCCTCGCCAAAGGTCTGACGCAAGCACAATTGCGCCAGGCATGCGGTGATCAGGCGACCCGCCTGCCTGCCGGGCTGACGATCCCAAGGTGCGGCTAGAGAGACACACACCCGCATCTGTCTACAGTCATTACCGGGAATTCAGTTCAAAGCGGGCTCGAGACCTCGTAAATACGCTGCATGCTTAGATTTAGTCGCTTGTCTGTCATTCTGGCACTTGCTGCTTGCGGGGTCGCGTCCGGCGCGGCAAACGCGCAGTCAAAGTCGACGCGCGTCTCTTGGGCCCCCTCCTATGGTGGCTCATGCGTAAGCTGCGACCTTCGCGGACGTAACATGTCCGGCGGAGATATCTCTGCCGCGCACTATCCCAAGGCCAACGTGTCGGGCGCTTTCCTGCGCGGAACGCGCGCCCTGAATATCGACCTTTCGGACGCGATGGCGAAGGGCACTGATTTCCGCCGTGCAACGCTTGATGGCTCCAGACTGTCCAACACCCGTTTCGAAGGCTCACGCTTTGAGCGGGCCAGCCTGCTCAATGTGAACCTCTCAGGCGCCTCACTTTCAGACACACATCTCACGGGCGCACGCCTTGGCGTGGCGAACGCGACGGGGACAGATTTTTCGCGCGCGCGCGCGTCAGGAACAGATTTCTCCGGCGCCAATCTGACCGGCGCAATCTTTGACGGCGCCATCCTGCGCGAGGCCCAGTTCAACAACGCGATCCTGAACGGCACCTCTTTCGCAAATGCAGACCTGCATGGCGCGCGACTGACCAACATCCGGCTGATCAATGTCAGCTTTGAGGGCGCGACGGGCCTTGAGAGCACTATCTTCGAAGGCAGCTGCGCTGGCGAGAATACCAACGTACCAGCTGGCATTGCGCTTCTATCCTGTCAGGCCGTCCGGCTTCCAGGAACCGAAGAGCTGCGCGGCGGTCTGATCCAGACAGCCGGTCAATAAAAAACACCCTCCGAGCAATCAGAGGGCGCTTTTCTATCTATGTACAATCAAGCTGACCGCGCTCAGTCCTTCTTGGCCTGCGGCGCAAGACGGATGTGTAGCTCGCGAAGCTGCTTGTCATCGACCGGCGATGGAGCCTGCATCATCAGGTCGCGTGCCTGCTGGTTCATCGGGAACAGCGTCACATCGCGCAGATTGTCGACCTCAGCGAGCAGCATGACGATACGGTCAACGCCCGGTGCGATGCCGCCGTGCGGCGGGGCGCCATAGCGGAACGCGTTCAGCATGCCGCCAAACTCTGCCTCGACGACGTCGGCGCCATAGCCAGCGAGCTCAAAGGCCTTGAGCATGATATCAGGGCGATGGTTCCGGATGGCTCCGGAGGACAGCTCCACGCCGTTGCAGACGATATCGTACTGGAAGGCCTTCAGCTCCAGCTGCTTCTCAACTGTGTCTGCCTGCTCAAGCGCTTCCATGCCGCCCTGCGGCATCGAGAACGGGTTGTGCGAGAAGTCGATCTTCTTGTTATCCTCGTCCCACTCATACATCGGGAAATCAACGATCCAGCAGAACTTGAAGATGCCTTGCTCAATGAGCTCCAGCTCTTCGCCGACCTTGTTACGGGCAGCGCCGGCCAGCTTGTAAGCGGCGTCGTGATTGCCAGCGGAGAAGAAGATACCGTCGCCTGCGCCCAGCCCAAGTTGCTGAAGGAAGGCTTTGAGGTGATCGGCGTCGAAATTCTTCAGCACGGGATCCTGGCTGTCGACACCGCCGCCATCGGCCTCTTTCAGACGAGCATAGCCAAGGCCGGGTGCCTGCATTTCCTTTTTTGCCCACTTGTCTAGGTCGTCGAAGAATTTGCGGGACTTCTGCTCGGCGGCCTTTGGCGCAGGAATGGCAACAACCTTGCCGCCACCTGCGATGATCTTCGCGAAAATGGAAAAGCCCGTTTTGCTTTCATCGGCGAAGAAGTCGGTGACGTCGGCAAGCTCGATCGGGTTGCGCAGGTCCGGCTTGTCAGAGCCGTACTTCGCCATGGCTTCGGCATATGGAATGCGCGGGAACGCGCCTTCCGGCATGGTGCGGCCCTTGCCCTGCCAGTCTGCGAATTCCTCGAAGACGCCGCGCATCACTGGCTCGATCGCCTGGAAGACGTCCTCCTGCTCAACAAAGCTCATCTCGATATCGAGCTGGTAGAACTCACCTGGTGAGCGATCAGCGCGGGCGTCCTCATCGCGGAAACATGGCGCGATCTGGAAGTAACGGTCGAAGCCGGACACCATGAGCAGCTGCTTGAACTGCTGCGGCGCCTGTGGGAGCGCGTAGAATTCACCCGGGTGCAGGCGCGACGGCACGAGGAAGTCGCGCGCGCCTTCCGGCGAGGAGGCCGTCAGGATTGGAGTCTGATATTCGGTGAAGCCTTGTTCGATCATGCGGCGGCGAAGGCTCGCAATGATCTGGCTACGCAGGATCATGTTCTTGTGCAGCGTCTCACGCCGCAGATCGAGATAACGATGCTTGAGGCGGATTTCTTCAGGATAGTCCGGTTCAGCGAACACAGGCAGCGGCAGCTTGGCTGCGGCGCTTTCAATGTTCAGCGTCTCGGCAGGAAGCTCCACCTCACCGGTCGGCAGCTCCGGGTTGACCGCTTCAGCATCGCGCGCAATTACCTTGCCGGTGACCGTCAGCACACTCTCGGCCGTCGCGCGCTTGGCGTCTTCATAGAAGGCTGCATTCGGGTACACCACGACCTGCGTAAGGCCGTAATGGTCGCGAAGGTCGATGAACAGCGCGCCGGCATGCTCGCGGCGGCGGTGCAGCCAGCCGGAAAGTTTCACCGTGGCGCCAACATCAGACTTGGTGAGTTCGCCGCAGGTATGGGTGCGGTAAGCGTGCATTATCTCGCTCCGAGGATTCTTGAGGTCTGAGAGGATTTGTGAACCTTCCCCTCGCCATTGTTGTGCGGATGCGATACGCGTGCGCGCCATGACTGACAAGACGCTGACGCCGATTACACAGCAGGAAGAGCTGCAAAAGTTCTGCGATTCGCTTTCGGCGAGTGATTTCATCTGTGTCGATACCGAATTTCACCGCGAAACGACCTTCTGGCCGGAGCTCTGCCTGATCCAGGCATCTGCACCGGGCGTGGAAGGTGTCATCGACCCCAAGGCCGATGAGATCGATCTCAAACCTTTCTTGGACCTTCTGGCCGACACCTCACGCGTGAAGGTATTTCACGCCGCCCGCCAGGACATGGAAATCTTCAACAAGCTGATCGGTACGCCGCCTGCGCCGGTTTTCGACACGCAGGTTGCGGCCATGGCGCTCGGCCTTGGCGATTCGATTTCATATGACAATCTGATCCAGCGCGTCCTCCGCCAGCATATCGACAAATCGAGCCAGTTTACCGACTGGAAGCGCCGTCCCCTGTCGGACAAGCAGCTCGCCTATGCGCTTGGCGACGTAACCCACCTGCGCGACGCCTATCTCTGGATGCGCGACGAGCTTGAAAAGCGCGGACGGATGGAATGGATCGCTTAAGAGATGGCCAGCATTTCTGACCCGGCCTTGTATGACACCGATCCGAAAAATGCCTGGCAACGACTGAAAGTTCGCAAGACCCACAAGGAATATCTTGCCGTGTTTGCGTCGGTGGCAGAATGGCGCGAGCGTCAGGCGCAAACGCTGGACCGCCCGCGCCGGCGTATCCTGAAGGATGATGCCATTCAGGAAATCGCAGACCAGAAGCCGAAGTCGGAAGACCATTTCGACAGACTGCGTGCTGTGCCTAAGGGCTTCATCCGCTCGCGCAATGCCGATGGCCTGATGCAGGCAGTGGAAACCGCGCTCGCAGACCCGGACGCCCATGCCCCGCCGGCTCCGCCGCGCAAGCAAAACCCGCAAACCCCCGCCGGCGCACCTGAGATGCTCAAAGTCCTCCTGAAATATGTCAGCGAGGATGTAGAGGTGGTTCCTCGTCTTATTGCGAACGCCGCTGACATCGAGCGCATCGCGCGCGGCGAGACGGACAAGGATATCCCTGCTCTATCAGGCTGGCGCTATGATGTGTTCGGCAAGAAGGCGCGCGCCCTGCTCACGGGCAAACTCGCGCTTTCCTTCGAGAGCGGTCAGGTCCGCCTTTTCGAACCCAAAAGCTGAGACAGGGCACTCGGCTCATTCGGCAGTCACAATCTGGGCGTCGAGATCCATGAAAGTGGCGAGTTGCTCGAAACGCTTCTTCACGGTGCCTGAGATCATGTCCTCAGCGCTCGGCTGAACCTCAAGGATGAGTTTCGACTTCGATGTCTTCAGCTTCACCTGCTTGAGAAGTGGCGCTGAACGCCCTGAGTAAACCGCGCCAAGTCGCATGGCTGCTCCCATGATCCGTGCGAGTTGGTCATCGGATTCGAGGCCGAGCCCTGCGAACGGCTTCGGGCGCTGAAATTTGTGCGTGTAGCGCGCACCCGTCGCGTGGGCGAGAAGCACGCGCTCATCATGCGTGATCCCGCGTATGGGCGAGCGCAGGATCAGATAATAGGCCATGTCGGCTCTATGGTCGGGATGAAAACGCCCACCGCAATCCGCCATCAGACAGGCTGCCTTGAACAGGCGTTGGCGCGCATGTGAGCGCGGCAGGACCGGCCGGATAAACTTGTAGAGCGCCTCTCCGAAGGCCAGCTGGGATTCTTCAAGTCTGAGGAAAGCGATCGTCCCGTCGATCAGCGCATCGCCGAACGGCTCTCGCATCGTTTCGAATAGCAGCTTTTCACCCCGGTCAAAAAGAACACCTTCGCGCAGACCATTTGCCGAAATCAGGACTTCCTTGAACCCGCCTGCATCAAAGACTTCATCAAGGACGAGCGCGGCGTGGATAATCGTGTCGTAACGACGCCCAACGAGGCTGGAGATACGGCTAGCGAGTTCCTTGTCACGTTGTGTGGCAAGCACTGTCCGGACGACGGAACGGATAGCGGGGCCCGTCATCCGGTAGCCATGCAGGATGGCGAGCGGATAGGCCTTTAGATCCATGTGGATGCTGGCCAATGCGCGCCAGGAGCCGCCTACCGCATAGAGCCTCCGATGCCCTTGATTGATAAGCTCGGATGATTTCAGGACCTTGCGAATAGCCTTGCGTCGTTCTGTAGGCTTCGCATCATCGCCATGCGGCATGGAGAAGGGGCCAAGTTTGTGGGTCTCGCCGTGCCCGTCCTGACCAGCGGGCGAGATGGGCTGGAATTCGAGGCTGGAGCCGCCGAGATCGCCGACGAGCCCATCAGGCTGGTCAAAGCCAGAGCGGACGCCAAGCGCCGAGAGTCGCCCTTCCTCCGGCCCCGGCAGGATACGAAGTCTAGCACCCAGCTCGGTGGCCGCCATGCGAGCGAATTCGGGCCCGTCTTCTGCGTCGCGGACGGCGGCAGTTGCGACTGCCGTCACCTGTGTCACGCCAAGACCGGTCAGGATCGCCCGATAGCGACGGATTGCGGCCACGGCTTCGACGACACCTTCAGGCGATAATCTTCCTGTCTCGGGCAGACCGCGCCCCAGCCCAGCAAGCACTTTCTCGTTGAAGTATGGAAGCGCCGCCGCGCCCGTAACCTCGTAAATGACGAGCCGGACGGAGTTCGAGCCGATATCTACAACGGCAGCTTTTTCCGGCTGCAGCGCTAGCCTCATTTAGAGCCCCGCTTCTTCGGCGCGAGCCTTGGCGGAATCGAGACGACGAGTGCGTTGCCCCGGCCAGACAGCGACGGATTCTCCATGAAGTAGCGGTGCGCGCTAAAACCCTTGCCACGCTCAGGCGGGCGCAGACGGTGGAACTCGCCGTCGCCGTCCATCTCCCAGCTTTGCTCGTCGTCATTGAGATTTGCGATCATGATCTGGTTCAGCACCTGACGATGCACGGTCGGGTTTTCAATCGGCACCAGGGCTTCGACCCGGCGCTTGAGATTGCGCTGCATCCAGTCCGCCGACGAAATCCACACTTTCGCCCGTGCCGATGGCAGATTCTCACCATTCGCAAAGCAGACGATCCGCGAGTGTTCGAGGAAACGGCCGATCAGACTCTTCACCTGTATGTTTTCTGAAAGACCCGGCACGCCGGGACGAAGGCAGCAAATGCCGCGTACAACAAGAACGATGGGCACGCCCGCCTGGCTTGCGCGATAAAGCGCATCGATGACATCGCCATCGACAAGCGAATTCATCTTCGCCCAGACGCCGCTCGGCTTGCCGGCCTTCGCATTCTCGGCCTCATGGTCGATCATCTCGATGAGATGTGGCTCAAGCGTGCGCGGCGACATGGCGATCTTGTCGAAATCCGGTGCCTTTTCAGGCGGTTCACGGTAAGCGGTGATGTAGTTGAAAAGCTTGTTCGCATCGCGGCCGAGCGCCGGATCAGATGTGAAAAGCGAGAGATCGGTATAGATTCGCGCTGTCACAGGGTGGTAATTGCCCGTGCCAAAGTGCGTGTAGGAAACGAGCTTTCCGCCCTCGCGTCGCACCACGAGTGAGACCTTTGCGTGGGTCTTGTAGTCGAGAAAGCCATAGACGACCTGGACCCCTGCCCGCTCCAGATCACGGGCAAGACGCAGATTGGTTTCCTCGTCGAAGCGCGCCTTGATCTCGACCAGGGCGGTGACGTTTTTGCCCATCTCGGCCGCTTCCTGCAGCGCCGCGACAATGGGAGAGTTCAACGTCGTTCTGTACAGCGTCTGCTTGATCGCGACGACATCGGGGTCAATCGCCGCCTGACGGATGAACTGGATAACGACATCGAACGACTCGTACGGGTGGTGAACAACGAAATCCTTCGCCTTGATGGCGGCAAAACAGTCGCCTCCCATCTCCCGGATGCGTTCGGGGTAGCGCGGCTCATACGGTTTGAACTGCAGGTCCATCCGGTCGTCGATAATCAGCTCTGAGAGGTTCTTCATGCCAAGCAGGCCATGAAGAATCATCACATCGCGAGGCTCGGAGCCGATTTCGCGAGTGATAAATTTCTCAAGCTCTTCGGGCGCATCCCCATCGATGTGGATACGTACGATCCGGCCCCGGCGGCGCTGCTTCAGCAGGATCTCGAACTCGTGGATGAGGTCTTCGGCCTCTTCCTCGACCTCGATATCGCTGTCGCGGACGATGCGGAAGACGCAATGCCCGAGTGAGCGATAGCCCGGAAACAGCATGTCCATGAAGGTCGCGATGACGCTCTCGAGACGGACGAAACGGACCGACTGGCGATTTCTGTCCGGCAGGCGAATGAAGCGCGGCGAGAAGGCCGGCATGGGCACAAGGCCGACCATCGCTTCACCAGCGCTCTCAGGTGCCAGCTGGAAAGCCACCGCAAAGCCGAGGTTTGGAATGAATGGGAACGGATGTGCCGGATCGACCGCCTGGGGGGTCAGTATCGGGAAGATATGGCTTTCGAAATGATCACGCAGCCAGCCAAGATCGGTCTTGGTGAGCTCACCAATCCGCTTGACCTCAATCTTCTCTTCATCGAGCAATCCGCGTACTTCACGCCAGCAGGCCTGCTGGGCCTCCATCAGTTTGGCTGACTGCTTCTCGATGGCTTCGACCTGCTGGGAAGGCGTCATCCCATCCTGGCTCGTACGCATCACGCCAGCACGAAGTTGCTCGCGCAAGCCCGCATATCGGACCATGAAGAACTCATCCAGATTGTTTGCGGATATCGAAAGGAAGCGAAGGCGCTCAAGCAAGGGATGCGAGACGTTGTGCGCTTCTTCCAGCACCCGCTCATTGAACTTCAGCCAGGACAGCTCCCGGTTCAAAAACCTCTGGGGCTGATCGATCAAGGACTTTCCAGTGCGCGTCGGCACTTTTTCCCGGGACGTTGTTTCCGTCGTGCTCATCGGCTGCCTCTTGCCTGTCCCATCTAGTCGTCAAACAGCGGGCGCGTGCCGTCCATCTCGTCCAGAATTTCCCGGGCGAGAGGAACTGTTACCTCACGCCCGTCACTCATTTCGTGAAGATTTTCCACGAAGTTTTCAATGGCCGCATAGCTGCGTTCGAGCCGGATGATCAGATAGGACTCCACCTCGTCCGGTAGTTTCAGGTAGCGGCGTTTCATTGCAGCCCTGAGACGGATCGAGATCATTTCATCGTCCGGTGGCCCAAGTTCGATCAAGGTCATCGCGCTGAGCCGCGACTGCAGGTCCGGAAGACGCGTGCGCCAGCGCGCCGGTGGGACCCGTCCCGTCAGCAGCAATGACCCGCCATGACTGGCAGACAGATTGATAAGCGACAGGAGGTTGTCGTCATTCTCCACAAGATCGGCCCGGTCAACCGCGATAGGGGTGTTCGCAATCGCGTCGATCTTCTTGTGCGAAAGCTTGGACAGCGCCTTCGCCCCCAGCATTGAACCGCCCGCAAGCTCGCACCAGGCCTGCGCCGCTGTCGTCAGCCCGGACAGTTCATCGCCCACAAGGCAGAACGCGGCTGTGCGCCAGTCAGGCCAGCGTTTCAGAAGCGCAATCGCGGTCCTGTTGGCGTCGGTGACCGCCAGCGTGTCCAGCGTATGCCCCTTACCGGGGAATTCGAACTTGAGCTGACGGCTTTTCCGTTGGGGATGGTCCGTGCGTGACACCAGAACTAGCTCGGCGCGCGCGTTACCGCAGAGGTCATCACCCAGCCCATATCGTCAGTATCAGCCATGAGGCCGCGTTCACGCAGGCCAGCAATGAACTGGTCACGTTCACCGGCATAGGCGAAACGCACCACAGCGCCCTGACGCGATAGGCCGACGATCTCGAAGCCAAATACCAGCGGGGAACGTGCCAGCGCGCTGCGCAGCGAATTCCACTCAGGAAGGGATGTGAAGAGAACGGTGGCCTCGACCGGCGTACGCTCACCCGAGCGGATGATTGCCGAACGCTTCCAGACGGTATCGAGGAGGTCGGCAGCGTTTTCAGCGGCCGCTTCCAAGGTCGCAGCCGACCCTGTCGTGCCAAGATCGGTTTCGCCTGCAGCCGTGACACTGATCAGACGGACGCGGTAGCTACCTGCATCGCCGAGAAGCTCAGCCTTAATGGCGCGGCGGGCATTTGCCGCCATGACGTCGCCCTGCAACTCCTGCCAGACCGAAGAGGTCGTCGCCGACGTGCCACGTGAGGTCTCGAACGGCGCGAGACGTCCGCGCGACGAATTAGGCCAGGCTGAATTCCATGCGACGGCGTTTGCAGAGCTGCGGACCGGGAAGACAACGGATTTCGGCGCCAGCTGATCGATATAGGGAATAGAGCGCTCATCGAGGAATTCGCGGACATTGGTCGGATTGTAGACCACGGCGAGCTTGCCGACATATTTGCCGCCGCCGCGCTCTTCCTCTTCAACGTCGACAGCCACCGCGAGACGGTTTGCAACGGCTGCGCTCACCGCGCCCGACGATAACTTGCCAGAGCGGTCTTCCGGGAGTGTGAGGCGCTCGAAAAGTCGGTAGGCACCTTTGACGCGTGCAGAGGCGAAAGCTTCCTGCTGGGCCTGGATCACGCTGCCAGCGGTTTCCTCGACTTCGATCTCCCGGATCGTATAGATATCGCGCAGCTGGGCCGCCGCAGTGCCCGCTGCAAAAAATACCACAGCAAACATCAGAAGGATTCGTCTGGTCATTTGGTCGCCTTTCCGACTCCGGTTGGAAATGTCCTTAGCAAGGCCGCTGGCACGATGGAACCGCCATGTCGGCTGGCCGAACATTCATCCACATGGTAACGCGCTTGCCCATGACTTCAAAAGACAAACCCTCTCTCTCCTATAAGGACGCTGGTGTCGACATTGAGGCAGGCGAACGCCTTGTCGATGCGATCTCTCCATTGGCCAAGGCAACCCGCCGCGCAGGCGTCATGGGCGGCCTTGGCGGCTTCGGCGCCCTGTTCGACCTGAAGAAGGAGAACTGGAAGGATCCGATCCTGGTTTCAGGCACCGATGGTGTTGGCACGAAGCTGATGCTGGCCTTCGAAACCGGCATCCACAACACGGTCGGGATCGACCTCGTTGCCATGTGCGCAAATGATGTGCTGGCGCAGGGCGCAGAGCCACTGTTCTTCCTCGACTATTTCGCTTGCGGGAAGCTCGATGCGGGAATCGCCGAGGCCGTGATTTCCGGTATCGCTGAAGGCTGCAGACAAGCTGGCTGCGCCCTCGTCGGCGGTGAGACTGCCGAGATGCCGGGCATGTATCCGCCCGGCCATTATGACCTTGCAGGTTTCGTCGTGGGCGCGGTTGAGCGCGAGAATGTCCTGCCTCGCTTTGCCGAAATGAAAGCCGGTGACGTCCTGATCGGAATTGCCTCCTCTGGCCCGCACTCCAATGGCTATTCGCTCATCCGCCGGATTGTGGAGCGCACAGGCCTGAAGTGGGATGCAACGGCACCGTTCAGCAACAAGCCCCTTGGCGAGGCTCTGCTCACGCCGACCCGCCTCTACTCGCACGCTGCCCTGCCGCTCATCCGCAATGAGCGGATCAAGGGGCTCGCCCACATCACGGGCGGCGGTCTGACCGAGAACGTGCCTCGCATGCTGCCAGATGATCTGACCCCGCGTTTCGACCGGGCTGCATGGCCGCTACCGGATATTTTCCGCTGGCTTCAGGAAGAAGGCAATGTCGCCGAGGACGAGATGCATCGCACCTTCAATATGGGCATCGGTCTTGTCTTCGCCGTCTCACCCGATCAGGCAGAGCGTGCAATCGCAGACCTTCAAGCCGTCGGCGAGAATCCGGTCGTCATTGGTGATCTCGTTCCCGCATGAACCGGCTCAATCTCGGCATCCTGATTTCAGGCCGCGGCTCCAACATGGAGAGCCTGCTGAACGCCTCTGTCGACGAGTCGTACCCGGCAAAGCCAAGACTGGTGATCGCGAATAGAGAAGGTGCGCCAGGGCTGGCGACAGCTAAGCGCTTCGGCGTCGAAACAGCCCTTATTCCGCACAAGCAGTACAATGACCGCCGCGCCTTTGAGGAAGCGCTTCACGAAACGCTGACACGGCACGAAATCGACATCATCGCGCTCGCCGGCTTCATGCGCGTGCTGACGCCATGGTTCGTCGGCAAATGGGAAGGCCGTATGGTGAACATCCACCCGTCGCTGCTTCCCGCCTATCCGGGTCTTGATACGCATGCCCGCGCTATCGACGCAGGCGACAGCGAAGCCGGCTGCACGGTGCATTGGGTGACTGAGGGCGTCGATGAAGGGGCGATTATCGGACAGTCCCGCGTGCCGGTGAAGGCAGGAGATACGCCGGACAGCCTGGCCGCGCGCGTCCTGATCGCCGAGCACGAGCTTTATCCGCGCGCGCTCGCCGATGCATGTAGGATGATTACTGCACCGTCAGCGCGCTGAAGCTGTCGAGCAGCGCCCGCAGATACACATCCATAGCCCAGCGATCGGAATCGGTCGGCTTTGCCGCGAGCCGTGTCGCACATTCGACGATATCCGCCAGTTGCCGCACCTGCCCGCGCTCAAGGTCGCGTCCAGCGCGGTAGGCCAATGGCCAGCCCGTAAAGAGCCTTCCCGGTACATCGTCGTGGAAGATCACCTGACAGTTTTCATGGCGCCAGTCCCGCCGGATGCGGGCATAGCAATCGCGAACCGCCGACTCGTCGCCTTCAATCACCTGCAGGCAGAGCTGCTCCTGATGGATGAGCAGACCTGTGATTGACGCCTCGCGATTGTGGTCGCGTGCAGCCGCGAGCAGGTCGTATAGCGTATCATCGCGCAGCGAAGGGCGGGCTTTCGACAGATAGATCAAACGTTTCATCCGCGCGGATCCTCCATGCTCAGACGAATCAACTATCGCGCGATAATGGTTAATCTGCGTTTACCAAATAGAAAGAGCCCTCCCGCCGAAGACGAGAGGGCTCCCAATTCATTGATGCTGACGGGCGATTAGCCTGCGATGTCAGCCTCAGAGAAGAACTGGCGGATCTCTAGGGCAGCGTTTTCTTCGCTGTCGGAGCCGTGAACCGAGTTCTCACCGATCGACTTTGCGTAGAGCTTGCGGATCGTGCCCTCATCGGCATCGGCCGGGTTGGTTGCGCCCATGACATCGCGGTACGCTTTGACGGCGTTCTCGCCTTCGAGAACCTGAACGACGACTGGACCGGAGGTCATGAAGTCAACCAGCTCACCAAAGAACGGGCGTTCCTTGTGGACGTCGTAGAAGCGCTCAGCTTGTGCGCGGGTCATCTGGATACGACGCTGGCCGATAATGCGCAGGCCTGCCTTCTCGATGACAGCGTTGACGGCGCCGGTCAGGTTGCGCTCGGTCGCGTCCGGCTTGATGATCGAAAAAGTGCGTTGGATAGCCATGAATGGCTCCTTCAATAGTCTTGCTTTGGGTGAAACTCTCGCGCGGCCTATAGCGAGCAGGCCGCAGTCGGGCAACTCCTGCTGACAGACTGGGCTTCAACCACTAGAGTCAGGCGAGATTACCGCTTGAGAAGAGGACTTCAGCCCATGACCGGTATTTTGAGATTGATGATCGCGCTGGCTGTGCTGATCTCGGCAATCTATGCGCTTATCTGGCTCTGGACCGGCACCGTTCCCGCTTATGGCGCAGAAATCATGGGAACACTCGGTATCGTCACCGTGGTCTCGCTGATCATTCTGCTGATCTCGAGACCGAGCAGCCCACCGAGAACCTAGCCAGCTTCTTTCCAGCCGCCCTGTTCCGTCTGCTGGAAGTAGCGGGTGGTAAGCCCCGCATCCGATGCCGCCTTGAACATCTTGCGCGCCTTGTTGCGCACCGGCGTATCGCCATCGTCGAACATCACCATGCACCGCGTATAGGACGCGTCGACGGGCATGTCGGCGCCGTCCATAAGTAGTGCGACGGCGGCCTCATTCAGATTTTCTGGCTTTTCAGCGATCAGAACCGGCTGGCGCGCCGGGTCGAGGCCTGCCGCTTCGGCCTGACCGTGGGGCAAAAAGCTCTGGTCGTCGTAAGTCCAAAGAGCCGCATCGAGCGCACCGCGGCGGCGGATATCGGGGCTGACGGCGAGTACGCGCCAGCCCCGCTCCAGACATTTTTCAAGAAGTGGACCAGCCGCCTGCTCAAGCGTCGTCCGCTTGAGATGATAGAACCACCACTCAGCCCTACTGGCTTCAGTCATGAACGGACCTCAAACTGACTGAAAGCGTACAATTCGCGAAGCGTGAGGTCAGCGCATTGCTTGTTGAATGGCCAGCCCCCGCAGTCAGGCAGGTATTTGTAAGGGTCAATTTCGAATTCGGAAGGAATGGGATGTCCCGCCGCGGCCATTTCCATGAAAGCCCAACCAAGCTCATCATCGTCTATCCGCAAGTCTCGGTAAAGCCAGGTTTCACGCGTACAAGATACACCAACGACATCGCCGAAGGCCGTAACAAACTCCTCGAGTGGCACGGCCTTCTTCATGTCGATCAGCCCTCGTAATTATCGGCGATCCACCGATCAAGGAGGCGCGGGCCGTAGCCAGATGCCCAGCTCGGATCGAGCGGCGACTTCTCGGTCTCGACCCAGGCAACGCCTGCGATATCGAGGTGGGTCCAGGCCTGACCTTCATTGACGAAGCGCTTCAGGAACTGCGCCGCCGTGATGGAACCAGCAGACTTGCCGCCGATATTTTTCATGTCGGCAAATTGCGACTTCAGCTGGCGGTCATATTCCGGCCCGATCGGCAGGCGCCAGACACGCTCACCTTCGGCAAGACCTGCCTTGGTCAGCTGCTCGGCCATCTCATCATTGTCGGTGAAAAGACCGGCATGGTGGTGACCAAGCGAGATGACAATCGCGCCGGTGAGCGTCGCGAGGTCGACGATGGATTTCGGCTTGAATTCTTTCTGGGCGTACCAGAGCACGTCCGCGAGAACGAGGCGGCCTTCGGCATCGGTGTTGAGAACTTCGATCGTCTGGCCGGAAGCCGAGGTTAGGATATCGCCGGGACGGATTGCATTGCCGTCAGGCATGTTCTCTACGAGGCCTACGAGACCAACCACATTGGCCTTGGCATTGCGCTTTGCCAGCGCGAGCATCGCACCAGTCACGGCAGCTGCACCGCCCATGTCGCCGCGCATCGCTTCCATGCCCGGTCCTGGCTTCAGCGAGATACCACCAGTATCGAAACAGACGCCCTTACCGCAAAGCGCGACAGGCGCGTCGCCCTTCTTGCCGCCCATCCATTTCATGATGCCGAGCTTGGATTCCTTCACTGAGCCCTGGCCGACACCAAGCAGCGAGCCCATGCCCAGCTTTTCCATTTCCTTTTCGCCGAGGATCTCAACTTCGATGCCGTGCTTTTCGAGTTCCTTGATCTTCTCGGCAAAGGTCGCCGGATAGAGCACGTTTGGCGGAGTGTTCATCAGATCGCGCGCAAGGAAGGTGCCATCGGCCGCAGCATCGAGCGGCTTCCATTTGGCCTTTGCCGCTTTTTCGTCGCTGGTGACGAGCGTAAACGTCTTGAGGCTCGGCTTGTCGTCATCCTTCAGCTTGGTAAAGAAGTCGTCGAAACGGTAGGACGCAAGCTTCGCACCGATTGCGACGCGTGCGGCAAACTCGGCATCGTCGGCATAAACGGCGAGCGATTTAAAGCCGCTGCCGGCCTGGCTTTTGACCAGAAGCGCGCCGATTTTTTCCTGGGCGCGGGCATCGCGGTCGGCTGGCTTGCCACCACCGATGAGAATTGCGCGGCGAGCAGATGCGCCCTTTGGCAGAACGACGACAGCTGTCTGGCCATGCTTACCTGTAAAGCGTTTCTGGCCGAGCGCTTCGCTCAGCAGGCCGCCGCTTGATTCGTCGAGGGACGCAGCGGCATCAGGCAGACCGCCATCCTGATCGATTACAAACGCGACAATTTCGGTTTCTGCTTGTTCAGCAAATGTGATTTTCATGAATAAACTCCGTTTGAAGCGAAAACTAAGCATCGACGCGCGCCAATCAACTCGCTAGGCAGTGCCACGCACACAAAAAACTGTATTCAAAGGCGCAATGAAACGCATTCAGAGCTATCTTTTCAGGCAAGTGTTTCGCTCTGTCTTGATCATTGTGGGCGGCCTGACCCTCCTGGCGATCCTGGCGCAGGGTCTGTCGCAGACCGACATCATCGTAGAAAACCGCCAGTCGGCACTGACTTACTTTACCATCGTTGCGCTCGGGGCACCGCAAGTTATCGCGCTGTTGACGCCGCTTGCCGTTTTCGTCGCCACGATCTGGTCTCTCAACAAGCTGCACCGCGATAATGAAGTTGTTGTTGCCGGCGCTGCGGGCATGACACGTTGGGATATCGCCTCACCCATCGTGCGGCTCGCCGTTCTGGCCGCGATCGTTCATCTAGGCGTCAATCTCTGGGTCCAGCCGACGGCACAGCGCCTGTTGCGTGAGACCGTACAGGATGCCCGAACCGACCTCGCGACATCGCTGGTTCGCCCCGGACAATTCACCACTGCGGGCGAGGGCCTCACAGTCTTTGCCCGCGAGTCGCGCGGCGGAGACCTCATCGGCGTGCTCATCTCAGATAATCGCGAGACCGAAACCGATTCGCGTGACTATCTCGCCCAGCGCGGCCGCTTCGTCGAAGTCGACGGCGTCCCAAGCATCATCATGTGGGAAGGCCAGATCCATCAGATCGATGCCAATGGCGCCCTCTCGGTCCTGAACTTTGACCAGTCGACCTTCGATCTGACGCCCTTCGTGGACGACAATGCTGCCATCGTCCTCAAGGCCTCTGACCGGTATCTGCACGAACTTTTATATATCGACACGACGAGCTATCAGGAGCTGCGCGACCAGGAAGCCTTCCTTTCTGAAGCCAACGCGCGACTGACGACACCGCTCGTCTCGATTGCCATGGCGCTTATCGCGGTGATGGCCGTGCTGGGCGGTGACTTTAATCGGCGAGGTTATTCGCGGCGCATTGCGTTCGCGACGGGCGGCGCGCTTTTGCTCGTGATCGTCCAGCTCGTTGTACAATCGGCGAGCCGGAGCAGCATTGGCGCGAATGTCGCACAGTGGCTGGTACCGCTTGGGACCGCCGCTGTGTTGTCGCTCATCTTCTTCAAGTGGCGTAACAAGGTCCCCTCTCGCATTCTGGGAGCGGCTCACTAATGTTCCTGACCCGTATCCAGAGATACATAATCTGGCAGCTGCTTAGCGGGCTGGCGCTCGTGCTGGCCATCTTCACGGCCACCATCATGCTGGTCGATGTGGTCGAGCAGCTTCGGACGGTCGGCGGCGACGTTCAGCTATCGCCACTGGAAGCGGTCGGTCTCTCCTTCATGAAGCTTCCGGGACTGATTGAGCAGACCTTGCCCTTCGCTGTCCTTGTGGCGGCGATGATTGCCTATAACCGCCTCAATACCCGATCCGAACTCGCAGTCATCCGGGCAAGCGGGCTTTCTGCATGGGAGTTTCTTGCGCCCGTCATGGTGCTCTCGGTCGCTCTCGGGCTCTTTTCCATGATGGTGCTCAACCCTCTTGGCGCGCGGCTATCCAGCCAGTTCGAGCAGTCACGAAACTCCATCCTGATCACTGGCGGTGTGCGCGTCGATTCCAGCCGGGAGGATGTTTGGCTGCGTCAAGGCGATGGCAATTCGCAGATCGTCATCAGCGCCCAGTCGGTCGATGAAACGGGTCAGATCTTTCGGGATGTGAAGATGATCGAGGAAGGCCGCGTCTTTCAGGATGGACGCCCGACCGATCGCTATGAGTTCATTCGCCGTATCGATGCCGAGCGCGCGCGCATCACCGATGGCTTTTGGCAGATCGAGAACCTCGTCGAAAACATTCCCGGCCGCTCACCGGAGCAGATGGACACGCTCGCTATTCCGACCGATCTCGATCCGGACCGCCTGCTTGACCGGTTTACTTCGCCAAACACGATCGGCTTCTGGCGTCTGCCCGGCTTTATTCGCCAAACCAGTCAGGCTGGCCTCGACTCCTCACGCTTTCAGGTTCGTCTCTACGGGCTGACCGCAATGCCGCTCTTTTTTACGGCAATGGGTCTCATCGGCGCGCTGGTCTGCCTGCGCATGTCGCGGCTCGGCGGTACAAGCCGTCTGGTGGCAACCGGGTCACTCGCTGCAGCTGGTGTCTTTTTCATTATGCAGTTCTCCTCCAGTCTGGGCGCATCGGGTGCGTTGCCGCCGCTGATCGCGGCGTGGGCACCTGCCGTCTTTGCGCTCTTTGCCAGCCTAGCCGTTCTGGCATACCGCGAAGACGGATGAGATTCTGCGGTCCTGTTGACACTGGCCGCCACCGCACACAAGTTCCGCCGCGCTCTGGAGGTCACCCTGTATGAAAGTTGTCGTTGTCGAGTCGCCGGCAAAAGCGAAGACGATCAACAAGTATCTTGGCAAGGACTACAAAGTCTTCGCCTCGTACGGCCACGTGCGGGATCTTCCTTCCAAGGATGGCTCCGTCGATCCAGACAATGACTTCGAAATGGTCTGGCAAGCAGACTCCAAA